>JBCCDS010000079.1:0-23073 GCA_039030655.1 Bacteroidota bacterium | reverse complement strand
CGCCCACGTTTTGTCTGACACGCGCTTTTTAATCTTAATCCTGCAATACTAATTTACCTTTAAACTTTTTTATTATACCGAAACCTACGTGGTTTGGGCTACCCCAAACCACTTCTAGCGAGTATATACTCGAGGCGGAGTCGGTTTGGATTCCCAAACCTCTCCGGCCTCGGTATAGTTTACTGGTAAATTGATCGAACAACTCTCCAGCTTGCTGCTCTCCAGAAACTTACTGATTTGGCTGCTCTTTCTGGTACCGTACTTCCTGTCGGCCCAACAACTGGTCGTAGAGGCAGTCGACTTCCCACTCGCTGAATTACCCCTGGGGGCCGACCGACTAGCTGATTCGACTATCCAGTCCCCCTGGCAGTTACTCGACTTCCCTTCCGATACCGCTATGCTGGATTATCTGAATAGCTGGGTCCTTCAACAGCGCGAGCAAGCCTACTGGGAAGCCTCCGTCGATAGCTTGTATCAGCTAGACTCTTTACGTTGGCAAGTCCAGCTCTACCGTGGCCCCGCCTATAACTGGGCAGTGCTACAAACAGATAGTGTGAAGCGCCAATGGCTGCGACGAGCAGGCTACCGGCCCCGTAATTTTCGCCGCCGTGCCTTGCATCAACAGGATTGGGAACAACTACGCGACAGTCTCGCCCTACAAGCCGCCCGCTCGGGCTATCCCTTTGCTCGCTTTGGCTTGACCGATGTTCAGTGGAAAGCTCCCGGCCAACTAAGCGCCCAACTCCAGCAAAAACTCGGACCACTCATCACCATTGGCGAAATCCGCTTACCGGAAACGGCCCGCGTCCGCACCCATTTCATGGAGCAGTATCTCGGCATATTGCCCGGACAACCTTACGATGAAGGGCGCATCCGCCGGCTGCCCCAACTCTTGCGGCAGCTGCCCTATCTCCGCCTACGTGAATCTCCGCGTATTACCTTCCAGGACCAACTCGCCTTCGTCGAACTACCACTGGAGCGCCGCCCGGCTAGTCGTTTCGATTTTGTGATTGGGGTATTGCCCAACAGTCTTGATGGCAGCTTGCTCATTACGGGTGAATTGAACGGTGAATTACAAAACAGCTTAGGTGCCGGAGAGCGCATTGCCGTCCGCTTTGAGCAACTCCGACCACGGACTCAGGAACTGGAAATCGAGTTGGATTATCCTTACTTACTGGAGCTCCCCTTCGAAATTTCCCTGGCGACCGAACTCTACCGCCGAGACACCCAGTTTCTGAATTTGAATTGGCGAGCCGCCGCCGCCTACCGCTGGCAAGCCGATAATCGGATAGAAGTTTTTTGGTCCAGCCAGCGCACCAACCTCCTAGGCTTTGACCCACAACGCGTGCTCAGTACCAGCCGATTGCCAGACACCTTAGACGTAGGTCGCAACTTATTCGGCATCAAACTACAACGGCAACGACTGGATCGTCGCTTTGCCCCTCAATCCGGCATTTTACTAGAAATCAGCGCTGGGGCTGGTAGTCGACGTATTCGACGCAATGGGCGTTTATTGGAATTAGGCGTCGAAAATCTCTACGATAGCCTCGCTACCCGCAGTACCCAATATCAACTAGAAGGCCGCTTAGACCTATACCGCCCCGGGCCGCTGGGCACAATACTCTACACCTCGCTCAGTGGAGGTGCCATTTTAGGCAACAACAAAATCTACCCCAACGAGCAGTACCGCCTGGGAGGTGCCCGCCAATTACGCGGATTTACCGAGCAGGAGATTTTTGCTACCAATTTCTTACTGGCCACGGCCGAAATCAGACTGCCCCTAGGAGGGCAAGCCTATCTCTACACTTTTGGCGACCTGGCCTGGGTCGACGGTCGAAGTACCGCCCAGCCAAATATCGATTTCGACTATCCTTTAGGGTTTGGCGCCGGCATCAATTTTGAGACCCGAGCCGGCGTTTTTGCCTTCAGCCTCGCACTTGGCAAGCGCAACAACGAACGTATTGATCTGGGGGCACCCAAGGCGCACTTTGGCTATTTATCCCTCTTTTGACCGAGTTACGCTATAATCTTAGAGCCCGAACGGACGACATTAGCCAAGGCGGGCAACCAATTAGGGTGGCGTTCCAAACTATTACCCACTACGATCAGGTCAGCTCCTGCCTTCAGCGTCTTTGCCGCCGTTTCTACATCACGGATACCTCCACCAACGATTAGCGGCAGCTCTATCTCTGACCTTACCGCTTCCACCACAGCGGGGCTTACGGCATTAGGAGCGCCACTCCCGGCATCTAGATAAATGGTTTTGAGTCCTAGATAACTGCCTGCCAGGGCTGTAGCGGCGGCAATTCCAGGTTTATTTGCTGGTATGGGCTGGGTATTACTCATGTAGGAAACCGAGGTAGGGGCTCCACCATCGACCAGCATATAGCCCGTAGGAATTACTTCGAGGTTCGATTGCTTAATCCGAGCAGCACATTGAACGTGTTGGCCGATCAACAACTCCGGATTACGGCCGGAAATAAGGGAGAGTAACAACAGTCCATCCGCCTTATCATTCAGTTGGTACTGGCTACCGGGAAATAGTAGAACAGGGCGATCCGTCAAGGCCTTAAGCAAGGATAAATAATAGTCGACTTGCGCGTTTTGCACTAGACTCCCTCCCCAGAAAAAATAGTCAATTAAGCCACGCTCTGCATAGCCCGCCATCTGCTGAATCAGATCGCGGTTAGTACGGTCAGGGTCAATCAAGACGGCCAGTTGCTTTCGCCCTTCGAGTTGGGCTTGTTGCAGGCTGGTAAAAATCATGGGCAATACATCAATAAGTTCAGCTATTCCGCCGCCGCAATTCGTTAAACGGTTTGATCTCACTAGTCCGGGCCTATAGGAAAATTCAGACTTAGCTGCTATAATCTTGAGCGGCAAGTTGGTTCTCAGCTTAGCGGGATATGTGAGCATCCTAAATCTACGGGATAGGCTTAGGACCTGCGGAAGTACAAATAATCAGTCTTTATACTGCCAACAAGATAGCTTTATTTCCCGCTTCCCATAAAAAAGAGCCGGCCCTCTTAGAACCGGCTCAAAATCAAATCGTACTCAGTAACATATATCTTCAGCCAACACGACGGATAGGCCTACGCGAGACGCATAAGCCTAATAAATAGTTGGCATAATTGTAGAGGGAGACCCTTGGGGGCCGTGTTGTGCATGTGACATGTTCGAAAAGTTTCAATCCCTGGTTTAAACTTAATTAAACCATGTTTATACCGACAAATATAAAAATTTCTCTAAAATCAGCAACTTTGGTTTATACAAAGTTAATCAGACCCGACTGGTGCCGGCAAAGTTGATCTGCCAGATCCTGCGTCTGGCCAATGTAGAAACGATCCGTAATCGTACTGCGCAAAATGTATACCGTATAGTCTTTCATCTTCAATAAAAAAGCTCTCTCGCTTGCGCGAAAGAGCTTCTCTTTTGTTTTGGTGCCCAGGACAGGAGTCGAATCCCGCCGCGGCCCCGCAGCATAGCTGCAGGCCGTGGCGAGGACCCTCGAGCTAAGCGCGCTCTGCGAGCGCAACTTAGATCGGGGCCTGCTTGTAGCCTAAGATTGACCTATTCCAAATCCTCCAAATAGCGCAATAGCCCTGTTCGGCTCTTTAGCCGCTTTAAGTCTCCTTCCATTTCCATTGCTTCCGAACGCGTAGCTACTCGGTAAGACCAGAATAATTCCCAAGGGCCTCGCCCTTTCGTCGAACGTACGTAACCCAACTGATGACGCCTCAACCGATCTGCCAGATCCTGCGTCTGGCCAATGTAGAAACGATCCGTAATCGTACTGCGCAAAATGTATACCGTATAGTCTTTCATCTTCAATAAAAAAGCCCTCTCGCTTGCGCGAAAGAGCTTCTCTTTTGTTTTGGTGCCCAGGACAGGAGTCGAACCTGCACGGCCTTGCGGCCACCAGCCCCTCAAGCTGGCATGTCTACCAATTCCATCACCTGGGCAACGCGGGGACGCAAAATTAGGAAAAAAGTCGTGCCTAGCAATAGCTTTAGAAACTTTATTTCAGGCGCTTAAATCCAAATGCCCAAACTCACAACTCCGCCCTGACGCTTGCAAGCCTTCCTTGTAAATAGCAGCTTACCCCTTCACCCATTTTCGCTTCATCCTACGAATAGCGATAGTGCCTAAAATAGTCGGTAAAACCCAGGGTAGCACCATCCAGTAATCCGTCAAAAAACTGGCGAAAAAACGGCGACCTCCAAAAGCAAAGAAGGCGGTATAAGCAGCGATGCTCGTGCCGACCATCCCCTCAATGTGCTCCTTGATCCAACTGGTCTCCGCCTGTGCCAAAGCCAGCGGGCGACGCACTACCGAAAAGGCAGTCAAGCCTAACATCCCAAAGATGAGCAACAAGATGGTCCCATCCTGCACACGCAAGAAAAGGCTCCAAACGATTAAGCCAATTCCGCCAACAAAAATGGCCAGGTTCAACGCTCTTCGCACCGATAGCAAGCTTAAGGGAACCTGCTGCTTATAGCGTAAAATGACGATACCGTACCAGAGCGGATGGGCCGTAATCAAAGATAAATACCCCAAAAAGGCCGCAATAACGTAATGCCCTTGGCTCACCCTGATCGATGACAACAACGCGGCGGTCACCACTACTACCCACATAAATAATACGTAAGCCTTGCCCGCCTGTCGATGTAGTTGCCCACCTTTTTTAGCTAGCATGGGCACCCAAAAACTAGCAATACTCAAAAATCCACAGGCCACATGAATGGCCAATAAGCCATCAAATATTCGATCCATCTTATGGGGTTTTAGCCGCAACATAAAGGCAAAAACCCGCTAAAAACCAGTGATTGTGACGAATGACAACCCCCTGGGACCACTGACAAAAGATGTTGACGAATAGCAAAGTCCTTCCCAAGTACCATTCCACCCACATTGTTTTACTGAATAAATCAGCAGCCCTCTTTTCTACAACAACCGAAATCCGCGAATGAGCCTTTAGGCGAAGGTGAATCCGCCAAATCAAGGCTCTCACACTTTTAAAATAACAGATCAAGCTTGCTACATCCCAGGCTTGCTAAAAGAGCAAAGCACCTTAACTAGTTAGATCCGCGGCTAAAAAAGGATTCAATAAGCTCCGCAGGAGCTGGATCAAAACTAAAAATCCCATCATCTTCACCTAAATACCTTAATATATTTTCGAGATACAGGAACCTTCCGAGCTGCTACCCCTCGGAGGCTCAATTGCAATCCCTGTGCATTGCCCTCAATCTGCTCAATCATCGATCGATTCACCAGAAAGGACCGATGACAACGTACGATCACGCCATCAGCTAGCAACTCCTCCAACCTTCCGATCGTTTGTCGCAATATTTCCTTCTCTTGCTGGCCTTCCTGCTGGTAATAAATGGTAACATAGTTCTGCATCGCCTCGACAAAGAGTAGTTCATTGGCATCTATGCTAAAAGTCCGTTGGGAGTTTAACACGGGAATTTCTACCGTTTTTGATTTTATCGATGATTCCTGTTGAGGAGGCAGATCGCTGGCCAGCCGCTGATTGGCCCTTAGGTGACGGATCATATTGCTCGCTCCGAAAATGGTAACGGGAAAAATAGCCACTAAAAAGGTTGCTGATAAGGCTTGAATAAATAGGCGCCAACTATAATTCCCCCCATTCAGCCAACTGATACACAGATAATTGGCCAGTGCGATCAGTGAGATTAAAACCAAGGTGAAGATCAGCCACTTACCCATCGTCCAGCTGGGCTGATCCCGGCGAATCTTTAGTACATACACCATTATTAATTCCAACAAAAGAGCCACTCCAGCTGAAATCAGTCCGAAGAGCAGGCAGAAGCGCCAAGCCTGGTCTACATAGCTGAGGCCAAAAGGGAGAAACGCCCACAGCACGAAAAACACTATAGCCCCTCCAGAAACCGACCCTTTGATCAATGAAGGCAGGTCATCACGATCGGGATAGGGTTGATTCAAAAAAGCTCTAATTCTGGCAATTTGTTGCATCTAATAACCCTTATTTTAAGCTTATCCCGCCGGCTCCAAAGCAGAAATACGTGCTTCCCAGGCAGCCAGGATATCGGCTTCTCGCTCCAGAAGCCCTTCTGGATTTTGCTCGTATTCATCCCGCTTTTCCTGACCAACGGCATCGGAGTACCACCAGTCATGAGTATCCCGCATGGTCTCGCTTAATGGTCGGAAGGTCAATCCATTAGCTCGCGCTTTAGCGTTACTAGCCCTGGAGCTACCGTAATTGTTGCCCGTAGGCATGATCCAGGGCACCAGATAAGGTACGCCCTGATCCATCAGAAAATCGTAATCGTCAATGAGGACCAGTTCACTTTCTGCCTCAAAAGCCTGCGCAGCCTCTTCCACAAATTCCAACATCGTGGTCGTGTTTTCCGGACCTACGGCGTTAAAAGCTCCCGTTGTCCGGGCTTCCGCCAGACGAATCATCCACTCCGCTACATCGCGCACGTCCACCAATTGTACTGGATCATCGGTTTTACCCGGCACCAGAGTCGGCCCGCCTTTACTCAGCCGGATGGGCCAGTGAATAAAGCGATCCGTCTTATCGGCTGGCCCCACCATATAAGTAGGCCGGACAATGATCGTGCGGTCATCGCCAAAAGCATCGCGGGCCGCTTGCTCCGAATTGGTCTTCATCACCCCGTACCAATACTCTAGCCTCATGTCCTCATGCTCGACCTCTGCCGGTTCTTCGGTAAGCAGTGGCGTATCCTCAGCGATATCGTCGCCCAAATAAGGATAATAAACGCCCGTCGACGATGTGTACATATATAGGCCAACTTTATCCTTGAGCAGCTCGGCAGTGTCCTTCGTCCACTGTACATCGCGGCCCGAATTGTCAATGACCACATCCCATTCCCGATCGTGAAGTGCCGTCAGGTCGTCATTACGGTCACCAATCAGCATTTCCACCTGATCAAACAGTTCCTGGTGAACGCTAGGTCGGGTTTTACCGCGGGTAAATGTGCTGATCTGGTGGCCTCTGCTCAGAGCATAAGCAATCTGATGAGGTCCCAAAAAACTGGTTCCTCCCAGGATGAGGATGTTGAGTTTTTGTACTTCCGCAGGTCCTTCACCTTCTGCCACAGCAGCTTCAGAATTATCAGTCCCGGCCGACTCGTTACCTCCACATCCCAGTAGTCCTGCGCTGGCCAGCGGTAAGACCCAGCCCGCTTTCAGGCTAGTCTGTAAAAAGTGTCTTCTGCTTTTCATCTTTAATGGCTTAGTCGAGCTTCAAGGTAAGTAATAACTACCTTTAGCTAAGTAGAGTAGTTAGTTACGCATTAGCGGAAAACCCGCAGTCCTCTGCGGGGAGCGTTTTTTAGCGCGACCAAATTTGGTTAGCCTTTTCAGCTCGGCTTTCCATCAGGTAAAGAGGCTGGTGCTAGCCAACCAGCTCGCTCATTTCATCACTCGCGCGCGGAGCGCACGTTTACCAGAATGTGTGGAGATTCGCCAATAACTAGATTTAACCGCCACGGAGCTGTACTTCCTGAAGTTCGTAATCCTTCAAATGCTGTTCTTGGATGAAGCGATATTGTAAATCCGTCTGCATGCGCGGGTTTCCTGGGTAAAGTGCCTCTAAGTTGGTTCTTGGCGTAACATTTTTGTATTGCTCAAACTGCTGGCGCAATAAGCGCTCTTCAAACTGCAAGAGAGCGATCAGGTCTAGCTGGAAGTGGTCCCCTTCCCGATAAAAGGGAACCCGACTGCTTATCACGGCATCTTCCAATAGATAATTTTTAAGCGTTACGTAACCTTCCTTTTCCGTGGCTTCGATGCGATCCGGATCCAATACGGCCGGATTATTCAATCGAAAAAGCGGAACCTGCGAATATCCCAAATAATTAAAAAAGGGTACCGCTGCATGCGGCGAATCATCTCCTACCAGCAAAGGACGTGTTCGGTGTGCATAAAGCGCTGAAAATAACTCCAGGCTCATGGGACTAGTAAAGGAGATAGCCTTATCGTAAGTCAAATTACTGGTATCCGAAATAAAATTGACGTACTGTAAAGAGCGACGATCCAGCATGACCATCAGGCCGTCAAGGTCACCCTCGGCAATAGTAGCTTCCAATTGACGAAAGCGACTAGCCAATTCTTGCTCTGGACTATTATCGCAGGCTAGTAAAAGCAGAACCAATGAAAGGCTACTGAATAGGGTTTTCATAGTAATAGGCTAAGTTGAAAGTTAAGTTACGGATTAGCGGAAAACCCGCAGTCCCCTGCGAGGAGCACTTTTTAGCGCAGCGGTAATTCGTTGTCCTTTTCAGCTAGGTGCTCCACCAGTTACAGAGACTGGTGCCGCCCAGCCAGCTTGCTCATTTCATCACCAGCGCACGGAGCGCACGTTTACCGGAATTAGTTGCGCTCTAATATGTATTGCCACATTTCCAAAGCCATCCGAGGTCTACCTTCTTCGGTCAACAAGCCCGTATCTTTCCAGACGCCGCCGATTTCTCGAAATTCTGGTGGGAAAATCTCCAGCAGCGCATCATAATCGCGGTGAGCCCACCAGAGCACTAAAGCATAACGCTGCCGCTGGGCATTGATCAGCAAAGTTTCTAGATAGCGCTGTTGTTGGCATTCGTCACTCTCGATAGTCACGCCGGCGGATTCAAAGATTAGATCATCTCCCAAATGACTGGTTTCTACTATCGCGATGGGCAAATCGGTACGCTCATGTAGAAAATCAAAAACCAGTTGAAACTGGGTGGTAGAGCGCCAGTTGCGCAAAAAGGGATGGAAGCAGATGGCGGCAAAATCACCTTCCTGTAGATAATCCGTTACGGTCTCTTGGTAAGTGACAGGGTCGGCCACTTCAGGAGCCGCCCAGCGGTGAAGCGTAACGGATTCTGCCAGTGGAAGGCTGGGAAAGGTCTCTCGTAGCCGAGCACGCACATTATCCATGAGCTGGGTGTACCCCTGCCATTTCTCAGGCCGTTTGGCCAGAAATTCATTAGCCTCCGTACCGATCACTACGGCCACGGGTTCGAAGAAGCGGATGAGAAAATCGAGGTGGGTGAAGTAAGCGTCGGCCAGTTGTTCATCGGCCAGGCTGGTATAATCAGGGACCTGCCCATCGTAGTCGGACATTAGTTCCGTTTTCTCCAGATTAAGCAAGCTGACGGAGAGCAACAGTGGCAAATCAGCGGGAGCGTTGGACCTGCGGAAGTACAAATTCTCTAAAAAAGCCTCGGGCAGTTCTTCCCCGTTAATCCAGGATCGCCAGGGAATGTTTTCGTCCAGTTGCTCTGCGTAGAGGTCACCATTGGCACCGATGAATTCGTAGGTCTCCTGCACTTGTTCAGGCTCGGGGCCATAGGGCCAGCTGCTGAAGCCCATCCCGAAGTTGCGGAAATCGATATCCGTCAGTTCCAGATTCAGAATACAGTCCAGTTCTTCCGGCAATTCGGGGGCATTATCGTCCTGACAAGCCGCCAGCAGCAGTGCAATAAACAAGCAAGATGTTCTGAGAATGAAGGACGACATCGGGCAACAAGATACAGCTAAGTCAAAACTGACTAAAATCATCTGCAAGCGCGAGTTAGATCAAGCCAGTGGGGTGAGCAGCCCCAGACCTTTGCCTAAGTACTAACTAGCCTAGCATGTTGAAATATTTCCTGCTTATTCCTTTAGCGATCCTGGCTGCTTGCGACTCGCCAGTGGTATTTGAAGAGCCACAACCGCAGGGCGCAGCCAGTGAGGACAGCTTTCGGCCGGCTTACCAGGGGACCTATCTCTGCACCGGAGACAGCAGTATCCTGGTAGTGACGGAGCAGCACATCTATCAGGAATCAGCCCACTTTATCGTGGACGAACGAGACGGGCATGGCCCCGACTCTTTGTTGTACCAGCGAGAGCTAATGGGTGAACACGGCCTGGAAACCAGGTACTTCCTACAGGGCCATTCCCTGCCCCTGGAAAATACTTTTGTGAGTGAAGAGATGCTGGTAGGCACTCTCCTGGTACGCGACACCTTATTTACCATTGGTCCGCGGCAGCAAGTCCGCTACTTTCGTGGCCACCAACTGCTGAATTATCAGAGCGACGACGGCAACTGGGAGGTGCTGGCATTGGCGCAGGAAAATAACCGCGACCTGCGGCTCTTTCGGACCAAACTGCCTGAAGATATCGATGCGCTGGAAGCCATTACGCCGGTGCAACAACGGTTGACGGAAGAAGGGGAAGAGCAGTACCTGCTACGCCCCAGCAAGCAAGCTTTCCGGAAGTTGTTGAAGAGTGATTTGATTTTTCAGGAGTGCGGCTACTACGAGTTCATGCCCGAGCAGCAGTGGGCGGAATTTTTGTTTTAGTGGCGTTACGGCAACGCCTCCACAAAAGCCTGAACCAACTCTGCTCGCTTAGCCTCATAACTTGCTTCCTCGTTTGAAAGCTGCTCTATTTGCTCATACAAACTGATCAATTGGGGCTCTTCACTCCAGCTTACCAGGCGTTGCATCAGGGGTGCTGCCATCCAAGGGGAGGTCTGGTAAGTTGTCCGGAGTCGGTGAGCTAATAGTTGGGCTAAATCAGCGGTATATCCGTTATTAGCCAGCTGATCCAACATATCAAAGTGCAGATAGAAAAGCTCCTCTTCTTCCCTTAGCCAGGATAAAATGGTGGTTCGTTGCTCCGCAGAAAAGACAAGGTTTCCTGTCAGCTCAGCACCCCAGTTTTTTGAGCCAATGGCGCTGATATCCAGCAAGGCTTCGTAACGCGTATGGGGATTGGTCAGACAGGCCGTCAACCAATTAGCTAGCGCTTCTTGGCGTTCGCGTTGGAGCTGACCGCGTTGGGCTTGATAGCTGACAATTTGCTGTTTATAGGCCTTGAGCACCTCCTCTTCCAGGGTTTTGACTCCGTAAGCAAGGGCTTGGGTGTAATAGCCAGCATACTCCTCAATAGGGTTCACAAAAACAAGCACAGTCGCACCCAGCTCGAAGTATGGAGGCGCCGGGCAGATCAAGTTGCGCGAATAGTAGATGGCGATCTCCGATTTTTGTAGCTGACCCTGTAGCACTTCGCTGACTTTTAAAATGGCGCGACTATCCTCGTAGCTATCGGAATCTTCGACCCATTCTAGCTGAGCGACCTGCCCTACAGCTACAATGTCGGAGGTTTCTAGGAGTACTCGCAAGGGGCAAGGAGGAATCGGATAAATTATACCAGCAACTAAGAAGGTAGGAAATAGGGCAGCGCAAAGGCCGATGAAAGGACGGATCATGTTTTGGTGTTTATGGGGTTAGACCGCCAGGCAAGCAGCAATGAAGCAGTACCTAGCTCTTAGTGTACAGATGCGAATCGGATTCAAAAAGCACCATTCCCGGAGGTTTTTTTGTCAAAAACCTTAAAAATCAACTAAAAGCAATTAACTTTGTTTCAAATCAAAACTAAGCCATTGCATTGCGGACCCTGAGGGAGCCAGCATCAACAGCCCTAACCAAGCCCAGCGGGGTCCAACCATAACAACCGAAAGATGGACCCTGAAGGGGTCCAATATCCATACCCCCAGGTGTTAACCTGGGGGTCGTGCCCAACACCCTCGCAACGCTCAACCATGACGCACCTCCAAAAAATCTACCGCCCCGACTTCGGCCTGCTCACCGACCTCTACCAGCTAACGATGGCGCAGGGCTATTACGAGCAAGGGCTACACCGGCGGAAGTCCATCTTCCATTTATTTTTCCGCAAAGCGCCCTTCGGCGGGGAATTTGCCGTGAGTGCTGGACTCCCGCTGGTCCTGGACCTCCTGGCTGGTTTACGCTTTTCGGCCGATGATGTACAGTATCTAGGGCGGCAAAAGGGAGCTGATGGGAAACCACTTTTTACCGAGCCCTTCCTCAACTACCTCCAGCGCTTGCAATTTAGCGGTGATCTCTTCGCCATCCCCGAAGGGGAGGTAGTCTATCCGCACGAACCCTTGCTACGCGTCGAAGCTAATTTGCTGGAGGCTCAGCTGATTGAAACGGCCTTACTCACGGTGATGAACTTCAGTACACTCATTGCGACCAAAGCCGCCCGTATCAAAGCTGCCGCTGGCCCCGAGAGCCGAGTACTGGAATTTGGGTTGCGCCGTGCCCAGGGTATCGACGGCGGACTAACCGCCAGCCGGGCTGCTTACCTAGGTGGTTGCGACGGCAGCAGCAACGTCTGGGCAGGTCGTTATTACAACATCCCGATTGCCGGTACCCACGCGCATTCCTGGGTAATGGTTTTTCCTGATGAAATCACTGCTTTTGAGGCTTACGCCCAGGCTTTACCCAATAATTGCACCTTATTGGTAGATACTTACGATACGCTGGAAGGTGTCAAAAACGCTATCCAAATTGGCCAACAATTGCGCCAACGTGGACATGATTTGCTAGGCATTCGGCTCGATAGTGGCGATCTGACGGCCCTGGCTAAAGGCGCTCGCGAATTGCTCGATGCAGCCGGCTTTGAAGAGAGCCGCATTGTCGCCAGCAACGACCTGGACGAATATCGGATTCAGGCGCTACGGGAGTCTGGGGCGCCCATCAGCGTTTGGGGCGTAGGTACCCGTCTAGCCACTGCCAAGGATCAACCCGCTCTAGGTGGCGTTTATAAACTAGCTGCTATCGAAAACGAAGCAGGGGAATGGGAGCCACGGATGAAGCTTTCGGAGCAACTCATCAAAATCTCCAACCCTGGCCGTTTGCAAGTACGTCGATATTTCGACCAGGAAGGCCAGCCTTTAGCCAGTCAGCTATACGACGAACTCCAAGGATCGCCAACTACCAGCTTGTTGAGCGAAACAGCAGCCATCGAAATTGGTAAATACCACGAGCAGCGCGACCTCCTACAACCCATCTTGCGGGCAGGAGAACTGGTCGCCGAAGTAGAATCTTTACCAGCTGCTCGAGAGCGAGCTCTTCGGGAATATCCGCGCTACCGGCAGCTGACTAGCCATCAGTACGGCCTGAGTCAAGAACTTTACTCCCAAAAATTGGCCTTGCGAGAAGTACTACAGGCCTAAGCAAATTCCCTACTCACAAATCAGTACTGCTCACTATTTTTACCCTATGCCATATACTTATGACTATCCCCGCCCTTCCGTCACGGTAGACTGTGTCGTCTTCGGCTATGCCGGCAACAAAGACCTGCGCATTCTGCTCATCAAGCGGGGTGCTCCGCCTTTTCAGGGTCAATGGGCTTTACCTGGTGGTTTTGTAGAAATGGAAGAAAATCTGGAATCCAGTGCCCTGCGGGAGCTGGAAGAAGAAACGGGCGTAAAGGATGTCTTCATCGAGCAGCTGTATACCTACGGTAATCTCGGGCGCGATCCCCGCGGGCGGGTTATCAGCGTGGCCTATTTTGCCCTCATTAACCTGGAAGAGCATCCAGTCATGGCGGCCAGCGATGCCGATGAGGCCGATTGGTTTCCGCTGGACGAAATACCGGAACTGGCCTTTGACCATGCGGAGATCCTGGAGATGGCCCGCGAGCGACTCAAAGCTAAACTCCGCTATCAGCCGATCGGCTTTGAGTTGTTACCCGAGCATTTTACCCTGGCGCAACTCCAGGCCCTCTACGAAACCGTTTTGGGCGTAGAGGAGCTCAATAAACGCAACTTCCGCAAGCGCATTCAGGATGCTGATATCCTGGAAGAAGTCGGCCGCCAGCGTGAGGTCGCTCACCGTCCGGCCATGCTGTATCGTTTCAACGAAGCCAAATACCAGCAACTCGTCGCCAAGCGGGCACCGATGCTGTTGAAACGTGGAGTAGACTTTGAAATTTGACCACTGAATGAGTATGTCCTACCGAATTTCCTTTTTTCTACTCCTTTTCCTCCTCGCCGCCTGTCAGGCCGACGCCCCTACTGAAGAAGAGCTGACGCCCCCTACCCTACCTCCGCCGGAAACCGACTACGTCAGCGAAGACTATAAATGGGGTTTTGCTGATGCACGCGGCAATCTGGTCATTGAGGATGTTTACGACGAAGTGCGCGGCTTCGACGCCAATAATCGAGCATTGGTGCGCCAAAGCGGCCGCTGGCATTTTATTGACCGCAAGGGCCAGATGCGAGGCCGGGATTGGCGGGCCGCCTGGCCGTACGCCGAAGGGCGTGCCCGGATACAGACCGATCAAGACAGCATTGGCTTTATCGATACCCGTAGCCGGCTGGTGATTCCCGCTATTTATAATGACGCTGGAGACTTTCAAGATGGCCACGCCTGGGTACGCCAGGGTGATCAATACGGTTTGATCGACCGTTCGGGTAAGCTGGTCGTTCCCCTACAATATGAGCGCCTCAGTGCTTTGGAACACGGTCATCTCATTTTTCGGCAAGAAGAGGGTTATGGTCTACGTAGTTTAGCCGAAGAGATCATCCCGGCGGCCTATCAGCGCATTAGTTATACTGGAGGGGAGCTAGCGCGGGTCCGCCAGGACGGCTTGTACGGATACCTTCAATTACAAGACGGTGAATGGCTAATAAGGCCCCGCTACCAGATGGCCAGCGATTTTGAGGAGGATCGTGCCTGTGTGCTACAAAGTGGTGAGTGGGCGCTGATCGATTCCAGCGGTCAAAATTACTTACGCGAGGATTACCAGCAGCTGTTTTACGGCCAGGAAGGTCGCTGGATCGTGGAGTCAGAGGGGCAGTACGGGGCGGTAGACAGTAGCGGTCAGATCGTCATTCCCCTGGTATTTAGCGAGCTCCAGGCCTTTGTGGAAGGCTTTGCGCCTTACAGCATCGAAGACCAATGGGGCTACCTGCGCCCCGACGGTAGTCAGCTTACCGGCCCGGAATATTTCCTGGCCTGGCCCTTCAAAGACGGACTAGCCCGCGTAGCCAGCCAGCAGGGTATGGTCTTTATCGATAGCCTGGCCCGGCCCCAGTTTGAGCCTCGCTACATCGACCTCAAGGATTATTCTCGCGGATTGGCCCCTGTACAGGTTTATCGGCGTTAGAGAAATATTACTTTTGTCCTGCCGCGATAATCATCGCGCTACAGCAAATAAACAACTATGGTTGCCATCATTATGGGCTCTGATTCTGACCTGCCCGTCATGCGCCCCGCCGCGGAAATTTTGACTGAATTTGGGATTGAAGTAGAAGTGACCGTCGTATCGGCCCACCGGACGCCCGAGCGTCTTTTCGAATATGCCCAAGGAGCAGCCGATCGTGGTATACAAGTCATCATTGCGGGTGCTGGCGGAGCGGCTCACCTGCCCGGCATGGTAGCCAGTCTTTCGCCCCTGCCGGTGATTGGCGTCCCGGTCAAAAGTCGCAACAGCATCGACGGCTGGGATTCGGTCTTATCCATCCTACAGATGCCCGGTGGTATCCCCGTAGCTACGGTAGCATTAGATGGGGCACTTAACGCAGGTCTGCTCGCCGCCCGAATTTTAGGCGCGCAGGACGAAGACATTCGTGCTAAAGTCGCGGCCTACCAAGAAGGTCTGAAGGAGAAGGTAGCGGGGAAGATTCAGAAGATTGAGAAAGAAGGCTGGCGCTAGGCGCCAGCCTTCTTCGACTACAATACCTGTAGGTCAAACTCCACCCGCCGATTGAGTCGCCGCCCAGCAGCGGTATCATTGGTGGTGCGGGGCTGGGCTTCTCCGTAGCCGAGGTAAGACATACGATCATTGAGAATACCTTTAGTGCGCAGATAATCACGACAGGCTCTGGCTCGCTCTTCACTGAGCACCTGATTATTGTTTTCGTCTCCCACATCGTCCGTATGACCGGCAATTAGTAAACTATAGTTGGGGTAGCGCTGCATGATTTCCGCAATCTCGTCTAAGACGAAAAAGGATTCCGTTTTTAGTCTTGCACTTCCGGTTTCAAATTGGACGGCCTGGGTCGCAAATTCCAGTAATTCTACGACTGCTGCTTCTACCTCCGGGCAGCCGCGGTTGCTGGCGGGGCCAGCCTCATCGGGGCAGCGGTCATCGCGATTGGGTACCCCGTCATTATCCCGATCGGGTAAGGGACAACCATCGGGCGTATTGGCTGCTCGTTCAGGACAGGCATCCTCATTGTCGTACTTGCCGTCACCATCCGTATCGGGGCAGCCGTAATGATCGGCCGGGCCGGCTTTGGTAGGGCAGTCGTCGCGGCCATCGGGTATGCCATCACCGTCAGTGTCGGGCAGCGGGCAGCCATTGCTGTCTTCTCCGTAGACTTCCGGACATTCGTCTTCGTGATCGTATTTGCCGTCAGCATCGCTGTCGGGGCAACCACTTCCTTCGGCTGGGCCGGCCAGTTCAGGACAGCGGTCTTTGTCGTCGATGATGCCATCGCCGTCGGTATCGGGGCAGCCTTCGTTGGGCAGCGTACCGGCTATTTCCGGGCAGCGGTCATCGAGATCAGCCAAGCCATCACCATCGGTGTCCGGGCAGCCGCCCGTGGCCGCAGGGCCAGCTATCTCCGGACAACGATCTTCCTTATTCACGATGCCATCCGCATCATTATCTACTTTATGCAAACGGTAGACGTAACCGATGCCCAATTGAATGTTATCACGTTTCACTTCATCATTAAAGCGAGCCTCACCTTGTAAGCTCAAGAAGGAGTTCTCTCCCAGGCTAAAGTTGATACCCAGCCCTACTGGTACCTGGTGGTTACTGTTTTCAACGCCTTCGGCCGTCACGCCATAGCCCGCCAGTAGATAGGGAGAAACCTTGTTGTTTACCCCTAGCGGGTAAAGGTGGGCCAGAAAATCAATGCTGACAAAATTGACGTTGCGCGATTCGTCCGTATCCAGTACACCCATCTTCAAGGGGACAGCCAAGGCTAGCAAACGATTGAACTGCCGCCGGTAGCCGAGTTCCAGCCCAAAGGTGGTACTCAGGTCCATGAGCTCATCATTGAGCGTTTCGTTATCGATGGCCAGTATCCGGGCGGATAAGGCGTGGAAGCGATCGGGAACATCCTCGGAGGCCTGCCCCTGGAGAGCAGTCGCCGAAAGAAAAAAGAAGCTGAAGAAAAGCAGCCAGTACTGGCCCTGGATTGGGGGCAGTAAACGTAATCTTTTCTGGTTTTGAAAGCTAAACAGGCAATTCCTGTTAGCAGCCGTTAAGGTGGTAACGTTCATGTTTGTGTAAGACTGGGATGAGGACTCAAAGATACCCAGAAGCCAACGATTGGTAGACTTACCCCTAAAAAAGAGCGTACAAATACCTAAAATCGCAAGAATATTTTGCGAAATCGCCGAAGATTAGAGAAATTGGGAGCGAAAATTCGCTAAAGCAGTACTTTTATTTGCTTCAGCGCTTTGCTACTCACCAAATCATAAACCACACATACACCCAATCTATGCGCTATCTTTCTAAGGTTAGTCTGGCCATTTTGGCGGGCTTAGCCCTCACCTTTACCGCTTGTCAGCGAGAAGTTTTACAAGAAGAAGTTACCGAAATCACTCCTGAATCAGCCTCCATGACCAAGGCTGAAATCAATGCCGTGGTAGAAAACCATCTGCAAACAACCAATACTGTTTTCGACTGGAATACGGCCAGCACGGAACTCGTATTCAGTGCGTTGGCCTTCGGTGGCCACGAAGCCCAGCTAGGCTATCAACCCGCCGGTTTTGAACGCATCGACGAACGTATTCACGAAATTGATATCAATAGCGACACTTGGCAAGCCGTACGCAATCAGCTGGTCGAAGAACTAATCGAAGCCACAGAACGTATCACCGGACAAAGCCTCCCCGAAGAAGAGCTACTCGTGGCTCCCGAAGACGGCATTCTGCCTATCCTGGAGGTTAAAATTTTGCACCCGCAGATTCTGGCGGAGTTTCGTACTCGCCCAGAAGTGCGCTATCTAGAACCCGCGACCTACGAACCTGCGGAAGTACAACTCCGCTCCGATGCAGGATGTGATGTGAGTCCCTCCTACAGTATTCCCGGGGCAGACTTCTCTACCACCTCAGCTGGCGCTAAGGTCCCCTGGAACTTTGACTACATGAACATTCAGCAAGCCTGGAACACGAGCAAGGGCAATAATATCGGCCTGTGTATTATCGATACGGGTATCTCGCCCAACCAATACAAGCTGAACAGTGGCTTCTCCAGCGGGGCCAGCAGTGGCCGCTACCGCAGTCGCTACGGTACTTACGTCAGCAGCTGGTGGCCTTGGGCTAGTCCTGACGGCCCCAATGACCAATGTGGTCACGGCACGCAAATGAGTGGCTTGGCTACGGCTCCAAATACCGGCGGTGGCTCCACTGTAGGGGTCGCCTATCAGGCCAACTTGATTTCCTACCGCGCTACGGGTGATGTAGTGGTGAATGGCGGTAGTGAAAAGCGCGGCGTAAAAAATGCCTTGGTGGCTGCTGGCAAGCGTTCTGACGTTAAAATCATCAGTATGTCCATCGGGGATGTATTCTCCAGCGGCACCGTGCGCGATGGTATCAATTATGCTTACAATCGTGGCAAGCTGATCTTCGCCGCTGCCGGCACCAGCCTGACCTGGACCAGCTGGTGGGGCGTCATCTTCCCCGCTAACCTTTGGAATACGACAGCCGTTACGGGTATCCGCACCGGTAGCCCCATGCAACGCTGTAACACCTGTCACGATGGTAGTCAGGTCGACTTCGTAGCCGTTATGCAGCGCCGCGAAGACACGGACCGGACCTCGCTCACCCTGGCCATGAGCGGCAATACACCCAGCTACGTAGGCGGTTCCAGCGCGGCTACCGCAACTACTGCCGGTATCGCTGCCTTGGTTTGGGCCACCAACCCGAGCCAAAGCCGTACGACGGTACTCAATCGCATGAAGCAAGCCGCCAGCATTTATCCTGGACGCAGTGGCAGCTTTGGCTGGGGCATCGTGGATGCGAATTATGCGGTGAATAATTAATACGTATTGAGATTAAGCGTAGAGCGTATTGCGACGAAGATAGGTCGTCGCAATACGCAATACGCAATACGCAATACGCAATACGCAATCTAATTCAACCGATACACCTTAAACTTCAGATCCGCCTGATAGTAGATCCGATTATTCAGGTAGTCGATCTCGTAGAGGGGCGTACGATCATCGAAGCGGAATTTGCTGACCTCTTCGCCGGTGTTTTTGTCGATCTTGAAGAGGGTTAGTCCTTCTGAGCCGTCGCGTGAGAAGAAGAAAGCGAAAGCAGCATCCACCTGCCCGTTGATCTGGCGATCGGTGCTGTAGTCTACGCCGGCTCCACTTACCTCGTTGAGGGTATTCATCCGGTTTTGGTAGCGGTCGATCGCACCGGCATCTCCGTTTACGGCCGTATTAGTCACCATACGCTGGCTTTCGCTAACGGCGTAGGCGGTACTTCCCACAGCGGTGGCAGCACCTACCAGGAAGCGCGTGGTAGCGGTAGGATCTGGATACCACTCATCCTTGACTTCTGTGAATTCCCCGTTGCGGTAATCCAATAAGACGAAGCCGCGATCATTAAAGAGGAAGTAGCCGTTCTCCGTTTTATCGAAGGCAGCCAGGCCTTTCTTGATGCCGAACTGTTCTCGGGCTATTTCCGGTGAGTTGCCCGACAAATCCAACACCGAAAGGATGTACTGCGGACGACCGATGGAGGCCTGTCGCTCCGCAGGTACGGGATTGACGAAAGCGATGCGATCTTCTTCCACCAGTATCCAGCGGTAGTAATAGCGTTCACCGTCTACGACTTCGAAGTAGCCATTGTACATATTGATCTGGTGGTTACCGATTTGTTCTGGCACTATTTCATCGGCCGAGCTGGTTGCCCAAAGGAAGCCCCTAGGCTCGCGCTCCAGCCGTTCTTCTCGTCGCCAGACGCCCTCACCCGTAGCGGGATCAACCAACATGCGTTTATTACGAGTGTAGGTCATCAGGCCTTCATCCGTAATTTCTACGTTGCGCAGACCATTCATTTTGTAGTCTTTGCGCCAGCGGTTTTCGCCGGTACTGTAGTCAAAGATGTTCATGCCATCGTCGTGCACGACCAAGAAGCCACCGTCGAAGGGCGTAACGTAGAGTACGTTTCCGTCCATTTTGATTTCCTTGCGGGTAATGCTTTCGCCCGTTTCGGTATCAATCAGGTGTACCTTTTTGCTGAATTTCTGGGGGCCAGAACCCAGACCACCAGTCAGGCCACCTAAGCCTCCACGTTTTTCAGCAATCACCATGCGATCACCTGCCGCATTGGTAAAGATGTAGCCGGCGTTGAATTTTTCATTCCATTTCAACTCTCCTGAACTCAGATCAACCAGCGCCAGATACTTATCATTCGGATAAATCAGATGCCCAGCGGCATTCAGCTGAGGTTGTAACTCATCATCATCCTGACCGGCATTGTCTTCGCTCATCAGTTGGCCCAGACCAGAGAGCTCACGTAACTGTACATTCCACTTCGTTTCCCCTTCAAAAGGGTTGATTGCGTACAGATATACTGCGCCTTTCCCGCCGATCTCCAGCAGGATTAAATCCACGTCGGGTAGGAAATAGTAAGTCCGCAGAATACGCAGATCCTGCGCACTGCCGTCGATCAGCAGATCGCCATTGGTGACGTTAATGAGGTTTCCGGCGGCAAAAACGAAGGGCGTCCCGGCTATTTCATCAAAGTCGCGGTTCTCCCCTTCCGCATCGGTAGATTCGGTAAAGGCCGCCCCGGCGTTTCGATCCAGTTCCCAGATGATACTTCCATCGACTGGATTCAGTCCGAGATAACCTTTATTGGTTTGTAAAACGGGAATACCAGTGGTAGAATGTAGAAATATTTTTTTGCCGTTTTCAGGCACCGTCGTTTCGGCAATAGGCTCAACAACTTGAGCAATAAGAGGTAAGGCCAGGCCGATGGCCAGGCAGATAAAAAGCAAACTTCGCATAGTGCTTAAGGGTATTTAGTAGGATTAATTTCGTGGGGTAAAGATACAAAAATATAACTCATTTGATAATTTTAATAAATAAATAACTTTTTTGATGTTATTTTGTAGTGTATTTATCCTCCAGATGGGGTATTGTGGCATTCATCATTAGTTAGCAACTTGCCGTTATTGTTGATAAAATAATTTTGCCCACTACATATGCACTCTTCGTATAATTTGTATGTTTGGGTGTGTAATGGGCTTGGACAGATACTACAGTAAATCAAAAGTTTTACGGGCTGGTCACCAGATTCCGTAAAAAATTGCGTCATATATGTAACATGGTTCCTGTTTCTGGAACCAATACACAAAACCCAAGTCGTTTATGAAAACACTACGTAACTTTTTATTGCTCTTTGCTCTGGCCTTTACGGTCAATACTGCTAGTGCCCAGCTTTCGGTGGGCCCCGTAGCCACGCTTGGCTTCAACTTCGATGAAATCGGTATTGGTGCCCGTGGCACCTACGATATCAACGATCAGTTTCGCCCAGCGGCTGATTTCATCTTCTATCTGGTAGATGGTGGTACAGTTATCGGCTTTAATGCCAACCTGCACTACAAGTTTGCTGGAGAGACCGGTGGCGTTCAGCCCTACGTACTGGCTGGTCTTGGCTTTGTAAGCTTTTCGGTCGACACTGGATTCGGTAACGTATCCGTTTCCGACACCGGCCTAAACCTCGGTGGTGGTGTCACCCTCCCGCTCGGCAATGCGACCTTCTTCGGTGAAGGTATCTTTGGCGTTGGCGGTTCAGAGCTTGGCCTTTTAGCTGGTATTCTCTTCAACTTGTAGCGAAAACCGGCATGTGCCAATCATTCATTGACAACAACAAGGGCTGCGCTTCGGCGTGGCCCTTTCTTTTTACCTTTGTAGTCCAGCTCTAGCAGTAGAGGCATTTTATCATTTTGTACTTCCGCAGGATGTTACGTCTATCTAGCAATTTGACCCTCGCTTTGAAGATCTTTATCCCGATCTTCTGGACTACCATTTTAGCAGCTTGTACCCTGATGGCCTGGTTCGGCCCCGAACAGTATTTCGGCTGGGTCGATTTACCGTCTCTGCGTTGGGGGCTGCTAGTTACCTTGCTAATGGCCAGCCTCTTATTCCGCTTTGTATTCTGGCCCCTCAAACGCGTAGAAACCGACGACGTACATATCTACATCTCCAATTACTTCAAAACGGCCCGCTACCGCTGGGATCGTGATGTGGTCACCCTACATCGCGAACGCTTCTTGCTACTTTTCCCAGTTGCATTCCTCGAGTTAAAAGCCAGGGGTAGTTTCGGAAGAAAACCCTACTTTTTGCTACGTCGCAAAGCCTTGAAGCAATTAGAGGCTGCTTATCCTGATTTGATTCCTGAAGCTTGAATAGTTGGGTAGGGGGTAGTAGGTAGTTGGGTAGCGACGCCCTCGGAGATCTCGAAGCGGAGCGTAGGCTCTCCGAGAGCTGGAGCGGAGTTAGTTAGATGGGTAGGAACTAGGGAAGTAGCCTACCTTAAGACCGTCACACTACCGGATTTGACGATTTGCTGCCCCTCACATTCCGCCACTAGTTTCCAAAGATAGACTCCTGGAGCAACTGGTTCTGAGCGAGCGTTACCGTCCCAGCGACCGAAGGGATCGGAGGTAGAGAAAATGATACCTCCCCAACGATCATAGATTTCCAGCGCCGTCAAATTAGCTACGGCAAAAGGATTACTGATGCCAAAGGTTTCGTTGCTTACCGGACCAATTCCGTTGGGGGTAAATGCCTTGGGCAACAGTATCCGCGAGCAATCCAGCGTATTGGGATCAATGACCAGCAGCTCGATCGTATCGCGGGCTACACAACTACTTTCAGCGTCGGTAATCCGGACTTCGTAAGTTTGTCGACCCGGGGTAATCGGACTGATTTCCGGCTCGGCGATCGTTGGATTATCGACACCATCCGCTGGTACCCACTCGTAGCTGACCCCACAGTTGCTGTTGAGATCAATTTGGAGGCTTTCGCCCAGAAAGATGCGACCATCGGGGGTAAGGATACGATCGGGGAATTCGTAGAGTCCTTCCACCTCCTCATCGTCTAGCGCGCGATTGTAGATACGCACCTCATCAATTAGTCCGTCGAAAGCCGTTTCTGCAGGTCCCAGGCAGGTACTGGAGCCGATCAGTAATTCGCCAGAGTTAAAAATATCCACCCGTGAGGAAGTGCCTTGCTCCCCTACTCGT
>JBCCDS010000078.1:0-23313 GCA_039030655.1 Bacteroidota bacterium | reverse complement strand
GCAATGTCTCCGGTACAAATGATATGGGTAGGCGGTATGCCCATTCGCTCCGCCTCAGCCCGCAAAGCCTGCAAGGCATGCAAATTGGAGTAAACGCCGCCGAAAATCAGCAAACGTCCTTCCAACTGGCCGATGTTATGTACTGCTGCTTTCATGCTACTTTGCTTGGAGGAAATTTTGGTGAGTAGCCAACTGTTGCTTTTCCCGCGCAGAGCTCGGGAAGACCGATGTCCACCAGTAAGGCAATAGAAACCCTAGAAAGCACAGCACCAATCCGATGGCATTCATCACTAGATCAGCCGCGTATTTCCCTTCGTTAAAGACAAAACTCTCCGGATAGAGTTCTAGCAGCAGTAGAATCCCTAAAAGCAATCCGATGCCTACCGACAAGTAAAAGGACAGTGGCGGTGCTTTTAGCCACCACAACAAAAAGACGGGAGCTAAGCCCATTACCATCGTTCCACTTAGAGTCGTAGCCGTAATGATTTCAGGTTGTAATAAGATCGGAAGACTGCCGACTAAGGCTACTACTACCATAGCGATTCGGCCCCTGGAGACGGAAACTTTTCGCGGGTTCCCCATGTCTACCACTGTCAATTTAGCAAAAGAGGCAAAGGTGGAATCCAGGGTTGAAGCCGCTGAAGTGACCATGATAAAATTCATGATAAGCATCATCAACAAACCAAAGGATTCAGCCACAAATACGGGGGCATCGGACGCACCCGTCAATCCCTGCTGCTGTCCGTAAATCCCCACGAAGCTGAATAATATTATTCCCAATCCACCAATGGGTGTAGCCCACATAAAAGCCTTCCGACTTGACTTTGGATCCGATAAAAAGGCGCGGTCCGTCAATACCGGATCATGGAAGGGGTAACTCAGCGACTGAATAATCGCCAGCAGCAACAAATTGCCGCCCTGGGCCATCGTCCATTCACCACTGTTCAGATAAGTACTGATTCCTCCTGCGCTTTTTGGTAAAATCAATGCCAAAATAATGATGAGTAGTACCCCAAAAAAGGCTAGTTGGATCAGGTCTGTCAAGATGGAAGAGCTCATGCCCCCCTTCAGACTATACCAGAGCGTCAAGGCCGTAAAAACCAGAATAGCAGCGTAAAATTCAAAGCTCCATTTATCACCAAAATAGCTCCCGATCACCAGCGTATTGGACCATACTTCCTGAAACAAGCGCAGTGCAATCAAGGCCGAAAAAATCCAGAGCGCACTGCGACCAAAGCGGTCGTTCAGATAGTGGTGTAATGACCCAAATCCACCGACCGTTCGCAGACGATAGATCACTAAGCCTGCTACTGCAAAAGAGAGGTAGTAGGCCGCATAAGCCACCCCACCCACCAGACCGTAGCTATAACCCAAATTAGCTGCATTGGTAATGGATTTAGCAAACAGCCAGGAAATAACCAGGCTTCCCAGCAGCGCCCAGGTCTGTGGCGCTTTTCCCTGCTGTTTAGCCTGAAAGAAAGCAGCCTTGTCTTTGGCCCACGGCGCTATCCACAGCAGTAGTAAACTGCTGGCCAGAATCAGCGACCATTGGAGCAAATTTTGCATAGACTTATTTATACGCACAGCATGCGCAACACTTAATCAATATCCCACCACACCCGCACATTAGGCGAATTGCCATCCGTAGCAGCAGCAGCGGTAGAGAAGTTTTCAAAATTGAGTGCCTGCTCATCCGTAGGGTACGGGAAGCGGACGGGAATTAAATCATTATTCAGACTGGCTGCTACGGGTAGTAAGCGGGGGTAGCCCGTGCGGCGAAATTCAATCCAGCCTTCGTAGCCATTACCCAGACTGGCAATCCATTTTTGGGTAGCGATGAGTTGGCGAGGGTTTTCGTTGAGATCCGGATTGACGTTGGCCTGTGCTAAATAAGCGTCGACGCCGCTGGTCTGCCAGTAGGCAAAAGCCTGCTCGACGGCAGTGCGGTAGAGCGCCGTCCAATCGGCTTGAATCAGGTTACGTTGAGCCGCTTCGGCTAACAGAAAACTCGTTTCCCAAGCCGTCATAAAATTAGCTTGTAGCTGATCGGTACTTTCCCGGAAGATGGGACCTGGTCGGGCAAAATCGTCTACTACGATACTCGTCTGTGAGGGGTCGATACCGTTGATTAAACCATTATACTCACCAGAATTAGCTGCTGGTCGAAAAAAGGTAGCTACCCGGGGGTCGTTGAGTTCGGCAAGAATAGAATCGGCCGTACGCGACATCACGAAGTTGTTGAAGTCCCCTACCCTGGCCGTAGCCATCCGGAAGTTATTGGGCGGCCCTACAGTGAAGAAGAAAGTGGCGTTCTGTTCGTTACTCTGGATGTAGGTCTGGGCGTCGTATAGCGCTTGTAATTCTTCGCTGACGTCTACTCGATCACTGATCCTTAGCAAACCTTTAATCAGCAGAGAGTTGGCCAATGCACGCCAGCCAGCCAGGTCGCCGTTGTACAGCAAATCTCCTTCGAGAGGGGTTGGACCTGCGGAAGTACTCAATAATTCAATAGCTGTACGCAAATTATCGAGAATACCACCAGCCGCCAGGTAGATATCTTCTTGACTATCATAGGCCGGTGTCACCTCTCCTTCCCGGCCATTAATGGCCTGACTGTAAGGCACGTCGCCAAATAGGTCAGTCAGCACCCCGGTCATATAAGCCTTCAGGATGAGTGCAGGCCCCTCATAAACCGCCAGCGCAGGATTTTCCTGGCTTTTATCCAGGATAATCTCATTATCGCGCAGATTCTGGTAGAAAATTGGCCATGGATCGCCACCAAACTGCGGCTCCAGCAAAAGGTGACGGTCAAAGCGGTTAAAATCTACTTCGGCAAAGTGCTGCCCCAGCAGATTGCCCGCCACGAAGCCATCAAAGCTCATCCGCTCCCCATAATTCCAGATCACCTGCCGCAGTAAAAGGCTAGGCTGTACGTCGTTGGGCGCGTTGGGATTGGTATTGATCTCGCTAAATTCCTCGGTGCAGCTGCTGAGCAGTAGGAGGAGCGTTGCGAGTAGGGTTATTATTTTCATTTATCTTTTATTTTCAAACTTGCGTTTAGACTCAAGATCGACGACGACTGCGTCGCGACTTCAAGAGTCAAGAATCAAGACAACTTGAGTGGGCGATACCTCTCTCCAATTTATCCAGTTGGAGACCACTGAAGGCGTCGACTGCCAATGAGTCTAGCAGTCTCGACCTAGTCGAGACGATCTTGAGTCTAGCAGGACCGCGAAGCGCGGCCGATCTTGATTCTAAGTAATTCATATCAAGAGATAGGTATTGACTAAAAACGCCCTTCCAGACTAATCCCAAAGCTCCTGGCACTCGGATAGGTCATATCCTCTACCCCACCCACAAAACTCTGGCCTTGGATGGCGAACTGCTCGGGGTCGAAATGAGGAATAGACGTCCAGGCGTGGAGGTTGCGACCGATGAGGCTCAGGCGGAGATTTTGGAAGGCAGAGAGTGGACCTTTACTCAGGCTGGCCTCCCTAAAATTGTAACTCAGGCGTACTTCGCGTAGCTTGAGATAGCTGGCGTCGTACACGTTGTTTTCTTCGTGATTGCGATCATAGAACTGCCGGTAGTAAGTCTCCGCGGGGATGGCCGTCGTATTGAGTTCGTAGCGCGGGTCATCACTACTGCCCACATTGACTACTCCGGGAAAAACCAGTCCTTCGTCTGGGCGATTTTCGGTTTCTTCCAGTTGACCACCTACTCCTGCAAGAGAAAGGGTACGACTGACGAGTTGTCCGCCCTGCCGCCAGTCTAGCAAAATACCTAAATCGATCGGGCCAAAGCTGAAGCGATTGTTGAAGCCGACGATGAAGTCAGGATTAGCATTACCCAATTTTTTCAACTCGTTGTCGGCAATCAAGCGGCCATTGTCATTGATGATGAATTCACCGGCTTCGTTGCGGAGGTAGCCCGTACCCCATAGGTCGCCGAGTTCGCCGCCCTCTTCGACGATGAAGTAGACCGTTTGGTTGGGATTATCATAAACCCGACTGTAAGCCAGGGTTAGGCGATCGGCGCCGGCGGGCAGGCTTTCTACGGTCGAGCGGTAGGTACTGAAGTTGAGGGTCGACTGCCAAGTGAAATTCTGCTTCCAGATGGTGTAGCGTAATACGGCCTCTAGACCACGGGTGCGCACTTCTCCACCATTAAGCACCTGATCGGTATATCCAGAAGAGATTGCGATTGGCAAGGAGACGATCTGGTTCGCAGCCAGTTGATTGAAGTAGGTGACATCAAGGGTTAAACCACCTCTAAAACCAAGGCTTGTACCCAACTCCACACTTGTCACCTGCTCCGGCAATAGATTTTCATTAGCCAGCGTAAACTGATCGCTGAAGGTTGGTTGACCGTTGACCGGCGTCTGGGCCACAAAAGTACCGCTGGTCCGGTAAGGGTCCGTGTCGTTGCCGACCTGTGCCCAGCTGGCACGAACTTGCATTGAAGGAAGGAAATCTGGCATAGCCAGTTTTTCCGACAACATCAGGCTCAATGCGGCCGAGGGATAGAAGAAACTGACATTATCAGCCGAATTGGGGTTAGCAAGGGCCGAAGACCAGTCATTACGCCCCGTAAGGTCTAGGAAGATCCAATCGTCATGTTGGAACTTCAGCAGGCCATACAAACTATTGATTCGCTTGCGCGCCTCCAGATCAAATACCTGGACCGGACTAGCTGCATTGCTGAGTTTAAAAATACCGGCTTGGGCCAGGCTTACGGCCTGGGCCTGCTGGGTTTCCGCAAATTGATCCAAGCGATTACCGCCGATGGAAATTTCTAGCGAATTGTTCCCCAGTGGCTGCTCGTAATTGATCAGAAAGTCCGTATTGATTTCCCGGTACAAGACGTCATTTTCGGCATAACCGCCATTGCGAAAACGATTGGTACTGAAGGCCCGCCGAAATTGTCGTTGTTCGTTACTGTAGTCCATTCCACTGCGGATGGTTGCCGACAAGCGAGGGGCAATCTCGTAACTGGCCGAGAGGTAGCCAAAGACGCGATCGCGGTTAAAGCTATTACGGTTCTCCAGTAAGATGAAGTAAGGATTGTCGAAGAAGGTATAGTTGAAGCTGTACTGCTGTACGCCTTCCAGACCGGGTTGCCAGTAATCGCGTAAGGGGTTCAGGTCGGTCTGTCGCCCCAACCAGGCAGTCAGGTCGTAGTTGATGTTTTCGGAGCCGTAGCCACTAGCTGGGCGGTTGTCACTATTGCTGTTGATGTAGTTCATGCCCAGGCGAACCTGCAAGCGTTCCGTGGGCTGCAGATTCAGTCTGGCTGCTACGGTCTTTCGCTTGAAATTGACGCCGGGAATGTAGGAGTCGGAGCGCAGGTCAGTGAAAGATAATCGGTAGCTACCCTGTCCATTTTGCAGCCGATTATCAAAGGCAATGTTGTTGATGCTCGTCAGGCCCGTCTCGTAAAAATTACGCACATTATCAGGCCGGGCGATGAAGGGCGTTGGTGTAATCGGTTGACCGCCGTGTACCGCCACGTCTCCACCCCGTACTACCCTGCCGTCGGGAAGCGTCACCGGACTATCGTACTGGGCAATCAAGGTATTGGGATCCAGACGTGGGCCGTAGCTGTAGGTGATGTTATCGTTAGTACCGCCACCGAGGCCATCGACGAATTCAAACTGGCCGGCATTTCCCTGACCGAAGGTGTTTTGGTAACGGGGCAGCTGGAAGGGGCGATCGATATAAGTGGTCGAATTGAAGCTAATACCGACTCCTTCTTGATAGGCAGATCCATCTTTAGTAGTGATCACGATGGCCCCATTGGCAGCACGTGTACCATAAAGCGCCGCCGCTGCAGGACCACGGAGTACGGTCACCAGTTCCACATCGTTGGGGTTAATATCCATAGCGCCGTTGCCAAAGTCGACCTCCTGGAATCCAGCGGCCTGCTCATTGGTCAGATTGATGACGCTGCTGTTGTTGACCGGGATACCGTCGACGACGAAAAGTGGGTTATTATTAGTGAAACTCGCAGCGCCACGGATGGTAATTTGACTGGATGAGCCTACGCCAGTAGCTCCAGCAGTCACCGTTACTCCCGCCAGTTGGGCGCTGAGGTTGTCGAGGAAGTTGACACTGGGCACGTCGGTTAATTCCCGGGAGTCAAGGCGCTGAGTAGCGTAGCCGAGCTCATTGCTCGTACGATTGATGCCAAGAGCAGTGACGACAATACCATAATCATCCGTTCTGCTTTCTAATTGAACAACTTCCTGCTCTTGTTCTTCTCCGATCTTTCTTTCAAGTGGGGTAAATCCGGTATAGCTGAAGATCAGCCGTTTATCGTCTTCGCGAATTTCAAGACGATAACGCCCATCCAAGTCAGTTACCGTTCCTCGAGTACTACCCTTAATCAGAACGCTAGCTCCGATCAATGGCTCATTGTCGGTATCCGTAATTGTCCCAGTGATCGTTCGTTGGGCAGACAAGAAAAAAGGCAAAAGGCCCAGCAACAGCCAGAGGCTATAGCGTAAACATTGATGCATAAAAAATGGAAGCTGGCCAGCAGATTACTGGCTAAAATGATAGAAACGGGGCCATCAATACCCCAGAACCGATGGAATGATCAATCTGAATTCCAGATTGCGGAAGGACTACCCGTGTAAAGCGGGGCTTATGCCAATACAGGGGGACCGCGCAAAGCGGTAGCAGCACGATAGGCAAGTGCTGGGGGGAGGACTTCTTCCCTAGGAGGCCATTTAATCGCAGCTAAGAGCTGTGCTATAACCGCAAAGTATCGGTCGGCCCGCAAAAAAATAAGCAGGGCCAGGAGGTCTTCTCCCTTATTTACATCACGTAAGCGCCGTAACTGGTAAGCTGCGGGGAAAAGCGCCTGTAAATCTGACCAGAGGCTGGCTGATTGCCAGGATAAGGCCGCAAAGCGCTCGTGATCAAAGTCTTCACGGCGTAAACCCAATAGATAGGCTCCGCCTCTGAAATCCGGGCCTAAAACCGTTTGTCCAGCAGATAATTTTTGTTCGCACTTCCGCAGGTCGGACAGTCGCAGCTGGGGGCAGTCGTTGCCCATAACCAGGACCTGGCTAAAACCAGCCGCAAAAACTTGGCTAATGGCAGTACTCAGATTTTCACCGAAAGAGGAAGATAACTGACTTTGCTCGTCGGATCGAAACAAGGGCAAGCCACTTTGCCGGGCAAGTTTCTCCGCCTTACGGATGAGCTTATTCGCCACTAATTGGGCATCCAATCCCTTCAGGTTAAGCCCTTGTTCTGCCTCTGCAGTTGCCGTGCGGCTGAATAGTAATATGGCGGTTGGCTGCTTCAAAGCTAGCGTAAAGGACGGAAAAAATTGTGAAGTGAGGTTGTCGCAGTCCGACAAGGCCCACACTATCTATCTACGACATTAGTCCCAGAAATGGATTTTTTGCCGCTTAAAATCTATACTGATCCGATATTGCTGTAGAAAAGGCTGTCCCAGGATACCATCAATACGCTGCCCTTCTTGGGCCAGCTGCCGCAGGGGTACGCTCACAAAATCTTGGTCAGGAAACTGCTGTTGGCGATGGTGTAGTCCGCTTAGTTCATAATTCGCTTGCTCCAGTTGCCCCCCGTCCAAACCACGAACGATCGTATGGGAACCGGTGGGGGCGGCCCTAACACCTTCCGTAAAGACTTCGGGATCTATCAAATTAGAACCAGCACCGGTATCAATAGCAAAATAAAGCGATTGATCAGCTTGCTTTAAGCGCACAATCGGCAGATGCTCTAAGTAGGAAAAAGGCAGACTAAATGCAGGACTAGTTTGTTCGTGCAGGTCGTTCTTGCGAGCAGGAAGCAGGTAAAAAGTACCGGCTTCGTAGTCAATTAGCAATTCGTAGTCGCGGAGCTGTTCGTGGCCCATGATGCCCATTAAATTTCTTTCCGACCGATGGGATAAGCCGCTGAGGTCCAAACCGAGCGAGCGCTGTTCGCCTAGCTCTACCCCCGCCAGCTGGAAGGAACTGATCGCCCCTTCACTCAAGGGGGTTTCCTGACCACTTGCACCATAGCCCATCGTTTGACTATTAATGGGTGAGACTTCCTGGTGAAGAACCAGCGTAGGTACTCCGGTATCAAGGATGAAATTGCCGGACTGCCCATCTATTTCGGCTTCAAACCACATGAGGTTAGACACCAACTCGAAAGGAAGACTCAAGGTAGTCGTCTCTTCGGCAGTTAGATAGTCACTGCTCGTAGAATTGGTACTCAGGAAAGCGACTTCTTCCTGGGCCGTTAGGGAAGAGACAAATAAGAATAGTGTAGCAAAACCGCTGAGCCAAGCACACAAAGCGGTGCGAAATCGTTGAAGAAAAGAAGAGATTTTCATGTTCATGGTCATCGGTTTTTGGGCAAAAAAATGGACGATCTGATCGAATAGGCGATAATTGAATTTACGCTAAGTTAAGGATTAATTTACATAGAGTTAACATAAGACAGGTTCAGATAGTTTCTCCACAGTTTTCCACTGAGACTGAAAAGACTAGAGAACATTGCTTACCTTTGTATCCCGTAATTATTTAATATGACCAAGTACATATTCGTTACGGGCGGGGTAACTTCTTCCCTCGGAAAAGGTATTATTTCGGCTTCTTTGGCCAAACTGCTACAAGCACGCGGCTTTTCCGTGACCATTCAAAAGTTTGATCCATACATCAATGTTGATCCCGGCACGCTCAACCCTTATGAGCACGGGGAATGTTATGTGACTGATGATGGAGCTGAAACAGATCTTGACCTGGGCCATTATGAGCGTTTCCTGAACCTGCCCACCTCGCAGTCGAATAATGTAACTACCGGTAAAATCTACCAGACGGTCATCGAGAAAGAGCGCCGGGGCGACTATCTGGGTAAAACCGTGCAGGTCATCCCCCACGTAACCGACGAGATTAAGCGGCGCATGCAGCTGCTGGGCAATTCGGGGGATTACGACATTGTCATCACTGAGCTGGGCGGAACCGTAGGCGATATTGAGTCACTTCCCTACCTGGAAAGCTTGCGCCAATTACGTTGGGATCTGGGTCGCGACAACTGTATTGTAGTACATCTGACCTTGATTCCCTACCTAGCCGCAGCTAAAGAGCTCAAAACTAAGCCAACGCAACACTCCGTCAAAGAACTACTACAAACCGGTATTCAACCTGACATTTTAGTCTGCCGGACGGAGCACGACCTGGATGAAAGTCTGCGTCGTAAACTAGCCCTTTTCTGCAATGTAGAGCGCAGCTGCATCATCGAAGCCAAGGATGCGGAGACCATCTATGATGTACCATTATTGATGCTGAAGGAAAATCTCGATACTACCGTCATTTCCAAACTGCGGTTACAAGATCGGCAAGAGCCGGACCTGCGGAAGTGGAAAACATTCTTAGGCAAACTAAAAAATCCCCTCAGAGAGGTAAAAATCGGCTTGGTAGGCAAGTACAATGAGTTGCAGGATGCCTATAAATCGATCTACGAAGCTTTCATTCACGCCGGTGCCGTTAATGAGTGTAAGGTCAAGGTCAACCCCATCCACTCTGAGCAGTTGGAGGGGTCACAAGCAGAAGTAGAACGCTTACTGGCCGACCATGACGGCATTTTAGTAGCCCCTGGCTTCGGCGAACGTGGCATAGAGGGTAAAATCAGAGCAATCCGCTACGTGCGTGAGCAAGGCATACCTTTCTTCGGCATTTGTCTGGGTATGCAGTGTGCCGTCGTGGAATATGCCCGGCACCAGGCAGAACTTACCAAAGCATCTTCTACCGAGGTGGATCCCAATTCTAAGGACCCCGTCATCGACCTGATGGAGGACCAAAAATCCATCAACCGCAAAGGCGGCACCATGCGTCTGGGAGCTTATGATTGTGTCACGCAAGACGGCTCCCATGCTCGTAAAGCCTACCGACGCAAAGTCATCTCGGAGCGCCACCGCCACCGCTACGAATTTAACAATGACTACCGCCTGCCGTTGGCCGAGGCCGGTCTGCGTTTCACGGGTACTAACCCCGATACCAATCTGGTGGAAATCATCGAATTGGACGATCACCCTTACTTCGTGGGCGTACAGTTTCATCCTGAATTAAAGAGTACCGTGGAAAATCCTCATCCGCTATTTGTATCCTTCGTCGCTGCTGCGATGCGGAAGAAGTATAAAGGGAAGGAGGTGCAAGAGGTAGAGGCAAACAAATGATCAGATCCTGCCCGACAGGCTCGCCCTGCTCTTCCTTCATGATTTAAATTTCAAAATTGAATAACAAATGAGCAATAATCAGATAATTTTAAATGGCTGCATTGAACAATTTAAAGAAGCAAATGAATTAGCTAAGTCTGATAGCCAAATTTTCGAATTATTTAGCCTGACCCAGACAACCAAGCAAATTGAATTATCTTTCGAGGACATTGAAAACTCCATTGTTGATGGAGGAAATGATGGTGGCATTGATTCGATAATTGTACTTGTTGATGATGCAAACATTATTGCCCTTGAAGATTTAGATGAAATTAAATTTTCTAACAAAACAAGCGTGAGAATTATTATATCTCAGTGCAAAAGAGAGAATTCATTTAAGGAGTTGTCACTTGACAAATTAATTACAACGATTCCTGAGCTCTTCAACCTTGAAAAAAGTGAAGACGCATTACTTGTCAGATTTAATCCAGATATAGTTGAAAAGGGATTAATCTCCAGGGAGGCCTGGAAACGCTGTTAAATTAGTGGAGGAAAACTTACTATTAGTTTCAATTATTGCTGCATTTCAGAAAAAATAGAAATTAACGGCACTTTTAGCGACAAAATAATACAGCTAAAGACTATAACTGAAAGTAATTTTGTCGGATCAATTGTCACCTATTCAAACTTCAGCAGTCAAGAGCTACTTAGACTATATCAAACCCATAAAAACCAAAGACTATCAATATCATTTAAAGAGAACCCATTATCAACTAGCTATTCTGAGTACGGTATAGGGTACGTCGGAACCGTAAACCTGAAAGATTACAAGCTGTTCTTAACAGATGAAGATGGATCAATTAGAGACGATTTATTCGAAAGTAATATCCGCCATTTTCAAGGCCAAGTAGATGTAAATAAAAAAATAAAAAATACTATAAATAACATTGACAACAAGGATTTCTGGTGGTTAAACAATGGAATTACAATTATTGCAACAAATCCAACACAAATCGGAAAAACACTCTCTATTGACGGTGTACAAATTGTAAACGGACTTCAAACCTCTTACTCTATTTTCAACCACTTAGCTCACAGTATCGACGATACACGATCTGTTTTAGTCAAAGTAATAATAAACGACGACAAAGAAACTATAGATAGAATAATTGCCTCAACTAATAGCCAAAATCCTGTATCTCCAGCACTTCTTAGAGCTACGGACGACATACAACGTGAGCTAGAACTTTTCTACCTGACGTCAGGATACTTTTACGACAGAAGAAAGAATTACTATAAAAATCATGGAAAACCTGCAAACAGAATTTTCAGCATTCAAACGACCGCTCAGGTTATTGAATCCATTATTTACAGAAACCCATATTCAGCAAGATCGAAACCAACAACCCTCATAAAAGATGACTCAAATTATTCTAGAATTTTCAACCCTGAAGTAAATTTCCAAGCATATCTTAATTGTTGTTTATTATACAAGAAAACCTCAGAGTACTGGGGACAAATACAGGACTCGAATAAAAAGAGAAAAATATCAAATTTCAAACTTCATCTTTCAAGAATATGCGCTTCATTCATAACTTCTCTTTCAGAATACTCTATTGCAGAAATTGAAAATTTAAAAACTTCAGACCTAAATGAAGAGAGATTTCAAGAAGCTGTAGATTTACTCATTTCTGCTATTGACGATTATCAAACAACTCACCCTGATGCAAATCTTATCAATATGGCAAAAGCCAAAGGACTCACAGATGAGTTAAAAAAGAAGTTAGACGACAAGTTCAATTGAATCTAAAGGGAGATTACCTACCTCTCAATACACATAGGGCACTAGTTTCCAACTACGCTCCTTCCAGGCCCTAAACTCCGGATCTTCCCCGTATTTCTCTTCCCACTTTTGTTGGAGGATGGAGATCCCGCTGAAACGAACAATGATGAAGCTAATCCAGATGGGCCCGAGAATGGCGACGTACCAATGGACGTAAGGCATACTAGCCATAAACAGTGCCCACCAGAAGAATAACTCCCCCGTGTAATTAGCGTGTTGGATATTGGCCCAAACGCCTTTGTTCATGAAAGTATCTGGATTGGCCTGCTTGAAGGTAAATTTTTGATAGTCGGCAATGGCTTCAAACAGCCAGCCCGTAAAGGCTAATCCCAGACCAAAACCGAAGAGAAAGCCTCCGCTTTTCTCCGTGGATTGGTGCACCAACAGAACGGGTAGCAAGACGATGAAGCAGGTAATGCCCTGCATGAGCCAAAAGCCCAAAAAGGACACGAAATTTTCCCGGATGTTGTCAAAGCGCTGGTCACGGCCGATCCGAAGAATACGATAGAGTAAAAAGCCTCCCAGACGCAGGCCCCATGCCCCAACGGCAATGGTAAAGATCAAATCCACCTCAGACTGCTCCGAAGCATAGTAGGAGTAGATCACCAGCAAAATGAAAGTAAGAGAATAGGCGATATCCGTCAGCTTATCCGTACGTAGCAAGTAAGCCACTAAAAAAAGCAACAGGTTGAAGCCAAGAGAAAAAAGGAAGAGGGAAAGCATTATTAGTTGGGTAGTTGGGTAGTTGGGTAGTTGGGTAGTTGGGTAGTAAAATTAGTAGATAGTCGGGTAGGAAATAGTTGAAAAGAGGCTATGGAGTACACCAAGGCAGTCTTTTTGTAAATCTTTAAAGCCATAGCCCTAAGCTATCTTTAGCGGAAACCTGACTACATGAAAGCGGCTAAAGTAATATTGTTCCTCATTTACTCACTCCCCTTGTCTGGGCAAGCTATCGACCATTGGGAAGCAGCAATACTAGCGGAGGAACTCTGGCATTACCGTCCTGGAGGAAATGACCTGCCCGACAATTGGCAGCAGCCGGAATTTGAAGATGGTGGCTGGTTACTGGGAGAAGGTGGATTTGGCTACGGTGATGGAGATGACAATACAGTCATTGCCCCTACCCTTTCCCTCTATCTCCGCAAGGAATTTACCGTTGTTGACAAATCACAATTAGCGGCCGTAAGCCTTTACGCAGATTACGACGACGCTTTTGTAGCCTATCTCAATGGCGTCGAGATAGCGCGCGCAAATATTGGCACTCCCGGTGTAGTACCGGCTTATGATGCGACTTCAGTTACCGACCGGGAAGCCTTGTTGTACCAGGGAGGGCAGCCGGAGATGTACCAATTGTCCAGCGCTGAAATAGATGAATTACTGCAAGACGGTACCAATACCCTGGCTATCCAGGTACACAATGTGGGCGAGGGTTCTTCCGATTTCTCGGCCTTGTTTTATTTACTTTTTGGTCTTGCTGATGCTTCCAACAATTACCAAGCACTTCCCTACTGGTTTATCCCGCCTTTCACTTCCTCCAATTTGCCCCTTCTACTCATCAATACAAATGGAGAAAATATTCCAGATGAGCCGAAAATTGACGCTTTACTGGGCATTGTTGATAATGGTCTCGGTAACCCTAATCTATTGACAGATCCCCCTAATGGCTACAACGGGCATATTGGTATCGAGTTGCGTGGCTCCTCCTCTCTGTTTTTCGCAAAAAAAGGCTATAGTATGGAAACCCGCGATGCGGATGGTGACAACAATAATGTCCCTTTACTAGGTTTACCCCAGGAAAATGACTGGGTACTCCACGGACCATATAGTGACAAGAGCCTAATGCGCAATGTCTTATCCTATCATATCGGCAATCAAATGGACCGTTACACGCCACGCACACGCTGGTGTGAGTTATTCATCAACGATCAGTACCAGGGAGTATACGTGTTGACCGAGAAAATTAAGCGTGACGATAATCGCGTTGATATTGCCAACCTAAGAGAGGAGGATATCGAGGGAGATGAGTTAACCGGTGGCTATATTTTCAGCATTGACCGAGATGAACAAGGACCCGAGAGTGGCTGGTATTCCCCCTTTACCGAAGGCGTTTTTTACAAGTTTCAGGACCCGGACTTTGACGAGTTGGTCCAGATACAAAAGGATTACATCAGTGATCACTTTACTTCTTTTGAAACTGCAATGGACATCATCCCATCTGCAGCCATTTACGAGCAATACTTAGATATCCCTTCCTGGATAGATTATTGGATTGCCACTGAAATCTTCAAACATATTGACAATTACCGGCTCAGTTTTTATCTCTACAAAAGAAAGGATAGCAATGGAGGCAAAATCCACTTTGGCCCGCTCTGGGATTTAAACCTTGCCTATGCCAACTTCGACTATGGGGAAGATCCGGGACCTGAAGGTTGGTCTTACGTTTGGGCCAATTCAGGCATACTTCGTCCCTTTTGGATTATCGACTTATCCGAAGATCCAGCCATTCAAGACCAAATCAACTGTCGCTGGCAGAACTTGCGCCAAGCCGGCTTGCACACGGATAGTCTCCTCCAATTTATCGATGATCAGGCAGCATTACTGAACGAAGCACAAGCGAGAAATTTTAACCGCTGGCCAGTTTTGGGGACCTACGTCTGGCCCAATAGCTTTATCGGCAACACCTACGCAGAAGAAGTCGATTTCCTAAAAGACTGGCTTAGCGATCGATTGGAATGGATGGACCAAAACATGATTGGTAGCTGCACACCATCTTCTGTAAACAACCTGGATGAACAATCCACCCAGCTCAAGATTTCTCCAAATCCATTTCGGCATTATTTGACTTTCGAATTGGAAGGCACATTTACACCTAGCGCTCAGCTGGTATTGACGGATGCGCTAGGACGAGAAGTGTTGGAGCGAGAACTCATCAGAAGACATCCACTTACCTTATCACTTCCTCGGCTAGCTCCGGGAATATACTTCTACCGCTTGAGTGTTGATGGACAGCAGCTAGAGACGGGGATTTTGGTTAGGGAGTAGGTTCTAGATGGGCAGGCAGCTAGCTATTTGTTATGCCCCTAAAGGATCGGTAGCTGGTAGCAAGGTAGGTGTTAGGAAAGTATAGTCACAATGTGGTGTGTGGAATCAATCTAAGTAAAAAACGGAATATGAATAAGCTGAAAATACGTAGGTTAGCACAATTCATAAACTAAACGATGGTCTCACCTAAAATATGGACTTAGTTACTTTCCTGATTTTTGGGTTTTTGCCCGGAGTAGTAGGTGCCTTCATCAGTAGGAGTGTAGGTAATTCCCAGAAAAGTCTACAGCGAGATTTGCTAACAGGCGGAATTTTCGGCTTACTCCTAGCTCTTCTAATCTGGATTCTCGGATTACGTGGGCCTATCGTGTTTATTCTAAGCTTTGCTGGAGGATTAATGTCTCCCTGGTTAATAAAAGAAACCAGCCAGGACAAAACCTCTAAACCGTATATTAAGCCAAGTCCCAAAAACACCACCAAGCGTACTTCGCCTAATTTTCGGATCCTTAAATTTCGAGAAACTTCCATTGTCTACGAACCCGATGGTCAGGAAACCAGAAGAATTGATAATTCAAGAGGTAATGGCCTCGTTCGACGTAGATTAACGATTACCCGAGAATGGAAAAAATCCATCAACTATTCAACAACCGACATACACAAAAAAGGAAAACAACTAGGATTAGCTCCTCAATTGTTTTCACTCAAAACTAGTATAGACCAGCAACTAGAAGAACGTTATAGCTTGTCTTCCGTTGAATCACGGCTTTTTTCCGAAGAACTTGAAATAGAGATCATGCCTTACTCAGAAATCATATTAAGAATTGACTGGAAAAGAGTTTGGCAGGAAGGAGAAATCGAGTTAGTAGACCAACAAGGAAATATGCTAAGTCAGCCTTATAGAGTAAGTAAAGGCCTGACCTTTGACCAGACCTTAGAAAAAATCAACTGATTACATTTTTATTTAAACGTTAACTTTAAAGGGAACATCTCATTGAACTAAGGACTACAACGAGGGTACAGTCGGAGCTCGAGCATCCCGATGAAGTTTAGTTTTACTCCACCGATGTATGCTCCAGCAAATAATTAGTCATTAAAGTATACAAATGCCGGCGCGTATTCTCTCCTTCGTAAATACCGTGCGAACGATTGGGATAGGCCATCATATCAAACTGCTTATTATGGCGGATCAGTTCGTTGATTAGTAGCTCTGCACTTTGATAGTGGACGTTATCGTCGGCCGTCCCATGAATAAGCAGTAGGTTGCCTTCCAGGTTTTTGGCGTGGGTTACCGGAGAGCCCGCTATGAAGTCTTCCCGGTTTTCTTGCGGTAAGCCCATGTAGCGTTCCTGATAGATATTGTCATAAATCAACTGATTGGAAACCGGCGCCACCGCGATACCAGTACCGTAAACCTCTGGATATTGAAACAGAAGATTTAAAGTCATGGAGCCTCCCCCACTCCAGCCCCAGACGGCAGTACGGTTAGCGTCTAGATAGTCCAATTTTAGAATTTCTTGAGTGGCCAGAGCCTGATCGCGCACGTTGATCCGTCCGATCTGACGATAGATACTTTTGCGCCATTCGCTTCCTTTCAAGCAGGGGGTTCCCCGATTGTCCATGTCAATGATGACGTAGCCCTGTTGAGCCATAAAAATATCCCACAGACCAATTTGGCGATCAATAGCTACGGCGCCCCAGGGCTCACCGTAGACGTGAAACAGCACGGGGTATAGTTGTTCGGAGTCAAAACCAGGAGGCAAGGTCATGCGAACATCAATTTCAATCCCTTCCTCGGTAGTTACCTGGCTAAAGCGAGTTTCGGGTAGTTGCAGTCCGGCCAGTTGTTGGCGGTAATCAACGTTGTAGACTAAAGTCTTGATCACCTCGTGCTCTGGCAACCGAATGAAGCGGACCGTCCGTACTTCATCGACGCTCTGATGGGTATGAATGGCGTATTGCCCATTGGGGGAAATATTATAGTTATTCAGGCCACTAAACTCTTCTGGCGTGATTTTTTGGGGTTGGGCCTGCCCAGTATATGCTAGTTGATAGAGATAGCGCTGCGTGCTGTTATCAGGGGAAGCCATCACATATACGCCTTCGGTAGTAGCTGGGCGTAAAGAGGCTACATCATAATCACCTGGGCTCAGTAAGTCCTGCTTGCCACTTGACAAATTCACCCGATAAAGGTGCCGCCAGCCATCGTTTTCTGTCAGGCGCAAGAAAGCAGTCCCCTCATCAATAATCGGCAGGTCATTATTTCCCCAGCCATTGGCCGACACATCGGGATAAGCCAGATCCACCCAGGTATCCTCCTGCTCGGAATAAAGCTGGTTTAGCTCCCCCGTAGAAGGGACATACCCCCAGACCAAGAGTTGATTTTGGTGGCGATTCATCTGCTGAATCAGCAACAGATCTTCATTGACCCACTGCATGGCCGGTATATAGTTATCTCGCTCCCCACCAGGTAAAGGCACCCACTTAATACTACCACCGGCCAAATCAATTAGTCCAATTTTGGCAGCCGAAGGCAGCTCACCCACCTTGGGGTACTGAACAGGGACGGGTTGAGAATATATAGAATCGGTATTGTTAATCATGTAGAACACCCCAGTGTCCGTTGCATCCAGCCGCCAGAAAGCAATATGCTCATCGTCGGGACTAATGCTGAATCCATCGCGTTTGCCAAATTCTTCTTCATACACCCAATCGAAGGTACCATTGATGATACCGCCGTCACCATCTGTGGTCAATTGACGGATTTCACCAGAGCGAAAATCTTCCTGGTAAATATTGAACTGGTGGACGTAGCAAACGAAACGATTATCCTGGGAAAACTTGGCAAACATCAGCGAGGACGTCGGAAAATCCACACCTAACTGTTGTAAGCGCTGGCTGCTTAAATCATAGATCCAAAAGTCCCCTTTGGTATTCGAGCGCCACACCCGGCTGGAATTGGTAAAAATCAGCACCTTAGACCGATCCGGCGACAGGCTAAAGCTCTCAATAGACAATGGTCCGTTTTCAGTGGAGAGTGCCTCGGCGGATACGAAAATAGATTTTCCCAGGTCGCTACTACGATAGTAGACTAAGTCCCTTGCCGGAGCCATACTTTCTGATCGCTCGATAGTTACAAAGCCCTCCCCGTCATTGACCCATTGAATTTGCTGTTCGTATTCTTGTCGAAATTCGCCGGAGTAAATACGATCAAGGGTGAGTAAACTGGGGTCGGCGGTCTCTTGTGCGAGAAGCGGCAGGTTCAATAAAAAAAAGCAGTAAATGGAAATATAAACAGCGGTGAAATTCATGGCGCAGACAGCTTTGCGATCAAGAACCTAAACATACGAAAATGTAGAGGGGCTCAGGTCTAATGCTCAATGGAAGTACAGCTCGGCCATTTTCTTTGGTACTTCCGCAGGTCGAAACCTTCGAGGAACGTTTCGACCTGCGGAAGTACCAACAAAAAAACTGAATTAGTCCAGCTGCCATATTTTGCTAATTTTGTTCAGCTTGTAGCCTTTTTTCCTTTTGCCTTAACCAATAGCAACACCACCACTTTGTTAGACCAAGCACTCGTACTGCTCTTATCGGGGATGCTCACCGTTTTTTTGGTGCTGGGGTTAGTTGTGATTCTGGGCAGAACCTTAATTTATCTCCTAAACAGACTGGATAATAACCCGCCTAGAACTAAGGCTTCGCCTTCTCCAAGAGTGGCAGAGGAAACCGTAGCGGTAATTACTGCGGCAGTAGAGGTAGCTACTGCTGGCCAAGGCACGATTATAGCTATTGAATCACTTCCCCAAGACGATGATCTGAATTTATGAGCCAAGAAATCAAGCTAGCCCTGATGTACCGGGACATGTGGCAGTCCTCAGGAAAATACATGCCGCGATTGGATCAACTAGAGCGGGTTGCCGTTCCGATCATTGAGATGGGGTGTTTCGCCAGGGTAGAGACCAACGGAGGTGGTTTTGAACAGATTTGCCTGCTCTACGGCGAGAATCCCAACCATGCTGTTCGAGGCTGGACCAAGGCTTTCAATAATGCCGGTATTCAAACCCAAATGCTGGAAAGAGGTCTTAATGGCATCCGGATGAGCCCCGTAGGAGCTGACGTACGACAGCTCATGTTTAAGGTCAAAAAGAAGCAGGGAACGGACATTGCCCGTTCTTTCGATGGGCTGAATAATCCCCAAAATCTGGCGCTGTCCTTTCAGTACGCCAAGGAGGGTGGCATGGTAGCTCAGGCGGCTTTATCAATCACGCACTCCCCGGTTCATACGGTTAATTATTACATCGGCCTGGCCGATCAGTACCTGGATTTGGGGGCAGAAGAGATCTGTATCAAGGATATGGCGGGCATTGGCCGTCCGGTATCGATCGGCAGGATCGTCAAGGGCATTAAGGATCGGCATCCCAATATACTGGTGCAGTATCATGGCCATTCTACCCCTGGTTTTTCGGTAGCATCTTCACTGGAGGCTGCTCGTGCTGGCGCCGACATCATCGACGTTGGGATGGATCCGCTCAGCTGGGGAACTGGTCATGCCGATTTATTGACGATTCACGCCATGCTAAAAGACGCTGGCTTTAGTCTACCCGATATCAACACGGACGCTTACATGGCTGTGCGGAGCCTTACCCAAGAGTTTATAGATGACTTCCTGGGTTACTACATCAATCCCGTCAATCGCAAGATGAACAGTTTGTTGATCGGTCCTGGTTTACCAGGCGGTATGATGGGCAGTTTGATGGCGGACCTGGAAAACAACCTAGCCAGTGTCAATAAGTGGCTTAGAAAACAAGGGCGGGATGAAATTGGTCAAGAAGACTTACTGCTCCGACTTTTTGAAGAAGTAGAATATGCCTGGCCTCGCTTGGGCTACCCACCGCTAGTGACGCCCTACAGTCAGTACGTCAAGAATGTTTCTCTGATGAATGCGATCCAACAGATCAAAGGAAAGCCCCGTTGGAGTATGATTGACGAAAACACCTGGGGGATGCTACTGGGCCGCTCGGGCAAATTGCTGGGTGACTTGGGGGAGGAGATTATGGATCTGGCCATTTCTCAAAACCGTGAATTTTATACAGGTAGTCCCCAGGATCTTTATCCCAACGAGCTGGAGAATTTCCGCCAGAAAATGGCCGAAAACTCCTGGAAATTGGGAGAGGATGAAGAAGAACTACTGGAGTATGCGATGCACCCGCCGCAGTACGAAGATTTTAAATCTGGCAAAGCCAAAGCTCGTTTTGAAGAAGATCTGGCCCAGCGAAAAGGAACAGTAAGTACCAGTGCACAGCCTGCGTCGACTAGTACGCGCCCTTTAGTAGCTAAGCAAGGTCCGCGAGAAATGACCATCAAAGTGGATGGGAAAGCCTACAGAGTATCGGTGGCCTATGGCGAGGAGCAGGCCGAATCCGCAGCTACCGTAAGCACTACCGATGGTCAATCAATTAGTGAAGAACAGCAGACTTTAGCTACTGGCAGCACACCTATTTTAGCCCCGCTGGAAGGTAAGTTTCTCTTGACCAAGGACAGCCAGGAGGTAGCCATTAAAATTGGCGACAAGGTAGCCGTCGGCGATACCGTCGCCTATATCGAATCGATGAAGGTGATTAATGCCATCGTTGCAGATCAGGCGGGCGAGGTGTCTGCTATTATCGCTCAGCATGGTTCAGAAATTGAAGAAGACGCCGTCATTATCCAATTACGCTAGGGCTTGAAGTATGGGTGATTTACTACGAGACTTGTACGAAATGACGGCCTTCTCGGCCATTGCCGAGGATCCCTACTGTCTGCTCATGCTATTGCTGGCAGTGGTGGTATTGTATCTTGGCATCTTTAAGCAGTACGAGCCCTTACTATTGGTCCCTATCGGGTTTGGCTTATTGTTGGCGAATATCCCAGGCGGTCAAATGGCCGTAATTTCAGCTGCGGACAATGCAGAAATCGCCAATCTACCCTTGCCCAAAATTGCGGCTGATTACGGCATTATGAATATGCTGTACTATGCCCTAATCAAAAGCGGACTGTTACCTCCCTTGATTTTTTTAGGAGTGGGAGCCATGACGGATTTTGGTCCGATGCTGCGCAATCTCAAACTGGCCTTTTTTGGAGCTGCTGCCCAGATCGGAATATTCACGGTTTTAATTGGTGCTATCTTCATTGGATTCACTCCTCAAGAAGCTGGCGCTTTGGGAATTATCGGGGGCGCAGACGGACCGACGGCTATCTACACTAGTATTAAGCTGGCACCTCATCTTTTGGGTCCGATTGCGATAGCTGCCTATAGTTATATGGCCTTAGTTCCCGTTATCATCCCCCTGGTAGTAAGCTGGACGGTGAGCAAGAAGGAACTCCAGATCAATATGAAGGAACAGGATCGCCTTTATCCTAGCAAGCGAGAGATTAAAAATCTGCGGTTGCTGAAGATTATGTTTCCTATCGTACTGACTCTGCTAATTTGTCTGATTGTACCCAGTGCTACTCCTTTGTTGGGCTTGCTATTGTTCGGTAACCTAATTAAGGAGGTAGGATCGAGTACTAGCCGTTTATTTCAAGCCGCTTCGGAGACGATAATGAATACGGCGACCATCTTCCTCGGCCTAACGGTTGGAGCAACGATGACCGCCCAAACTTTTTTGAAAGCAGATACACTCTTGATTGTGGCGGGTGGTTTTCTAGCGTTCGCTATTTCTATCCTGGGCGGCATTATGGCGGTGAAGGTGCACAACTATTTCGTCAAGAAAAAAATCAATCCACTCATTGGAGCCACGGGGCTTAGCGCTGTGCCGATGGCTTCACGGGTAGCTAATGAAATAGCATTGAAGCACGACCCGCGCAATCACTTATTGCAGTATGCGATGGCGAGTAATATTGCTGGAGTGATTGGATCGGCGGTGGCTGCGGGGGTGTTGATTTCGCAGTTGGGGTAAGTGCTTTTTTTTGGATTTTTGGAAATATCCAAAAACCCAAAGATCAGCTATTCACCCCTCCTTCTGACAGTAAGGTTTCAAAAGCAAATTGCATTTCTTCGTAGACCAATTCGTTCAATTTGTATCCAATAACCTTACCGCTGCCATCCCCCATAACTTCAATGAGCTGGACCAGCTGTAAGCGCAAAAGATGTTCCTGGATTGTAGCAACCGCTAAGGGTACTTCTCTAGTGATCTGCTCAAATGGAACAATTCGATTTTCCTTTATACACCTAAGAATTCGTGCCCGTGCAGGATGGGCAAGTGCTTTGCAATAAGCGGCAATTGTGCGTTCCTCTATGTCAAATAGATAGGCTTTATGATGTGCCATAGTAGATAAAATTTACTATGATGGCCTTCTCAGCCCAAATATTAAGCTTTATTCGAAATAAAACAAATTATATTAAATTATTTTTTTCATTACAAAAAATCGACTCGCTGACTAATCAGCGAGTCGATTCGACAATTCATTCTAGCAGTTAAGGTCGGACCTGCGAAGTAAAACAAAAAAGCTTATCTCTCCTTAAAGGAATTTAGTAACGGTAGTACTCCGGCTTGAATGGGCCATTGACCTCTACACCGATGTACTCGGCTTGCTCTTCGCTCAAGTCTTCTAGCTCTACGCCAATCTTAGAAAGGTGTAGGCGGGCTACCTGCTCGTCGAGGTGCTTAGGCAGCATGTATACCTTGTTCTCGTACTTATCGCTATTTTGCCAGAGTTCCAGCTGAGCCAGGGTTTGGTTGGTAAAACTGTTGGACATTACGAAGCTGGGGTGCCCAGTTGCACAGCCCAAGTTTACGAGACGGCCTTCTGCCAAAATGATGACGTTCTTACCGTCGATGGTGTACATATCGACCTGCGGCTTGATGTTGTCCTTGGTATCACCGAAGGTGCCGTTTAACCAGGCCATGTCGATCTCATTATCGAAGTGACCGATGTTACAAACGATGGCCTTGTCCTTCATGGCGCGGAAGTGGCGCTCAGTCAAGATATTGAAGTTACCCGTTGCCGTTACGATGATGTCAGCACGGTGGATGGCGTTATCCATCCGCTTTACTTCAAAACCGTCCATGGCAGCCTGTAGTGCACAAATAGGATCGATTTCAGTGACGATAATCCGGCAACCGGCGCCACGCAGAGAAGCAGCAGTTCCTTTGCCCACGTCCCCATATCCAGCGACAATAGCTACTTTACCTGCCATCATTACGTCGGTAGCACGGCGGATAGCGTCTACGGCACTTTCTTTACAACCGTACTTGTTATCGAATTTAGACTTG
>JBCCDS010000077.1:0-23549 GCA_039030655.1 Bacteroidota bacterium | reverse complement strand
GCGCGATTGTAGATACGCACCTCATCAATTAGTCCGTCGAAAGCCGTTTCTGCAGGTCCCAGGCAGGTACTGGAGCCGATCAGTAATTCGCCAGAGTTAAAAATATCCACCCGTGAGGAAGTGCCTTGCTCCCCTACTCGTTCGCCATTCACGTACAAACGCACCCGACGGTTATCCCGTACTACGGTGACTTGCTGCCAGCAATAAGTATTGTCGATACGATAGTCGATACGCACTTCCTGATTACCCTCACGCAGATAGACGGTCAGCAATTGTTGAAGGGGCTGGAGGCGGATATAAAACAGATTTTGGAAGGTACAAACCGTGTCTCGCTTACTGATCAGGTACTGTGTACCGTTGAAGCCAACGGACTTGAAGTAAAAGCTCAACGAAAAATCTTCAGTATCGAATTCTCGGTTGACGTTATTCGACAGTGCTCCAGGAATGCGAATAAAGTCGTTGCCGGCAAACAATTGCAAGGCCTGACCTTCTACCCCACAGCCAAATTCTGGTAGGCCGCTCGGGACGCCCCCATTAGAACTATCACCCGTCTGATCTGCAAAATTGCCATCGAAGGGATAGTGGGCCACCAGGCCAATTTCAGTTTGAGCCTGGAGGTTCAATGCAAAGGTCAAAAGACAAAAAGCGAGCGTAATCTGGCGCATGTAGTACAAAATTGGCCGGCAAAAATAGGGATAAAATGCTCGTGCGCGACGGTAATTACCATCACGCACGGTTGTCCAGATGGTAACGCCTTAGCTGAGCTCCTAATTGTTCACAAATCGATCCTGCCATTCCGGGCGGGGTAACCAACAGCTCTCTGAACGGCCAAACCAGCGATAACGATTACGAGCGATCCAATTATAGACCAAGTCACGAAGTCCTCGTGGGAAAACTCGCAGAATACGGGCCAGACGATAAATTCCTCCCATTCCTTCTGCAATTTTCAAAGCGGCAGTACTGTGGGTAAAGAGCTCACCACTAGGGCTAAGCAGTACAACGGACTCCAGGGCCTTCGATTCACGGTTGTGGCTTCGCATTAGTCGTTGGCCAAATTCAGATTGCAGACTGGCAAAGCGGTATTGTCCCTTTCGGTCCCGCTTCAGCACCCATTGCACCCACCCATTGCAGAGATTGCAATGACCATCAAACAAAATGACCGGATTGGAAGTAGGATTAGCTGGCATAGCAATAAAACACTAAATTCACAGCAGCAGTTGTTATTATTTAGAGCTTTCTCTCCCTGGGCCGCTGCTTTATTTACGCCAACCAGAGCTTTCAGTCTATCCCTATGCGCCTTGTACAAATTACTGACCCCCACCTTCGAGCTGATGGAAGTTCTTTCCAAGGCTTAGATAATGAGTACCGTTGGGCCAAAGCCCTGGCAGCAGCTCGGCAGCTAGCTCCCGATCTATTATTACTCAGCGGTGATTTTTGTGCCGAGCTACCGAAGCAATCTACCTACCAAAAATTACGCCCCCAGCTCGAAGAACTTGCTATCCCCTACGCTTTACTGGCGGGTAACCACGATAGCCGGAAGATGCTGCGTTCTACCTTCGATTTCCCCGGAGCGCCCGATGCGCCTATCTACTACCAAAAGATCGTGGGTGATCGACAACTCTTGGTCCTGGACAGCAGCAAAGGAGAACTAGAAGTAGAGCAATTAGAGTGGCTCACCGCAGCGCTGGCCAATAGCTCCAAACCCATGCTGGCTATTCACCATCCCCCTTGCCCAATGGGCGCTCGGTTTATGGACAGCCGCTACCCCCTAAAAAATCATCAACCATTGATAGAGCTACTACAGGCCGATGGACGCCCCATCGTCGTACTCTGTGGCCATTACCATTTCGGACAGCAATTGCAATCCAAAAACTTACAGGTTTACTGCTGCCCACCGACCAGCTTCTTTATTGATCCATTGGCCGATGAATTCGTAAGTATTGATAGTCCGCCAGCCCTGCAACTCATAGAATGGAAAGAAGGCCAAGCAGCTACTTCCATTTGTACGCGCTTCGTCTGAGGCGGCGATTCTAATTACTACTATTCGGTTACACTCTCTAGTGTAAACACCGATACCTGGAGGGGAATAAAACCGAGATTTGTTCGAATAAATTAAACCATTATTCGGCCTAAGTGACTGATAATCAGCTATGGCCTGTTCGAATAAATTAAACTATTCAAAGATTCCCCCCACCAAAGACGCCCTTGACCGTTCATTCAGAACTCACGACTATTCCACTCGCACTGCGCGCGGAGGCCTCCAGGGTGTCGCCCCCAACTACTAGACTATCTCACTCAGAACTCGTAATTACCAAATTTATCTGAGGTACAGGGTACAGGGTACCAGCTACCCAATACCACACCCTACTTCAAATCCAGGATATTCCCCATCTGATAGCAGGTACGGCAGCGCGGTTCGTAACGATCCTTTTCACCGAGCACTACGGTACCTTGCTCAGCGGTGAGGCGATAGCTGTGTACTGCCAAATTGCCACAATGCGAGCAAATAGCGTGGACCTTAGTGATGTATTCTGCTACCGCTAATAAATCGGGGATGGGCCCAAAGGGTTGGCCGCGAAAATCCATATCTAGCCCAGCGATAATAATTCTTTTGCCTTGCGTTGCGAGTTGGGTGCAGACCTGCGGAAGTCCTGAATCAAAAAACTGTGCCTCATCGATACCGACAACATCCACTTCTTCGCTTACGTTCAGCAATTCGGCGCTGCTAGCAATGGGAGCCGCTAAAATGGCGTTTTCGTCGTGAGAAACCACCTTGCGCTCATCGTAGCGTACATCGACGATGGGTTTAAATACTTCTACGTGCTGATTGGCAATGCGAGCGCGTTTTAAGCGACGAATCAGTTCTTCGGTTTTCCCCGAGAACATTGAGCCGCAAATCACTTCAATCCAACCGGCCCGCTGGCCGCGATAATGAGGTTCTAAAAACATAGATAATTTTTTGCCCATTCGGGTTTTCGCCGCCAACAGCAAAAGACCTAACTTCACGGCCCAAGTTATTGTAAAGCATGGATAGTAAACAAGCATCAAAGATATTAGAACGAATTGTGGCCATCCACAAAAGCCTGCAACTGGAAAGTGGCGGCAGCCTTTCCGCCATGGAGCGGGACCTGCTGCTCGACTACCTCCGGCAGCTCTATGATTTCTACCATGCTCACCCGACTGGCGTAGCGGCTGCCCCGAGTAGGAGCACCGCAACGGCACCTATCGCTCAAACAAAAGCCGCCCCTAGTCCGCCAGCTCCAGCCCCTAAGCCTAAGCCGGCTCCCAAGCCGCCAGCAGCTCCGGTACAGCAAGCACCACCGGCTCCGACACCAACACCGCCGCCAGCCCCTGCTCCAGCGCCCCCCCCAAAACCACGTCCGGCCCCCGCTCCCCAACCAACCGCTGCCCCTCGCCCACAGGTCAAGGCCCCAGCTTCGACCGTACCCAGTCGGGTTAGTGGCCCGCTACCGGCAAAAGTCAAGGCCCTTTTTGTGGAGTCCAACAGTACTGATCTCTCCGAGCAGCTCAGTCGGCAGCCCATTCAGGATTTAACTAAAGCCATGGGCATCAATGATCGTCTGCTTTACGCCAATGACCTATTCCAGGGCAACACGGAATTGATGACCAATTTCCTCAAAGATTGTAACCGGCACAGCAATTTTAGTCCGGCGGAGAAGGCCCTCGGCGAGCTAGCCCAACAATACGCCTGGGGAGAGGAAGAGCGTGCAGATACCGCGCGTCGTTTCATCAAGCTGATCCGTCGTCGCTATGCTTAAAAAAATTGTACGGACCGTTCTCTTGCTACTTGTTCTTTTTCTGCTGTTTTTTGTCGGACTCGCCTTTAGTAGCAAGAACAGCCAACCTGAGTTGGGATACGTGAACAGTACGGAGGAGCTTAGCATTACTAAGGAAAATAGGCCGATGAATCGTCACTTAACCGAATGCCCACAAAGTCCGAATTGTGTGGCTACCCAAACCGAACAAGCTGACAAAAAGCTACTCCCACTGACTTTTAGAGGAAGTGCCACTAAAGCACAGCTTACCCTAAAAGAGTTGATTCTCGGACTCCGGCGTACCGCTTTAATCCGTGAAGAGCCTGGTTACTTACACTTCAGCTTCACTACCTGGCCAATCCCTTTTGTCGACGATGTAGAATTTCTCATCGATCCTGCTCAAAAGCTCATCCATTTTCGCTCAGCTTCGCGGGTCGGTTATTCAGATCTGGGCGCTAACCGATCACGCATGAAGAAGGTGACAGCTCGCTGGGAAGCGAGGCAGTGACTACTCGCTGCGCGAGCGGTGATTACTCAGGCTGTGCCTTCGTGTGATTTATTCGCCGCGCTCAGGGTGATAACTCGGGCGCTGCCCTCGCGTGATTGCTCGCATTCGCTCGCTGTGATTTAGTCACTGCGACCAAAGGGAGCCAATCCCACGAGCGAAGCGAAGCATCACGGCGACCGCAGGAAGCTAATCACACGAGCAAAGCGAGTCATCACGCCAACCTCCCAGAGCCTATTTTTGTTAGGATTACTGAACTATTAATTTCGAGTCTGGCTTCCGGCCGTATCTCCAAAGCCCGCCTTTTATGTCTAAACTTGGCCAACGTTTTCGTACTGCACTGAGCTGGTCTCTCGGATTAATCGCGCTGATCTGGAGTGTCTACATCGTGGATACTTACCTTTTCCGCGAAGCTCTGCGCTTTGACTTTGGTCTTTGGCCTCGACAGCCTAAGGGTATCTGGGGCATCTTCACCTCGCCTTTCTTTCACGGCAGCTGGGGGCACTTGCTCAACAACAGCTTCCCCTTTGTGACACTCTCTGGCTTTTTGATTTTCTTTTATCCGCGATTGTGGCCCCGTATTGGTGCTTTTTTATGGATAGCGACCGGTATGGGCGCCTGGATCATCGCTGGTGGTGGAGTGCATATCGGAGCGAGCGGAGTGGTCTTTGCCCTGGCCGCTTTTCTGGCTGCTAGCGGAGTTTTTCGGAGAGATTTTCGCACCATCGCCGTTTCCCTAATCGTGATTTTTTACTACGGTTCGATGTTTGCCGGAGTGCTGCCTGGTAAAGAGGGTATCAGCTGGGAAAGTCATTTATCCGGCTTCATCCTAGGCATTATTGGGGCCTGGGTATTCAAAGATCAGCTGGAGGACCACGAAATTGAAGCCCGCCGGCGCAAAGAACAGCGGCGCTTGCAAGCCGAAAACTCCGAACGAGCGTTTCTGCCCGACGATGCTTTTCAAAAAACCAAGGTCGAGCGGCAGCAGGAAGCATTTTGGAATAAGCTGGAAAGAGATATGGGCGATAGTAACTAAAGACTGATCAAACGTACTTTTGATTTTTGCCAAATTGTAGTCGCCATAGTCATCGGCTCCTAATAGTTTATTTCCTTCATTTTTTGTACTCCCGCAGGTATGCCCCTTACTTATCACACTATCATTTTTGACCTGGGTAACGTGCTCATTGCCTGGAATCCACGCTTAATCTACCGCGACGTCTTTGCGACCTCCGAAGAGTTGGATTACTTCTTTACCGAAGTTGCGAATCTAGCGTGGAATGAAGAGCAGGACCGCGGTCGCTCCATAGCCGAGGGTACTGCTACCTTAATTGCTCAACACCCAAAGTATGAGCAGGAAATACGGATGTATTACGACCGCTGGACCGAAGCCTTCCCCGGTGCTATCGGCGGTAGCGTCGACATCCTCAAAAACCTACATAGCAAGGGCCAACATCGCTTATTGGCCCTCACCAACTGGAGTGCAGAGCTATTCCCCTGGGCCAGGGCACAGTACGATTTTCTCCAACTTTTTGAAGATATCATGGTCTCCGGAGAGGTCGGACTAAAAAAACCCAATCCTGCCATCTATCAGCTCCTCAGCCAGCGTTATGAATTGGGAGATTTTGCCGGCTGCCTCTTCATCGACGATAGTCAACGCAATGTGGATGCGGCTCAAGACCTGGGGCTGGAGTCCGTACGCTTCCAGGATCCTGTCCAACTTAAGCTTGACTTGGAACAGCGGGGGGTGATTAGCTCCTTGCAGTCGCGGTGATAACTCGCTTCGCTCGCGGGGACTAGCTCCCTACGGTCGCTGTGATGACTCGCTTCGCTCGTGGGATTAGCTCCCGATGGTCGCAGTGACTAAATCACCACAAGCGAATGCGAGCAATCACCTGCCCGAACACTAGCATACTCCCTTACTAATCCGTACCTTTGCGCGCATTATAAAGACCTTTTAGTTATGCCCGATCGCTCTGCCATTCTCCTTCTCCAAGATGGAACTGTCTTTCACGGTAAGGCCGCTGGTAAAATTGGCACCACTACCGGAGAAATTTGCTTCAATACCGGGATGACGGGCTACCAGGAAATTTTCACAGATCCCAGCTACTTTGGTCAAATTTTGGTAACAACCAATGCCCACATCGGCAATTACGGTACCGTGGAGGCCGATACAGAGTCTACGGGCATCAAAATTGCCGGGCTCGTCTGTAAAAACTTTACGGTCCCTTACAGCCGTTTTCAAGCCGATGCCTCCATCCAGGACTACTTCGAAAAGGAAGAGCTGGTCGGTATCAGCGATCTCGATACTCGCGCCATCGTGCGTCATATCCGGGATAAAGGGGCGATGAATGCCATCATCTCCAGCGAGACCGAAGACTTGAAGGCCCTTCAAAAGCAACTGGATGCCGCTCCCGACATGGACGGCCTCGAACTTTCCAGCAAGGTCTGTACCCAGGAAGCCTACACCCTGGGAGAAGAAAGTGCTAAGTATCGGGTCGCGGTACTTGACCTGGGCACCAAGCGCAATATTCTGCTCAACTTCTTGGAGCGCGATTGTTACCTCAAAGTTTTTCCTGCAAAATCTTCTGCGGAGGACATTCGCAGCTTTAAGCCCCACGGTTACTTCGTCAGTAATGGCCCCGGTGACCCCGGAGCGATGGACTATGCCGTTAATACCGTTAAGGAGCTACTGACGGATGATTTGCCCCTCTTTGGCATTTGTCTGGGGCACCAAATTCTGGCGCGGGCTGTAGATATTCCAACCTACAAAATGCACCACGGCCACCGCGGGATTAACCACCCGGTGAAGAACCTGATTAGTGGCAAGTGCGAAATCACCAGTCAAAATCACGGTTTCGGTGTTAGCCCCGAGGCCATTAAGGCGAATAGCGACAAGGTTGAAGTGACCCACCGCAACCTCAACGACAACACCATCGAAGGCATCCGCGTTATCGGCAAAGATGCTTTCAGCGTTCAATACCACCCTGAAGCTAGCCCGGGACCACATGACTCCAGATATCTTTTTGACGATTTCATCGCGCTGATGGCGCAAAATTCTTAAGTATAAGGTACTTGGTATATGGTACACCGTATCCTAGTAAATGATCATCCAAGTACTACGTACCTAATACCTACTACAAAAAATCAGTTTTATGAGTTCCATTATTGATATCAAAGCACGTCAGATCCTTGACTCTCGCGGCAACCCAACGGTAGAAGTCGAAGTCGTGACAGAAATGGGTGCCATGGGGCGTGCCGCCGTTCCTAGCGGTGCGAGTACCGGCAAGTATGAAGCCGTTGAATTGCGCGATGGTGATGCCGACAACTGGCTGGGCAAGGGTGTGCGCAAGGCGGTTGACAATGTGGAAGAAGTCATTGGTGAGGCACTGATCGGAGTAGACGTTTTGGATCAGCGCTACATCGATGAAAGTATGCTCGAACTCGATGGTACAGAAAATAAAGCGAAACTCGGTGCCAATGCCATTCTGGGCGTAAGTCTCGCCGTAGCCAAAGCTGCTGCCCTGGAATCTGGCCAATCTCTGTATCGCTACGTTGGTGGCGTCAATGCGCACACCATGCCTGTACCGCTGATGAATATCCTCAATGGTGGTAGCCACGCTGATAATAGTATCGACTTTCAGGAATTCATGATCATGCCCATGGGCGCTGATACTTTCAGCGAAGCCCTGCAAATGGGCGTAGAGACCTTCCACCACCTCAAAAAAGTGCTAAAGAGCAAAGGCTACAGCACTAACGTAGGTGACGAAGGTGGTTTTGCTCCCAACATCAAGAGTAACGAAGAGGCCATTGAGATTGTCTTGCAATCGATCGAATCTGCCGGCTTTAAGCCCGGAGAGAACATCATGATTGCGATGGATGCCGCCACTTCAGAATTTTACCTGTCGGACGAAAAAGTCTACCACTTCCACAAATCTGATGGTCGTAAGTTGAGCTCTGATGAGATGGTAGCTTACTGGACGGAATGGGTAAATAAATACCCCATCTGGAGTATCGAAGACGGTTTCGACGAAGACGACTGGGGTGCCTGGGCGGCACTCAACCGCAGCATTGGCGACCGTTGCCAACTGGTAGGAGACGATCTGTTCGTCACCAACACTAAGCGGCTCGCGCGTGGTATTGAAGAAGGTTCGGCCAACAGTATTTTGATCAAAGTGAATCAAATTGGCTCGCTGACCGAAACCATTGAAGCAGTCAATATGGCCCACCGCGCCGGTTACACCAGTGTGATGAGCCACCGCTCCGGCGAGACGGAGGATACGACCATCGCCGATCTGGCCGTTGCACTGAATACGGGACAGATCAAGACGGGTTCTGCCTCTCGTTCTGACCGCATCGCAAAGTATAATCAGCTGCTGCGCATCGAGGAAGAATTAGGCGATACGGCCTACTTCCCCGGACGCGACCTGCTAAAACGCTAGCTTTTCCCTAATTTGCAAACAGTACCTTCCAACTACTGACATGGCTAAGCGCAAACAGAAAAACCCCTTACAGGAACTCTGGAACAAACTACCAGCTTACGCTCGTAGTCGCTATGCCGTCATGATTGTAGTATTCTTGTTCGTAATGATTGTGGTTGATCGCCACGATATTTTGACGCAGCTGCACCTACGCCGAACCGTCAATCAGCTCGAACAGGAACGCGAAATGTACCAGGCGCAAATTGAGGAGGCCAAGGCTGAACGCCTCGATATGGAAATCAATCGTGAGCGTTTTGCCCGGGAAACCTATTTCATGCAACGCGATAATGAAGACGTATTCATTATCGTAGACGAAGAAGAGGATTCCAACCATTAAACTCCACAATAACAACTACCCAAATATACCCAATGGCTGTATTAGTCACTAAGCAATCTAAGATTATCGTTCAGGGCATCACTGGTAAGGAAGGTAGCTTCCACGCCGGCCAAATGATCGAATATGGCACCAATATCGTTGGTGGTGTAACCCCTGGCAAAGGAGGGCAGGATCACTTGGGCAAACCCGTATTTAATACGGTAGCCCAGGCCGTAGAGCAGGCCGGTGCCGACACCAGTGTCATCTTTGTACCTCCGCCCTTCGCAGCTGACGCCATTATGGAAGCTGCTGCTGCCGGCATTAAGGTGATCATCTGTATCACGGAAGGTATTCCCGTACAAGATATGGTCAAGGCTAAGGCTTATATCGAAGATTTCGATTGTCGCCTGGTAGGCCCTAACTGTCCAGGAGTCATCACTCCGGACGAAGCCAAGTGTGGTATTATGCCCGGCTTCATTCACCGCAAAGGTCGCATTGGCATTGTCAGCCGTTCTGGTACCCTGACTTACGAAGCCGTAGATCAGGTTACCAAAGCGGGTATGGGTCAAAGCACCTGTATCGGTATCGGTGGCGACCCCATCATCGGAACGACCACTAAAGATGCAGTTGAATTACTGATGAATGATCCAGATACCGACGGCATCATCATGATTGGAGAAATCGGTGGTACCATGGAAGCCGAAGCCGCTCATTACGTTAAAGAACATGGCACGAAGCCCGTGGTGGGCTTTATCGCTGGCCAGACGGCTCCCAAGGGACGTACCATGGGCCACGCCGGAGCCATTATCGGTGGTGCCGAAGATACTGCTGAAGCCAAAATGAAGATTATGGCAGCATGCGGTATTCACGTAGTCAAGAGCCCCGCAGAGATTGGGCAGACTATGGTAGCCGCCCTCCAAGCTTAGCAAAGTTCGTTAGTCCGTTAGTTCGTTAGTTTAGCTAAAGAACTAACGGACTGACCGACTAAAGAACTATTAATGACTAATATCGTAGCCATCGTTGGTCGCCCTAATGCGGGCAAATCCACACTCTTTAATCGCCTGATCGGCGAGCGGCAGTCCATTGTCGATGATCTAAGTGGCGTGACCCGCGATCGCCAGTATGGTCAAAGCCACTGGAACGGTAAAGAGTTTACGGTAATCGACACCGGTGGTTTTGTGCGCGACAGTAATGACGTATTTGAGTCTGCTATTCGCTCTCAGGTCGAAATTGCTATTGACGAAGCCAGTGTGATCGTATTTATGGTGGATGTTACGACCGGTCTGACCGATCTAGACGAGCAGGTTGCCAACATGCTGCGCCGTACGGATAAACCCGTATTTCTGGCCGTCAATAAAGTAGACAACCACGAGCGCCAGCTGATGGCTAATGAATTTTGGTCGCTCGGATTCGAGGATACCTATTTCCTCTCCTCCATTACCGGTAGCGGCTCTGGTGAATTGTTGGATGCCATCACTGAAATCCTCAGCGATGAAGTCCCCGAACGGCCAGACTTACCTCACCTGGCCATCGTCGGCCAGCCTAATGCCGGCAAAAGTAGCTTAGTGAATGCACTGCTTGGCGAAGAGCGAAATATTGTGACCGACATTGCCGGTACGACCCGCGACAGTATCAATACTCACTACAATAAATTTGGCAAGGAATTTATCCTGGTAGATACGGCTGGAATCCGCAAAAAATCTAAAGTCCACGAGAATCTGGAGTTCTATTCGGTGATGCGTGCGATTAAAGCCATCGAAGAATGTGATGTCTGCGTATTGATGATTGACGCCACTATGGGGGTTGAATCACAAGACCTGGCCATATTCCGCCTGGCTCAGAAGCGAAACAAAGGAATTGCCATCCTAATCAATAAGTGGGATTTGGTCGAAAACAAGGAGACCAACTCGGCTCGCGACTTTGAACAAGAAGTTCGCCTTCGTTTTGCCCCCTTCAATGACCTGCCAATCATTTTCACCAGTGCCACGGAAAAGCAGCGCATTTTCAAAGCCGTGGAAGCAGCCTTGGAAGTTAACGAAAACCGCCAACGGCGTGTCCCTACTTCTAAGCTGAACGATATATTGCTAGAGGTCATTGAACGCAACCCTCCTCCGGCCTACCGCGGGCGCTACATCAAGATTAAGTACATTACCCAGCTACCACTGGCTTACCCAGCCTTTGCCTTCTTTTGCAACGACCCCAAACACATCCGGGAGAGTTACCGCAACTTTCTGGAAAATCAGTTGCGTAAGCACTTTAACTTTACGGGGGTTCCGATGTCCTTGTTCTTTCGGAAGAAGTAAGCTAGCTAGAAGTTTAATTAGAAACAATTAGCTGGAATATCACCGGTAGGTTCATTGTCACCCGAATCGGACGGCCATTAAAGGTACCGGGTGTCCAGGGTCCCATCTTTTCGTATACAGCCGTCAGTGCTCGACAGGCCTCTGATCCTAAGCCGCCACCTTGATTACGCAGAATCTGCAGGTTACTAATGCTCCCATTTTCTTCGATCATAAAACGAAGTATAACTGTACCCTGTATTCCATTTTCTTGCGCAAAAGTTGGATAGATTATTTCTTCATAAATAGCTTCTAATACCCTGGCATCACTACAGGTCTTCTGGTCTTCGTAATCATTGAATACTGAACAACCAGGGAAAAGTGGTGGCAAAAAAATGCGGTTAGGATTTTCTTCAGCGGGTCTTGAAGAAGCTAGCTCATCGATAGGAATTATAGTATCCAGCTTCATCATTGGTTTTATTTTTCTAGCAGGAGGGGCTACGGCTGCTACGAACAAGTCTTCTACCATTTCATCATTAACTGACCATGCCGAATACATTGAAAAAGACTTGGTTTCAAAACCTTTCAGTGCAGCAAGGGCTACTTTTAGACTACCGGAGCATTCTACCGTTGCTAAAGAGCTGGCTACAGTAAATAAGAAAACCAATATCAATACTCTAGGGTGCAGACGAAACGGACCTAAGCAGTAGTGAGGAAGGTGCATTTTTAAAATAATTCTGGATCATAAAATAAGAATACTAATTATACTGCGACTAGGAAGCTTAAGGAAAATTAGATACTGTAGAAGCAAGTATCTACTCAACATCAGAATGGTTTTTTTACCGAACCATTTTGATGCTGATATAGATGCCGACATTCCATTTTTTGGCGGGTAGCAGCAAGTATAAAATGGTGCTCAATAATTAGTAGCACCTCCTGATTCGACCAGCCAATAGCTAGTCAAATCGGAGGCGCTATCTCAATCCAATTGAAACTTCACCGGTAGGTTCATCATTACTCGAACCGGCATACCATTCTGCATTCCGGCCGACCAGCTGCCCGATTCTTCAAAGGCGGATCGAACGGCCCGTTCCGCTTCAGCTCCTAAACCGGCCGGTTGATCACGAAGAATTTCCAGATTGCTCATACTGCCATCCCGTTCGATGATAAAGCGCAGCACGACTGTTCCCTCGATACCGTTTTCGCGAGCTAAGGCCGGGTAGTTAATTCTCTGGTGTACCGCGGAGAGAAGCTCCCGATCACTACAGACCCTTTGATCTTCATAACTTCCCAGTTCCTTACAGCCCGGGAAGAGTGGCATACGCTCTACAAAAATCATCGGGCCTTCGTCTACGACCGGAGCTGGTGGTGGTGGGGGTGGCGGGGGAGGGGGCGGTGGGGCTGCTGGTAGAGGAGGAGCTTCGTTCTTACTCATATCCGGATCAAAATCCAGCTCTGGTGGTGGGGGTGGATCCTCTATTAATTCGTCCTCTGCTACTTCTTCGATCAGGGGCGGCGGCGGCGGGGGTGGCGGCGGCGGTGGAAAGTTGGTAGCTGGAGGAATGACGTCCAGGATCTCAATGGTAATCGGTGATACGGACCAGGCATCTTCAGCTTTCACTGGCATCGTCCAGGAGAGCAGTAAAAGACAGGTCCCTATAGCTATGACCATACCAAGGTTTAGGACCGTGGGCCGCAAGCGAAATACATCCAGACCGCGGTATTTATGGCGATCTTTAATACGATCAGCCCGAGGCTGATGCTTAGTGCCCAGATAATGCTGACTTCGCCGGCTAAAACTGCCACGTAAGTATACAATGAGGCCGACGATTAAGGCGGCCATAACGGATAGGCCTAGTAGTAGCTCAAATCCGTTGAGGGAGATATCCATAATGGAGCGAATTTTGTTGATTTATGGATAATTGGATAAACCCAAAAATCCGTAAAAAAGCTCCTGGCCAGGATATTGATTAGATGCATTTCGGCAGCTTACTGGCGGGTATATCTGCAAAAAAACAAGGAATTATACGCTGCATAATCCCTTAAAACAAACAAGGGGTCCACCTATGGCGAACCCCTTGTTTAAAGGTGAAGTCAACTGTTTTACTCCAGCTTGAACTTTACCGGCAGGTTAAACTGCACCCGAACCGGACGACCGCCCTGCTGACCGGGAACCCACTTGAGTCCTTGCGAGGACATCAAATTGACTACGCGCAGTGCCTCTTCACCGGTTTTAGCACCGGGGTCACGTACGATAGTAGCATCAGTTACACTACCATCTTTCTCAACTACGAAGCTAATAACGGCCATACCTTCTACGCCGTTTTCGCGGGCAATAGCTGGGTAACGGATGTTGCCGTAGATGAACTCCAGCATTTTACCTTCTGCGCAGGTCTTCTGCTCTGCGTAGGGCGCACCAGTGTCACAACCTGGGAAGAGCGGCATTTGCTCTACAATCCGGAAGATTTCATCTGCTGGAGGTGGTGGTGGTGGAGGTGGTGGTGGAGGTGGTGGTGGAGGTGCAGCAGGAGCTGGATCAGGTGGCGGCGCATTTTGGCTCATATCCTGGTCAAAATCCTGTGCTGGAGGAGGAGGAGGGTCCTCAATCAGATCTTCCTCGGGCACCTCTTCAATCACCGGTGGTGGCGGGGGAGGAGGTGGCGGGGGAGGCTCAGCCGTACGTGGAGGAGGCTCCAGTTCCAACATTTCTAATTCAAGGGCGCCTTCCGGGATATCAATCACCGGCTTAGGCTGCTCCCAGGCAAATGCCAGTAGGATGAGGCCGACGGATAAAGCAAGACCAAAAGTGAAGAAGGTATTGCTTAATCCAAAGACATTCACCCGCTCGTATTTAGCCCGGTTTTGCAGGGCAGCAGCGCGATTAACGGTGGCTTCATCACGATATTCGCCGGCAATTCCACGCTCCGAACGGTTTTTGAAAACCGAACGCAGGTAGAAAACTATGCCAACAATCAGTGCGATGATCACCACAAACGCGATACCCACCATTCTGCCATCTAAGGCGATATCAAAATTCATAGCGGTAAAATGTTATATCGTTTATGATTTGGTGAAGTAACGAACCAACAAGACGGCTAGTAATGCGCCCAACCAATTGGCGAGCATGTCCGCTACTTCAAAAGATCGGCCACGAGCCATGAAAGCCTGTAGAAACTCCATGAGCGTTCCATAGAATCCTGACAAACCGATCGCCCACCAGACAGCATAAATGCTGCGTCGGTGAAGTAACAGGAACAATAATACGGCAAAAACCCCATAAACCAAGGCATGTACCCATTTGTCGGGCGAAGCGAGCTGCGCCCAGAGCGGAATAGACGGTAATTTGCCGGAAGGCACGGTTGATACATAGAGTAAAACCAGTGCCCAAGCTAGCACGGCCAGCCATTGCCAGCGTCGTTTATATCCTTCAGATGACAAAGGCGACGGTTTTGGTGGGCGCACCCCAAAAAAAATTACTGGGCAATGGCTTCAGCGTACTCTGCCGCGCTCATCAAGCCTTCGATTTCAGCCGGATCATCCAGTTTCACCTTAATGATCCAGCCTTTTTCGTAGGGATCTTCGTTGATCGTTTCGGGCGCATCTTCCAGTTCTGCGTTAAAGCTGACCACCTCGCCCGTAATCGGCATATATAAGTCACTGGTCGTCTTGACAGCCTCGACGGAGCCAAAAATTTCGCCTTTACTCAATTGGCCACCCTCCGTTTCTACTTCGACGTATACGAGGTCTCCCAATTCAGACTGGGCATAATCCGTGATACCGATCAAAGCCATGCCTTCTTCTCCTTCAACCGGCTTGATCCATTCGTGATCTTCAGTGTAGCGAAGCGATTCAGGAATATTCATCTAATTCGTACTTGTTTGTTTTAGATAGCGACTAAGCCCTAGGCTTGCTCTGCCACAAATGCTTTCACCCATTCGCTGGTCACCGACTTCGGACGCTCGATGGGCATACCCAAGGCACGACTCCAGCAGCCCGCTGCCAAGACACCTAGGGCGCGGCTAACCCCGAAGAGTACCGTGTAATAGCTGTACTGCGTCAGACCGTAATGTACCAACAAAGCACCAGAGTGAGCATCTACGTTAGGCCAGGGGTTTTTCACCTTGCCCAAACCCGCCAAAATATCGGGTACTACCTCAAAAATATTCCAAACGGTCTGTACCGTGGGATCATCTTTAATGTAGGCCTCCGCAAATTCTTTTTGTGCGGTAAAGCGGGGATCAGGCTGACGCAACACTGCGTGTCCGTAGCCAGGAATCACTTTGCCAGCAGCCAGGGTATCGTGCACGTACTGCGCAATTTGCTCCTTAGAAGGGGCATCCGTACCCAGCGTTTTGGTCATTTCGAAGATCCACTTGATCACCTCTTGATTGGCCAGGCCGTGCAAGGGGCCAGCCAGGGCATTCATGCCCGCAGCAAAGGAGAGGTAAGGGTCGCTCAAGGTAGATCCAACCAAATGCACCGTATGAGCCGAAGCATTACCGCCTTCGTGATCGGCGTGAATCGTTAAGTATAAGCGCATCAGACTCTGAAAGTCTTTATTCTCTATACCCAGCATGTGGGCGTAGTTGGCGGCCCAGTCCAGGCTGCTATCTGCCGCAATTTGCTGGCCACCGTGGAAAGTCCGTCGGTAGATGTAAGCCGCCACTCGCGGTAAGCGTGCTACGAGATTCATCGTGTCTTCATAGTAGGCGTCCCAGTATTCCGTCTTGGGCAAACCTTCCGCGTAGCGGTTCATAAAGACGCTTTCTTTCTGCATCGCCATGATCCCTACGGTGAGTTGGGTCATGGGGTGGGTGCCTTCTGGAAGTGCATCTAACACAGCTAGGGTGCCGGCTGGCAATTCTCCCCGACGAGCCCATTCTCCACTCAACCAGTCCACTTCGGCTTCGCTGGGCACTTCACCGGTCAGCATCAACCAAAATAGACCTTCTGGCTTAGGTTCTCCCTGGGGGCCGGCAGGTAGCTCCTTCTTCAGTTGCGGAATAGAGCGGCCACGGAAACGAATACCTTCAATGGCGTCCAGATTACTGGTTTCCCATAGCATCATTTTTACCCCGCGAGCACCGCCTAGCACCTGACTGAGTTTGACTTCGCCAACGGGTAAATCGCCCTGTTCTTTCAGGATAGCGCGCATTTCTTTAAAGAGGGCCAGAGCTTTGTCGGCAAATAGTTTTTTGAGTGGATCCATTTTTTTATTTAGCATAAATGCAGAAGTGTCAGCTTGGCCTTGCAACGGTCTGGTTGGGGACTTTTTTGTACTTCCGCAGGTCGGTTGGTTATAAATTATTCAGTGGTCAGGGCCTGATGCGTCCGCCCTGCCCTATTAACAAGTGACAGGTCAATCAATAGTTGTATGCAGACGGTCATTTTAGGTTAATAGCGCTCTAGCATGAGAATTTTAGCCGCAGACCGGCCATGCCCCTGCTCCATCAACTCGCGTACGCGCTCACTTTCGGCAATACGATCCGCTACTCGCTGCTCATCAAAAGCCGCCAGCTGCTCAGGCCCCTCCAGAATTAGACGAATACTCGTCAGCTCTCCATAGTATATGGACCGGCGCTTTGTCCAGTAGGTTTCAGCATCTTGATTGGTAAACTGGCCCAGGCTTTCCAAATTAGCTTCCCGCTGATCGATAATTCGATTCAACTCCAGCTGTTGCACTTCGTCTAGTTGATACTGAGCAACTAATTCCGACCGGCTGGGGTACAGTTCAGGCGTGGACAGGCGTTGCGCTTGGAGACCAAGCACGCTCAACGTACAGCAGAGTGCCACCAATACATATTTCATCATAGCAGGGAAGAAAATTTCTAGGCCGGCAAAATACGAATTATGAAGGACAAGCGGAATAGTAGAAAAGATTTAGTGTTGTACTTAGACCGCCGGCTTACATTATCTCGCTATTGCATTTGGTTTCAAATAATTGAGATGCCCTATGGCTACAACTGGACCACCAACTCCGAGGCGTAGCCGATCACCGAAGGTAAAGATCCTCCTGCGTTCGGACTCTTCGAGAGTTCTCAGGTTTTTATTAATCGAGTCGGCTAATTTCCTCCAGTAAAATACCGTAAGCCGGCCCGGGCATATTGCCGTGGTGGTAGCCATCCAGTTCGTACAACTCGACCTTAGGTACGCCCACTGCTTTCATCATCCGCCAGAAATAAGCGACCTCTTCGTAGCGGCCGTAAAGTTCACGTTCACGGTCGGCGCAGATCAGGTAAAAAGGCGGTAAATCTGGTCGAATATGCGCCAAAGGGGCATACTCATCTACGACGACATCCTGCCATTCCAGCCCGCGCTCCTCCCGTACGGTGAAGTGGGTGATCGTATGTCCGCTAAAGGAAAACACGCCTGCCAGCTGATCAGCAGAACTACCACAAGCAGCCAGGTAGCGTCGATCCATAGCTACCATACTGGCCAGGTAGCCACCGGCAGAGTGTCCCGCCAGATACACCTTTGTAGGGTCGCCCCCAAAACTGGCGATGTGCTCCAACACCCAGGCTACGGCAGCAGCGGCGTCTTCGGTCCAAACCGGGTTACTGATCCGGGGAAAAAGCCGGTAGCTTACTGGAACTACGGCAATGTTTTTCTCCATCAATTCCTGCGGCAGGTAGCGCTCTCCTGCCCGTAGTCCGCCACCGTGGAACCAGACCACCGTAGCGAAGCTATCCACTTTCGTGGGGTAATACATATCCAAAAAACAACGCTCTTGGGCATAAGCATCGGCCGTACTGCTATCTCGGTAGAAGATTTCGGTCAGGTGACGGTAGCTACTATCCGTAGCTGGTCGGACTAGGACTTGCTCAACTGCCGGTAGATTCGAAGCTCGACAGTCCTTGTTGAGCTTCGCCGCGAGGGTGGGACCTGCGGAAGTACAAAACAGCAAAAAAAACACCATCCCCACAGAGTGTATGCTCCACAAGGGGAAGGGGCTAATGCGGCTTGTCACTGGTCTACTTGCTGTGCTTATTACGCTCGTCCTGTAGCTTGCGCCGTAGGTCCTGCTCTACCTCCAGGCGGCGTTTTCTAGCCTGCTCCAAATCAGTAGTGAGCTGTTCATTTTTGGTACGTGCATCTTTGGCCAGCGCCTGAGCGTAGCGACCGCGCCCTAGGAAAAAGAGGAGCCCCGCCAGCAAGGCGGCGATCAAGGTCCAAACGATGGAATTATAAGCCGTTTTAGATAGGTTGGCCCCCAGGAAGGAAATGCCGTCTTTTTCCTGGTTCAACTGCTCGATCTGTGCGTTGAGTTGCGTGATTTCTTCCTCACGTTGCGCCAGAGTATTGGACTGGTCATCAATAGTAGCTTGTAGGCCATTAATCACTTCGGTTTCTGCTGCTAGAGAATCACTCAGGTTTTCAGCAAATGCGGCCAACCAAACCGAACGAATCACTTTAAACTGCTGGTAGCGATTAGACTCATCGACCATGAGCTGAAACTGCGTATTCAGAGGTTCCGCTCCGTTGTTGGCCGGGTTACCGGATTGGGCAAAAGCCGGAATAGTGATGCTTAAAAAAAAGGTGCTGAGGATGAGGCAGCGTAGGGATGAAGACATAATAGCTAGTAAGGTAGTGGTTGGTTGAAGTTAGTTGGATGGATGGGTAGATGTGTAGGGCAAAGCTACGGGAAATTAGGGATTGCTCACCCGCTCGGCTACCGTGCGGAAGTCGCCATAGGTTTCTCCTTCCAGGGTATTAGCCGTTGGCATGCCTTCCAGGACAATATCCACATCTACGCCATAGGCAGGATAGAAAAAAATGGTGCTGAGCTTTTCTGCTTCCAGTGATACTGTTTTTAGGGGAATTACCTCGCCCTGTGAGCTGAAGGTACCACTGAGCTCCCCTTCCGCCTGAACGATGGTCAGTATGCCGTTTACCGTACCCAATGGGGTGCCGAAAATGGTGAGATCCCAACGGTCTACGAAGGATTTTTCCGGGCTCTTGGTGCGCGCTCCCGCGCAGGCACTTAGAAGTAATAGAAGCGCAAGTGACAGGTAGTGGCTTTTCATAGTAGGGAAAGTTTAGGGGCAAGATAGAGGTTTGCCCAGGATAGCATTGGAAGTGTGAAAACTTCCAGGATTCCCAGATTATTATGTATTATTCGCTTTCAAACCACACATTCTATGGAATCATCTATTAATCGGAGCCGATTATTCTATGCGGCTTGTATTTCGCTGGTCGTCACTTCGATGACCTTTGCTTTCCGGGCTCGCCTCGAAACGGTATTCGGCCCCGATGGGAAGGGTATTAGTTTGGAAGATATTGGCTGGGCCTTTGGTCCCGCTTTCTGGGGTTTTACCCTAGCGATGATGATTGGCGGACCGCTTGCGGACCGCTTAGGCATGAAAAAGATAGCCGTTCTTGCTTTCGTCATGCACATCCTGGGAATCATCGCAACGATGTTTGCCTACGATAAGATCACCCTTTTTGGGGCCACGGCTTTGATCGGTGTTGGTAATGGTTTTGTCGAAGCGGCTTTCAATCCATTGATCGCTTCGCTTTATCCTAATCAAAAGACGAAAATGCTTAATCGCTTCCACGTCTGGTTTCCGGGAGGCTTAGTCATCGGTGGACTGGTCGGATACCTAGTTATGGATCAGATGGGCCAAAGCTGGCAACTCATGATTGCCTTGCTGTTTATTCCTACTCTGATTTATGGTTTTATGCTCTTCAAAGAAAAATTCCCCGTAACCGAACGAGTAGCCATGGGAGTCAGCGAAGGAAAGATGTGGGCCAGCTTGGCTACACCTTTATACATCTTCATTGGCATTTGTATGCTGATGACCGCTGCTACGGAATTGGGTACCAACCAAAGAATTGAAACATTACTTAAAGAGACGGGCACTTCCGGTCTGCTCGTCCTAGCCTTTATCAATGGTATTATGGCACTAGGACGACTCTTTGGCGGAGGCTTTATCCACCGAATCAGTATACCCGTAGTATTATTGTTTTCGGCCATTTTTAGTTTCCTAGGGCTGTATCTATTGTCAACAACCGGTGGCAATATGCTATGGGTGTCAGCTGCGGTTTTCGCTGTAGGCATTACTTTTTTCTGGCCGAATATGATCTCCTTTGTGGCAGAGTATATTCCGCAAAGTGGAGCACTGGGACTCTCCGTCATGGGCGGACTAGGCATGCTATCCGTTAGCTTCGTACTCCCTTATATGGGGCGTTTAATTGGCGATTATGGTGGCCAGGAAGCTATTGGAATTATGTCCTACCTTCCGGCAGTCCTTATCGCGCTCTTTGCCGGTCTGCTGCTCTACATGCGATCCAAAAATATTCAGCCGGTACACACTGCTTCTGCGGAAGAGTAAGGGCTGTTTAGCTTCTTTTTACATCCTGGCCTTCCAGAACTTTGATCGGATCTGGAAGGCCATTTTTTTGGCTGGTAATTGGTAAGCAGCGATCTGAAAGCGGTTCGATCTTGGTGCTATGACCTATAAATTACGCTAGCAGTCTATTTAGACTACTTTTAAATAACTAACTTCGCGTTTCGAATAGGTCTGGTAATTTAGCCAGCCTGGTTTTGATCTTGCTATGCACGCTAACACTACTGCTGCCCAGTTAAAAGCTGGAGAAACCGGCACCATCGACGCCATTCAGGAGAATGAGTTGGGCTGTCGTTTGCTCACCATTGGTCTCCGGCCAGGAGCTCAGCTTAAATTAGTACGCTCTGCGCCTTTTGGTCGCGGTTGGTTAGTCAAGATCGACCGGCGGAGTATTGCGCTGCGCCCCAGTGAATTAGCCTGCATTCGTCTGAAGTAAGCAGTGTGAAGCAGATCCATCGTATTGGCCTGATTGGCAACCCCAATAGCGGCAAGTCCTCTTTATTCAACCTCTTGACTGGCCTGCGCCAGAAAGTGGGTAATTTCCCTGGGGTAACGGTTGCCAAGAAATCCAGCCAGTTGCAGCTAGCAGGAATGGAGCCCGTACAATTGATTGATTTTCCTGGTACCTACAGCTGCTATCCAACTTCTATCGATGAACGGGTGGTAGTAGAAACCCTCATCGACGATAATAACCCCGACCAACCCGAAGCGGTTATCTACGTAGCGGATCTGACGCGCCTGGACAAGCAACTACTACTGCTCACTCAATTGGTCGATCTGGACCTCCCCCTTATTCTCGTGCTGAATATGGCCGACCTAATCGATCAGGAATCCTTACAGGTAGATGCGGTGCAACTCGGCAAAAAGCTCGGTATCACGACCTTGCTACTCAGTACCCGCACCGAAGCCGGACTGCCGCAGCTCCAGGAAAAGATGGCTAAGCTATTAAGTCAGCCTGAGGGGTTTCGGCCGCGTAAGCGATTCCACCAGATTGGCCCTCGCGAACGCGACCTAATTGGTGAGTTACGCTCCGAGCTGCCAGCGCGCAATGATTATCAGGCTTTGCTCCTCATGCAGCACGCTGCCTGGCTGGGCTGTATTGAAGAGCCGTTACGGCATAAGATCCAGCAAGTGCGCATGCAGCACGACTTCCACAGCCTACAGTCGCAAGTGGAAGAAACCATGTGGCGCTACGATGCTTTTGAGCCACTGGTTAAAGCTTCCGTCAAACGGCAGTCTGTACCCGAGAACTTTAGTGACCGCCTCGATGGGGTGTTGACCAATCGCTGGTTAGGTCCGCTCATTTTCCTGGCAGCTATGCTCCTGGTTTTCCAGGCATTGTTTAGCTGGGCCGGCCCTTTTATGGATGGTATCGAATGGTTGTTCAACAGCACCGGCCATTGGCTGAGCAACAACCTACCTGCTGGTTGGCTGCGCGATCTGCTTACGGAAGGCATCATCCCTGGATTAGCGGGGGTGTTGGTGTTTGCTCCTCAGATTGCGATACTCTTCCTGTTGATTGGTATTCTTGAAGAAGTCGGCTACCTGGCTAGGGCGGCCTATCTATTCGATAGCCTGATGCAGCGTGTAGGCCTAAATGGGCGCTCCGTCGTGGCCCTCATCAGCGGACATGCCTGTGCTATTCCGGCGATCATGAGTACACGTACGATTAGCAACTGGAAAGAGCGCTTATTGACTATTCTCGTCACTCCGCTCACCAGCTGCTCGGCTCGCTTACCCGTTTATGCTATTCTCATCACCTTTGCGGTTCCCGAGGGGAGTATCCTAGGTGGGTGGATTGGGCTGCGTGGATTAGCTTTTGCAGGCCTGTATTTTCTCGGCATTTTCTCGGCTATATTTTCCGCCTTCCTGTTCAAATTCATTTTAAAAACGCCCGAGCGTAGTTACCTCATGTTGGAGCTGCCAGAGTACCGTATGCCGGTCTGGCGCAATGTTTTCAATAACGTCTATCAGAAAGTCAAGGTCTTCGTGCGTGAAGCCGGCCAAGTCATTCTAGTCATTAGTATGCTGCTTTGGGCACTGGCCAGCTACGGACCTGGAGACCGCATGGCCACTGCTGAAGCTCAAGCTCAGGAAACTGCCCTGAGTCAAAATCTAGATGAAACTCAAACGGCTGATTTAATTGGGTCTGCTCGCCTGGAGGCCAGTTATGCTGGTCATTTAGGCCACTTGATCGAGCCTGCCATTGCTCCCCTTGGCTATGATTGGAAGATTGGCATTGCCCTCATCAGTAGTTTTGCCGCTCGCGAGGTATTCGTTGGTAGCCTGGCAACTATCTACAGTGTAGGTAGCGCGGATGAAGAAGGTGATGGTATTCGCTTACGAATGGCCCAAGAAATCAATCCGCAAACGCGTCAGCCGCGCTACGATCAGGCTACTTCCTGGAGCTTGCTCATCTTTTACGTTTTTGCCATGATGTGTATGTCTACCCTGGCCGTCACTAAGCGAGAAACCGGAGGCTGGAAATGGCCGATCATCCAGTTGGTCTTTATGACGGTACTGGCCTACGTCGGAGCCTGGGTCGTCTATCAAATCCTGGTTTAAGCGCTGCGCGCAGTTTACTCGCCGCTGGTGCGGCATCGGTTTAGGTCGGTTCAAAACACCTCCGTTGTAACTGGCTCGGCCTACGGCCATCACTTGGGATTGATCTTAATGTTATGCTCAATTGTAGTTCTGCTATACAACACTGTGAATGGCGCAGCTCATCCCAGTTAAACGCTCGCCCGAAGGGCGGCTAAACGCGCTTCTTCGCCAGTAGAATCGCTAAACCCAAGCTCCCGGCAGTTGTTACATTTATAAACACTTCCTCATGGCCATTGATGCTGGC
>JBCCDS010000076.1:0-24096 GCA_039030655.1 Bacteroidota bacterium | reverse complement strand
TGAAATCGATAGTCGACCGGGAATGGGTACGATGATCAGTATCAACGTCTCTTTAAAGGAAGCAGCATGATTAGGATAATACTAGCGGACGACCACCAGATACTGCTGGATGGCCTAAAAGCCATTTTCGATCAGGACCCGGACTTGCAGGTAGTTGGCATGGCGAACAATGGTGTACAAGTACTAGAGCTTCTAAAAAAGACCAAGGCCGACGTATTGCTGCTAGACTTAATGATGCCAGTGATGGACGGCCTGGAAACTTCGCTACACGTACACCAAAAGTATCCTGAGCTGAAGATCCTCATGTTGACGACCAACGATGAGGGCAGTATCATTACCTCCACTTTTAAGCACGGCGCCGTAGGCTACTTATTAAAGGATGCCTCTCGTGAGAGTCTGATCCAAGGCATTAAAGATGCCTATCAGGGTAAAAAAGTACTCAGCCCACAGTTAACTGCTAAAATGCTGGAAAGTCTATCAGCCAAGCCGAAGGTAAAAGCCGGCGATATTCCCAAGATCACCAAACGCGAACTGGAGATCATCCGACTCATCTCGCAAGAATACACTACGCAGGAAATTGCCGATCAGCTATTCGTCAGTACCAATACCGTAGCGACGCATAAGCGCAATCTATTCGTCAAGATGGACGTCAAGAATTCGGTGGGGATGATCAGGAAGGCGGGGGATTGGGGGTTGTTGTGAATGCTACTACAGGCTCACACCTGCGGAAGTCCTAGCTTCCAAACCACCATCTTCAGCCCTCACTAAAAAATAGGCTTCCAGCTCCTCGTTTTGTTCGATCAACTGTAAGGCTTCTTCGGGGCCCAGCACCATGCAAGCGGTTGCGTAGGCATCCGCCAGCCCACAATTGGGTGCAAAGACGGAAGCGCTCAGTAGGCGGTTGCGCTCTGGAAAACCGGTCTGAGGATTGATGGTATGGCTAAAGGTTTGCCCACCTTCCTCATAATAATTGCGGTAGTTACCGGAGGTAGCAACGGCCTGATCAACCAGAGGCAAGGTCTCTACGATCGCAGCAAACTCAGCGCCCTCTTCGGGCAGGTTAACACCTACCGTCCAAGGGCCAGTTGGCTTAGTGCCCCGGGCGCGGACTTCGCCACCAATTTCGACATAATGTATTTCCAAGCCGCGGGCTAATAGTAAATCAGAGACGGCATCGACGCCGTAGCCTTTGGCACTACCGCCCAAATCCAGCATCAGCTGCGGGTGGGTTTTAGTCAGGTACTGATCATCGTCCATACTCAATTTATCGATGCCCATTTGATCGAGTAGTTCCAAGACGCGGGCGGTATCGATACCTCCTTCCACTTCCTTGGGACCATAGCCGAAACCGTAATAATTGACCAGGGGCATAATGGTGGGGTCAAAAGCTTCGCTAGTAGCTCGGGCAGCACCGATGGCCAGCTCATAATTGGCTAAAAAGTGAGCAGCATCACTGACGTCTAGCCCTTCTTCACTGCGATTGAAACGGGAAACGGTACTGTTTTCTTCCCAGTTGGAAACTTCGGCATTGACGGCGATTAATAAACTGTCGATGCTTGGCTTCAAATTGGAGAGACTATCCGTCTGGTAGTAGATGACGGAATAGTAAGTCCCCATAGTCTCTCCTCGCAGTTGAAATCGCTGAAGTCCTGCTGGTTCAGTAGGCGTCTTATCTGTTTGACAAGCTAGCAAAATCAGGGGCAATACTACCGCTAAGAAGCGCATAAAAGAGGGGGTGTTCTGACCGACCTGGTCAATAGTCGCAAAAATAGGGTTTATTGAAGGGCGGTGCCAAATTGAACGGGGCTTATCGCTGCTACGCAGCCTTTTTTAGGCTGCGCAGATTTTAGCAGATCACGCGGATTCTCGCAGATGTTGGCCAAGGCCAAAGCTATAATTTTGGCCTCTCCCTAACCCTCTCCGAAGGAGAGGGAATTGCTTTCCAGGCAGCTTGCTGAATTACGGTTGCTGCCAGCAAGATCAAGCCATCTATGGTATTTGATAGCTCCCCTCTCCCTCGGAGAGGGGCTGGGGGAGAGGCCCAAGCACGAGCTTAAGCTCAACCCCACCAAAAAGAAAATATCCGCGTCCAAAAAAGGTCGGTTCTAAGAGCCTGCTCCTTCACAGGAAGGTTTACAGTTATTAGCGAGACCGCTGTGTCAACTGATAATCCAGACTGAAGCGCCCAGCTCCGGTGAAGTATAAGGCCAGTGCTGGTACCATATAATTGATAGGATTAGCAATAGCGCTCCATTCGTCACCTTTTCCCCAGTGAAAATAGGCGGCTACCAACATGGTAAAAGCGTAGGGAATTGCCGCCCAACGAGTTTTAAAACCGATCAATAACAAGAAAGCACAAACAACCTCAGCAAAGGTGGCCAGATACAAGCTTGGGGTTGAACCAATACCCAATGGGTCAGGAAAGCCTAAATCACCGTTGATTATTTTCTGTAGTTTGGGGATGCCGTGCTTGAGCAACATCTCGCCACCAAACCAGAGACGGAGTAGTAGTAATGCCAGGTCGGTTTGTTTATTCATGATCAGTGGGTATTAAAAGAAGGTACAATGATAGTCATTCGTAGATATAGTACCACTTCTGCTTAAAATTGGGCAGCCAGACCGGGCGGTTGGTCCAGATCAATTCAGTTCCTGGGGGTGCTACCGGTTGGCGAGCATAAAACAGATATAGACAGCGCCCTTCCTCAGGGCAGGTGTCCGCAAGCTGCAAATTGGTGGGGCGATAAAAATAGGCGGGTAAATCAAAAAAGATGTAGGGTCGGCCTTCGGGTACTATTATCGTAGTAGGAGATTCGGCCTCGTAGTAGATATAGTGGGCAGCCGAAAGGGAAGCACGCATGGGACGCAGACTATTAATCAGTAAAGCGCCTCCATTAATGAGTAAACATAAACCAAACAGCACTCGCCAACTGCGCCACTTCCAAAAGTCACCGTAGCGCTCACGCACCCACTGCAAGCTCCACATAGCCACTACCGGAAACAGCGGCAGCAGCGGCCAGAGAAAGCGGATGTCCTTACGCCCCAAATAGCAATGTACCAGTAGAAAAGGCAGCCACACCCAACTGATCGGATCTCGCCGAAATTGCCAAAAAAAGATGAGGGGTAGCACGATGTACAACAAGCTCAGGGGCGGAATACCGCGTAGCAGGACCAACTCAAAATATCCCCACCAGGGCATGGTACCAAAAGTAGCGGCTTTGCCTTCTACCAGATTTTGCTCCAGGTAATTCCAGGGAGCATTCACCCATTCCCCGTACAGCCAATAGTCAGCCAGCGTGCCCAGTAGCAGGGCCAATAAGCCACCCAGGATCAGCAGGCCGATGCGCCACCAACGCTCTCTAGCCATGAATACCAACCAGGCTCCGAAACCCAGCACCGCAATGGCCACTTGGTAGCGAAACGCAAAGGCCAGACCAAAGAGCAAGCCAATGAGTACATAACGGATAGCTGCGGCTTTAGTGGCTTGATGGCCCCGTTGCAGGGAAGTGTCTGGACTTCTTTTCAGCGGATAGCACAAAAAACCAAGTGCCAAACACAGGCCCGACCAGCTTTCTGAAGCAAAGCGCCCGCCACTGTAGAGCATGATCCAGTGCAGAAAGCAAAGCCCCGCGAAGAGCTTAATTGCTTGGGGTAACCGGAGCGTGGATCGATAGCGTTGAAAGACCAGATAACTCACTGTCAGGCAAAAAGCGGCCGTCAATAATCGCAGCAACCAAGCCGTCCAAAAAGGGTTCCCGATAGATTTTAAAACTGCGTAGGCCATTAGAGGTTGTAGGCCAGGACGCATTTGCTCGGCGTATTCCCAAGGCAATTCACTGGCAGGCGTATGCCCCGCTCGCATGGCGGCAAACTCCAGGATTTGAAAATGCTCATCCGACTGGTGAAAACCAATACTGTTGATCGATGCTATGAGCAGCAACAGCGCGCTTAAACCGATGATCTTTTGTAGCTGGCGCTCCTTCATGCTTTCAGTAAACTGCAGTACAATTCGTTGAGCTCCGCTGCGGTTCGATCGGCATGGTAGTGCTCATTCATGTAAGCCTTAGCCCCTTCCCCGAGTCGTTGACACAAAGGGCCTTCCTCGGCCAAACGTTGCAGTGCATCAACAATCGCTGCAGGGTCTTTGGGAGGAATGATCAAGCAGGTTTCTCCGTCTATTCCCAGATTGCGATTACCCCCGATATCCGTCATAATGGTTGCTTTGCCCAAAAACATCGACTCGAGCAGGACCTTACTCAGCCCCTCCCCTTTCACACTCGGCAACAGACTAATATCCGCTGCTTTAATCAAGGATAGCACGTCGGTACGAAAGCCTGCGAAGCTGAACTGACGGGCATAGTGCGAATCGGCAAAAGCTTCCTTAGTTGCTGGCGTATCCAGACCACGGCCCACATAAAGAAAGTGGAGGCCCAAATTAGGGGGCAAAGCTTTAATCGCCGCATCGAGGTAGTTCATGCCCTTCATCCGTCGGGCATTGGCAATGATGATCACGACCTTCCTATTAGCGGGGATGCCTAAGTCCTCCTGAAGGTCAGCAGCTTTGATATCCGCGTACCATGCTGGATCGTGCCCTTTACCTACCACATGAGCCTTTTGGGCATAAGACTTACCTAGGCGATCAAAGACTTCCTTGACTGCCGGCGAAACGCAGGTTATTGCATCAACGCGCGGGTTAAGGTGCATCCAATAAGCCGTCGGATCCCACCAATTCACATTGCCGGTATAGCCACGGTAGGTCAGCAGCAAGCCGGGCCACTTGATTTGTTTCGCCGCCGCGATCCCGTTCACAATGGCCTTATTGTTATAAAGATGCAGTACATCAATTGCCTGGCCAGGGCGTTGCAAAATTTGGACGATCTGTCTGCGGCCCGCTCGATCTAGCTTTTTGGTCAACTCCCCATCGATGATCTCAGCGCCTGCTGCTCTCAGCACCTCCACGTAGGCGCCCTTAGCCTGGGTCAAGAAACTGACCCGCCACCCAAAGTCGCGCATCAGTCCAACGTACAGCCGCCCTTCGGGGCGCACCGCATTGAGACTGTCGCCATAGTTACTGATGACCAAAACGTGAGGCATGCCACAAAGGTAGGCAAAGCGGCCGGCCTCTATGAATTCATAGATAAAACCCTATCCATGATTTCCTAGAGGTTTACAGCTGCCGACTCCCAGTCCTTTGTAATACCATTCTCAATAGTCTAGCTCAGCTAGCGGTTTCATCAACTCGGATTTATGCAAAAGACTTTACTATTTGTCGCCCTTTGCTTGGGTGCAAACACCTTATTAGCCCAAATCGAACATCTCCACCCTTTTGATTACAGTAGTCTGTATCAGGACATTTACGTCGCTGAAAACGATCGCGGCTACGTAGTCGGCAACTGTGGGATCGTGCAAATAACCAACGATGGTGGCGAAAATTGGGCCCGGATTACCAATCTACCTAATGATGACTTTCAGGTAGTCAGTTGTCGGCCCGGAACTGGTGGCCAGCAAGTTTTTATTGCTAGTCGCACCGCCATCTACCGCAGCCTTAATGGTGGGCAAAACTGGAAAATAACGCCGCTTAGTTTACCACGTGATGCCAATGACATCCAGTTCCCCAACGATACTACGGTATTCTTCAGCCGCGCTACCAGCGGTCAAGAGCGCAGCGTCGACAATGGGGATACCTGGAGTACCGTCTCGGTGGCTACGACTCCCTTCAGCGAATTTGACTTCCCCACCGGCAGCCTGGGGTACAACTTTTCTAACATCGACCAGCTCTATCGATCGGAAGATGGCGGAGCCAGCTGGACCAGCATCTATGAGCACGATGTGCCTGCTCGCCAATTAGATTTTTTTGATGCCTCCATCGGCTACATGATCGATAATGATCGTGCTATTCAGCGCACCACTGATGGCGGCCTGAGCTGGACAGAAATGACCCTTTTCACCGAGGAGCAACCACAGCGCATCATCGTGACCTCAGCAACTAGCCTTGATATCATCACCGATGATGAAATCTACCGCTCGACCGATAGTGGAGCAAGTTGGACGGAGGCCAACAACCTCAATACGACCTTCTCTGGCACCCAGGGAATTAGCATCCAGGGAATTCACCGATCTGGCACGGCTTACTGGATAGCTTCCAGCTCCTCAGAAGTAATCTACAGCCCAGATGATCTGATGAGTCTGGAAAGTCAGTTCCCCGCTAATCGCAGTAGGATCGCTGGCCTGGATTTTACCGATGACCTCACGGGCTATGCCTTGCTCTCAGGCGGAGTTCTACTAAAAACGACCGATGCAACTAGCTGGAGTGAGGTAGATTTAAATAGCCTATCTACCGGTTTTGACATCCTGGTGGATTCCCCCGAAGATCTCATCTTCATCCCCTCACAGGGTGATCCTTTCTTTAGTAATGACGGAGGAAATAGCTACGAGCACTTCTTCCCCGACGATATTCGCGACAGCACCGCGGTAAAATACCTCGATCGGCTGCCTAATGGCCGCTTGGTTATTATGGGCCGGAATAATGTGTTGGTGTCCGACAACGATCAAGATTGGACCGTCACTCATCACGGTCTCAACTTCCTCACTTACTTTCTGCAAGTCACTGGTGAAGATTTAATCCTTTCGGGGGGCAACAACGCTAAGGTCTATTTCTCCACCAACGGTGGCGATAGCTGGCAAGAGACCCCAGCATCCCCTACCGCTAGCTTTTTGTCAGCGGGTATTATGTTAGATGAGCAAACCTTCCTCGTCTCCACCGGTTCGCGCAATTATCGCAGCACCGATGGCGGTCAAAGCTGGCAGGAAAATACCGCCCCTCGTCGCTTATTCGATTTTGCAATGGCCAATACCGGAGAGGTTTTCGCCCTTGAACGGGCTTTCGATGAAGGAAGCGTACTCTGGCGATCAACCGACGCCGGAGCCAGCTGGGAAGCAGTCGGTAGATCCTGTAATGAATTGAGTGGTCTCACTTTCAATGCTAGCGGAACGGAGCTTTATGCCTACGGCAACGGTTCCCTGATCAACCGCTTTGACCTGGGCCTCATTAGTGGGGTCGATAGTCGGGAGGAGGTTCGTACTTCCGCAGGTCTGACCGTTTATCCCAATCCAACCGATGGTCAACTATTCCTCGAATGGGACAATGATCCAACCCTAGAAAATATTCAACTCGAACTGTGGAATCTAAACGGCCAATGCGTCTACACAACGACTGAGGCTGCTGCTACGCAGCTGGAATTGAACCTCAGTAGTTTTCCCGCAGGTCTTTATCTGCTAAAGCTACGGTCTGAAAATCAGCTAAAAACTACCAGAGTCATCATTCACTAAAACCACGGAGCGTCATCCTAGATCAGTCTCCAAATAAAATTCTATTCATGCGACACTTTACCATCCTCTTTTGTACACTACTATTCAGTAATTTATCTGCCCAATTGGGCGTTATCCAGGCTCCTTTCGATCAGGCTACCCAATACGAGGCGGTCGAGGTAGCCGACAACGGCAAAGGCTGGGCAGCCGGCACCTGTGGGGCTTTAGCTACCACTACCGACGGCGGCGATAGCTGGTCCTTCGTCGACTCACCGGCTAATCTCGACTTCGAGGCCATGGCCTGTGTACCAGGCACCAACTGTCAGGAGCTTTTCCTGGCAGCAGAAAACTACATCCTATACAGCACCAATGGTGGCAATAGCTGGACGACTACTGAAATTGAGTCCCGCGATCCCGATGAGTTTTTCTTCTTCGACAACGACCTGGTCTTGCACCTGACTGACGAAGACATCATCTGGGTTTCAGAAGATGGCGGCGATAGTTGGGCCAGTCGGGAAATCCCCAATTTCCCTCAGGCTGACTGGACCCAAATCGATCAAAACATCCTGACTTCTTTCGAGCACAATGGCGGCCAGGCACTCGTGCGTTCTAGTGATGCCGGCATGAACTGGGATACGCTCTACGAACATCCCGAAGGCTTCCAAAAAATGGCCTGGAACGATGCGCAAAATGGTCTCTTCTACGCCAATAACCGTCAGTTTTTCTTTACCACAAACGGTGGTCAGGACTGGACCATGGGCGCCGATAATCCATTCAGTAATTCCCGTGGCTTGATTGGTACCGGCACCAGCGGTAGCTTTCATGCTTACCAGTTTCCTAGCAGATTATGGACCACGACTGACAATGGAGTCAACTGGGAAGACCAGGGGCAGTATAAAGACTTTGGGCAGATCAAAGACGTGTTCCGCAATGGCAACGATATCTTTGTGGCCGTCAGCCAATCAGCGATCTTTAAGAGCAGCGACTTGGGAGAAGAATGGACCAACACCACTCCTGCCGTTCGCCCTCGCTTACAGGGGATAGACTTTATGAATGACGAGGTAGGTTACGCCATCGGCACCTTCAGCACCATCATGCGCACGACCAATGGTGGTGACGACTGGGAGCAAATTCAGCCAGCTCCACTAAATTCCACCTTCTTTACCGGCTATGATGTTGATGCCAAGGCCAATGGTGATGTCATCAGTTGCTGGGCGCAAGTACCGCCTTTGCTCAGTACCGATGGTGGCGATACTTGGGTGAACATCATCCCTCAGGAAGTATTAGATGAAGTTAACACCAGTATTTTCTTTCATGAAGAGCTTAGTAATGGCCGGGAGATTTATCTGGGCGGTAGTGCCAGCGTATATACAGATGATGGTGGCCAAAACTGGAACGTGGTACAACACAACGCGCAATTTTCTCCTCGTATGGTCCATTTCTATGATGATCAACTGGGCTTCTTGGGTGGTACTGGCCCTACCCTACTAACTACGACCAACGGCGGCGAAAGCTGGGAACCATTACCAGCTCCCTTCACTAGTGGGGAAGTAACGGCTTTTTTCGCTTTTAGCCCTACCCACTTTTTAGCTTCCCGAGGAACCACGGCTGCGTTCAGCACCGATGGTGGCCAAACCTGGACCACTGACAATGACTTCCCGACAGGCTATGATTTCGCGATGGACACTGATGGCATCCTCTATACAGGAGGCTTCGCCAGCGGGAACAACGGGGATGTACTCCGATCAGTAGATGAGGGAGAAACCTGGCAACAGATCGGCTACGTCTGTCATTCAATTCGTGCTGCTACTTTAACTCCTAGCAGCAACTACTTCTTTGTAGCTGGTGACGGCGGCTTAATTGCCCGCTATGAGACCGATTTAATCAACGGTACCCGTGAACGTAGCGTCGCCGCTCAGCGGCTCTCAGCTTTCCCCAATCCTACTCAGGGGCTGCTTACGCTTGACCTTTCGGATCAGGAGGACTACAGTCCGGTAAACATCAGTGTTTTTGACCTTAATGGGCGGCAAGTACTACAGCGCCAGGAAGTGGTCAGTCAGCAAGTACAGCTTGACCTGAGTCAACAACCCGCCGGGGTATACCTGGTCAGAATAGCTGGCGACGGCTGGCTACAGACCGGAAGAATTATTCGTCAGTAAGCTAAAAAGCCCGTCCCGCAGCCTTGCGAGACGGGCTTTGTTTTTTACTGACGTTCCCAAATGATGAGTTCGTGGTCGAATTCGTGGACGGGAGCAAAATGCTGGTCGATAGCTCGGGTAATGGCATTGACGTAAAGCTCCGGCTGGCGACGACGGCGCACTACGTAACGCAAATTAGGGTTAGCGATGAGTCGATCAGCTTCGGCCTGTAAGTCAATGCTAAAGGCCCGGACGTGGTGCTGGTAAAACAACAAGGAGGAGTGGACGTAAGGGGTAGGCACTGGCTTATCCAACAGATGGTAGACAATCTGGTGGTAATTCTCCATAAATAGTTCGTCCGCTGCTTCGAGGCGAGGTGCCAGCCAGCCAGCTAAGGCTTTAGGTTGGTCGTATTTACGCTGGTAGCGAGCAAAATGGCTCAAACCAATCGCCAGAAAAATAATCATCATCCATTCGATACCGTGCTTATTTACCCAAAGTCGGATGCGGTGTAAGCTATTTCTAGTCGGTAAGAACCAACAAGCAGCTAAAGCGGCCAACACAGGGTGTAACTGGATCATATAGTGACCAAAAGTTTTACCCGGCGCCAGAATAACCAATAAGACACAAAACGCCTGCAATAACAGAAAGCTCTGCCAGGATCGATCGGCCGATTTTCGCTCGTACCAGGCTAGGCCAGCCAGGAGTAGGAAAGGGAAAAAGCGCAGGTACTCGCCTAGAAAAAGTAAGCGCTCTCCTAGTGTTTTATCGACGGGGTAGGCTTTCGTCAATTCAAAGTTGTAGAACAATAGTTCTTCTACCAATCCTAATTGGAGGTAGTACAGATACACCCCTAAGAGCGGCAGGGTAAAAGCCAGGGTCATGGGCAGGCAGCGCTGTAAAACGGCTACTGCCAGTCTTCGGTCCTGCCACCCTCGCCAAAGAAAATAGAGACCGATGGCCAGGGCTTCGGCGGCAGCAACGGGTTTAATCACCACGGCCATACCCAGCAGGAGGCCTACACCTGCGGAAGTACAAATATTCCGCAACCAACTCAGATTGGCCCGACTAAAAGCCAGCTGCACAAAGCCTAGAATGGCCGCAGCCGTAAAGGCATTGAAGAACAGCTCAGTGTTGGGCGACAGACCAAAATAAGTAAACAGGCTGCACAAGAAAATGTAGATCAAGCCAGTCGCCCAGGCCACTCTATTGCTTCCGGTAGCCTTGCGTGCACTGGCCCACCAAAGCGCAGCGGTCAGACCGATGACTACCGAAGTAAGCAAGCGCAAGCCGATGATGCTTCCTTTGGTCAACCAGACCATAGCAGCATACAGCCAGAAAATACCGATGGGCTTAGTATCAACAGACTCCACGAGATAGCGTTCGCCACGCAGCAACTCGTCAGCAATGACGATGTAGGTGCTTTCATCATGATTGATGACACTAAAAGCAAAGCTGCCCCAACGCAGGAAGATGGCCATGCCAATCAGCACGAGGAGTACATAACCAAAACGCTGTTGTAGAGAGGTAGCAGACATGGAGCCAAAGGTAGGTAGCACGATCAGCATTTGCGAAATCCAGCTAGCGATTAGCAGCTACAGTTCTCCGGTCGACATCTTGGGGGCCTCACCAGGGTCGCCTAAGCCGTAAGCAACGGCACCCGCCGCAACATTGAGCAGGCCGAGTAAGCTTTCGAGCGGTTCGGTGATGAGCAAGTAGCCTAAGGCATAAAAGCTAAAGGCCAGGAAAAAATACTGGGCGTAGGGAAAAAGCGGACTGCGCCAGGCTGCTTGTGGATGCCGACGACGCAGCAACAGGAGGCCAATGATGGTCAGGATGGTAAACAGCTGCAAAACGAAGCCGCTGTAGTAAAGTACCCGCTCGAAGGAGGCGGTTAAGACCAGAAAAAGGCTAATGCCCGCCTGTAGCCAAATGGCCCGCAGCGGCAGTCCACGGCGAGATTTTTTAGCGAAGATGCGCCAAAGATGATGGCGCCCGCCCATAGCCCCGACCACCCGAGGCCCCACCCAGATCATAGCACTTATACCCGCTAGCAGTAGGATGCCGATCAGGGCGCTAATAATCTGCCCGGTTTGGGGGCCAAACATGGCCTCGGCTGCTACTTGTCCTACTTCGATCTGGCCACTGAGCGCCGTTGGTCCGGCCTGGCGCAGGAAGCTGAACTGTAACAGGATAAAAAGGCAACTCACCACCACGCTACCGACGACCAAGGCCCGCGGCAGGTTTCGGCTGGGTTCGTCGATTTCTTCTACGATATAGGCAGCTGCGTTCCAACCGGAGTAGGCATAAAAGATCAGGATGAGGCTGATTGCTGCCCCCGGAGAAAGTAGCTGTTCTGTGCCCGCTAGTGACCAATCGATTCCGGCTCCGGGTGCTGCTGGTAAGACCAGTCCCGCTACGATGAGTCCGACGACCAGTAACAATTTGAGTCCAGTCAGCACATTCTGTACCCGACTGCTGTAGCGCAAACTCAGGCTATGGACCAGCGATAAGCCCAAAATGGCCATGATGGCGATGTGTTGAGGGCTCCAGCCGGTAAGCAAGGAAGTATACTGACCAACGGCTATAGCAGCCAAGGCGACGGCCGCTGCAAAACCCACGGACAGGCTGACCCAGCCACTCAAGAAACCCAGAAACGGGTGATAGATTTCGCTAAGAAAGTGGGCTTCTCCCCCAGAATGGGGTAAACGTACACCGAGCTCCGCATAACTGAAGGCACCAAAAAGGGCCATTAGTCCGCCCAGAATCCAGAGGGCCAGGATGGCCCAAGCATTTTGCAACAATTCGAGCTGGAAGCCTAGGGTCGTAAAGGCCCCGGTACCGATCATATTGGCCATCACGAGGGCCGCTGCCGATCTCCATCCGATTTTTGCCAAGGGGTAGAAGTAGGTTTGGTTGCTTTGCTTCCGAGACAAACTGTTTTCAAGGTGCTGATTATTGCTTAGGGCGACAACGAAAACTGTTGGTTTAACCTAACGGTAACACTATCCTACCGCTAAACGACCAAGCGGAAAGAGTAAAGGGAGGACGTATTCAATTATAGCCTGAAAGAACAGCGTAAAGCTGATTGGTCTTTTACTAATCTTTATGCAATTCCGGCACTAATAAAGCTACACTCGTACCCACTGCAAAACCTACCAACACATCAGTAAAAAAGTGGCGGCCTCCGCGCATCCGACCGTAACTAACGGCCAGTGGGATCAGCGACATCCCCGCCCAAACGTAGGGCCGAGCATTACTTTCTGGATATAGGTCATTAAAGATCTTGGCGGTACTCAACGCAAAAAAAGCGGAGGTAGCTACGTGTCCGCTGGGAAAAGAATAACGGGCGTTTCTGGTCCGCTTAAATTCCAGCGGCACGTCTGGATTATAATTATAGGGACGTGCGCGGCGGGAAAGAACTTTTGTTAGGTTAACAATACCGGCATTGATTAAAGCACCCTGAAAAAGAACCAGACCCACATCTCCGCCATTATCCCGGGCCGGCTTGTCCAGAAAAAGGAAAAACGGGCTGACAAAGGCCGCTAGTAGCAATCGATCTGAGGTAACCGCCGCACTATGAGAAAAATGGCGGGTAGAATAGCGGTCAATGGGCAGGATCCGGTTAAAATCTAGCAAGCCAACTTCTTCATCAGAAAAGATGGGCGTACGATTACCGATGAGCTTTGCCGCCAGGTTGAGTCCTACACCTACCCCTAGGTAAGCCCATTCGGAATCCCCGTTGGTATCGTAAGGGTCCACTCTAAGCTGCGCCTGGGTAGTGGGTATAAAAATCAAGAGGGCTAGTAACTGCAGGAACAAACGCATAGGGATAGTTTTCAGCGATGATGGAGTGCCTGGCCCGAAGATACTACTCCAAACCGAGGCTAGCACGACGAGCGCGGTCTTCCGCTTGATTCAATTCCCAGTAGGGTAATAATTCTGTTGCTTTCCGGCGGGCGGTAGTCGTCAACTTTCGCCCACGTGCCTGTTCCTCAATGCGGAGCAACTCAATGCGATGCGGTACCGCTGCGCCAAAGACAACTTCCAGCTTTCGGCCTAGATCCCGGTAGTCTAAGGTATATACCATAAGTTCTTCGGTATCCGGCAGTGGCTCGCCGCTGTATTCGGCCAGTATCCCGTCAGCCTGAGCACCTTCTACGTTGAGGTGATTCAGCAGGATAAACTCCATGGGGGGCAGAACGTATTGCGGTCCGGTGGGTAGCGCCTCAGGTCCCATTCGGACCAGGTTGAGCAATTCATCTTCTACCCAATTGGCCTCTACTTGTTCGTCGCGATCTCCCTCTGATTCGAAGTAAGAGCGATACTGCCAGTTATAGGTTCGCCCTTCTTCGAAATTCAGCTGCCCGAAGGAATGCCCGCACCAGTCCTGTGAGCTGGTCGTTACTTTCAAGCTATGCGGGAACTCCTGGCGCTCGACGGGCGTAAAAACCGAGCTCATCACCGAATAATCGTAGATGCCCGTGGTAAAGCGCCGCAGCTGGTTCAACTTCAGCACCTTAGTGGTATTGGGGTTGCGGTAATAGTCATTTTTCACCTGGCGATCGGTCAAAAAATCCTCCGTTACAAAAATGAGGGTGAGTTGGCCAGGGTGTAGGCCATTGTAACGGGCTTGCTCTAGTTCGTAAGTGCTGATCTCTGCCTTACCCTGGTACCAGTAAGGGTCGAGTCCATTGACCACCGAGCTGGATGAAGTAGCCGTCTCCTCCACCTCTTCCGTATTCAGGCTAGCGAGTTGCGGTTGCTCGCTGGTTGTAGGTGATGAAGGGTTGGGACTTCCGCAGGTGTAAAGCAGCAACGAGCTAAGCAGCAGACTAAAGGATTGGACAAAATTCATGCTAATTATTTAGAAGGGTAACTACCCAGTGACCCGAAAGTTCGCACCACTACGGTAAGTAGCAATTGCTTGGTATCCAGCGTACTTGTAAGTATTGGAAATCGGCTAGTAAAAGAGCTATCCAGTTCGTACAACTACTGTGTATGCAGGAAAACAATTAACTTAGCGGCGATAGTTTACTAATGCACTCATATTTCTTGGGCAATCTCTTCAGGGGCTTGCCCAAGCTTTTTTAGGAGAGTCTAGTGGCCAGCTACTATCTTGCAGCTGTGAGACGCCGACTATCTACCCATATCTTTCGCTACGGCGCGGGGCTGCTTTGTGCGCTCCTGCCCTTATTATTATCAGCTCAGACCTTCAAGGGGGATAATGCTGCTGCGGCCCGGGAAGCCTACGACTTGGCAGCGGAAGCTCTCATGGAGGGTCAACTACAGCGTGGTCTACGTCAGTTGCGACGCTCCATAGCCTTTGATACTACCTTTATCCCGGCCTACCGAGTGCTGGGTCAGGCAGAAGCTTTGGATGACAATTATGTCGATGCCGTCAACGCCCTGCGGGAGGTGATAAGGCGCGACAGTAACTTCAGCCGCTTAATGTATTTCGAGCTCGGAGATATCTACTACAAGATGGGCCGCCCTCAACTGGCGCTGCACTACATGCGCAAGTTTCGCGATCTGCAGGAACGCCCTCTAATTGAGTTTGGCCTGGGCGGCGAACAGGAACGCGCTGATGAGCTGGAGGTACTGGAAAGGCTAGAGCACCGTATCCAGGCCGCCAGGATTACCATGGACAGCGCTCAGTTCATCAACATCACAGAATTACACAATCTTGGTCCGCCGATTAATTCGGTCTTCAATGACTACTTCCCCTTCTTCGACAATAATCGACTGGGCTTGCTATTTACCCGGCAAAACGAGCGGGGCGATGAGGACCTCTTGCGCGGGCGGCGGCGCTCCCCTACCGCTAGTTGGACGGTTAGCAGAGCCGGTAGTATCAACACCCGCACTCCAGAAGGGATGAGCACCCTGGTACGCGATGGAGAGCGCATTTACTTCACGCTTTGTGGGCGCGACTCCGAAACGGAGATTGTGGGCGGCTGTGATATTTTCCGGGGTTGGTACCAGGAAGATCGCGTACAGGAGATCGAGTCTTTAGGTCCTGGCGTCAACAGTGAGAGCTGGGATAGCCAAGCGGCCATCAGCTGTGATGGTAGGAAGCTATTTTTTGCCTCCATCCGCCCGGGTGGTCAAGGTGGTAGCGACATCTGGTACTGCGAGCTGCAAAATGACGGCAGCTGGAGCGCTCCACAAAACTTAGGCCCTGGGGTTAACACGCCCGAAGACGAGGAAGCACCCTTTCTCAGCAACGATGGCAGAACCCTCTTTTTTGCCAGTACGGGCCACCTCAATTTAGGAGATCAAGACATTTTCATGAGCTGGTGGGACGAAGACGAGGATCGCTGGACGACGGCCATCAACCTGGGGCCACCCATCAATTCAGCCCACCGCGAGTTGGGCTTTCACCTGGCTGCCGACGGGCGTACCGGTTACTTCGCCAGTGACCGCCCCGGCGGCTTGGGCGGACTAGATATTTTTTCCTTCACCCTTTCTGAAGAGCTCAGCGGAGAGCCCATCACTTTCTTGTCGGCTTATGTACTGGATAGTATCACCGGAATGCCGCTGGCCGATCAACGAGTGCAAGTCGGCGACGGCAGTGTATTCCGTACCAATATGGATGGTCGCTTCTTCATCTGCTATCCGGCCAATGAAGACATCGATCTAGGACTAGAAGTGCCCGAATATCATCCCTACCGCAAGCGTTTTGCCGTACCGCTCTGGGACAATACCCACCCCTATCGACTTGATCTATTGCTGCAGCCCGTTACTAGTCCGCCACCACCACCACCGCCGCCGGACACGGTGCGTAGAAGCAGACGTCTGAAAGCTATTACCTATTCTGTTCTCTTCCGTTTTGACGAGGCCATCCTGACTGATTTACAGCGCGAAAATCTGGAATTGTTCCTGCAACGGATAGACCCTGCGGAATTACAAGAAGTAAGTATTACTGGCTACAGCGATGATATTGGGGAGAGCCAGTACAATGTCGAGCTTTCTGAAGAGCGGGCCCGTGCAGTAGGTACTTTTCTAAGAGCAAAGGGCATTACAACTAATCAAGTCAGTATTCGGGGTGCAGGTTCTATCCTGGGAGGACAAAGAGAACTCAATCGTCGGGTCGAATTAAAGATTAAGTACTTTGAAGAGCAGTAATCATTAACAATAAACCCGCAAAAGCATCTAACCCGTAACTAGTGATATGCATATGTCCATCACTCCTAGCATAGTCAAGGTAGATTAATTTCACCAACACTTATTAAATGAGCTGGTTACAAATCTCAAGAAAGTCTATATATTTGAGCTGTAAAAGTACAGATCCCCTGAGTAGCCAGTCTCACAAGCACTATCACATTCAAGTTACCTAAGTCTCCCTGTAATCATTATCCACGAAAAGACTGACGGGCCTAATTACCAGCAGTCGAAAATTTAACTTGATATGAAATCTATCACGCTACTCTTTTTGCTATGTTTTTTGGGCACTAATTTATCTGCCCAGGATGTGCGCCCGCCCTACTGTGATGAGCTCCCAACGACTTACGGCAATTCAGTGAGCATTGCGAATGGTGGTTCTCCTCAGGCACCAGAATTGCCACGCTTCGCGACTTCTCCTGTTCCAGAATTCAAGGTACAGGTCGCTATTTTGCGTTACACGGACCCCAGCGAGTTCCCTTTCCACCCCACTTTGGTGGCCCGCTACCGTCCCTGTGAGCAGGTTTGGGTAGTTGAAAGCAGAGAGAGCTTTTCTGACCGCAGTGACGCAACGGCCTTGCAGAATCAGCTAAAAGCGCTGGGCTACGAAGGAGCCTACCTCACAGAATTGGTAGCTTACCAATAGTGCTTATTGCGGTAGAAGCCGTACCTTTGTTTACCAAATAAAACTAAGTTTTTATGTACCGCTTGCTGACCGCAGTTGCGCTATTTAGCCTACTGACTGCCTGTAATAATACCGATACGACTACCGCGGAAACGGTAGAGGAAACCACCGTAGCTGCCCCTACCTACGCCGGAGAGATCTTCGGAGAAGGAGAAACTGACCAGTTTCAAGAAGCGCTCAGTTACGCAGAGTTGGTGGCGGAAATGGAAAGTCTCGGTGAGGCCGATACGCTCGAAACCCAGGTACACGGCATAGTTGAAGCAGTTTGTCAGGCCAAAGGTTGCTGGATGACCATCGGTGAAGTAGGAGAGATGATGGTCCGCTTTAAAGACTACGGCTTTTTCATGCCTAAAGATATTTCGGGCCGGGAGGTCATTGCAGAAGGTAAGGCTTACTACCAAACCACTTCCGTAGATGAGCTGCGCCACTACGCAGAGGATGCCGGCGAGTCGGCTGAAGCTATTGCTGCGATTACTGAGCCTAAGCGTGAGCTGCGTTTTCTGGCCTCGGGCGTATTGCTGCTAGCTGAAGAAGCTGCCCCGGAAAGCCACTAAACCGTGCGATACCAGGCCGCAATCGATGCTATTCTGGCTCGCCTAGGCCGGGACCTGCCACCTAATCTCCACTACCACAGCATTGAGCACACGCTCGATGTGCTGGAGCGTGCCAGGCAATTGGCCGCTGCCGAAGGCATAAGCGATGAAGAAGATTTGATGCTGATTCAGGTAGCGGCCAGTTACCATGATGCCGGCTTTCTTATCAACAATCGGGATCATGAGCGACTGGGCTGCAAACTGGTCCGCCAGGAGCTACCTGCCTACGGTTTCAAGGATGATCAAATTAAGGTCATTTGCGGCATGATTCGGGCCACCAAGATCCCACAACAGCCACGCAATCTATTGGAAGAGATCATCTGTGATGCTGATTTAGATTATTTGGGGCGTGATGATTTTTACCCGATAGGGCAACGCCTCTACCGCGAGCTGAAAGCTTTTCGCGTGCTGGGGACCGTCGAGCAGTGGAATAAAATCCAGATCAAGTTTTTACGTGCTCACGCCTACTGGACCACCACTAACCGACGACTCCGCGAGCCTCTAAAACAAAGTAGGTTGAGGGAACTGATCGATGAATGGGGTGATCCCGCGGAAGAAACGCCTCCGGCTTAGAGGTCTCGACTAATTAGTTCAAGCTGGTGCTAGGTTCAATTTCTCCGGCCAGGATACGCTTTCCTTCCAGGCTTTTTGTGGTGGTAGGAACCGCCAGCAGACGTGCCTTAGGAATCAGCTTACCCGTTACTGCGCAAGCTCCGTAAGATTTGTTATTGATCCGGGTCATAGCATTTTCCAGATCGCGCAGGTAATTGCGCTTGCGAATGGCCAAGTCTGATAACATCTCGATATCGGAAGTTGTGTTACTATCATCACCATAATCGCTGCCGAAGGACTCGCTCATGTTTTCAGAGTAATCGTGAATCTGGCGGCGCATCTCTTCTAGTTCGACTTTAGTCTCGCGGTAGAGTTGCTGGATTAAGAGTCGAAATTCCTGGAGTTCTGCATCAGGATAACGTTCTATGACGGTAGAGCTGGTTGTGTTCATGGTAATACGATTTATACAAGGGGATTAAATGAATTGACAGAGGAACTTGGGTCGTTCGTATCGTTATGGGAAGGCTATAACGCCATTTATCCGTAGAGCTTATGGCAGTAGGCCGTTTATTTTTGTCATTCTTAGGACGTGCTTTATGGAGCAGGTCACATTGATCGGGGATAAGCAAGTAGCCTCCTGAAGAAGAGGCTTTTGCTAGGTATTAGGAAGCGAGAACCCCTGAAAACAGCTAAGGGTTCAAATTTATGTGCGAAAATTTTACTGTTTATCAGGGAGTTAGGTACCTGCGGAAGTAAAAAATAGCCTAAAAACTCTTGTTTAACGATTGGAATAGACTTACCTTTGCATCCGCTTTGGCGAGATGGCCGCCTTATGGGTCATCTAAAACCGAAATGAAACGATGAATACACTGTCTTACAAGACCAAATCGGCTAATGACGCCACGGTAGAACGCCGTTGGTTGGTCATCGATGCCGAGGGTGAAGTGGTAGGCCGCATGGCTAGCCAGATCGCGCACCTGTTGCGTGGTAAGCACAAGCCCAATTTCACCCCTCACGTTGACTGTGGCGATCACGTAATTGTGATCAATGCGGAGAAGGTGCGTTTTACCGGTCAGAAAATGACCGCGAAGACTTACCTGCGCCATACGGGCTACCCCGGTGGTCAGCGCAGCACGACACCTGCTGACCTGCTGTCTCGCAAGCCATTTGCCGTGATCGAAACCGCTGTAAAAGGTATGCTGCCCAAAAACCGTTTGGGTCGCGCCATGTTCCGCAAGCTGCACGTATATGCAGGTCCTGAGCACCCACACGCTGCGCAGAAGCCGGAAGAATACCAATTGAACAAGTAGATAATCCTCCAACATGGAAATGATCAACGCCATTGGGCGTAGAAAAGCCGCCGTTGCCCGCGTTTACCTTGCCCAAGGTAAAGGCAATATCATGATCAACGGCCGCGACTATAAAGTATTCTTCCCACAGGAAGATATTCAAAACAAAGTGACGGCTCCTTTCCGCACGGTAGAGGTTGACAACGGCATCTACGATCTTAAGATCAACGTAGACGGTGGTGGCTATAAGGGCCAGGCCGAGGCTATTCGCCTGGCGATCTCTCGTGCCCTGGTTAAGCTGAACGAAGACTTCCGCCCCGCGCTGAAAGCTCAGAAGTTCCTGACCCGTGATGCCCGCGTGGTAGAACGTAAGAAGTACGGTAAGCCCAAGGCCCGTAAGAGCTTCCAATTCTCTAAACGATAATTCCGTACTGCGTACAGCGTATAGCGTAGAGCGACAAGTCGCCATACGCCATACGCATTACGCCCTACGTAGTAAAAATATAAAATGGAAAAGCCAACTCAAAAGCAGCTGCTCGAAGCCGGCGTCCACTTTGGTCACCTGCGCCGCAAGTGGAACCCTAAGATGTCACAGAACATCTTCGTCGAGCGTAACGGCATTCACCTGATTGACCTCAACCGTACCGCTGAATCTCTGGACCGTGCCGGTAACGCCATGCGTCAAATTGCTAAGGCGGGTAAGAAGATCCTCTTCGTTGCCACCAAAAAGCAAGCGCGCGAGATCGTAGCTGAAGCCGCTCAAGGTGTCAACATGCCCTACATCGTAGAGCGCTGGCAGGGTGGTATGCTGACTAACTTCAACACCATTCGTCGCTCTATTCGTAAGATGCAAGGCATCGAGCGGATGTTGAACGACGGTACTTTTGACAGCGTCACCAAGAAAGAGCGTCTTACCCTAACTCGTGAGCACGCCAAGATGCAGAAAGTACTGGGTGGTATCGCTGACCTGCAGCGTATCCCAGCCGCTATGTTCGTTGTTGACATCGTGCACGAACACCTGGCAGTAGCCGAGGCTACCAAGCTGAACATGCGCACTTTCGGTATCGTCGATACCAATGCTGATCCTAATGCTGTTGATTACCCGGTGCCGGGTAACGACGACGCCAGCAAGTCGATCAAGATTCTCGTGGACTACCTGACCGCTTCTATCAAGCAAGGCTTGGAAGAGCGTAAGGCCGAGAAGAGTGAAAAAGCTACGCAGGCTGAAAGCACGGGTACCACGGAAGCTGAAGCTTCTGCCTAAGCACGCTTTCCTTGCTGCTTAGCCCGTTAAACGCAAACGGGCCAAACTAATATTGACACAAATTGACTGGTTCCTGAACCAGTCAATTTGTAATTTATAACCAAGAAAAATAAATACAACAATGGCAATTACTGCTGCTGATGTAAAGAAATTGCGCGACATGACTGGGTCGGGCATGATGGATTGTAAAAAAGCCCTGGCAGAAGCTAATGGTGACTTCGATGAAGCCATTGCTATCCTGCGTAAGCGCGGCGAAAAGGTAGCTGCTAAGCGTGGCGACCGTGACGCTAAAGAAGGGGTAATCATGGCTAAGACGAATGCCGACAAGACACGAGGTGTGATCGTACGCCTGAGCTGTGAGACGGACTTCGTTGCGAAAGGTGATGATTTCATCGGTTTCGCTCAAGCCATTACGGATATTGCTCTGGCCAACTTCCCAGCTGATCTGGAAGCCCTTAAGGCACTTCCGATGGAAGGTGGACTGACCGTTGGTGACAAAGTCACCGAGCTGGTCGGTAAGATCAATGAGAAGATCGATATTACAGACTACCGCACCCTCGAGGCTGCACAAGTAGCTCCTTACATCCACGCTGGCTACCGTGCCGGTGTACTGGTAGGTTTGAACCAAGCTAGCGACGCCGCCTACAATGCCGGTCGTGACGTAGCCATGCAGGTGGCTGCTATGCGCCCGATCGCACTAGACAAGGACGGTGTTGATGCTTCCGTTATCGAGAAGGAAATCGAAATCGGTATGGAGCAAGCTCGTTCAGAAGGCAAGCCAGAAGCTATGCTGGAAAGAATTGCCAACGGTAAGCTGAACAAGTACTTCAAGGAAAACACCCTGCTTGCTCAGGCTTTCGTGAAGGACAATAAGCAAAGCGTTGCCCAGTACCTCAAGAGTGTTGAGGGTGAATTGACCGCTACGGCTTTTGAGCACGTAGAACTGGGATAAGTTTCTGCTGCTCTTCTTCCCCTTCGGGTGGAGAACCGCGAAATGATTAGAAAAGGCTCTAGCGCGTTGCGCTAGAGCCTTTCTTCTTTTTACGCCGCTTCATCCAGGGGCGCTCCTGCATACCGGCCATAATGGAGCCATAGGGCAGAATGCGCTCTACTACCCTACCCAGCTCAAAGTGGTTGATCTCGGCTTCAATGGTAGCGGCATCCTTGTAGGCAGAGGGTAGCTCGCTTAAGTCGGCTTTGCCGCTAAAGAAGCGGGCGTCGATCTCCGCAGTTTCCCGTTTAAAATCTGCCACTCCCGAACGGATGTGCTGCGTCCGCGACTGGTTACGCCCTGCCCCGTGAGGGGCAAAGTCTAGCGCCTCCGCTCGACCGCCATCCAGGATCAAAATGGGCGAAGCCATATTGAGCGGCACGATGCGCTCGGGCGTCACCCATTCGTCTTCACTGCGGTAGTCCCACATGGGGGTAGCTCCCTTCCCGTGGTAGTAGAAACCATCGCGTTCAAAAACGAAGTTGTGTTCGTTCCAGTAGCGGCGCTCTACATCCAGCATCGTACGGTGCAGGACGGCATCGTGTAGTACCTGATGATTTAATCGCGTCCAGTCGCGTACGATTTGCAGCGCCTCCCAGTACAGATGACCATCTTCTGTATCCATAGGAATCCAGGCATTGCCCTTGTGTACTTCCGGACAAATCTCCTTCCGAAAGCGCTCCGCTACCTGCATCCCCTCTTTGTAGACCATCGCCCCGAAGCTCCGGCTACCGTGGTGGGTCACCAGGCTCACTTTACCCGATACATCAGAAGTACCGACGAAGGCAAAATGATTCCCATCGCCCTGGGTACCGAGATCGTTCTTGGCCCGTTGATGGTGGCGGTGGGTATAGGGATTGTCCAGGATGCGTTGCTGCAGAGCTGCTGGCAACGTACTGTGCTCGGGCCGACCACCGTAGCCAAAGTGGGTGGTTGCGTGGATAGCATCCAGTACGGGCTTGGCCTCTTCGGTACGCAACTCCGTGCGAAACATCGAGCAGCAAATATCGGCAGAATGCATGCCGGGGTGAACGGCATTTTCCGTTTTGGCTACCCCGCCAACAGGAATAGTACCAACGGGCCCCGCCGGACAAGCATCGGGCATTACTGCGATTTCACGTACGGTGGGCACCCGAGATAGGTCCTTAATGGTAGCCTTAACCGCTTGTAGATTCACCTCCGCTAGTGGGGTGTCGGCCGTCAGAAAAATTTCAGTAGGACACTTAGGCTGCAACGACTGCATAGGTCGGGTTTTAGGTGCCAGCTCCGCCAGATCCTCGAAGCTGATGTGTCCTTCGTTCAGGCCCTGTAGTGCAGACCTAAACCAGGGGCCAGGTCGGTAGCCCGCTGCAATCAAATCGTTTCCGGTGTAAGTTTTGGGGTTCATTTTTTTGTACTTCCGCAGGTAGTAACGCCAGCTAAGTCTTCAATAGTTCCACGACGCTCTGCGTCGGGTATGGTTCGACGGCACTCTGTGCCGGGCATGGTTCAGCGACATTCCATGTCGCATTAGCCATTCAATGCCTTATGTCTGCTGGAATGAAGGGCCAAAAATCTCCGTATTCACCATTGTTTTAAATTACCACTAAATCCAGAAGCTCTGTTAAAATCAATTTTGAAAATTTTAAGTAGCCGCTTTATACAGAAAACATTTTAAGCGCCGACCAGCTTGTTAGAACAAATAAAATTAATCTAATTATCTTGCCTTTAATCACGTCGCCCACAATACAAGAATAGCAGGCCCTATGGCAAAAAGAACGGCTCCATATAGCTCCAAGGCAAGACCGCCCAAATTTAAAGAAGCTTTCCCTCAATTTTACTGGCTATACATATTTGGCATTGGACTACCTTTTATAATCGCTATGATAAAGCTGGTATTAATGCCATTTATGCAGCCTGCTGAGAGCGCCACAGATAGCGCGAAGTCCGCATACTTAGCAAGCGTCGTTAAATTCGATGAATACATAGGAGGTAGCTTAGAGCATGTCTAAAAATTTTCATCTTCTAATCGCTCGATAGACGAAAGAACCATTTGAATATTAGCTGCTAAAATAAATCCTGCCGAATTTTCAACTGTTCGCTCTAAATCTTTCGTAATTCTTCGGAAGAAATTCATCC
>JBCCDS010000075.1:0-24258 GCA_039030655.1 Bacteroidota bacterium | reverse complement strand
TCACAGCCACGCTCGTCGTATGCTACACCGTTGTAGTCCGGCTCGATACACTCTTCACTGCCAGCATCCGCTGGGAAGATGACCGTGTAGTCGTGTACACCCAGTACCGTGATCGTCTGACGACAAACACCCGTAGAGGTGAAGCCTTGACCGTCTTCGACGACGAAGTTACGTACGATCAGGCCAACGCCACAGGCGTTGCGACCATCGATCACCGTTTGTGTGATCATCACCGTGGGACAGTTGTCTACCCCGTTAGCAGCGCCGAACAGACCGTCCAGTTGAGCAGCAGTCGTGACTGCATCCGCAGCAAAGGCCGCTTCCAGATCCTGTGGTAGGGTACCCAGGTCTTCATCATCACAAGTTGTCGTGATCGGACCGGGTGCTACACACAGCGGTGGCAGCTTGTCTTCTACCAGTACGTCCAGCCAGCAAGAGTTCTCGTTGCCGGCAGCGTCTACGACTAGTAGACCAACGCGTACGATACCGATCTCATCACAAGTCAGCTGAATGCACTCTTCCCAGGTCGTACCCGGGATCGGTAGGTTGTTGTCTCCAACCCGAGCGATGTAGCGCGTAATGTCTGAACACTCATCGTAGGAGGCTTGGTCGATGTCTTCGCCACATAGTTGAGCTACACCAGCTCCGCCTAGAGAGATATCCAGTCCATCTTCGCAGATCGCTACCGGGGCCGTGCGGTCACCGATGCGGATGTCCACATCCAGCGTATCGGCATTGTCACAGGCATCGGTGGCAATGTAGCGCAGTACGTGATCACCTACCGGGATACCGAAGGCCGGACCGCCCACGGCGAAGGGACCAACCGCAGCGCCGCTCAGATCACCGCCGGGGTAGATCAGCGCAATAACCGCTGGGTTAGGATCACAGTTGTCCGTAGCATTACCGGCTGGGATCAGGAAGTTCGCTGAACAGTCCGGGTTGCTAGTCGAGAAGAACAGCGGTCCTTCGTCCGCTACGCCGTCAAAGTTCAGATCCTGCGTAGGAGCCGTGATATCCGGTGCATCAAAGTCGCCCACTTTCACCAGCTGGGTGAAGGTCTCGATTTGACCGGGGTTACACCAGTCGATGACCGTGAAGGTGCGGACAAACTTGTACGTCTGCGGACAGGTCTCGATCCGGGGACCGTCCTGGAAGGTCGCGCCGATGTTACAGAAGTTAGCCGTCAGGTAAACCGGACCGTTAGGACCGATGAAGAACGGATAGTCTTCTACCTGAGGAGCTGGGTTCTCATCACCAAACTGGTTCGGTGTCAAGGTCTCGAAGGTCTCATCACACTCGAAGGTCGCAGTAGTGTTGATCGCATCTACGTCGTCGATTGATGGACGCGTGAAGATGATCTCGTAAGTAGCAACCGCAGGGTCGTTACCGCCTTCAGGGGCAGCCTCACAGCTGATGCCGTCCGTAGCGGTGAACGTACGCTCGATCACTACGTCGGCACAGTCACCGTTGTCGTCTACGATATCGTTGACACAGATCTCTACGTCACTACAGCCGTCAGTGAAGTTAGGAATACCGCCACCGGCCAGCAGGCGAGCGCGCAGTAGGGGGCTCATCGAAGCGTTCAGCGTCGTACCGTCAGCACCAGACTGGATCCAACAGCGAGATACGTTAGCCGGTAGGAAGTTGATGTTGATGCCATCAATCGCATAACAGTACAAGGGTGCCGGTGCTTCCGGTAGATCAGCAATCACTGGAGACGTCTTGTCTTCAGCGTGGATCGTACCCCAGCAAGTCTCGAAGTTCGTTAGGGTGAAGTAGTCGCCTACTTCCGTGATCATGTACTGGAAGTCACCACAGCCGTCTACGATCGGGCCGTTGGAGGGATCATCATCCATGACCGTGATCTCAAACTCAAACAGGTCCAAACAGAACTGATCACCACTGAGTAACATCTCAGGAACCAGCGTCGCCTGACAGTCTTCGTCCAGGGTGATGTTGATATCACCGATACAGGCGTAGTCGTAGCTTAGCTCTGCGGGTAAGAACTCGATCAGGGCCACACAGGTAGAGTCGTTGCCCGAGCAGTCGACTACCGTCAGTTCTACTTCAACGCCGGCTTCTGCGCCGAGGTCGAAGTCAACGTCAGAACAATCAAACTCAGTCTGGTCGAGTGAGTAGGTGAAGTCCGCATCACAGTTGTCGGCAGAGCCGGCAGCGATGGCGTCGGTTTCTTCCTGAGATAAGGTATACTCTCCGCGATCGTCGATCTCGATAGAGATGCTGTTACAAACCGGAATCGGTGCTTTAGTATCTTCTACCGTAATGATTTGCGTACAGGTATCGGCATTACCCGTAGGATCGGTAGCGATCCAGCTGCGGGTAATGGTGTAGTTGAACTGACCGCAGCCGTCGTCAGTCTGGGTGGACTCGTCCTCGAAGGTGATCTCGGCGGAGCAGTTGTCGATAGCGGTCGCCTCTCCGGTATTGGCCGGGGAAGGGTCTTCGTCACACTCGATGGTTGCATCATCCGGGCAAGTCACCACGGGTGGAATAAGATCCTCAACGATGATGCTGACCGTACAGGCGTCGGAGACGTTACCGTTTACATCCTCGATGGTGAACATGAAGGAAGTGTCGGCAAATACATCGTCGCAATCGAAAGTCAGTTCGCTCAGGCCGGAGACCTCAGCAAAAGTGCTTTCATCAACGCCGCAGTTATCGTCAGCAAGAATCTGGAAGTTCATCACATCTACCGGGACGGTGGCCTCACCGTTGTCATCCAGCTGCACGAAGCGGGGGCTGTTGCACGCCAGCGTGGGGCGGATGGTGTCCAGGACTATGACTGTAGCCGTACACATACTGTTGTTGCTGTTGACGTCAAAGACATTAATCGGAAGTTCGATGGTCGAACCAACTTCATCGCAACCGACGACGAAGCACTGATCGAAAGGCATCAGGTCAACCGCACAGTTATCGGTAGCTTCGAACAGCTCGATGTCGCAGTAATTAGCCAGACCGTCATCGTCCAGGTAGACGGTGGTATCGAGGCAACTTACGATAGGCGGCAGGGTGTCGAGAATCGTCACTTGCAGCGTGGTGGTATCCATGTTGCCAGACTGATCGGTGCTCTTGACCAGCACTTCATAGATGTTACCAGCATCGTCGCAGTTAAAGAAGAGCTGTTGCGGTTGGCGGGCTGCCACATTACTTCCAGATTGCCAAGATCCCGCAGCTGCTGCCACTGACAGTCGAACGAGATCACGATCCCGCAACTCCGTCCTCAGGACGAAGCGCGAGGATGAAAACCTCTGGGAGACGTTTTCACCTGCGGAAGTACTAATTAAAGATCCAAGGAGTAATTCCAGCTCAGAGACGATACAGTTCTCGACAGTGTCTAAGACTACGTCCTCTATCGAAAGTGCGGCCATGCCCAGTTCATCGAGATAAAGGATGGTGTCAGGAATCGTGATGATTTGGGGAGCAATCGTATCCAATACGGTTACGGTGGCGGTACAGTTGCTGCTATTACCATTGACATCAAAGACGGTAAGGGGCAGCACGAGGGTTGAATCGACTTCTTCACATTCTGAGATGAAGCACTGATCATTAGCCAGCAAATCGACAGCGCAATTATCGGTAGCTTCGAACAGCTCGATCTCACAGTAGTCCGCTACGCCATCAGCATCAAGGTAAATCGTAGTGTCGATGCAGCTTATAACCGGCAGGATGGTGTCTAGTGTGGTGACGAATGAGTGGCAACTGCTACTGTTGCCACTCCCGTCGAACACCGTAATTGGGATGGTATCGGTAGCTCCAGCATCACTGCATTCGACCAGAAAACACTGGTCGAAAGTGGAGAAATCGACCTCACAGTTATCCGCAGTTGTGAAGAGGTCAATATCACAGAAATCGGCCTGGCCGTTCGCATCCAGATAAATGGTAGTATCCACACAGGTGACCGTAGGGGGTAAGCTGTCAAGAATCATGAGTTCGACCGTGCAGGTGTCGGAAGAATTGGCATACTCATCGATAAGGTAGTAGTCACGACTAATAGTTTGGCCCACATCGTCGCAGTTGAACTCCCGCTGGGTAATTAGGTCGATAGTAGGAAGCGGCCCTAATGGATCAGGGTCACAATTATCATCTTTGAAAAAGCCATTGGCGAGCAAAAAGTCGATATCGGTAAATGCCGTGTCCTGGCCGGTTACATTGCCAGCCCCCAGAAAAACTTCGAGAGTAGGCGGACAAATCAAGGTGGGAGAGCTTGCATCAACTGCTAGTACGGTGAAACTGCAGCTATCGGTTAAGCCTGAGGCGTCCGTAGCCACTAACTCAATCGTATTGAGGCCAAGGGGAAGTGAGGACTCTAAAATAGTGAAGAAATTGCCCTGGAAGTCTCCAGCAAAAGTTTCGGAGAACAACTCGGTTCCGTTTTCATCGAAGTAGGTCTCGGAAACAGCTGCAATCTGGCAATTGTCAAAAAGCGTCCATGCCCCTACCCTAGCTTCTAAAGGTATTTCGCAATCAGCATTGACTTCGACAGTATCATTAGAGCAAACCAAGACCGGGGAAATGGTATCGAGTACGGTGAGAGAAATATCACAACGACCGCGGTTCCCACTTTCATCCGCCACCATAGTAAAATCCGTGAAGACAATCGGAGATTGAATGGCAGCCTCACAATTAACTACGAAAGGTGCGGGTGGCGGGAAGAGACTATCCAAACCGCAGTTATCCGAAGCCGTAATAATCAATTCCCTGAAATCCAGTGTAGAAAAACCACTTTGGTCTACGTATAAAACGGTGTCAGATACACAGGTAATTTCAGGGGCGAGGGAATCCAGAATGGTAGCCAAAAAGCTGGTAGTACCCACATTACCACTTTGGTCGGTTGCTGTGACGAGAATTTCTACGGGGTTATTGAGGTCTTGACAATCAAAATCTAGAATAGAAGAAGCATTTCCAGTGCCAGGAGCCCTTTCCATAAGGACACTATTGACGACACAGTTTTCGGTTGTATCAAAAGTCATGAATTGGACGGCAAGAGAAGCAAGTCCATCGCTGTCCAGATAAAGAATAGTATCAGGATGAGCGACTAAAGGAGAGATACTATCTAACACTACCAAATCTACAGTACAGCTACCTTCATTCTCTGAGGAATCAAGCAAGATTAAATCCACTGGAGTGGAAGTAGAGGAGCTATTAATCCGACGCAAGGGATGACCGATAAACGAACCGTTATTACCACCAGCGAGGTCGAGAACTTCAGTTCCACTGACCTCATCCAGTGGATAGTAAGCGACCAGGTTTGGCGTAGTTGGATCCAGGAAATTTGCCGTAGATCGATCATTGGCAATTTCGAGGGGCGTAAGGGCGCGATCGTACACGCGGACTTCATCTATACTACCCTCGAATGACTTAATGAAAGAAGCTCCATTATTGATGGTTTGGATACCCGCAAAGAGGCTGGCTGCCAAGGTATTCAGGTCTTCATCGAGGGTTGTCGATTCCGAGGCTTCATTGAGGTATAAGGTGATGTTTCGATTACCATCATACACGACAGCGATATAGCTCTCCTCGCCAATGGGTACCGCTAGATTTGAGGTAAAATCAAGACAGCCGCCCCAAAAGGTCAGTAGATTACTACCGGTCCTAAGCCCCAAGCCAAATTGCTCACCGGTACAATTACCTTGCCCCAGTTGAGCTACGCACCCGAAACAATAGGGCTCTACCCGAGGATTGATACGCAAGGAAAGGGTTCGAGCTTCATTGCCCAAAGGGACAGCTGCATCAGCGGTAGATTTGAAGCCATCATCGGCCCCAAGGGAATCATCCAGCACTAATTCCCCACCTAAGCCGGAGAAATCAGTAATTATATCCTCACAAGTCAGAACGGGCGGTAATTCATCCGCAAAAAATGCTTGGGGATTGGGGTCGCAGTTGTCAGAGATACTACTGGCCCATTCGTTGGCATTCTGGGGAAGGATGGCCTGGCCATTGTCATCGAGATAAGCAACTAATAAGGGGCATTCAGCCGTAGGGGCTTCCGTATCATTCACCGTCACATCAAAGCTACAGCTAGCGGTATTACCCGCATCATCCATAAACACAAAGGTGTTGGTCGTCGTACCTACCGGGAAGGTAGAACCACTGGCCAGGCCAGCCGTTTGTACTGCCGGAACAGAAAAGTCTTGGGGAAGGATTTCAAAAGCAATGGTTTCAAAACTCCCATATTGCCCACCCGATGGTGATACGGTCGTTTCACCATCTACAATAATATTATAAGTTCCGCCGCCAAAGAAACAGCAAATGCCGTCTCCAAAGCTATCGAAGATGGTGAATTCGTAGGAACCGGGCGGTAATACAAATGACTCCGTGACACTAGATCCTGCTGAGGAATAAGATCCACCACTCGCTACTACGTTCGAAGTATTAGCATCGACGATTTCAAAAGAAACATCAGCCCGAAAAGCATCAAATGTAATGTTGACCTCCACAAATCCGGTAGGAGTAGCTTCCGTACAATTTTCAGTCGCCGTTGGCAAAGTGTAAGTCACTTCCGCTTCGCAAACACCAGGGTCATTATTCACCACAATATCTACGGGGCAAGAAGTAACCATCGGTGCTTCTAGGTCATTGATCGTTACGTCAAAGCTGCAAGTGTCTGCGTTCCCGGCATTATCGGTGATCACGAAGGTATTAGTTGTCGTGCCGACGGGGAATTCCGCGCCGCTTGGCAGGCCAGCAGTCTGGATAACACCCGTAGCTGTGGTGATGCTAAACGTAATCGCTTCGGAATCACCGAAGGCCCCATTGGAAGGAGAATTAATCGTCGTTCCTTCTACCGTCAGGCTGTAGTTGCCGTTGCCGAAATCACAACAGATGCCATCCCCGAAAGTATCAAAGATGACAAACTCGTAGTCACCATTGGGTAAGGCAATTTGCTCTTCGATGTTACTATTGGCTGCGTAAACATTGGGGCCGTTGGAAGCCACTCTATTTCCAGTACTGGTATCGAGGATTTCGTAACCGGTTTCATTACTGAATCCGTCCGTCGTTAAATTGAAGGTAATTTCCGTTGTACTAATGATCGAACAATTATCTGTACCAGTAGGTGGCGCGTAAGTAACGACAGCACTACACTCACCAGGGTCATTATCCTGAACAATATCGGCCGGACAATTACTGAATACCGGCACTTCATTATCCTCAACCGTGACGTCAAAAGAACAGCTGGTTATGTTGCCGCTAGCGTCTGTAGCAGTGACCATCACGGTAGTAGTTCCCACATCAAAGAAGGAACCACTGGCAGGTACAACGGTAAGGGTAACGTCCGGGCAGTTATCTGAAACCGGAGTAGCAAAGTTTACGTTCGTGCCACAAAGCCCGTCATCGGCTGTGGTAATAATATCAGCTGGGCAGGTAACCATTGGCGGAATCGTATCCAGTACCGTAACCGTGAAAGAACAAAGACCCACATTTTCTACCTCATCCATCCCTGCGAAAGTGAAGATGGTTTCACCTACCGCTAGGTCTTCACCGGAATCGGGTCCAGCGGTTTGCTCAACGACAATAGGTTGATTAGCCTGAGTGATATTGAACGCAAAGTTGCGTAAGGCTTCGTAAAAGCCAGAGCCAGGGGTTTCCCACTCTTCAAAGGAATTAGAGCTAAATTGATCGGTAGATACAAAGGCGACTAAACCACCGGGAGTTGTTCGGAGAGTCCAACGCGCGCCCTCATCGGAATCAAATACGGTTACTGTTTCGGAGGAAAGGGAAGTTATTGCATCCTCATCACCAACATTTGCCGGATCTAGGTCAACAACATCAAATTGCCCACTATTGACGGCATTGGCAGGCCCCAAAATGGTATAAGTAGCATTACCATCGCTGGGCGTATCATTAGCACCTCGCCCTCCAATTAAGTTCTCCAGTAATGGATCGAAAGGACTAGCGATAACGTCCCCACCTGTAATGAATAAATTACCACCGGCTTGCACATAAGCCTCCAGGTTATCAATGGTGGCTGCACTGTGGACATCACCAAAATCTTCGCCAACCGCGTGCCAGTAAATAATGCCATAATCGGAAAGATCGCCTTGAAGAACGATGTTATCTTCTGTATCGTTGCCAGCATAATCACTGGTAACGATTGTTACACTGTAGCCCGCGTCCATAAGTTGGGCAGGAATCTCCGTCTCATTGCTATTATCGGAGACGAATAAGATATTAGCCGCACTAGCCAGCAAGCAATTGTCGGAGAAAACTGGCTCGGTGAATTCAAAATTCGCCAGACAATTATCTGCTGCGACGTAAAGAACCGTATCAGCAGGGCAATCCGCTACTGGAGCCTCCGTATCCTGTACGGTAACAGCATATCCACAAGTGGTGGTATTTCCCGCGATATCAACCGCTGCGAACTCAAAATCAGTCGTCCCAAATGGAATACGGCTTCCACTTTCCGTACCTTCTGTCTGGACGACAAAGGCATGAGGATGCACGACGGTGGCGATAAACCGCTGGATGATTTCGTTGATTTCCAAATCGTAGTAGGCGTAGCTGACATCACCCGCAGCACGGCCATACCAGTTGAATTGGTAAATGCGGCTGGCAGTTTCCAAACCGTCGACACGATGAAAGTCATCGTTAGTGTCATTCGTTATGGTCTGCGTAATCCCCGGCGTACTTGGGACGATAATGACATGATTAACCGAAGGGTCATTTTCGCCTTCGGTCACTCCTTTAAAAAAGGCGTAGTAAACAGTACCGTCTGGGGCATTATAGGTGCGCTCGAAGGTGTAGGTGACTCCATCACGATCGGCTCCAAGGCCACCCGTTATCTCGTAAAAAGAGAGCTGATTTATATCGGCGGCCATCATCCAAACACCCTCGTTGTACTGCGTAAAGTAAGCGCTACCAATACCGAAAGCATCTGAGCTGGTTACCATGCCCTCAGAATAAGGGATGATAGAAGCAGCATTAGTATTCATCTCATTACCATTGTCGTAGGCATCACCACCACCGTCCTCGATGATAGTTTCTTCTATATCATTAGCATCAAGTATCCACTGGTTATTGATGATACTGGTTACCCGGTCTATCTGCGTCTGGTAACGGAGAAGTGTGGCCTCTAGACTCAAGTCTACGATAGGATCATTACAGGCATCATCTGCGATAGACGGTAGATCAAAACTAAAGGTAGCGAAGCACTCACTGGGATCGGTACTAATCGTCATGTCTTCGGGGCAATCGACGAATACAGGGGGCGTATTATCGGTTGCAATCACCGATGTAACACAAGTATCACTCAAACCACCGTCACTGGCGATAAATAACACCCTGGTTTCGCCCGGCAGGAAAGGACCTTCCGGAGATATAGAGAAAGTAAGCATATTGCCGTCTGGATCGGAGGAGCCATCGTCGAAGTCCTCTGCCGTTAAATCTGCTATACAGGGATCTTCATTGGTAAGGTCTATTTCGATGGATTGGCAGTTGGCGTTGGGAGCTTCGTTACAGTTAGGATGTAAGGTGTCAAAGACTTCCACTTCAGTCGTCTTAGTGCTAGTACAATCCGTCGTTGGGTCCGTAAAGGTATAGGTGATGATATGGGTACCTATTCCCGCCAAGGCCGGATCGAAGGTGAAATCTTCTCCGTTTCCATTATCCGTTACTCCCGGACCAGAGAATACCCCATCCACAGGAGATACCATTACGCTAGGGATACTACTTCCCTCGTCTTCACAGAAGATGGGGTTGCTGATCGTAAAGCTAGGGGGAGGTGGGGGCAAGATCTCAATGTCGAAAGTGCAGGTGTTAGTATTGCTAGCTTCGTCTTCAATCGTAAAGGTAACGGTGGTTACGCCCAGCGGGAGTATCTCTCCCTCTAAGGACATGCTATTATTGAAGTTATTTTCAATAGAGAAGACCCCGCAATTATCCGTTGTGGGTGGATCGAACTCGTCACCGTTGACCAGGTAAGTGCAGCCCACTTCGTTGGGGAAGCGGGTGAAGGAGACGCAGGGGTTGGTATCTTCGGGCAGGAGATAAGTTATCGTTAACTTAGGTCTTGATTCAAGGTCAGCAATAAGGGTATTCGAAGACTCGAATTCAAAACCATTATTCGATGGATTAAAAAAGGCCCAACCGTTGTTATTGCCACTATCAGACCATCCCTGTACATCTTCCGTTACATCTATTTCCTTAACACCTATGGTTGGACTAATGAGGCGCAGGGGAGCAGTGGCTTCCACTCCATCTTGTTGAACTCCGCCTTCCGTATTACCGTTGAGCGTAAAATTATTCCAGGTTGCCGTCGTTTCGTCCCAGGCTCCGAGAACGCGTGACATTTCCACACCTGCCCCACCCTGATTGAAGGCATCCAGGGTCAAAATAGCGGAGGTAATGATTGCACCTGAAGGGAGCTGGCCAGCATCCGTTCCAAAAATATTTTTGAACTGCAACAACCCCTGCCTTAGTGGATCGTTATCGGCTACGATATCAATTGAGGATCCATCCGCTTCATCGGGTTCTTCCTTTTTCAAATCAGTATCTTCCGTGTCTTCGTATACCCCTCCCGCATTGCTGACTCCATCGCGAAATTCAAGGGTCTGGGAAAAGTCTTCGCCCAGAAAAGGGGCTTCACCATCTACAATAGTAATCGCAAAAGAACATTCCGCAATATTACCGGCAGCATCTATGGCCTCAAAGCTAACATTAGTGGTACCTATCGGAAATACGGCATCCGCTAAGGAAGACTCAGCATTGTAATCATTTTGCAAAATGGTTACCTCGCAGTTATCAAACACATCCGGATCAAATTCATCACCCACTACGGTATAGCTACAAGCTCCGGGATCTGCTTGCCGGTTAAAAGATGCACAACTGCCAGAACCACCAATGGGGATATACGAAATAGTCAAGCTAGGCCGTATATCTACTATGCTAGCCTCCGAGGAGTAGAATGTCGCACCATTAGAGCTCGGATTGAAAATGGCCCACCCGTGGTTAGCTAACCCATCTACCCAAGCCTGGACATCCTCGGTAACATCAATGTGTTGCCTACCGACCGCCGAAGAAAAGGTCCGCAGCGTAGTAGTAGCTTCCACCCCATCCCGTTGGATACCACCTTCGGCATTACCGTTAAGGGTAAAATTGTTCCAGGTAGCTGTACTGGCATCCCAAGCACCGAGAATACGTGCTATTTCTAAATCAACCGCATTGTCACCAGGATTGTATATACCAAGTGATAAAACGGCCGAAGTCACCGTTACTCCAGTAGGAATCTGCCCCGGAGCAGCCCCGATGATATTCCCAAATTGGAGGGCTGCGTGATCAAGTAAATCATTATCTGCCACAAAAAAGAAATTAGTATCTCGATTTTCATCTGGACTACCGATGAGTAAATAGGTATCATCGGTATCGGCGTATATTCCTCCTGTATTTTCCGTACCATTTTGAAATAGCACGGTCTCTGCGGAGACAAGCGTTGGCGGAGAATCATCCACTACTGTTAGGCTTACATTGCAGTTAGCTGACAACTCTCCATCGCTGACCGTCAGGACCAGGTTAGTTATTCCTATCGGAAAGGGCCCGGACATATTGAGGGTGAAGGTCAGGTTATCTCCATTGGGGTCGGTGGAACCATTATCGAAATCTTCTGGAATGACTACAACGTCTTCACAATTACCATTGACCGCTATCGTCAAGTTTTGGCAAACGGCCACAGGAGCCATGTTCTGTTCAAAGATGTAAGCGGCCCCGGCATCGGAAAGGCCGTTATCGTCGTCATCGTCCTCCTGGCGGGCACCGATGAGCAGATAAGTTCCAGAAACACCTACCGCATGACCAAAATTATCTCTTTGAGTACGATCCGAGTTGACTATTTTCTGAATCTGTGACCAGTTACCAGATCCACTGCGCTCGTAGATATAAGCCGAGCCCGCTGAAGTCCTAAAGATCTGACCATTCTCATTTTGATCCTCTAGAGGAGCTCCTACGATAATAAAATCACCGGAAATATCTACGGAAGAACCAAAGAGGTCCGTTGCCGCCCGGTCGGCGCTGACGAGCTTGTCTACTTGTACCCAGTTTCCACTACCGTTGAGTTCAAAGACGTAGGCAGAGCCGGCGGAATTCAGATTATTGTTACCACTTTCGTCATCGTCCTCGCTCTGTGCCCCAATTACTAGCCGATTCCCATCAATGGCCACTGCGTTGCCAAAGCCATCATTGGATTCACGGTCTGAAGCCGTTAAATTCTGTTTTAAGGACCAAATACCGGGTAGAAACAGAGACCGTTCAAAGACGTAAACCGATCCTGCCCCGGATACTCTATTGGCGAAGCCATTGTCCTCGTCTTCACCAATAGCGCCTACCAAAATGTAATCACCATTAATTGCTACCGACCAACCGAATGCGTCATCTTCTTCTTCATTAACCGCATCGAACTTAGTGGTAAAGGACCAGCTACCGTTTCCATTTCTGGTAAAAATAGTGGCAGTACCGGCGTCATCATCGCCATTCACTCTTTCCTTAGGCGTACCAACCACCGCCACGCCGGAGGCCGAAATGGCTACCGACCTACCGAATTCAAAGCCGGTGGCACGGGCGTTACTTGTTACTTTCTGTACCTGCGTCCAAGTACCATTTGACTCGCGTTCGAAGATGTAAGCAGCACCGCTGTTGGACAGGAACGAATTTCCGTTAGGGTCTTCATCGTCCTGGGTCGACCCTACGATGGCGTAATTACCATCAATGGACACTGACGAACCGAATAAGTCTTCATTTTCGCGATCGGCGGCCGTCAATTTTTGTACTTCTACCCAATTTCCACTAGCGTTGCGCTCGTAGATAATGACTGAGCCGGCGTTATTTAAAGAAGGTCCGCTAGGAGCATCATCATCAAAGGGAATACCCACGATAGCATAGTTGCCCGAGATGGATACCGAGCGGCCCATTTCATCATTGTCGGCCCGTTGGGCATCGGTCAGCTTGATGCGCTCATTAAACGATTGCGCGGAAAGGGGGCGTGCAAAAGAGAGAACAAGCAGCAAGTAAAACAGGTATTTGCTGGAGTATAAAAAAGCATTAAACGACACCGTCATCCTAAATTCCATGAGACTGTAAATGAGATTACTTATAATTTTTACACCTTACAAGTGAGGTCAGCACTTGCATGGGCGTAAATGTATTCTCATGGCTCAGCCTAGCACTGATTTTAAGTGTTTCAATCTGTTACAGACTTGTTTTACAGGCTGTCTACCAGCTTTTTGAGCGCATCCTTGCCATTGATCCCGGCTTTTTTGCTAATGCGATGCTTGTAGATTCTAACTGTTCCGTAAGACTTGTGGAGCAGCTTGGCGATCTGCTTATCATCCATGCTTAAGCGCAGCAGTCCACAGTAACGAATTTCCTGTGCCGTAATTCCTGGGATACGTTCTGTAAGACACTGCTCAAAAGCCGCATTGATGGTTTCTATCTGATCTTGCAGCTTCGACATAATTTCCTGATCCTCGATGGTAGAAGAAAGCTCTCTCTTTAATTTCCCCAGCTGGACATCTCGATCTTTACTAGGTAGCCCGTGGATATCTTCGATACGTTGTAGTAGATCACGCTTGAGTTTAGTGCGTAATCGATTGTCCGCTACTAGTCGTTTGATGTCTTTTCCCTGGCTTGCTACACTGTATTTCAGATTTGTGTTTTCCAGCTCTAGTATCCTTCTATGATCAGCTTCAGCCCGTCTCCTTTCCTGCTCTTCTTGTCGTCTTTTCCATCGCCAACCTAATCCAAAAATCAGCAGCAAAAGGGTTAACAAAGCAATCAGTATCAGCCCGTATTGACGCAACCTGAGTTCCTTTCGAAGTTGTTCAGTTTCCAGCCGGGCGATCAGCGCATTCTGCTCAAAGGTCTTGACGCGCAAGTAAATTTGTTCACTAAGCTCCTGGGGTGTTTGCGCACTAGCCTTGGCCAAGGGTAAAATATTTTCTGCCGCGTAATTATTATAGATCGCGTAATACGCGATAGCATTTTCTTGGAAACCGAGCTCTTCTAAAAGTGCGCCTAACTGTCGATATAGCTGATAACTTCGCCGGCCTACTTCTCGTCGACTCCTTACGTAGGCTCGTTCCTCTAAATAAATTTCGTAGGCTTCCTCATACTTTCCATTTTCAGACAAGTAACCAATCAAATAATTGAGCGCTTGCATAGCTCCTTCGTAGCGGTCCATCCTTTTTCTAGTCGTGTATACTCGCTGCAAATCTTCAATGGCAAGCTCGAAATTATTGGTCGCTACTAAGGAGTGAGTCCGGGTTTCCAGCGTATTCACCTGAATATTCAGGTATTTAGGATTTGAAAGGTCAGTAAGAACATTTAAGCCCGTGTCTAGCACCATAATGGCTTCCTCATGGCGACCGGCTTTTTGAAGATACAAACCATAATTGTTGTAGGCCCAGGCTAATCCCCTGAGATCACCAGTCTGATTAAGCTTAGCCGTGCGGAGCTCAAAATCTTGCTGAGCGTTTTCCAGCAGACCGAGCTGTATCTGATTTTCAATAAGCAGCCAAAACGCACTCCTGCTTACATGCTCACCTTCAGGGACGAGTTGACTCAGTCCCTCTAAGGACTGCCTTAAAGGGACAATGGCCAGCTCCGGTGCATGATAAAAATCAAGATAGAAACCATAACCAGCCTGGGCGTATCCTCTGATTAAGTCATTCGAAACCAAGGTTTTGACAGCCAAATCGTTCGCGTCTTTACAATAAGTATAGGCTGAGGAGAGGTTGTCTGACCTGATCAAAAGCTGCCCATAAGCCGCCAATAAACAGACCCGCTCGCGATCTTCAAGTGCAGGTTTCTCCAGTTGCTGATCAAAGTGGGCCTTAATACTATCCAAGCTCTTCTCTTCAGAAGTACTATTCTCCCACTCCTGTGTCGCCTTGATGATATCGCTGTAAGGAGCATCTAGCACTTTATAAAAATTGCTAGGCCAAATGGGAATATACTGCCCTACCAAAAGCCCCTCAGCATGAAAACCGAAGAGATAGCAGAGCGCTAAGAAAGCGCTCTTCTTGGACATTATAGCTTTAGATACTCGGATAGCTAAATTTTGAATGATGTACCTTGGAGTCTATACGTGAATCAATCAGCTAGTAGCGATTAAAGGCATCAATACTTAATAACATGGAGTTGAATACCTTTCTGAAGAGCAAAAGGCTATTCACCAATGAGGAATGCAACAGCATAGAAGCTTCCTTCAGAAGCGAAATCATCCATAAGGGGGATGTCATCCGGGAAGTAAATAGGTTTGCTAATAGCGTATTATTCATAGAATCTGGCTTACTAAGAATTTTCTATCTCCAAAATGGAAAGGATATAACTCATTTCTTTTTTGACGAAAACCACTTCATAGCGCCGATCTACAGTATTCTCTATAATAAGACCGAACGCTATCAGTGGGAGGCACTTGAAGCTTGCCAAGTCAGAGTCATACCGTACGATGATTTCCTTACCCTGGAAGATCGATTTCCAAAGCTGAGTCGTCTGATAATTGAGTTCATGATGTACTTGCTCGATATGTTTTCACAGAAGCTTAATGTGCTTCAATTTCAATCGGCTTCTGACAAATACGAACTCTATTTAGACATGTATCCCAACCTAACTAATCGGGTAGCCCTGGGCAGCGTTGCGTCTTTCCTTGGCATTACTCAACAAACACTTAGTGTCGTCAGGGCAAAGAAAAATAAATAGCTCCTCACTTTTTTTAAGATAGAATAAATTCCATCTCACTTTTGACGAAGAATTTAGCGATAGCGATCATTGAACTAAGGTGAGCGCACCTAAAGTAGGTGCTACGATTTAAAGGAGGTGCGACCAACCACCTAGCGTACAATTAGTGTTTCTGTGTCGGCTGCTGACAGCTTGAAGCCAATCTACTGCGTCGTACGGAGGGGGTTAGGTGTGTTCTGCTCCAGCGAAAAGCCAGACACCTCCGAGAGGCTCACTACGTTCGACACCTTGGAGGAGCTGAATTGAAGGCTAAAGTCAGCTAAACCCAGCACGAACTAAAGTCCGTTTAACCTTAACACTCCTTTAATACCAATAGTAGCTACTTTTGCGCTCGGACAGCGTCTTATTTGATGAATGGATGAATGGATTATCTGATCTTTGGATGAACGAAGTATCCAATCATCACGCCATCTAAACATCCAATCACCCCTATCCAACCCGATCAACTGCCTATGCATCTCCGACTATTCGCTCTTTTCAGCCTCAGTTTCTTCACCCTACAGCTTGTTGCCCAAGAGGATCAAGCTTATCAGGTGGGTGCTATTGGTTTTTATAACCTCGAGAATCTTTTCGATACCATCGATGCACCCGATGTACTGGATGAAGAATTCACGCCGCAGAGTAGTAAGAGCTACGGCACGAGGATTTACAACGACAAGCTGAATAAGCTTACACGGGTGATCAGTGAACTAGCCACGGATGTATCGCCCGATGGCCTGGGTATCCTGGGGGTCTGTGAAGTCGAAAACCGAGGCGTCCTGGAGGATTTAGTAGCTCATCCAAAACTGAAAGACCGCGACTACCAGATCGTGCACTTTGACAGTTGGGACCGACGGGGTATCGACGTGGGTTTACTCTACCAGGAGAAGTATTTCACGGTAGACACCGCCCAGGCGCTGCGCATGTATGACTTGTATTATCCAGATGGTGATACCGTTTTCACCCGCGACATTTTGCACGTATCCGGTCGCTATGGCGGAGAGCCGCTACACGTTTTTGTCGGGCACTGGCCCAGCCGCCGTGGTGGCGAAGCAGCCTCTTCTCCGCTACGCCAGGCTTTGGCCGCTCGCTTTAGAGCAGCGGCAGATTCTATTCAAGCATTGGATCCCAGCGCTAAGATCATTCTGATGGGGGACCTTAATGACGATCCCGTTTCACCCTCAGTGGCCGAAGTCGTAGAGGCAAAAGGCAAGCAACGACAGGTACGGGAAAATGGCTTTTTCAACCCCATGCATCAACTCTTCCGTTCTGGCCAAGGTACGGGTGCCTACCGCGATGCCTGGTCGCTCTTCGACCAAATCATCCTGAACGACGAATTGCTCAAGGAAGATAACGGCTGGCGCTACTACCAGACGCGGATCTACAACATGCCCTATATGTACCAACGCTCGGGGCGCTACCGTGGCTATCCGCTGCGTACCTGGGTAGGCGATAATTATATGGGTGGTTATTCCGATCACTTTCCCGTTTATGTGCTGCTGGTCAAGCCGATTCCGAGGCCTTAGGTGGTAGTTGGGTAGTCGGTAGTTGGGTAGTTAGGTAGGTGGGAGCGATAGCGGAAACCTTGGAGTATCTGGTGGGGATGAGTTGTGAGTTCAGAGTTAGAAGTCGCTGTACGCAATACGTTATACGCTGTACCCAATACCCATACCAAATACCTCGTACCCATACCCAAAACCTGCTGTCGGGAAACGGACCAATAATAAGCAGAAATGCCAAGCAATAGGTAGTAACCCATAGGTCGCTTTATATTGTGCGTCAAATATTCATCATGCGCTTATACACCAGTTGCCTGCTGCTGCTTTTCAGCATCAGTCTTTCGGCACAGCAATCACTACTTCAGCCTACTGACGACGGACTTTATCGTTTCCAAAACCAGGAGGCCTTTTCAACACTTGCGGAGCTACCCACTCTTGATTACCAGGCCGCTCCACCAAAAACTCATTCAATTACGCTGCTTACTCCTCAGGGAGACGTCCAGGAATTTTACTTGTGGCGTACCGAAGTGGGTAGCCCAAACCTACACCAGTTTTTTCCTGGTGTCATCACCTTTGGCGGTATGGCCAAAGACGATCCTAGCATTATGCTGCGGGGGGAGTGGACCAGCGCCGATGTGCGGTATGCTCCTCAAGCAGCAGGTCAATTCAGCGTAATGGTCTTTGATCGCCCTGAGACCTGGGTAATCCGCCCCAATGCTGATAACGCCAACCTCTACGAAATGGGAACCCGCTCTGATTACGAGCACTTGCGCCAGCCATTTGTCTGCGAATTAGATGATGCTGGACATGCTCATGATCACGATCACGAATTCCAAACCCCTCCCCCACCCAGTAGCTCGGCAGCGCCTTACGCCATTGGTGAAGAGCTGCGTATTTATCGTATTGCCGTAGCTACAACGGCCGACTACAGCGATTACCACGGCAATACTTTGGAGACCATCATGCCAGCAGTAATGGCAAGTGTCAACCGCGTCAATCAGGTCTACGAAAGCGATATGTCGGTAAGTATGCGTTTGATCGACAGTACTTTCAAAACTTTCTTCATCGACGATGATCCCTTCGGAGGTAATGTCTTGGGAATTAGCCACGAAGTTATCCGAGATAGCGTGGGGCTGAACTCCTTTGACGTCGGTCACGTATTTGACGTTGGTGGCGGTGGAGTAGCTTTTTTACGCTCAGTTTGTGACCAGGGCGATAAAGGTCGTGGCTACACCTCTCTGAGCCCTCCCGAGGGAGACCCCTTCGACATTGACTACCTGGCGCACGAATTAGGTCACCAGTACGGTGGCAATCACACCTTCAATGCCTGCTCCGGCCCCGGCCCGCAGCCTTATGAGCCCGGAAGTGGTGTAACCATTATGGCTTATGCTGGAATTTGCAACAGCAATAATGTAGCTAACCGCTCGATTCCCCAGTTCCATGCGGCCAGTATTTCAGAAATGACGCAATTCACCCAGTTTGGCGGCGGAAATACCTGTCCAGTCATCATGGGCTTGAACAACGTACCACCGGTAGTATCTGCTGTACAACCGGGCAATAATGTGGTCCCAATCAATACACCTTTCGAATTGGAAGCTACCGCCTTTGATGACGATGACGACAGCCAACTGACCTACAACTGGGAGCAATTCCAGACGGGGCCCAATGTACAGCTGGGCGATGCCAGTGGCACCTCTCCCCTATTCCGCAACTTCAACCATACGGCTAATCCTGTACGGGTGTTCCCAAGGATGCAGCTGATTCTAAGTGGCGTTAACAGCCCAAGCGAGATCTTGCCAGATTACAATCGTTCGTTGGCCTTCCGGGTAGTAGCACGAGATAATAACCCTGGCGGCGGTGGCGTCTTTTGGGATAATCTGAACGCCACAGCTAATACCAGCGGTGGTGCCTTTACGGTAGGCTCGCAAGCAGAAGCCGGCATCAACTGGACACCAGGAGAAGTCGCGATCATTGAATGGGAACGGGGTAATACCCACCAGCCACCTTTCAGCACCGATAGCGTCGACATTTACCTCTCTGCCGATCCGCTGAATGGCTTCCCGGAATACTTGGGCCGCTACGAAAATAGTGGTCAAGCCTTTGCTATCGTACCCGACCTGCCTGATAATGATAGCTACCGCGTCAAAGTAAAAGGTGCAGATCGGATCTGGTTTAACATCAACAGCGAGGACTTCTCGATCAGTAATGATGGGGCCCCAGCAGTAGCCATGAGTACCCTACAGGACGAGCTATCGATTTGTGGCCCCGGTGATGACAATCTCGATTTCTTCCTCAGCTTACTCAATGGTGCCAGCGGAGAGCCAGTATTTAGCCTGAGTGGTGTACCTGCGGAAGTACAATTCAATGTAACGACAACCGATCTGCTGGACGGTCGATCCTACAACCTGGAAATCATCAGCGACGCTACAGCCGCTAGCGGTGACTACAATGCCACCCTCGATGTGGAGGTAGATGGCCTGATGAGTTCTGTTCCCTTCCGACTGATTCTGGAGAGCGAAGGCGTCCTTGCCCCTACTGGTTTGGCGCCCGCTGACGGTACTGATCGCGTATCGGTTGCTGGCCCGCTTAGCTGGGTCGATGACGCCCCCGGAGAGCGCAGCTACGAAATTCAGATCTCCACGGATACCACTGGTGGTAACTGGGAAATTTCGGAAGTTATTACGACTACCGACTACGTTCCAGCAACGAACTTTATGGAGGAAACCACCTACTTCTGGCGGGTGCGCACCCTCAGTGATCGTTGTGGCGAAGGCGACTGGAGCGTCGTACAAAGCTTCACGACGGAGCGCCTGGTTTGTCTGAGTTATACCGCTACCGACACGCCTCAAGAGATGGGTACGGGCCTCTTTATTTCCAGTCGGATTGCTGTAGAGGAAGACTACCCGATTCGTTCGATCCGAATCTTTGATATCCAAGGTATTTACGACGATTTTGGTGACCTGCGCTTTCGCCTGACTACGCCCGATGCGGGTAGTTTCAATCTAGTGGAGCAGTCTAATTGTCCGACCAACAATTTTAATTTTAACATCAGCGACGCGAGTGAGATCGATATCATTTGTTCGCAGGTCAACGCGGGTGGTATCTGGCGTTCGGCTGAACCCCTAGATGAGATCCGCAACTCTTCCTCGATGGGCAACTGGCGCCTGCGCGTTTTTGACCAATCGACCGAGGGTGAACTGAGCAACTGGAGTGTCGAAATCTGTGTGCCAGATCAGTTGGTCAGTGTCGAAAACGGCGGTTTGGTGCCTACGGCTTTTGAGGTTTACCCCAATCCAGGTCAGGATCGTTTGTACTTCCGCTGGTCTGACCTTCCCCACGCACCTCAGGTGGTTCGCCTCGTCGATATCACGGGCCGTGAGGTCCTAACTTATCGTGCAGCGCTCCCGAGCCAAGCACATCAGATCGAGCTGGAAACAACCAAACTAGCCGCTGGGATGTATGTATACCAGGTGCTAACTACCGACGGTCGTCTGCTGAGCAGTGGCCGCTGGGTAAAAAACTAGCACTTTACGGGTAAGTGAAACTACTTTTGACATTTTGTGAAATCAACCAATTGGCTTGGAGTCGAGTACTCCAAGCCAATTGAATTATAATTCTAACACATGCGTAAATTTGTTTTTGGAGCAGTCGGTCTGCTGATGACTTTCAGCCTAGCTGCTCAAATGGAGGCCCCAGAAAACTGGTGGAACCTTGACCGGGAAGCTGATAATTACCCCGGAGTAAGTGCTAATCGTGTACATGACTTCCTGCAGGGCAAGCAAGCCCAGAAAGTAGTTGTAGCCGTTATTGATTCCGGCATCGACATCGAACACGAGGATCTGGCCGATATCATCTGGACCAACGAAGATGAAATCCCCGGCAATAATCGTGACGATGACAACAACGGTTACATCGACGACATCAATGGCTGGAACTTCATTGGTGGGCCCGGTGGGACGCACATCAATCACGAAAATCTGGAGATCACGCGTATTTATACGCGATTGAGTCAGAAGTATGCCAACCGTAACCCGGACGGCTTGCCAAAAGCAGAGCTAGCCGAATACCGCATGATGGAAGAGCTGGGTCGCAAAATAGACGAGGAGCGAGCTGCCGTCGAGCCTCAAGCAGCCCAGCTAGAAGGCTTATTAGGTGCCTTAAATTCTGCGGTGGAAGCCATGAATAAATCAGCTGATGAGATCACGGTGGAAGACATCGACGCTTTTGAGCCTGCTGATGAAATGACTGGCCAGATCCTTGGTTTTGCTCGCCGGGTCATGGTGGATGAAGGCATGAGCATGTCTGACCTGATCGGTGAGATCGAAGGCGGCATGGAGCAAGTTACTGGTACCCTTAACTATTACTACAATACGGAGTATGACGCTCGTCATATCGTTGGTGATGACCCCAGCAATCTCGATGATCGTAATTACGGCAACAATAGCGTAGAAGGACCGGAAGCTAGTCACGGTACCCACGTTGCAGGTATTATTGCTGCAGTTCGAGGTAACGGTATTGGTGTTGACGGCGTCGGTGGTGCCAACATTGAAATCATGGTTGTACGGGCTGTTCCCGATGGTGATGAGCGTGACAAGGATGTAGCCAATGCCATTCGCTATGCGGTAGATAACGGTGCAAGTGTAATCAACATGAGCTTCGGCAAGTCTCACAGCCCTTACAAGGGTGCAGTAGATGATGCTGTCAAGTACGCCGAGAAAAATGACGTGGTGGTTGTCCACGCTGCGGGTAACGATGGTAAAGAGTTGAACCTGACCAACAACTACCCCAACGACACTTACCTGCGCCCGGGCTTTTTACGTCCAGGCAGCAGCCGTACCTACATTACCGTAGGGGCGAGCAGTGCCAATTATGACGAGCAGTTCCCGGCTCGCTTCAGCAACTACCACCGGGAAATGGTGGACGTTTTCGCTCCTGGACACCGTATTTACTCTACCTTCCCTGATGATGAGTACAATGCGATTAGCGGTACTTCAATGGCCGCGCCAATGGTAGCGGGTATTGCAGGTTTGCTCCGCTCGTACTTCCCTGACTTAACTGCTCGTCAAGTACGCGAGATCATTCTGGAGAGTGCTGTTCCAGTCAATCTGGAAGTACGTTTGCCCGGTACGGAGGATGAGATGGTGCCTTTTAGTCGTCTTTCGGCTACGGGAGGTATGGCTAATGCTTATACGGCCGTCATGCTAGCTCAGCAGACGAAAGGTAAAAAGCGGCGCACTGTAGACCGCGACCCTAGCTTGGTAGGTTATTAGTTGGTTCTATCAATTACTTTAAAGTAAGAAGCCCGTTTCGCAGTATTGCGGAACGGGCTTCTTATTTTATGGCTACTCAAGCAGGCCTAGCCTAAGTTTAAAGCGTTGTTTATGCAGCAGTGTATGCACCCAGTTCACTGTTTAATCCGCTAGTAAAGTCATCAATAGCTCGTAACGGAAGATACAGTCGTAGAGTGCTTGGTTTAGCTGGAGTTCAGCTTCTTCGACTGCGGTTTGTACCCGAACGAGCTCGAAGGTCGATAATCCGCCGGCCCGGTACGATTGCTCGGCTGCAGTCAGGCTAGATCGAAGATTATCTAGTTGTTGCTGACTAGCGAAGTAGTTGGTACGGGCATCTTCCAAGTCGGACAGTTGGCGAAATAACTGGTCTTGCAGTTCCTGCCAATATTGCTGATAGCCAAGTTGGGCTTCTCGTTGCTCTAGCTGAGCGACTTGTCGTTCTCGTCGGTTTCGTCCCCCATCCAAGATATTGAAATTGATGTTTAGGCCAACAATCTGTGAGAAATTATTGCGCAGCTGATTGAAGTAGGGATCCGCTCCAAAAACCGGAAGCTGTTGTGCAACTTCTAGGGTAGTCGCTTGTCCTCCGAGAAAGACCTCCTGAGCAGCCATCGCATTTACAGTACCTTCTACTCGCTGTGCGATACTAGAATGATTAGTAGTAAGTACACCGAATAGTCTAACTTCTGGAGCGCGATTCGCCCTAATGATAGCATCTCTTCGCCCAGCGGCACTAATTCGGGCTTCATTAGCGACTAGTCCGGGATCTCGCTCTTGCAGTTCCAACAGAAGTTCTTGCCCTGACAATTCAGTATACAGCGAGGAGTTTAGCGATAAAGCCTCGGTTTTAGTCAGAACAACATCTTGATCGTAAGGCAACTGCAACAATTGACGAAGCCGATTATGTTGGCGATTCAGCTCATTTTCTCCAAGGATAGAATCTCTGATCCCGGTGTTAAGTCGCAACTCTAATTCTAATCGGTCATTGGGTCTTTTGACACCTGCAGCTACCAGCTGATCCAATTGTCTCAATTGGGAACGTGTGTTTTGTAAGCTTTGCTGGTTCAGCTCAGTCGCTGATTCAGCTTGTTGGGCACTTAAATAAGCGAAAATAACCTCTAAGTGCAGTTGACGCTTCTGGAGAGAAATATCTGCTAACTGTGCTAACTGTAAGTCTTGGAAACGGAGGGCTTCTTGCTTTAGACGACCACCATTATAGATCAACCAGTCAGCCTGTAGGTTGTAAGTACTAAATAGTAGTTGCTGATCCGCAAAAGCATTGGTAGTTGGATCGATGGAACGTCCGTTTTGCAAACCGGCACGGGATCCAAAATCCAAGGTAGGGTGAGCGAATGCAGCAGTAGATTCCGTTTCAAGTTGAAGACGACTTACACCTAAATCTGCACGCTGTAATTCAAGACTCACTGCTTCAGCTCTGCTGAGACAATCCGCCAAAGTTAAAGTGTTTTGCCCCAGCAGTACTTTAAGGCTAAATAAGAAAAAGCAACTAATCAATAATCGATACATAAATATATATTTAAACTATTTTTTCAACTAAGAGCAGACTTTTATTACTATTCAAAATTAAGGTCGAGCTCAATTGCAGCACTAGACCCTAGCAGCATGTCAGATACCTATAATCTTACAATATAAATGACTTAATAACACTCAAACTGCTGAAAATCAATTATTTAAATACAAAGAGTCCGTTCTTTGCAGAACGGACTCTTAGAGATCATTTTGCG
>JBCCDS010000074.1:0-25448 GCA_039030655.1 Bacteroidota bacterium | reverse complement strand
CTTGCTCCCACTACCCTTTTCGCCATTGCAGCCGATCTTACGCTACCTACTGAGTACATCCGCACTCGTCCCATCATGGAATGGAAGCGCCTCAAAAAACCAGACATCAATAAAAGACCCGCAGTGTTTCTACTACTAGCGCGTTAAGTGATCAGTAGCTAATCGTGGAGTTTTATATAAGGAAGACTACCGCTAGCGGCGCCTGGAGGCACCGAAAATAAGAAGCAAAACCGCCGCTCCCACCGCTGAGGTGAGGATACTATTTACCGTAGGTGAACCGGTACTGATTGCCACCTTCAGGACACTACCAAGTAGCCAACTCCCCACGAAGCTACCAATGATACCAATTACAATATTACCAATAAGCCCGAGGCCGAACCCCCGTATTACTACCCCGGCCAACCAGCCAGCTGCTGCACCAATGAGGCACATAATGAGTATTTGTTCTAAAGTCATAGTACTTACTTTTTCCCAAAGTACTCATTCTTGGTTTAGCCCAAAAATAGCTTGTACTTATCTGCGCTTCCCTTTGGGATAGATGATACCAATAACCAGCAGTAGGACGATGGCCCCCGCTGAAGAGATCAGAATATCGTTGAGCCAAACGGAGTCGGTAACAATTTGGGTTTTCAGCACTCTGCCGAATAACCAGCCACCAACAAAACTACCGAGGATGCCAACGGCTATGTTGCCGAAAAGTCCGAGTCCGGAACCGCGCACAATTGTACTAGCTAGCCATCCAGCCAGACCGCCTACCAGGCAAAGGATAAGGAATTCTTGGGTACTCATGGGGTAAAAGTAGTAAAAAGCCCGATTGAGCGGACTGATCTACGGTTTGAAATTTTCGTAGCGTACTCGTTGTAAAATACTATCCCCAAAGAGGCAAAGGCCCGTATTGAACACGACCAGAGCCAAAGTACCGGCTTTCACCCATTCCCAACTAGTTACTCCACTGTATTTGAGCATGGCCGCTTCGGAGATCAGGCAAATACCAAAGCCGATGATCATCAGAGATAATGGGGCCTGGATCAACCAACGACGTCGGAAATAAGTAGCAGAGTTTTTCATAGTAAACTAAACGGATGGACAAGGCAATGGGTTATCTTTGCACTCGCATTGGAAACACCTGCGGAAGTACAAATTATGAAGACGCTACAAGATATTTTCACGGATCGGATCATGATACTAGATGGTGCCATGGGTAGCCTTATTCAGGGTTTTGGGCTGGAAGAAGCGGACTACCGTGCCCAGCGCTTTGCCGACGCGGCCATCGACTTGAAGGGAAATCATGATTTACTCATTCTTACCCGCCCAGACGTCATTGAGGATATTCATCGTCAGTATCTGGACGCGGGGGCCGATGTCATTGAAACCAATACCTTCAGCAGTACCCGGATTGCACAGGAGGATTATGGGACTGAAGAGGCCGTCTACGACATGAACTTCGCCAGCGCTCAACTGGCCAAAAAACTATGCGACGAATATACGGTCAAACAAGCCGACAAACCCCGCTTTGTAGCAGGTGCTGTAGGCCCGACGAACCGGACGCTATCCATTAGTCCGGACGTGAACGACCCTGGTTACCGGGCGATAACTTTTGCTGAGTTGGCCGATGCCTACTACGAGCAAATGAAGGGCCTGGCGGACGGCGGGGCGGATCTGATTTTGATTGAAACCATCTTCGATACCCTAAATGCTAAGGCTGCATTATTCGCCTTGGATCGGGTACGGGAAGAAATTGACCGGGAACTGCCGGTTATGATATCGGGCACCATTACCGATGCCAGTGGTCGTACACTAAGTGGTCAGACCGTCGAAGCTTTCTACATCAGTGTAGCCCACGCCAATCCACTCTGTGTCGGTCTCAACTGTGCGCTAGGCGCCCAAGAGATGCGCGCTCACCTCGCTGCCCTGAGTCGGGTAGCAGCCTGCCATGTGCATGCCTATCCCAACGCGGGGCTGCCTAATGAAATGGGAGAATACGACCAGGGAGCCCAGGAAATGCAAAACTACATTCGTGATTTTGCCGACGCTGGTTTTGTTAATCTGATTGGCGGCTGTTGTGGCACTACCCCAGCCCACATTGCGGCTATGGCCAAGGCCGTTGAGGGGCTGCGCCCTCGGAAAGCTGTCGCGCCTTCGGGCTACACCGAGTTGAGTGGATTGGAACCCTTAGTGATCCGCCCCGAGACCAACTTTGTCAATGTAGGAGAGCGGACGAACGTAACGGGCTCGCGCAAATTTGCCCGCCTGATCAAGAATGGGGATTATTCCGAAGCCCTGGACGTAGCTCGACAACAGGTGGAAGGTGGTGCCCAAGTGATCGACGTCAATATGGATGAAGGCCTGCTAGACAGTAAAGCAGCGATGGTTACCTTCCTAAATCTGCTCATGGCGGAGCCTGATATTGCCAAGCTGCCCATTATGATCGACTCTTCTAAATGGGAAGTCATTGAAGCTGGTTTGCAATGTGTACAGGGTAAGTGTATCGTCAATTCCATTAGTCTGAAGGAAGGAGAGGAAGAGTTTATCCGACAGGCTAAATTGGTACGCCAATACGGCGCTGCGGCGGTGGTAATGGCCTTTGATGAGTCGGGGCAAGCGGACACCAGTGCGCGAAAAGTAGAAATCTGTACCCGCGCCTACCAGATTTTAACCGAACAAGTCCACTTCCAGCCTGAAGACATCATCTTCGACCCCAATATCTTTGCCGTGGCAACGGGCATAGAAGAGCATAATAACTATGGCCTCGACTTCATTGAGGCGACCCGGGAGATTAAGGCGCGCTGCCCAGGGGTGAAAATATCAGGCGGGGTTAGCAACATCAGCTTTAGCTTTCGGGGCAACAATGTCGTACGAGAAGCGATGCACTCTGCCTTTCTTTATCACGCTATCCAGGCTGGTCTGGATATGGGCATTGTCAATGCCGGCATGATCGAAGTTTATGCCGACATTCCAGAAGAACTACTTACCAGTGTCGAAGACGTATTGCTGAATCGCCGAGAGGATGCTACCGAGCGGCTTACCGAAATAGCGGAGGGCCTCAAGGGAGCTGGCGGTCGCCAGGTGCAAAAAGACCTGGGCTGGCGAGAGAGCTCGGTCGAAGAGCGTCTGCGCCACAGTCTGGTACGCGGCATCACTGAATTCATCGAAACGGATACTGAGGAAGCTCGCCAAAAGTACCCTCGCCCACTGCACGTCATCGAAGGCCCCTTGATGGACGGTATGAACGTGGTTGGTGATCTATTTGGCGCTGGAAAAATGTTTTTGCCGCAGGTCGTCAAAAGTGCGCGGGTAATGAAGCGGGCAGTGGCCTACCTGGAGCCGTTTATTGAAGAGGAGAAGTTGGCCATGGCCTCTCCCCCCGCCCTCTCCGGAGGAGAGGGAGCCACTCAAAATAAACGCATAGGAACCCTGACTGATGCTTACTGGGAAACTAGAGTCCAAGATCAGAAACTACTCCTTGATTATGCGAAGCGAATGCGGCAGAACCCCACAGAAGCAGAACGCATACTTTGGGAAGAGCTTCGGGCCAATAAGTTGAGCGGTCAGAAATTTTATCGCCAGAAGCCGATGGGCTACAATATTGTCGATTTTGTTTGTATCAATAAACACCTGGTAATTGAACTAGACGGAGCTTATCACCAGCTACCTGAAATCCTTCTGAAAGATGAAGAAAGAGATAAAAAATTCAGGGCAGTAGGTTATTCCGTCCTAAGATTTTCAAATGAAGAGGTGATCAATAAAACTCCTGAAGTAGTAACTAAAATTGCAAATACCATTGAGCATCTACCAGATCGCCCACACAAGTATCCGCAAGAGCTATTTCCCCTCTCCCCCGGAGAGGGGCTGGGGGAGAGGCCCAGCGCTCAAGACCACCGCGGCACTATCCTACTCGCTACCGTAAAAGGCGATGTGCATGATATCGGCAAAAATATTGTTGGGGTGGTACTGGCTTGTAACAACTACCGGATTGTCGATCTGGGTGTCATGGTGCCTACCAATAAAATTTTGGACGAGGCAGATAAAGTCCAGGCAGATATTATTGGACTCAGCGGTCTGATCACGCCTTCGCTGGATGAAATGGTCAACGTGGCCAAAGAGATGGAGCGCAGGAAGATGCAAACGCCCCTGCTCATTGGCGGCGCTACGACCAGTAAAACGCATACGGCGGTAAAAATCGAGCCGGAGTATAGTCATCCGGTGTTGCACGTATTGGACGCGAGCCGAGCCGTAACGGTAGCAGGGGAATTGCTGAATGAGCGAGCGGAAGAGCGGACAGCCTATCTGCAGAATATTAAGGAAGACTATGAGCGAGTACGCGTTCATCGGGCCAATCAAACCCGTACCAAGACCTACCTATCTTTGGCTGCTGCGCGGGAAAATCACCTGCGATTGGACTGGGACAACTATACGCCGCCACGACCTAAACAGCCAGGGCAACACCTTATCGAAGACTACGAGCTAGCCGATTTGGTCGACTACATTGACTGGACGCCCTTCTTTAGTAGTTGGCAGTTGGCGGGGAAATTCCCCGCGATCCTGGAAGATAAAGTCGTAGGCCAAGAAGCCACTAAGTTATACCAGGAAGCCCGAGCAATGCTAGAGCGAATCGTAGCAGAAAAATGGCTAAAAGCACGGGCGGTCTTCGGCTTGTTCCCGGCAAACGCCAATATAGAAACGGACACCATTTTGGTCTACCGCGACGAAAATCGCCAGGAGGTCGTCCAGGAACTATACCAGTTGCGCCAACAGGCTAAGAAAGCTAAAGGGCGGGCCAACCAAGCGCTAACCGATTTCATCGCGCCGACTGCTAGTGGAAAAGCAGACTGGATCGGTGCTTTTGCTGTAACCGCTGGCATCGGCATTGAAGAACGGGTAAAGGCCTATGAAAAAGACCATGACGATTACAACGCCATTCTGCTCAAAGCTTTAGCTGACCGGCTGGCTGAAGCCTTGGCAGAACGCCTTCACCAAAGGGTGCGGCAAGAATTCTGGGGCTATGCTCCCCAAGAAGGCCTTGACAACGATAGCCTTATTGCAGAAAAATACCAGGGCATCCGCCCCGCGCCTGGCTATCCGGCTTGCCCCGAGCATACCGAAAAAGCCAAATTATGGGAGCTCTTGGACGTGGAAGCTCAAACTGGTATCAGCCTGACTGAAAGTTATGCGATGTACCCAGCAGCTAGTGTAAGCGGCTGGTACTACAGCCATCCGGCAACTAAATACTTTACGGTAAGAGGCATCCAGGACGATCAGGTGGCTGATTATGCCGAACGAAAAGGATGGGAATCCGATACGGCTGAACGCTGGTTAGCCCCGATCAGGTAATCTTGATCATCGCTCAAATCCTTTTTAGTCGCTTGAGCTACCAAGTGGCTCATCAACGTTAAAATAAAGGTTTCTTAACAGCTCGTCTGGGCAAATAAGGTTACATTTGAAGGACTACACTTAGACCCATTTTGCTCTTTTTGCTCTGATATAAATTTTACCCGCCTATGCTGCGAGCGTTTACACTTTGTTTGGCGCTGTTGACCAGCCAGCTACTATTAGCTCAGATTACGGTCACCACGGATATCATTCCGCTGGTAGGCGATACGCTGTACACTACCCGGGCCCAAGATGGCCAAACGGTAGATTTGATTAGTACTGGTGGGCCCCATAATTGGGACTTTAGTGCCGTAGTAGCTGGTGGAGACCAGGTACGTCTAGTAGAAGAATCAGATCCCAATAATCCGGATGATGCCCAATTCCCCAATGCTGATGCAAAGGTCAGTTTCGGAGAAGGCACCTACAACTACTATCGGATATCCAACAACCAGCTGGACTTAATCGGCAATATCGGATCAGTTGCCCTACTACCTGATTTCGTCGTGGCAACTCCTTTCTCTCCGGCCTATGTAGACCGACGGGCTCCAATGGATTTTATCGACCAGTTCGACAATACAGCCAATTTAGTCGTAGCCTTCCCTACCGATAGTCTACCACAGCAACTTCTCGACTTAGGAGGAACGCTTTTAGCAGCTACCGATTCGGTACGCTTAAGGACCACCATTGATCAAAATGATTTAGTAGACGCCTACGGCAGCATGACCGTAGACGGAGCTACCTACGAGGTGCTGCGTGAAAAGCGGACGGAGATTCGCGAAATCCGCGTAGATACTTACGTGGGCATCCTTGGTTGGCAGGATGTAACCAGCGCCTTTTTGGCACTGGTGGGAGACCTACCCGGTGGCGGTGATTTCCTTGCGGGACAGGATACCACCATCACTTACAACTTCTGGAGTGCGACGGACATTGTACCCATCGCCTCCGTGGTAACGGATACCGAGGGTAATGTGGAGTCTATCAACTACAAGACCAATCGCGATGGTACCAGCCCCGTTATTGACAATAGTCTACGCTCGGCCACCATTCGGGTGTACCCCAATCCTTCAGTCGATTGGATTACCTTCGAAGCGCTCGATGTGCCAAGGGCTGATTACAGCCTGCATATCCACAATGGCCTAGGCCAGCGGATGATCAGCGAACGGTTTTTGAATACTGATCAGATCCGCTTCAAAATCGACCTATCGCATTTACCATCTGGGCTGTACTACTACAGTTTACGCAACAGTCGAGGCCGAGCAATAGCGACCAAACGCCTATTGATTGGTGGCTACCAACCTTAAACAGGAGTCCTCCCTGACTTTAAACTGGACACTCTTTTTGTGGACACAGATTTTTTCTTTTTGGGCGGGTTTAACTTAAGCTTGTAACTGGATAAATGCTGGTTTTCCAAGGCATTGTTGGTAGCAGCATTAAAACGGATGAACACTCACCTACGGTTCGTTCCACGGATTTTGGTTGCTGCTATCTTTTTAGTCTTAGGTTTATCCAGTTATGAGATCTGCGCAAAACTTCAGTTTTGCAAAAATCGGCTGTACATCAACTGACACGAGCTTGTCCTTTGACAAAAAAAGATTAAGAAAAGCGCTAAGCTCAAGCTTTCATAACCGTTGACTCTGGCCAACATCCGCGCCAATCCGCAAGCATCAGCATCATCTGCGCCCTAAAAAAGACTGCGCAGCAGTGCTCGGCTACTACCCACCATTTTTTTGGCCGCGGATCTTTTCTTTTGGGAAGGAAATACTTGGGGCAGTACATGTTCAATACGTCGGTGTACTCAGCCAGTTGCGAGTAGCAGCATGGGAGCGGATGACCACTCACCTAACGGTTCGTTCCACGGATTTTGGTTGCTGCTATCTTTTTAGTCTTAGGTTTATCCAGTTATGAGATCTGCGCAAAACTTCAGTTTTGCAAAATCGGCTGTACATCAACTGACACGAGCTTGTCCTTTGACAAAAAAAGATTAAGAAAAGCGCTAAGCTCAAGCTTTCATAACCGTTGGCCCTGGCCAACATCTGCGCCAATCTCTAAACATCAGCCTTATCTGCGCACAAAAAAGCTGCGCAGCAGTGCTCGGTCACTACCCAGCATTTTTTGAGAACGCAGATCTTTTTTAGCAGGAAGGGAAATGTTTGGGGTAGACATTTACTTTTTTGGAGACGAGCATAGGGGGCTGCGCCGGCCAAACGCATCTACCCTACGAACCCCAAAATGTAAATGCAATGAAAAAGCTGATTCTCCTAGTTGTATTGATGACCAGTCTCTTCACCACTGCTCAAGCCCAATTTGAGCGAACCCTACTGGGCGACCTCGACCTTACGGGAGCCTGGGGTGGCATCACTTATAACTACACCAACTTCGGTGAAGACTGGGCCTTAGTCCGTGGTGGTTACGGCGGCGTAGAATTTGGTAATACTTTTTTCCTGGGCTACGGTGGCTGGCGCACCAAAGATGAGGTACGCACCCAAGACACTCGTGAAGAATTTGAGCTGCGACACGGCGGTTTTATTCTCGCCTATACGCCGGCTAGTTACCGCGCCATTCACCCCAGAGCCAGCTTCATCTTTGGCCCTGGCCGCGTAAAAAGCCCGGAAAGTGGAGAGCGAGACCGCGTCTTTGTACTACAGCCATCCGCTGGCGTAGAGCTCAATATTTTCCAGGCCATGCGACTGGGTATCGAAGGTGGCTACCGGGCCGTGGGCAACGTCAACCTGGGAGATATCCGCAGTGAAGATGTTTCCGGCTTCTTCCTCCAGATTGAAATGCGCTTTGGTTTCAGCTGGTAATTTTTTTTAGTACTTCCGCAGGTCTGAGCGGTCGCTGGCCAAATTCCGCGGCACAAAATAAAGCGGTTTGTCCTGCGACTACACTACAGCTTACTCGCAGGACGAGCCCTTTGCTACGCGGCGGGAACTCGGCCAGCGAGGGCCAGGACCTGCGGAAGTACAAATAACTTAGAAAAAGTCCGCTGATCGCGAGCATCCATTTATTCATTGGCGCTTAGCTAATTTACGGGGGCAATTTCTAGCATTAGTGATTAATTGCCCCCGCTACTAAAAGATTGATGTGTTATTCGCTTTTTACCGCCTGAGCTACGTTGGCCAGCATTTCACCGGCGGCTTGTTGCAAAAAGCCTACGAACTGTTGTTCGTTCATTTGGGGATTATCGACAAACTCCTCGAAGGTGGAAGTCCAGACGATCATGCTTCGACGGTAGCCTAAATCGACCACCTTGAAATTATTTAGCATTCCTTTTGCGGGTACACCTTCTACAACGGCATAACTATAGCTACGACCGACGTCATCGAAGGTCGTAATGCTTTCCCGAAAGAAGCCTTCCTGACCTGCCGGAGGGTAGCAAACACGTTGACCACCGGCATCGTGGTCACCAGTCCATTCAACTCGACTGACAAATGAGGATAATTCATCAATATTATCCAATTGACGCAGTACCTCCCAGACCTCATCTGCCGAAGCGTCGACTACTTTAGTTAGCGTGACTGTAGCATCAGTTTGCTGTGCACTAATTTGATTGACAGTGCCTGCGTACAACAGTATAAGGGCAATAAAAAAACGGAAGAAATTCATGATACTTGATTTAATTGATTAATTATACTTTGACCGCTTCCCAGTGGAAGACAAAATCGCGATAGGCACCTCGGTCTTTGTAGGCGCGTCTGACCGCCCTCCAATTATCACTCTTGCCATTTACAATCTCTCCGGTAGTGAGGTAATGCTCCAAGCCGATTAAGGTCTCGTTGAGTAGCCTTTTAAAGGAACCTTTAGCTAAGCCCGCCATGAAAGCAGGTTTGGTACGGAAATGAAATTCGTAAGAAGCGGTGGAGGTGCCATCCCCGTTGTCGCGAACCTGGTATATGGCAAAGGCATTTTCAGTATCCAAAGGAAACTTACCGGCCTCCAACACCACGTTGGACATCGTCATGTTTTCAGGGTCAAAACTGCGAATCTGCTCGTGTGTCCAGCGGCTCCCACTCGCGTTGAAGGCACAAATCCTTTCAGCTCCTTCTGCGCCCTGTAAGGAGCCATTTTCATAGCTGGAAGTGAAGATGGAAGGCGAGAAGTTAGAGATCTCTCCGTAGTCCCCAGCCAAGGCTTGCCAGACGCGTTCGGCCGGCGCATTGATGGTACGTTCCACGTACAGAACTTTATGGTTGCGGGTGGCCGTTTGTGCCCCAACCGTAGAGGTAAGCACTACGGCAGTGATCAGCAGACTGCTGATCCTGAAAAAAACGTTCATGATTGTATGCTTTGGTTGATACAACTAGCTCCTTCCAACTTTGGAGTTCCAAATCCTTGAGAGTGATAAAGTCCACTGGCCCATAAATAAGCTTGTCCAAATTGATTGCCTAGTACCTCCCATACTTCTTGAATAGGCTGATCAACGATAAATGATCTTTTGAATTCCATTGGTAATTATTTGATTCACCAATTGGATACAAGATGAAGAGAGGTGTTACAAGAATTAATCAAAATAATTGATCAGGTCATTATTCTTTAATATCTCCTGGACTACTATCGACTTATCGAAATCTTCCCGGGTAGGGTGATTACGAAAAAAATCAAGGTATTTAGCCTCATATGCTTCACTGGCTTCTTCATAGTTATCGGTCACATAATTGGCGATACTATTTTTATACGAAATATTGAAGCGCATATTCTTTTCATCCAGAGCGCCTAACTTTTTCAGGGCTTTGGTTTTCTTGGGGCAGCGACAAGGGTTTTCTGTATTTACTAAGCCGCATTTATTATTCATATAACTATACAGATCCTTTCGTGCTCGATGCAATTTCACCCGAAAATTAGCCAGGCTTATTTCAAATATTTCTCCTCCAATTTTGTGGTCAATTCCGAAAGCATCGCCCAGGATAAAAATGAGACGTTGTTCACGGGTCAGGCACATCAGCATAGCTGACATACAACGTATACGCATCTCACGCGACAATTCTTCTAGTTCAATTTCTTCTTCCCGATTCAAGTCAGGATTGGGTAGATTTTCAATGCCTGCGCTATGATCCTCAAAGCTAGTGAACTGCAATTCTGTTTTGCGCCGTTTAGTTTGCAAAAATTCGTTCATCACAATCCGGTACAGCCAGGTACGAAAGCTACTCTTGAATTTGAACTGTGACAGCTTAGTGATCACCTTAATCAGTACTTCCTGCGTCAGATCCATAGCGTCATCCGGATCGTGGACCATCTTCCAGGCTACGTTATAGATGAAGGGCTGGTGCAAGCGCACTAAGCGATCCAAGGCGTGCTTATCTCCCTTGAGCGACTTACGTACCAATTGCTCATCCAAGGTGGCCGTATAGGTGGTAGATAGCGGATTTTTCATATTGTACTATTCAGCTTACTCTGATTTAGATGCCAGGCAGGCTAGGGTGTTACAAATCTGGAATTTTTTGTACCGTTATTTTTGTACTTCCGCAGGTGTATACAGTCGCTGGCCAAATTCCGCGGCACAAAGTAAAGCGGTTTGTCCTGCGACTACACTACAGCTTACTCGCTGAACAGCTTACTCGCAGGACGATCCCTTTGCTACGCGACGGGAAATCGGCCAGCGAGAGCCAGGACCTGCGGAAGTACAAAAATCAAAAGTCAACAAGACCAGACACCTCCGGTAATCAAGTACAAGACAATCACGCTCTGTAGCTCGCACAAACCTTAACTTGTGGGCATGCGAATGATCTTACGGACAGGTAAATGGGTGGGCTTGATAATCTTGTCCTTCCTGCTACTCTATATGCTGGCTTTTTTGGTTTCACCTTATATCCCCGCCTATACCTCCAAACGGTCGGGAGATAAAACCAAACGTCTTTACGTTTCTGATAACGGCGTGCACTGCGATATCATACTTCCCATTGAAGATATACCTGCGGAGCTATTGGAAGAACTAACCTACCATGCCGGCACCCAGTATCTGGCCTTTGGCTGGGGCGATAAGGGATTCTACCTAGACACTCCTACCTGGGCAGAATTACGGGTCAGTGTCGCATTAAAAGCCATGTTTTTACCCAGCCCTACTGCTATGCACCTTACGGAGCACGATGAGGTACTCGAGAAGTGGGGTCGCGCCGACTTGACAGAAGAGCAGCTGTCGGAATTGATCGAATATATCCGCAGTAGTTTCCGGCTCGACGAGCAAGGGCGCCCCATTCTTATTCCCAATAGAGGTTATACCCCACGCGATCAATTTTACGAAGCATTGGGCAATTATAGCTGTTTCAAAACCTGCAATCGCTGGGTTAACCGAGGACTGCAGAAAATTGACGTCAAGACCGCCATCTGGACTGCAAGCGGAAAGGGAATCATGCGTTATCTGGATTAGTTACTCACCCGAGCTGCTTCTTCCGTTGCTGCCTTAAAACGAGAGGAACGACCTTCTGCTCCGCGACTAAAATGGTAGCGATAGGATAAGCGGACGACTAAATCATCAGCGGTCTCTGCCCGATACCAAACCTCCGATTCGATACCAAATACTTCGGGGGTCAAGGCGCCAAAATTGTTGTAGATCTTCATGCTCTGCAGGAGGTCGCTAACTGACAATTGCAGGCTACCGCCCCGCCCTAAATCTTTTCTCAGGCCGAAGTTCAACATTCCAAAGCCCGCGAGGCGGCGTGATCCTTCAAAAAAGGGCGTATTTAGCCAGCCTGACAACTCCATCGAAAAGTTTTTGGGCAGTTGAAAGCTTTGATTGCCGTGCAAGTACAAAGTAGCATAAGTGTGTTTGACGGCTTGCGGCGTATGCACCAGACTAAATCTGCGCAGCGCGAAAGTGGCGCCCAGCTGAAAATTCCACCAGGGCTTTAGTTCTTTAGTGGTATTGGTTTCCAGGCGCAGGCTGTTTTCGTAGGCTACATTCTGCGGGCTGACCAGGATTAAATCATTTGAGGGAGGAGCACTGAGCTGAAAGCGAGCAATGGGATAAAGGTCGCGCTGTAGGACGATTGCTACATTGCCCAAGCTTCCCTGGTAAGCCAGGCGCAGCTGTTTACTCAGGGTAAAGCGCAATAGCGGGTTGCCAGAAAAGGCGGAAACCGGGTCATTGTAATTGAAGTAGGAAGATAGCTCGTTGTATTCGGGGCGCGAAATTCGCTCACTGTAGGAAAGTCGCAATTGCTGCCCTTCATCTAGCTGCTGCAACAAGGATAGATTCGGGAAGAAGCGATTAAAGTAGCGATTGGGCGTGCCGCTTTGCGCTGAAAAGATACGCTCCCAATATTCCCAGCGACCACCCAGGCGGACCTGAGTATTTGCTTTGATCGGTAAATCAAGAGAAGCGTAGGCTGCCAGGATGGTTTCGTCCACTTTCAATTCCGTTCGATACCGAAGGTCTTCTTGCCATTCCCCAGCTTCCCAAAAGGACAAGCTTCCTTGATTAGCACTGCTTGCTACAGAAGCCTTTAGGCCAGCCTCTAAACGACCGCCTGATGGCCAGCTTGCCTGATAATCCAATTGGGCCACGCCAATATCAATATCGGTCATACTACGCCCAAATTGTTCACTCGCGAAATCAACCTCTTCCGCAGCTAAGGGAGCTCCTGCTTCATCACTGAAGGTTGTAGTATTTTCACTAGGCTGATCATTGCGAAATCGCAGGTAATCTACATCCAGTCGTAGACGCTGATTTTCCTGCAGCTGCTGCTCCCAAAAGGTGTTGGCTTGCCAGTTGCGCCAGTGGCTATTCCTTGTTAAGTCTACTGCCAGGCTTTGGAATTCGGTAGATTCGGTCAGGTAGTCGACGGTGTTACGCTGTTGGGTCAAGTCGCGATTGCGCTGCCATTGCCACTGTCCTCCCAAAGTAGTTTGACTGGACAACTGCTGTTCGACACCTAAGGAAAGATTATGATTCTCCAACCGGTGGGCGGAGCGTGCAGAAAAGTCAGATTGGGTAGATTCTCCAAAAATGGGTGATAGCTGCGTCTGCCCTAGTCCACGCCAACGATAGAACGTTTCATCTTGTGTGTAGGCATAACTCGCCTGCCAGAGGGTTTTCGTCGTATTACTACTCCACTGCAGATTGGCTCCGGCCTTTGGCCCATAGCCATGTCCCAGATTCAAGCCTACACTACCCTGGCTACCGTTATCTGGCTCACCAGCAAACACAATATTTATTATTCCGGCGGTTCCTTCCGCATCACGACTGGAAGCTGGGTTGGTGAGGAGCTCAATTCGGTCGATTTGATCCCCGCTACGCCCCTCTAGCATCGCCAGAGCTGTCGCTAAGGGTACGCGCACCAGTTGGCCATCGATCATTAGTCCGACCCCGCTCTGACCATTTAGCGATAAACTTCCATTGCGGCGGTCTACGTAGACGCCGGGGCTGCGTTCCAGCACTTGTAGGGCCGAACTACCAGCAGTCATGATACTCTCTTGCACGTTAATCGATTGCCCTTCGGCTGACTGTTCAATCTGCAAGCGTTCAGCCCGCACTTCAACACTATTTAAGTGATGGGCAGCAGCTTGTAGTTTGACCGCTTCTAATTCCAATAAGCCCGCTTCCCATGCAAATGGGCCAAGAAAACGATCGTCGTAACCGATCGCTCGTATTGCTAGTAAGTACTCCCCTGCTCGAGGGGGCTGTAGGCGGAAGGAACCATCCCAGTCGCTTTGAGTCCCCGTGATCAGACTAGAATCAGGGGGTTGCAATAATAGCAGATTCACATAAGCGACTTCCGCACCCTCAGAGTCGAGGACCTGGCCACTAATCTGAGCGAACAAAGAAAAGGGGAGAACACTGCTCAGCAACAGGATTGAAAAACGCATAGTAGGTGATTTATCGCTAAGGAAGATCGTCCTGTCGACATCGCCACTTTTAGTTGCTGAGTGGTCCTTAAAAAATGCTGTCTGATGGAATAAGGCAGAGCTAGACTTTTTCTAGTACGGAGCCGAAAGAGTAGAACTACAACTGTCCTTTCAGCAATTATTTCTGCTGTTTCATCAAAATGAGCCCTCTACTGCTCTACTATCCCTTAGCTTTATTGGTAGAAAAAGAATGAGTATAGATTTGCTTTCTCCTGCCCGACATTGGTTGGTAAAATACAAGCTTTACCACCTCCCTTTTTGGCTGGTCTATCACTATGTTTGGTGGGCCGTTTATACTAATAGTATATGGGAACCTGCCCAGATCATTCTGGGGACTGAGCAATTCTGGAAGTATTTTGCCTACGTTATTTTCCAGGCAGTGGGTGTTTATTTCAACCTATACTTTTTAATACCTCGCCTATTAAAGAAGCGACGGTTCTTACCGTACTTAGCTAGTTTGACGCTTACCATTGGTATTACGAGTGCTTGCATCGTAATGGGTTACCAGTTCACTGCTTTTTCTGCTGGAGAATCATTGAGCACTGTATTTAAACTTGATCATAATAGCCTGTGGAGGCTGTTCAAAACGGCGGCCCTGCCCTCTACTATGGCCAGCATGACGCTAGCCATGAGTATCAAGCTGGCCAAAGACTGGATAGCGTTACAACAACGACAACAACTCCTAGAGAAAGAGAAGTTGAGCACAGAATTAAAGCTGCTAAAATCTCAATTTAATCCCCACTTTCTGTTTAATACCATCAATTCGATCTTTGTTCTTATCCATAAAAATCCCAGCCAAGCTTCCGAGGCTCTTGCCAAATTCTCTCACCTACTGCGCCACCAACTATATGAATCTAATGATGCTCAAATACCATTAGCGCACGAACTCACCTACCTGGAAAACTACATTGAGCTAGCTTGCCTCAGACAGGATCGGCATATCAACACCCAGGTAGATATTAGACACGAGGGAGCAGCTAATTTCGGCATTGCCCCATTTCTCTTGATTTCTTTTCTGGAAAACGCCTTCAAGCACGTCTCTCAATTCCCCGAACAAGCCAACTGGATAAGGATTCAACTTTACCTCCATGAGCAGCAACTGTTTTTCCAGGTCAACAATAGTATCGATTCCCAAAGACCGCGGCGGCAGCAATCCGTTGATCAGGTCGGAGGAATAGGATTACAAAATGTAGCTCGTCGGCTGACCCTACTCTACCCTGGCAAGCATGAGCTACTTATTCAAAAAGATCAAGCTCATTTTGAAGTCACGCTCCACCTTAGTCTGAAAACTTACGACTTAATGCCAGCCGTCCATCAATCATTACATCCAGTATGAGCTCGTTACGTTGTGCGATTGTAGATGATGAACCATTGGCGCGTGAGTGTATCCAGAATTACATTCGTGAGCTAGCGTTTATGGAATTGGCAAGTAGCTGCAGTAACCCACTTGAGCTGAGTCAAATATTACAGCAGGAAAAGCTGGATCTTATTTTCTTAGACATTCAGATGCCATTGATGAGTGGCATTGATTTTCTACGGCAAAATCAACAATTGCCTTCCGTAATTATCACTACGGCCTTTCCCAGTTATGCCCTCGAAGGTTTTGAACTTTCGGTACTTGATTACTTACTCAAACCTATCACCTTCAATCGCTTTGTTCAGGCAGCAACCAAAGCCAGGGATTATCATACCTTAAAAACAAGCTCCCGTATCGGGAGTAAGTCAGCTGCCGTTGCTGAGGAATACTTTTTCATCAAGTGCGAGCAAAAATTCGAACGAATTTATTTTTCTGAGATACTTTATGTACAAGCTTTACAAAATTATGTGATAATTACTACTACTCAGGGGAGGTTTGTAAGCCTGCTTTATCTAAAAACTGTAGCGTCCTATTTGCAGGGCAAACCATTTGTACGCGTACATAAATCTTACCTGGTAGCGATAAATCACATCTCTGCAATTGAGCAAGGAGAAATTCGCATCAAGGAACATCGAATTCCGCTTAGTCGTACCTACCGCCAGGCGGTGTTAAAGCATGTCGTAGGAACTAAGCTATGGAAGAAATAAGCGTTATCGTCAGCTCTTTTGGAAAGCCTGGGATAGTATACCGATGGCTCCTTCTAATTCTGATTGATTCAGCGAAGCAAATCCTAGGCGCATTGCATTAGCCGCTGCCCACCAAGCATAGGACGGGCTCAACCAAAGCTGCTGTATGGCACAGAGCTGTTGCAACCGCACTAAGTCCGTATCCCGCGGAAAGCTAACCCAGGTCGCCATTCCCCCTTTGGGTGTTTGGAATTCCAGTTGTCCTCTAAAGGCTTTTTCCAATAATTGGCTAAGACAATCGCGCCGTTGCTGATAAATGAGTCGAATCTTTCTTAGCTGCCGTTGTAAATCTCCGGTTTCTAAATAACGAGCTAAGGCGCGCTCTAGTAATAAGTCGCCCTGCCGGTCACCTAATTGGCGATGATGCACCGCCGACTGAATGAAGTCAGGCGGCCCCAGCATATACCCAATACGCAGCCCTGGGGAAATCACTTTCGTAAATGATCCTAGGTAGACTACCGACTGTTGGCGGTCCAAAGCCGCCAAGGGAAGCAAAGGTCCAGTTCCGTAATGGAAATCATAATCGTAGTCATCCTCAAGGATGGCAATACCATGTTCTGCGGCGATGTCTAATAGCCGGAGGCGCCGTTCAGCACTAAGTGTGACTGTGGTGGGATATTGATGATGAGGGGTTAAGTAAATCGCCTTCACATCTGCTAAACGGGGGTGTTTTACTAAACTTTCTACGACCAGACCTTGCTCATCCAAAGGTAGACGGAGTAGCTCTGCTCCAAAATCTACGGCAACCTCCAACATGGGCTCATAGCTTAAGGCAGCAACTGCTAATAACCCTCCACGGCGAAACAGGAGGCGACTGGCTAGCTGAAAACCCTGTTGACTGCCACGAGTAATTATCATCCGGTCGGGAGAAGCTGGAATACCACGGCTTTCCCCCAGATACTTACTGAGTACTTCCCGCAACTTTATATCTCCTTGTGCATCACCATAGCGCGCAAGTTGCTGACCGGCACGACGTCGCAGCAACTGCCTGGCAGTGGTGTATAAGTGATCTAAGTCGGACAATCGACTATCAGGTGTCCCTTCCGTCAATCGAATCCAGTTGATAGGGGGAACCGAGCTAGCTACTCGACGGTCGAAATCAAAATTAGCAGGGCCATTATCAACTAGCTCCGCAACTGCTAACCTAGGGCGAGCAGAGATTTCTTTACTTACGTAGAACCCACTCCCGGGTCTGGATTCAAGGTAGCCCTGATCGACCGCATCCTCATAAGCCTTGACAACCGTTTTTCGGTTAAGTGACAAGCGTTTGGCTAGCGTACGAGTACCCATAAGCCGGTAGCCGGGGCGTAATACGCCTTCATTGACTAGTCGGATTAAACCGTCTGATAGTTGTTGAAAGACGGGGCGATCTAAATCGATGGAGTAAGTGAGTAGACGGTCAAGCATGAAGAGTAACTGGCCCTTAAAGATAGGTAATTATTGTAAGTTCGATGGGCCAGCTGTTCGAATAAACTAAACCATTCGAAGGCTCCACCACCCAACCACTGGACCATCAATTTTACCCCAACCGGCCCGCCGAAGCAGCTTACTTTCCACTAGTTTTACTTTCAAATCACCCCTCTCATGGCCTATCAAAAAACCAAACGATCTCAGGTCCGTCGTGTAGCTAAACGCGGACATTATGACGAAGCCACCGTCCACACCATATTCGATGACGCTTTCGTAGCCCAGGTCGTATTTCAAATTGATGGACAACCCTTCCAAATCCCCATGTTATACGCACGGGAAGACAACACCCTTTATTTGCACGGCTCCCCCAAAAGTCGCTTGTACCAGCAATTAGCCAGTGGCATCCAGTGCTGCATCGGAGTAACCCATGTCGATGGTTTAGTAATTGCTCGTTCTGCTTTTCACCATAGTGCCAACTACCGATCCGTAGTTGCCTATGGCAGTTGCCGACCAATTGAGGACTCTTCTGAAAAACTGCGCATCTTCGAGTTTTTCACCAACGCTATTGTTCCCGGCCGTTGGGATGAATGCCGACCAATGACTGAGAAAGAAGCAACCGTAACGGGGATTCTGGCTTTCACTATCGAAGAAGCTTCGGCCAAAATCAGGACAGGTGGGCCAGTTGATGATGCCGAAGACTACGGGCTACCCATCTGGGCAGGAGTCATACCCATCCAGAAAAAACTAAGTCAAGCGATTGTTGATGAAAATGCCCAACAGGAATACCCGCTGCCAGAAAGCGTAAAAAAATTGCTTAGCTAGTGCGCCTTTCAACACACTAGCTAAGCGCTATCTATTACTGACGGAACAAGCCTACTTGGCGACTATACACCCGGCCACCCGTTTCAAGACTGATAACGTAAATACCCTCCGACCAATTGATGCTCGATAAGGGTAGGCGCACTTGCTGCTCGCCTTGACTCGCAAAACCTTGGTAAGGAGCACTTACTACCCGACCCATCATATCATGCAGTCGGATTTGTACGTCTCCACTCCGCGGCAACTCAAAGTCAACTGCCAGATCCGAGCCATTGATGTAAGTCACTAACTTCAAGTCATCCACTCGACCGATTTCAGAAGTACTGGTCGTAGACTGGCAGAATAAGCCCAGCCCTTCCATTCGCTCGTGCGTACTTCCGAGTAAGTCATCCACCAAGTCACTATCGACACATAGCCAGTAATCCAGCAGGGTCGCATAAATCGCCCGATAATCAACCTGGTAAATCAAATTGCCGGCTCCATCAAAGTTCTGTAGGTCCGACAGCCCGCCCAGGTGTCCATTACCATTCAGACCAGGTCCAAAGAGCATTACCGGAGCGGCGGCACCGTGATCGGTTCCCATCGAGCCATTCTGCTCGGGTCGGCGACCAAATTCCGAAATACTCATCATCATGACCCGCTCCTGATCACTGCTGGCGTTTAAGTCCGTGAAGAAAGCATTGACGTTATCAGCAATACTTTGCATCAGGTAGGCATGCCAGTCTGGCTGGTTGGCGTGGGTATCAAAACCGTCTAGCTCCACCATGTAGAGGCGCGTCTGCAAACCTCCCTTGATGAAGCGAGCTACCAGACTCAACTGGTCGCCCAGATTATTGTCCATGTACTCCGCGCTGTTGTGGTTGGAGCCATCATCGAAAGCCTCCGCAATCACCTCCGAATAAGCGAAGGTCGTATTGGCTACTGCCCGCAGGTATTCCATTTGCTCTCCGTAGCCACAATCGGGTAGATTGTCGAGGCTATACAATTGACCAGACTGAGCGATTTGATACAGTTGCTGCGGATTTTCCGCCGACATGGCGTAGTTAAAGGCATCCGAATTATTAAACAGCAAATTGCTGGCTCCACCAATTTGGATGGCAGGCGGGAAGGCAGGCGGATTGGTCAGGAAGTCAGGATACTGGTTTTCCAGCATCCGGCCCAGCCAACCGCTCTGAACCACTTCTTCGGCATTTGAGCTACTGGCCCAGATGTCAGACCCGCGGAAGTGACTCAGATTCTGCTGTGGATAGCCCACGTTCTGGACCACCTTCATCGCCCCGTCATTCCACAAACCCTGTAGGCTGGTCAGCTGCGGGTGCAAGGCTAAGGTAGAAGTAAGGGATACTGTCTCCTCGATCGGAATATGAACATCGGGTCGCAGATTTTGATAGGCCCCGAAATCATGCACAGGGATGAAGGTATTCAAACCATCATTTCCGCCCTTCAGGCGCAGTACCACTAAAACGCGGTCACTATCTGCGGTGGTCAGGGCATTGGTCCAGGCATTGGCGTTCATCGCCTGAACGGGTACTTTATTGAGCAGTAATCCCGCTCCGCCAATCAGACCGAGATTACGCATAAACCCCCGCCGAGAGTGGAGGCTATGATCGTGTTGGTGGGCTTTTCCGTGCTCCAGGCGATCGCCGGTGCGTCCAGCCCCATCTTGATTATGAATAGACATACTGATTTTCTTTTGGGTGAAGGACTGCGGTTAGTACAACTGGAATTCCGGGCGACGGATCAAATGGCGCATCAGGAGTAAGACCTGCCAATCGGCAGACTCCCAGTCCAGATCCCAGGCTCCGGTGGTGTAATAATTCTCCGGTACGTCCCATTTCAGTACGTCGGTAGCATTGTCGTAATCTTCCTGATTGGGTAGACCATTGGGGATGAAGTGATCCACAAAGGTCTGGGCAATCACCTCTGGCGAGTTGCTGTTACCCGTCAGCATTAGGGCCAAATCGGCAAAAACGCGTTCGGCCTGGTCGTTGTAGGTCCAGATGAAGCCATCGTTGGTCTGCCAGCGCCCGGTCAGGCGGGTAGAATTGATCCAGCTGCGGTTGCCCGGCCAGCCGGCCACGTCGGGTGGCTCCATTAGCTGCATTCCCATATTAGCTGAGGCCCAGAACATCCAGTTCATCTGGTCTTCAAATTCCGGGAAGCCGCCCTCACGGTGGAACATCAGCATATTATCCAGCGGGCTTTTTACTAGTACCGCAAAGTTGGACTCGTCAAAGAAATGCTCCGAGCGGAATAAGCTCCGTAAAACGGGCTCGATCCTAAAGTTGTTAGCCATGAAAGTAGCGGCAAGACCCGTAACAATGTTCTCATCCACTTCAGGATTAATATAGTATTGGTAAAGCTTGCTGCAGATGAACTCAGCGATCAGATCGCCCCGCTCTTCAAAGAGCACATCGATCAGATCTTGATGGGTCTGTAGCGTACGGCCGAACACCGTTTTCGGGTTGGGATCAAATCCCCAGTCGGCCCACTCGATGGCACCGCAGTACTCCGTCCAGCCATTGTAGCCGGTAAGCGCGTGGCTCGCCTCTACGATATCTTCCTGGGTATAACCGTTATTTACGCCCAGGGTAAATAGCTCAAACAGCTCCCGTGCGTAGTTCTCGTTGGGGCTGAATTGCGTATTCTCAAAGCCATTCAGGAAGAACAACATGGCCGGCGTTTCCCCAATCTTGTAGACAAACTCCTTAAAGTCACCAAAGCTGTACTCCATCAATAAGCGATGATATTGGTACATCAGACTTGGACAGCCGTAGGTTTCATACTTGGTCGCAAAGTGGGTATGCCAAAAAATGGCCAAACGCTCACGCGGACCGTTATGCATAGCCGAATGGAGGAAATTCCTCATCCAGTCTACGTACTGCGGATAAGCTTGCTCATCAAAATTATCGTAGTCGGAAGCGGCCCAAAAAGCCCACTCGGGTTCGTCGGGCAGCGCTTGGTTGACAGCATTATCGAGCAGCTGGTCCACCAGGTCTAGTGGATTGACTTCCATCGCGTCGTTCAATTGGTCGACGGTTGCCCCAAAGCCCAAGCGGCGGTAGAGGTGTCGGGCTCGCTTTAGGTTCCAAGGCCGCTGATCATCGGGCTGATAGGGCGCAAGGGTACCCGTTGCACAGTTAGTGAGTACACTCATATACGTGGATGTTAAAAAGTAGACAGCTGGGGATAGTGGATCAAATTTAAGGGCTGGACCTGCGGAAGTGCAAACCTACCTACGTTAAAGTTATCGATAAATGAGTAAGGCGCCCACGTTTGGCCAGGAAATAGCCACTCAATTACTTTAAGGCCCGAATAGTGGGCAAATTCGCCAAAATCTCTATTTTTGCCCCCGAATTCGGGTCAACGACCTTCTGAAGCGTAGCGCAGGTCTGATTATCAGGCATTTACACCTATCTAGTCGTAGCGCTGCGGCCATTTAGTTCGCTTGTACGCGAAGACAGAACCCAATTCTTTCTTCAACAACAAGTTAAACTTTCATTTTTCATGGATTTATCTCTCCTTTATGCCGTGCCTGGATTGGGCGTACTGGCATTACTTTTCATGGCCTGGCGCTCTAGTTGGGTCAGTAAGCAAGAAGTAGGTACCGAGCGTATGGCAAAGATTGCCGACAATATCGCCGACGGTGCCATGGCTTTCCTCAAAGCAGAATACCGCGTGCTGGCCATCTTCGTGCTGGTCGTTGCCGGCCTGCTGGCCTTCAGTGCCTCCCAAGAGACTTCTAGCTACCTGATCGGTGTGTCTTTCATCATCGGTGCCATTTGTTCAGCTTTGGCTGGTTTCATCGGCATGCGTGTAGCTACTAAAGCCAACGTACGTACTACCAACGCCGCACGTACCAGCCTGGGTAAGGCCCTGGGTGTAGCTTTCGCCGGCGGTTCGGTGATGGGACTGGGCGTAGTTGGTCTGGGACTACTCGGTCTGGGTAGTTTATTTCTACTTTTCCAGGGCATGTTCGTCGATGCCGCTGCTACTGGTGAAGCCATGCGACTGAACTACGAGCAAGTAATTACCGTCCTGACTGGTTTCAGCTTCGGTGCTTCTTCGATCGCTCTTTTCGCCCGCGTAGGTGGTGGTATTTACACCAAGGCCGCTGACGTTGGTGCCGACCTGGTAGGTAAGGTAGAAGCCGGTATTCCAGAAGATCATCCGCTGAACCCCGCTACTATCGCTGACAACGTAGGTGATAATGTAGGAGACGTAGCTGGTATGGGTGCTGACCTTTTCGAATCTTACGTAGGCTCAATTATCGGTACTATGGTACTGGGTGCGGCCTTCATCACGAATACGGCCTTTGCCGAGAGCTTTAATGGTTTAGGAGGAATTGTACTTCCGCTGGTCGTAGCCGGAATTGGTATCATCGCTTCCATCATCGGTACTTTCTTCGTGCGGGTAAAGGAAGGTGGTAACCCACAAAAAGCCCTCAACCTGGGCGAGCTGATTGCAGCAGCGATCATGTTGGGCCTCACTTACCTGGCTGTGACCACTATCATGCCCGATGCTTACCGTATTGGCGACGAAGCTTACGGCGCTAACGGCATCTTTCTAGCCATCGTCTTTGGTCTGGTTGCTGGTCTGGCTATCGGTTACATTACGGAATACTACACCGGCACGGGCACTAAGCCTGTTCAAGGCATCGTAGACCAGTCGGGTACGGGAGCTGCTACCAACATCATTGCCGGTCTGGCAGTGGGTATGCGCTCAACGGCCCTGCCGATCATCGTACTGGCTGCCGCCATCATCGGTGCTTACGAATTTGCCGGCCTGTACGGTATTGCGATCGCAGCGGTAGGTATGCTGTCTAACACCGGCATCCAGTTGGCCGTAGACGCTTACGGTCCTATTTCTGACAATGCCGGTGGTATCGCCGAAATGGCCGGCCTGCCCGGTGAAGTACGTGAGCGTACCGACAAGCTGGACGCTGTAGGTAACACCACCGCCGCTATCGGTAAAGGTTTTGCTATCGGTTCTGCTGCGCTGACGGCCCTGGCCCTCTTCGCTGCCTTTATGCAGACGGCGGGTATCTCTTCCATCGACATCTCTGAGCCATTAGTAATGGCTGGTCTGTTGCTGGGTGCAATGTTGCCTTTCCTCTTCTCTGCCTTCTCTATGGAAGCTGTAGGTCGTGCCGCTAACGACATGATCACGGAAGTACGTCGCCAGTTCAACAGCATTCCTGAGCTGAAAGCTGCCCTGGAGGTTATGCGCCGTAACGAAGGCAAAGACGAAGCGGACTGGTCTGACGCAGACAAAGCCACTTTCGACGCTGCCGACGGCAAAGCCGACTACGCTAAGTGTGTAGAAATCTCTACCGCTGCTTCTATCCGCGAGATGGTCGTTCCTGGCCTGATTGCCGTACTCACACCCGTAGCCGTTGGCTTTGGTGGTGGTGCCGAGATGCTGGGTGGCCTGCTGGCTGGTGTTACCTCTGCCGGGGTAATGATGGCCCTCTTCCAGTCTAACGCTGGTGGTGCCTGGGATAATGCCAAGAAGATGTTTGAAGAAGGCGCCAACGTTAAGGGCGAAGTCTTCCAGAAAGGCTCCGAGCCCCACAAAGCTGCCGTAGTAGGTGACACCGTAGGTGATCCGTTCAAGGATACCTCTGGTCCTAGCCTCAACATTCTACTGAAGCTGATGGCTGTAGTGGCGCTGGTGATTGCGCCGCTGCTGGCTTCTTAAGAAAACACAGCACCGAGTGCTGGTTTTGGAAGGCGTGTCTCCGTTGGGGGCACGCCTTTTTTTGTTTTCTTTTTTTTCATTATCTATACTTTAAAAAAACAGATGCCAACTGAAGAAGAACACCTAAGACAACTTGTAATCAATAAGATCGAAGAAGCAAAAGCCCGGAAAAGTAGTCACTTAGATTTAAGCAATTTGGGTTTAGACGAAATTCCTGATAATTTATCACAGTTGCCACACTTAATATCCTTAGACCTTAGTGATAACAATATTAGCAAGATTCAAGGACTGGATGCCCTTAAAAGACTATCCCAATTACATCTTGAAAGTAACAGAATTAACTTTATCCAGAACCTGGATCATCTCCATGACCTAAAAATATTAGATTTAGGTTTAAATAGAATTGGCAAAATTCAAAATCTTAGTTTATTAAACAACTTGTCATTCCTCGCATTACGCGATAATCGAATTAGCCATATAGAAAACCTGCATCATCTTTCGAATTTAGAAATATTAGACCTAAGCAGCAATGAAATAAAAAAAATAGAAGGCCTAAGTAAACTCAAAAGACTTTCAAAGTTATTTCTTCATGACAACAACCTTACAAAAATTGAAAATTTAGATCAATCTAAAAGCATAAATAAACTATTCTTAAGTAACAACAAAATATATAAAGTCCAAAACCTGAATGGCTTAAAAAGCTTATCCAGTTTAGACCTCAGCAACAACAAGATTGAATCCTTAGAAGACCTTAACATATTAAACAATCTAACTCAGTTAGACTTAAGCGATAATCCAATAAAAAGCATACGCCCATTGGAACACCTTCTAAAAAGCGAGATTAAAATCTCTTTTGAAGATTCATTTGATTTTTGGCTTAGATCCAAAGGGCTAAATTTAAGGGACTGTCCTCTTCAAGATCCACCAATAGAAATAGTAAATCAAGGGACAGAACCAATATTAAGATATTGGGGAAAACGCCTTGCTAAAGACTATGACATAAATTTTCGAGGAAGAATTTTGCTAGTAGGAGAAGGGGGCGCAGGAAAAACCAGTCTACAAGTCAAAATTGCCGATCCACAGACTCTTAGAGCATGTCTAAAAATTTTCATCTTCTAATCGCTCGATAGACGAAAGAACCATTTGAATATTAGCTGCTAAAATAAATCCTGCCGAATTTTCAACTGTTCGCTCTAAATCTTTCG
>JBCCDS010000073.1:0-25458 GCA_039030655.1 Bacteroidota bacterium | reverse complement strand
GAACTTCCAGTGGATCGTCACGGATGCCGCTGGGAATATCTTGGGCTTACCGCCGACCTTCTCGGTGGTAGACTTTGACGAAGCTGGTGCAGGCAATTGCCTGGTATGGTACCTGCGCTACGACGGCGAGATCAGCGGCCTGGCTGCTGGCCTGAATGCGAATGACCTGGAAGGCTGCTTCAGCCTGTCCAACCCGGTAGAGGTAATCCGCATGAACGAAGGCGACTGCCAGGCCAACGGCGGTGTACTCTTTGGCGGACCATTCGAGTTTACCGTTGGGGATGGTGCGCCTGATATGATTCCTGAAGATGCTATCACGGTAGCCAATAGCCAGGGCGAGAATGCTCAATGGGTGATCACGGATGATCAAGGTAATATCCTAGGCTTACCACCTACTTTCTCGGTAGTCGACTTCGACGTAGCAGGTCCTGGTACCTGTTTAGTCTGGTACCTACGCTATGATGGCGAGATCACCGGTCTGGCAATGGATGCTAATGCCAATGATCTGGAAGGTTGCTTCTCTTTATCTAACCCTATTGAAGTCGTTCGGACTGAAGTTGGTGCAGTTAACGGTGGCGAACTTGCCGGTGGCCCATTTGAATTCTGCGTTGGCGATGATACTGCCGATGTGATTCCCGAAGATGCAATCACCTTAACGGGAGCGGTAGGAGATAGCTCGCAGTGGGTTATTACCGACGGACAAGGTGTTATTCTGGGTCTTCCCCCAAGCTTCTCAGTGGTTAACTTCGACGTAGCCGGTCCTGGTACTTGTCTGGTATGGCACTTGAGCTTTAATGGTGACGTTGTAGGGCTGGAAGCCGATGCTAATGCTAACGATTTGGTGGGAGATTTCTCTCTGTCCAACCCCATTGAAGTAATACGCAATCAGCCTGAAGGCGGTACGCTAGTAGGTGGACCATTCACCTTCTGTGTAGATGACGATCTAGCCGACATGATTGGTGAAGACGAAATCACGCTCACCGATAATAGCGGTGAATTCAGCCATTGGGTAGTTACTGACGACATGGGTACTATCCTCGGCTTACCACCTACCTTCTCTGCAGTTAACTTTGAAGGCGTATTCCCAGGAACCTGCCTGGTGTGGCACCTAAGCTACTACGGAGATATCCAGGGACTGGAAGAAGGTGCTAATGCAGAAGACCTGATGGGCTGTTTCTCCTTGTCTAACCCAATTGAAGTAGTGCGCCAGACCGGCGATGACTGCGGTAGTGGGTTCACCTTCCCCACTGTAGTAATCAGTGAGGTGGCTGCCAATGGCTTTATCGAACTGTACAACAATACAGATATGGAAGTAAACGTCAGCAACTACTGGTTGTGTAACTTCCCTACCTATACTCGGGTATCTGATCTGCAGTTGGAGTGTGGCAATCTCTTGATCCAACCTGGAGAAGTGACGGTCGTTTCTGGCTTCTCGGCCTTCAATGATACGGACGCCGAACTCGGATTATACTCCACGAATGCTTTCAGTAGCCCTGATGCGCTGGTATCCTACCTCGAATGGGGATCTTCTGGACACACCCGGGCCAACGTGGCCATCGCCGCTGGTGTTTGGGTAGCGGACTTCTTCTTGACGATGCCGGCAACTGGAAACTCTCTACAGCAAGTCATCAACGATAATGCGCCAGAATGGATTTCGGACATTGCTAGCTTCTGTGAAGTAAATCCATTTGGTTCTACCAGTACCAATGAGTTTGCTAATGAAAGTGGACGTCTGTTGACCTTCCCGAATCCAGCTAGCCAATTCTTATCAGTAGAAACTACTGATTTTGACAATGGCAGTAGTACGCTAAGGTTGTTCAACCTAAATGGCCAGATTGTTCTAGAAAGAGAACTAGACTACACCAACGGCTTGACGGAGCTGAATATCTCTCAGCTGCAGGCTGGGACCTACCTCTTGCAATTGAGCAATGCTAAATCAGCAGTTACCCGCAGGGTAGTGGTAACTAATTAAGACGTAAGTTGAATCTTAGTTAAATTTTGAGACGACTGGCATTTGTCAGTCGTCTCTTTTTTTATTCCCCTGGGTAGTGCAGACCAATTTGCTGCCTGATGGTAGTGAGCGTTTGGTGAAGCTGTCGACTCTCCTCTAACGACCACCAGCTGTTTTCTTTTCGACCTGCGGCTACATCCTCCATTACGGCTCTGGCCTCGTAGGCGTAGCCGTTGTTGTCGTATTCGAAGAAGTAATTTTGTGGGGGTTCTTCATCACGAAGAATGCTAAAGCTACTCGGTTCGTGCCAACGGCTATGCCAGTGTAGGATGGCATCCTGACCTAATAAAGTAGCCTCTGTTTTAGTCCGGCCTAGTAGGGTAGAGTAGAGTTGTGCCATCCGACCATCGGCAAAGCGCAAATTAACGCTGGTATCTATGTCTACTCCGGTATCTCCCAGGCGCGCCATAGCCTGGATCTCGCTGGGAGGCCCAAAGAGTAACTGCGAAAGAAAGACCGGATAAATACCAATATCCAGCAAGTTGCCTCCTCCTAGTGCAGGGTCAGAAATACGCTGTCCGGAATTAGGACCCAACTTAAAACCAAAATCAGCGCGCAAGCTCTCCAGTTGCCCAATTTCACCTACTTCAATCAGCTCGAGTACTTTCAAAGTACTGGACAAAAAGCGAGTCCAAAGCGCTTCCATCAGGTAGGTTCCGGTCCGCTCAGCAGTTGCAATCATCGACTCTACCTCCCGCAGGTTCATGCCCAATGGTTTTTCGCAAAGCACGGGCACCCCTGCCTCTAAACAAGCTACCGTTAAATCATGGTGGCCAACGTGTGGAGTCGCGATATAAACAGCATCGATTTCACCGGATTGGATCAGACCTGCGTAAGTACCAAAAAAAAGACGAGCCCCATATTCCTGGGCAAACTGCTGTGCTCTATCCTCCGAACGAGACCCGACAGCCACCAATTCAGCTTCTTCGATGGTCGCTAATGCTTGGGCAAATTTGTGGGCAATTTTCCCTAGTCCTAAAATACCCCAACGGAAAGATTTTGACATTTTTTTTCTTTGCCGGAAAGATAAGACGCAAGATCGGCATCGCTGCGCTTGCTTTCTAGAGTCAAGATCGGCATCGCTGCGCTCGCCTGCTAGACTCAAGATCGTTCAGCAAGCTGAACTGCTAGACTCCAACAAGACTTTCAGCGCCTGGCGGCGGCTAAAACTGGACCTGTCTTGACTCAAGTGGGCCTCTCCCTCCGCCCTCTCCGAGGGAGAGGGGACCTCTTGCGGTAGAATAACAAAGTGCTCAAGAAAGTATCATTGCTAGTCGATAAAGCCAGTCTCGATTAGCTGTGCTGCTACCTTCGGTGGGTTTAGCAGGCCGCGCCGCAGGCAGGCCGATCTTGAGTCTAAAGTCTCGCAGCGCAGCGGTCTCGACTCTCGCAGCGCAGTGATCTCGTCTCTAAAGCAAGTCTTGCCTCTTGCCTCTTGACTCTAGCAGGCCACGCCGCAGGCAGGCCGATCTTGAGTCTCCCCTAAGCTTCTACTGCCTCCCTAGCGTAGCTTTCGATCGGCGGGCAAGTACAGGTGAAATTCCGGTCTCCAAAGGCATTGTCGACTCGGCCAGTACTCGGCCAGAATTTCAGACCTGCACGCAAATAAGAGAGTGGCCAGGCGGCTTTTTCCCTACTGTAGGGGTGCGACCAATTTTCGGCGGTCAACTCGGCCTGGGTGTGTGGGGCCATCGCTAAAGGACTTTCCGCACGTTCGAATTTACCTTCCGCAACGTCGGTAATCTCCTGACGGATAGCGAGCATGGCGTCGCAGAAGCGATCCAGCTCAGCTTTACTTTCACTTTCCGTGGGTTCGATCATGACGGTTCCCGGTACGGGCCAAGCCAGGGTAGGCGCGTGGAAACCATAGTCGATCAATCGCTTGGCCATGTCTTCGGCAGAGAGCTGTTCCTTGAAGGGACGCAAGTCAATAATCAATTCGTGGGCCGAACGCCCCTGCTCGCCGACAAAAAGCACATCGTAAGCGTCAGATAACCGCTCCTTAATGTAATTGGCGTTCAAAATCGCATACTCACTGGAGCGGGTAAGACCCTCATTACCCAACATGCGGATGTAGGCATAGCTGATCAGTAAGATGCTGGCGGACCCCCAGGGAGCAGCCGAAACCGCAGTCGTCCCTTTCTCTCCACCGGTTTCCACCAGTGGGTGCTTGGGCAGGTAGGGCGCAAGCTTGTCGTTGACACAAATAGGGCCCATTCCAGGACCCCCACCACCGTGTGGGATGGCAAAGGTTTTATGCAAATTGAGGTGGCAAACATCTGCTCCGCAATCGCCAGGACTCGTCAGTCCTACTTGTGCATTCATGTTGGCACCATCCATGTAGACCAGGCCGCCATGGTCGTGTACAATCTGACAAATCTCCTGAATACCCGTTTCAAATACGCCGTAAGTAGATGGGTAGGTGACCATCAGGGCTGCAAGACGATCAGCATGTAAAGCTGCTTTTTCTTTAAGGTCGGCAATGTCAATGTTGCCGGCTTCATCATTTTTTACGACCACTACGTCCATGCCAGCCATCACAGCACTGGCCGGATTGGTACCGTGTGCGGATTCTGGGATTAGGGCTACGGTCCTATGATCGTCTCCTCGATCTAGATGATAAGCCCGAATGGTCATCAGACCTGCGTATTCTCCCTGGGCCCCACTATTGGGTTGAAGGCTACAGGCCGTGAAACCAGTGATGTCGGCCAGGTCTCTTTCGAGCTCCGTGAAAATTTGGGCGTAGCCTTGAGCTTGCTCCAGTGGCACGAAAGGGTGCAGGCGACTAAAGGCCGGCCAGGTCACGGGGATCAGCTGAGTCGCAGCGTTAAGCTTCATGGTGCAGCTGCCCAGCGGGATCATACTGTGCATCAAAGAGAGGTCCATGTTCTCCAGGCGCTTGAGGTAGCGCATCATTTCCGTCTCGGTCCGGTAGTTGTGGAAATTAGGGTGGGTCAGGAATTTGGACTTCCGCAGGTCTGGCCCTAGCCGCGAAGGCATTTCGGCATGCTTACTGATGATGGCTCCGCCAAAAACACTCAACAAGTCTTTAAAGTCTTGTTTAGAGACGGTTTCATCCAGGCTTAGCCGTACCCCTCCTTCCGGATAATAGAAGTTGATTTGCTGCTTTTCCGCCCGGCTTTTGATGAGGGCTTGCTGCTCAGGAGTCGTGACGATTTCCAGGGTGTCAAAGTAATGCTCGTTACGCAACTCGTAGCCAGCCGCCTGGATAGCTTGTGCCAAGGCAACGGTCAGATTGTGGGTGCGCTGAGCGATGGCTTTCAATCCAGCAGGGCCGTGGTGGACCGCATAAAAGCCAGCCATATTAGCCAGCAGGGCTTGCGCCGTACAGATGTTGCTAGTCGCTTTTTCCCGGCGAATATGTTGCTCGCGGGTTTGCAGCGCCATACGCAAGGCTTGATTGCCATGGCGATCTTTGCTGATGCCAATTACTCGGCCCGGGATCTGTCGCTTATAGTCTTCTAAAGTAGCAAAATAGGCCGCGTGAGGACCACCGTAGCCCATCGGTACCCCAAAGCGCTGACTGTTGCCGACCACCGCATCTGCCCCCCATTCTCCCGGAGGAGGCAGTAAGGTCAGGGCCAGCAAGTCGGCAGCAACGGTAACGTAGATCTCTTGTTCCTTAGCCGCAGCGGTAAGGGCGGCATAGTTATCGACCGATCCGTCGGCGGTAGGGTACTGCAGCATGATACCAAAGACCTTCCCGCTAGTCAGATCAAAGTCGGCTGTGGCTTGCACTCGTACCTCTACTCCGATTGGTTCTGCCCGAGTTTTTAGTAGCTCGATGGTCTGCGGGAAGACTTGGTCAGAAACCAAGAATACATTAATCGCTTCTCCGCGCACCCGCTTGTTGCGGATCCCGAAAAACATGCTCATCGCTTCAGCGGCTGCCGTTGCTTCGTCCAGTAGGCTGGCATTAGCCACGGGCATGGCCGTCAGGTCACTGATGACGGTCTGAAAGTTGAGCAGTGCATTCAAACGTCCCTGGGCGATTTCCGCTTGGTAAGGCGTGTACTGGGTGTACCAACCTGGATTGTGGAAAACGTTGCGTAGGATTACATTGGGGGTAATCGTTCCGTAATAACCCATACCAATGTAGGAGCGGAATTGCTCATTCTTCTCGGCTACAGTTTCCAGATGACGCAAGTAGGCGACTTCACTCATCGCCTTAGCTACACGCATCGGTTGAGCACGCCGGATGGCATCAGGAACCGTTTGCTGAATGAGTTCTTCCAGCGAATCGGCTTTGATCTGTTGGAGCATGCTTTTTAGCTCAGAATCAGAAGGACCTAGATGGCGATTGGCAAACGCATCGTGACGGGCAAACAAGGATGACATAATGCTGCGGTTGGTTCGATTTGGCAGAGCCGAAAATACGCCCTGGCTTTACGCCGGCAAAAGTACAGCGAAAGCCCATCATTTTTATTAGAACTTATCAACAGAATATAGTCATATTCTAATCTGAGGCTGGAATTGGGGGTAAGGCGCAAAAAACGCATCTTAGAGGTGCAAGTATTCCTTGACCAACTGAAACAACCAAAATGAAATTTGCACCCATTTCCCTATTAATAGTCCTCCTATTGGCGGCCTGTAACAGCTCCACTCCAACCAATGAAACTCCCATTTCGGAAGAACTTACTTTCGATTCCCTCACCCTAGCGCTCGACCAGCTAGCCGCCCAGGAGAAAGTTGCCGGTTTTGGGGTCGCCATCGTAGGCGCAGCAGGCGCTATTTATCAACAGGGCTTCGGCTATGCAGATATCGCTAATAAAACCCCCTATACCCCTCAACATCTCCAAAATATCGGCTCTGTTTCCAAGACCTTTATTGGAGTTTCTCTGCAGCAGGCCGTAGAGCAAGGACTACTGCAATGGGATAGCCCTATCAACGACTTCCTGCCTTTTGAGGTCATCCATCCACTTTTTCCCGATCAGCCGATCTTATTGTCTCACCTGGCCACTCATACGGCAGGGATCAATGATGGTGACGACTACGACCTGGCCTACTCCCTGACTCATGGAAATAGCTACCAAGGCGAGGACCTGGATGAAGACGGTGTCGAAGAATTTGCCCGCTATGCCCAGAACCAAGCCTATGCACTGGGCGATTTTTGCCAGGCCTTTCTGGCTAAAGACGGTAGCTTCTATCAGGATGATCACTTTTTAGAAACCGCACCTGGAGAAGTCTACGAATACAGTAATGTTGGTGCAGCATTAGCTGCCCACGTACTAGAGCAAGTCAGCGGGATCAGCTTTCCGGAATGGACCCAAAGACACATTCAAACTCCCCTCGGGATGGAAAATAGTGGCTGGTCTTTTGACGAAGTAGATATGGCGAAACACGCTAATTTATACTATGGCCGGACCCAGCCTTTGCCCCATTACACGCTGGCGACTTATCCCGACGGCGGGTTTATTACCAGTGTGGAAGACTTGAGTATTTACCTCTCGGCAATGATCGCCGGTTACGGGCAGCCGACTAATCCATTGACCAACACTGGAGGACTGGAGAACATCATGCAGGTCCGCGCCTCAGGCGATGGAGAGCAGTATGGCTACTTCTGGGAAACGCAGGATTCCGGTGCCATCGGCCATTCCGGTGGCGATCCGGGCATCATTACCCTGATGTTTTTTCAACCGGAAATAGCGCACGGCTTCATCGTCTTTTTCAACGGTCACCCTACGGATGACGGGCAAGTTATCGGAGAAGTCATTGATCTGATTGTTGCAGAAGTACGAAAAGTGGCTGGTTGAAACTTTGTCAGCTTAAATAACCAATCAGAAGAACGCTACAGAAAAGGAGTCAGATAAATTACCTGACTCCTTTTCTGGAAAGTATCGTTTACCTATTCTTCTAAAATATCGAGATAGGCCAGTCGCATCACTTTTGCGGCGATTGTCCCGACGAAAGGACCGGCAAGAGCAGTATTACTGAGTACCACCACTACGGTTCGTTGCTCCGTCATGATGAACATCTGAGAAGTCACACCCGTCTGGCCACCGCTGTGCCCCACGACATTCCCCCAGTCAGGGTGGACTCCATAGAGGAAGATACCCATCCCATAAGGATTGCCCTCATAAGGAACACCCGATTGCTCTTGCATCATCTGGAGACTAGAGTCCTGGATAAGGCTTCCGTCCAAAATGGCATGACCGAAACGCAGCAAGTCTTCTGCAGTAGAGTAGACGCCGCCGCCAGGAATACGGTTACTGAGGTCATTGGGGGTAGATTTTTTGATCTTACCCCGGCGATTGCGGTAGTAAAACTCGGCCATTCCTGCTGGCCGATTATCAGCGTATTCAACTCCCGTATGCTGCATACCTGCGGGAGTCCAAATCTTCTCCTGTAAATAAGCTTCATAAGTCATGCCTGAAACGGCCTCTATAATCATACCCAATACGAGATAGCCATAACTGCTATAGGTTTCTTGAGTACCGGGAGTGTGCATGAGCGGGCGGTCCTGGAAGACCTCAGCCGCAGTCGCTAAGCTCGGGTAGTATTCCTTGTTCTCTGTCTCCCGATTACGGTAACTGTCTATTCCGCTAGTATGCTGTAGTAGATGACGAACCGTTATGATGCCTTCAACGTAGTTCGGGTAGTCGGGTAAATAGGTCTGTATGGCTGCGTCTAGGTCGATTAAACCTTGTTCCCAGAGTTGTAGAACCGCTACAGCTGTCATGGTCTTGGTAATGGAGGCAATACGGTTGATCGTTGGAGGGCCATACGGTAAGTTGGCGTCGATGTCACTCAGCCCAGCGGTGGCGACTACTGGCCCTTCGCCAGCAACCTGATAGGCGGCGATCGCTCCAGCGAAATGATTTTGATCCACTCCATCTTGTACTAATTCCGCTATGTCCTGAGCGAAGCTAGTTTGCTGGAAGAGGAGGAAAAGGGAGAGAATTTTAATAGCTTTCATTGGAATTGATTTTTAGCGTTAAGAATCAAGATCGGCCTGCCTGCGGCGCGGCCTACTAGACTCAAGAGCCAAGACTTGGTTACTGGTGAATTATGATAAACTCATTTATTCAGTTTGAGTCGCCGCGAGGCGCTGAACATCAAGTTGGTGTCTAAAAGTTCAGCTTGCTGAATGATCTAGAGTCTAGCAGGCGAGCGAAGCGTTGCCGATCTTGAGTCTGCCAGACAGGCCGATCTTGATTTCAAAGAAAGAGGGGATGGGGACGAAAACCCTAGTAAAATGGATCTTTTGGGGTGAATCAGCCCTCCTTAGGGACGAATAAAGGATGGGCCATCACCACAGCCCGGTATTTTTGGGAAACCGGAACTTGGAGTTGGGGTAGAGAGAGCGTTGAATGATCCTTCCAGGCAATGAAATGCTGCGGATTGATGAGGTGGGAACGATGTACCCGTAACAAGTCCGGTGCCTGCCGCTGGAGTTGTTGGAGGGTGGCACGAAGTAGTTTTTTTCGCAACTGGCCGCTTTCCAGGAAATGTACTTCCACGTAATTGCCCGCAGAGGATAAGGCCACTACATCTTTGGCGGGCAATTGTAGCAGATCGAGCTTGTTGCTGCCCGATAAAACCAGCATTGGTTCTTCCTGGGGTACTTCAATGATCTTGACTTCCTTAGCAGGCTTCGGTCTGGGGCGTATCAGATAACGACCCGCAATGATAACTGGAAGAATAATCGAAAGCGTAGGTAGGTAAATTTCCAGCAAAAACCTTTGACGCCCCCAATCTCCCCTAACCCATTCTGTTTGATAGTAGGCAAAGCAAAACAAATAGCAAACGAAGGAGAAGGCCAGTAAGAAGATCAGCTCAGAAAGAACCGTCCAGCGTTCACTGAGGTTGTACCAAAGTGCCTGGAAGACAATAGTGATGCTGTAATTGAGGAAGAAAATAAAGCCGTAGCCAACCATCAGATAAATGCGATCGCGCATGGGTACTTCCGCAGCGTCAAATGGTCCCACCAAACTCAGAAACAGATACAACCAAACACCTACGAATAAGCCTACAAGCAACTGTAGACGCAAATCGGTTTGTAGCGGATACTGCCGGACCATCTCTTAGAGATTATTACACCTCTACCTGACCGCGGGTTATAGCGATCATCTTGTCCTCCACTTCGCGTACCAGTTCGATGTAGCGGTCTGTACGCTTGGTCGAACGATCTCTTTGTAGGGGCAAGTCAACGTGAACGTGCTCGGTAAAACGGCTTGGGGCGGGTTTCATCATGTAGATATCGTCGGCCAGGTAAACGGCCTCAGGAATATCGTGGGTCACAAATACAATCGTAGGGTGGATTTGGTGCCAGACTTCGGTCAGCAAATCCTGCATTTGTAGCCGCGTGTTGATATCTAGGGCACCAAAGGGCTCATCCATCAGGAGAATATCCGGGTTGGCAATCAGGCTGCGAGCAATAGCTACTCGCTGTAGCTGACCGCCAGATAGGGTAGGGTACTGGGCATATTTTTTCTCGTGTCCGGTCAATCCCACCAGCTCAATCATTTCCGCGGCGCGGTCCAGTCGTTCAGATTTGGCCATGCCCTGGTACTTGAGTGGCAGGGCTACATTCTGCAGTACGCTCAGCCAGGGTAAGCTGGAGTAGCGTTGGAATACCATACCCACCCGCGGAGCTTCGTCGACCGGTAGCCCTTTGATCAGCACTTGCCCGGAAGTCGGTTTTTGCAGTCCGGCAATGTAGCGTAGAACGGTACTCTTGCCTGCTCCGGAAGCGCCCAGAATTACGACAAACTGACCTTGGGCAGGCTTGTCTTCTACCAGGAAGTCGAGGTTTTCGATGATAAAACTCTCCCCACCGTCATAGCTTTGGTGCACCCCCCGTAGCTCAATAATGTTACGCTTGTCACTATCTGAGAAATCAGGCATCTACTTCGGATTTTACGGGTTCAGGTCGCCAAATTTTGAATTCGCCCAGCCCGATAAAAACCAGGCCCGCTACACAAATAATGCCAACAAAGGTCCCCAGATTGCCCAGGCTACTGCCCGTCAGCATCTGAAGCAACAAAAAGATCATGGTGACACCCAGGATGGTCAGCATACCGAGCTGCACCTCACCGATGCCGGGCTTGGTCGATTTAAGACTCTTGAAGGGGAATAATCGGCGGTTGATATAGACAAACAGCTGATCTTGCAGAAAGCCGATCAGGACAATGAAAATCAAGACGGCGTACACACTGGGCAAATCACCCTGTCGCGCAAAGATGTAGATCAACCCTCCCAGACCAGCATCGCGATTGAGGCTTTCGGCGATGATGATGTAGGTCCAACTGATGGCGGTCAGCACCCGGATGTCGTCAATCAGTTTGCCCAGCACCGAGGGCAGGTATACACTTTTGACCAGTTGCCAATCTGAAGCACCGAGGGTAAACGACGTCTTCAGATAAACATCTTCCGTCTCCCAAACCCGCTGCATAACCACGGGTAGTAAATATACCAGGATACCGAAGGCCAGGAAACTCACCTTCAGGGCTTCACCCGTACCAAATGCAATGATAAATAGCGGTGTCAAGGCAGTGAGGGGTAGGTAGCGCATGACGTCAATTTGCCGCGCAAATAGCGCACGCGCAGTAGGACTTAGAGCCACGGGGATGCCAATCAGTAGACTAAAGAATACGGCCCAAAAATACCCCTGGATATTACGCCACATAGAGATCAGCGCATTGGGAATTAATGCTCGGGTGCGACCTCCATCTTCGGGAAACCACCAGCTGTACTCCGCTGGATTAATCAGCCCTGGATAGCGACTAAATACCTGATCGGGTGGGGATAAAAGTGGATAGATTTTCTCAAATTCCGTTGCGTTGGCGTAAGCGATACTGTCAGCTTCCAAGATGGAGTCACGTTGCGCTAGGGCGAGACTGTCCACGGTAATACTGCTGGGCGGGCGGGTATCGTAATCCACTACTGGCTTTTGTTCTGATAGCAGTTCAGCCAGGCCCCACCAGGCCACAAAGAAGATGATAAAACCAAGAATGCCCAGCATCAGTTTTTGCCGGGAGTTGTATTTGTACTGTGCGTTGATCAGCGCCATGGGGTGAAGATAGGAAGTAGTTGGAATAATGCAGAAATAGTTGACTTGGAGTTAATCTCTATTGATCGACTGTTCGATTTATCGAACGGTCGATCAATCAGCAAGCCCGAAGTCCCATAACTAATTAGCTTTGCCCCCAATGCTGTCTAAAGCAAAATATTGGTGGTTCAGAGGCTGGTCCTGGTGGAGGTGGTACCGATCCGCGAGCACGCCTTATGATGTCCACTCCCCTGGCCTAAGTCGTTTTATAGACCAAGCTTGGCGGCACCGCTCAGATGCTGATTTGGAGTCTTTGGTTTTGTACTTCCGCAGGTCCTACCGTCATGCTCATCAATGGATCGAAACCCCACAACTAGGAGCCGCTAGCAAGGTGAAAGCCCGCCAACGTCGACGCCTATCGGAATTGGTGCGACATTCTGCCATCGCTGCTGCCGAAGGCCATTTCCTGGCTCGAATGGTCCGCTACACAAAGGCCCAGACGATCCTGGAACTAGGCACAAATGCTGGCATTTCAGGGGCCTATCTCGCCCTGGCCGACGAATCAGCCCGCTTACACAGTCTGGAAGGTAATCCTGATCTAGCCATGCTCGCTCGTCGGGGATTTACGCATTTGGGACTAAACGACCGTGTGCAGGTACATATCGGCCGTTTCAGCGACCGACTACCTGAGGTACTCACCCAACTTAGCACCATCGATCTCTTATTTATCGACGGAGATCATCGCTATCAGCCCACCCTAGATTATGTGCGGGCTTGCCTGCCCTTGGCGCGTGAAAATAGTTTATTCATCATCGCCGATATTCACTGGTCGCCAGGCATGGAGGCCGCCTGGGAAGAAATCCGAAACTGGCCGGCAGTCACTTGTAGCCTTGATACCTACCATTTCGGCATCCTCTTCTTTGATCCGGCCTTAAAAGCGGCTCCTTCCATCTCCTTGATCAGGACCCGCTTTAAGCCCTGGCGATTGGGTTTTTTTTAGAGACGAGAATCGAGACCACTACGTTGCGAGAGACGAGACCGCTACGCTGCGAGACTTTAGATCCAAGATCGGCCTGCCTGCGGCATGGCCTGCTAGACCACCGAAGGTAGCAGCGCAGCTAATCAAGAATCAAGACGAGATTGCTGGTGAATTGAGAGTAACTCGTTTATCCAGTTTTAGCTGCCAGCAGTCACTGAATGTCCTGACCCGTCTCGTAGCCTCGCTTGCGGGGCGATCTCGAATCTCGTAGTTCCGCGGCAGCGGAACGATCTCGTTTCTTGATTCTTGAGTCTAGCAGGCGAGCGCAGCGACGCCGATCTTGATTCTATTACACCCCTCTCAACGCCACCACCATCTTTTCCAGAAAATCCCGAAAATCGGCACGTTGTTGACTATTGAGGGCACCCAGTGCGTAGTTGACCTGCCCGTTAAAAATCACGGATTGGGGAAAAACGTGCGTAATGGTAATGCTCTGGATGAAGTTGTAATCGAAGTAGACGGGCTGGGCCGTAAAGGTGTCTTTAACCCAGAGGTAGCGCTGGGTCAGGACGATACCGGATAGTTGCCAAAAGTATTTTTCGGTAAAGGCGAAATAGACCGAATCGACCGGCACTTGCGGCATGTATTTGGTCAGGAACTCAAAGCTGCGGTGGAAATCCATCGGGGCCATGTCCATTTCGGCCAGGAAGAGCTTGTTTCGGTATTCTTGGAGGATAGCAGCAATTGGCGCAGGTATATGGCTGCTGGGTTGGTAATTGTTGGGGGTGTTCAGCGGAGGAGGGCTACTGGCTGCTGCGGCCTGCGGTTGGTTATAGGCTGCCGGTTCACTGGCCGCACCAGGATCGGTGGCCGTAGGGCGATTGGTGGGGATGGGCGGGGGCAGCGGTTGCTGCTTGACCGGCGCTTCGTCGGCCCAGAAACTATCGGGGAACTCATCGAAGTTTTTCATGAAGCGCGCCTGGATACCCGTTAGGTTTTTGGCCGCCATATCGTCGGTGATGGCACCTTGGAGTTTTAAGCTTTCCAGCTCGCTGAGTTGCCCGGCGTGGAGGGCGAGTTGCATGTAGGCATCCTTGATGGAGGCGATCAAACCGTAGGTTTCGACGTAGCGGTCGGCCGCCTCCGTCAGCTGTTGCATCGCCTTTTCCAGACGACCTTTACGGATCAGGATGATCAAATCTTTCTGGCTGGGTGTGGGCATGAGTCCTAGTATTCGCCGGTGTAGAGCAATATATCGGTTTATGGCCTCCAAATTAACAACTGTTACGCACATCGTTCCACGGCATTCCATGCCGGGCTGGGTTCACCACCGTTCACGGTGGCCGGAAAACGCTTAATAGAAACACGGATAAACACCGACTCCACCGAATTACGCGGATTGATCTCGCCGCGAGTATTCAAATTAGCCGATAGCAAGCAAGCGATGACCCTTACCCAAGCAGCAGCACCAACAAGCCAACCACCACCAACTGACTTAGCAAATTGACCCAATCATTACTCATCCAGGAAAATCCTTTAATGGGTTGTTGGCCTGGAAATTGAGGCTGATCCCTAAGGTCTAGGGCCTCCAAGCCCGAGGAAGTTGTAATTTTTTGTTTAAGCGTAGTCGGAGCTGGAGCTCCTCCACCTTGGTATTTAGCCTGAAAAGCTGAACCGAGCAAACTGTCGATGAGCATACCCAGAAAGCCGATGCTGGTAACCAGTAAGAAGAGTCGAAAGTGACTAAAAATCGTTGACTGCGGATATTTAGGAAATGCTGGCATGGCCATTACAAATAGGAGACTCCCTATGAGCATTGCTCCTGTAAGACCCGCGATTGTTCCCATCAAGCTTATGCCTCCACTAAGCCCAGGAGCTACCTTCTTCCAGCGTAAAATATCGTAGGTAGGCCCTCTAAAGTATTGTCCTACTTCAGAGGACCAGGTATCTGCCGTTGCAATGGACAGGCTGGCCAGAGGAATCGCCAGCCAAAACAAGTTGTTGAACGCCGGTTGGGACATCCAGCCAAATAAGGAAAAAATAGCAAAATCGGCTTCCGTCCAGTTGATCGTTTGGTTAAGATTCCAATTTCCTCCCGCAAAAGGATCAAGTAGTTGTTCTACGCTTAAACCCGCGGAAGTACAAAACAAAACCAACACATACACCCCACCATTACATATCACCTGCCAAGCGTCTCTAGCTTTACCGGCTTTGCTGTCAGAAGCAACGTTTGAGGGGAAAAGGCGACCAATCAACACGCTACTGCCAAAGAAAACGATCAGCGGCAAGAGCATTAGCCAATGACTGAAAACCACTACCAGCATGGCCAATAGACCGGCGGCCACGGCCCCACCCAGCGTCAAACTGCCCCTGCGCACCGTCCACCAGATAAAAGGAATACAGAGCAGAAAGACAATGACTAAGGAAGTCGTCTCCAAAAATTCAGATGGCAGGCGCTGCAGCAGCATGGCTGTCACCAGTGGTACGTATAAATTATCTCTTCCGTAAGACCCCAGCGCTTCTGCGGCCGTCACCATGACACCAAAGAGAAGCACTAACAGCTTGAAGTCACTACGCCCGTAATCCAAGCCCAAGACTGGTAGCAGCCAGCCCGCCAAAAAGATAAAACCCAGGAAAAAGGCGGCGTTGCCCGTCTGCGATTTCTCTTCCCCCGTCAACTCGTAGTAAGCCCGCGCAAAAAGCGTACCGGCAATGGTGGCCAAGGGGTCGCAAACAGCCAATACGGCCATGGGGAAGACGACTAGCCCTACGTTTTCGCCGGCAAAAAAGAGCAAAACCAGGTAGGCCAGCGGAAACCAGACAATGCCCCAGGCGGGCCGACCTTGCTCATCCTGCATGATGATGCCGCGGGCCACGAGATAGATCAAGCCGAGCCAGATGGGCAGCACCAGATAGAAGAGGTGGAGCAATTCTGCGACCAGTAGCGGTGCTACCGCACAGGCTCCCACCGCTACGGTATGGAGCAGCTTACGACTGATCCAGTAGGGCAGCCAATCTCGGCGGGCAGCCCACTCGCAGACTAGCGCAGTGCATAAAACCAGTACAGCAAGTGGCAAAAGAGCTAATAAATCCTGCGTCATCGGCTATATTTGCGCCTTCAAAGTTTTTGACCGGGGAACTCGCTGCAAGATTGCCGCTGTTTTCTAGGCCAGCACGAATATCGACTATGAAATTTAATCCGAGCGAATTTGACCGCAAGTGGCAGCAACACTGGCGCGAAAATGGCACTTACCGCACCACCAACGATAGTACGAAACCCAAGTACTACGTCCTGGATATGTTCCCCTATCCTTCGGGAGCCGGACTACACGTGGGGCACCCGCTGGGCTACATCGCCTCGGATATTTTTGCCCGCTACAAGCGCTTGCAAGGCTTCAACGTTTTGCACCCGATGGGCTTCGATTCCTTCGGCTTGCCCGCTGAGCAGTACGCCATCGATACCGGTGTGCATCCCAGTGTTTCTACGGCCAAAAACGTCCAACGCTACCAGGAGCAAATGGAGCGCCTGGCCCTGAGTTTCGACTGGGAAAGAGCCGTCAATACCTCCGACCCCAACTACTATAAGTGGACCCAATGGATCATTGGCCTGTTTTTCCACCACTGGTACGATAAGGCAGCCGACAAGGCCCGTCCCATCACCGATTTGGAGGCCCATCTAGAAGCCAAGGGTGCCGAAGACTTAATGGCTGCTGAGGGGGAAGCTTTATCGATCACTTCCGCAGGTTTCAAGGCCATGGACGCCAAAGAACGCTCAGAAGTCTTAATGAACTACCGCCTGGCCTTCCGCTCAGTCAGTACCGTCAACTGGTGCGAAGAGTTGGGCTCCGTACTGGCCAACGACGAGGTCAAAGACGGCCGCTCCGAACGGGGGAACTTCCCCGTAGTACAGCGCCCGATGGTACAGTGGTTCTTACGCATCACCGCCTACGCCGAGCGCTTGTTGCAAGGCTTGGATACGGTCGATTACAGCGAAGGCTTAAAAGCCCAACAGACCAACTGGATCGGCAAATCTACCGGTGCTATGGCCCATTTCGACATCGAAGGGCACGACCTCCAACTAGACATTTACACCACCCGTCCCGACACTATCTTCGGCACGACCTTCATGGTCCTGGCCCCCGAGCACGAGTGGGTCGACCGCTTGACCACCGAAGAGCAGCGGTCAGCAATCGAAAAATATAAGACCTACGCGGCCAGCCGTTCTGAGTTAGAGCGACAGTCGGACGTAAAGGTCGTCACGGGCGCTTTCACCGGTTCCTACTGCATCAACCCGCTGAATAACGCCCGCGTACCGATCTACATCGCGGAATATGTCCTGAAAGACTACGGTACCGGTGCCATTATGGCCGTACCCTCTGACGACGAGCGTGATAAGCGCTTTGCCGAAAAATTCGGCATTGACATCATCGACGTGGTCGACAAGAGCAACTACCCCGGTGCCAGCCTCAAGGATAAAGTTGGCGTGATGATCAATTCCGGCTTCCTGGACGGCATGGAAGTACCCGAGGCCATTAAAGCGGCTACCCAAAAGCTGGAAGATATGGGCCGTGGTTACCGGGAGGTCAACTATCGCATCCGCGATTTGATCTTCAGTCGCCAACGCTACTGGGGCGAACCCTGGCCCATCGTCTACGATGAGCAGGATATCCCTACCTATTTGCCCGTCGAAGATTTACCCGTCGAATTACCCCCGATGGAAGACTTCCGCTACCGCGACGGTTTAGCGCCCTTGGCACGGGCCACCGAATGGGTGGATAGTCCGCAGGGCCGGCGTGAGACCGATACCATGCCCGCTACGGCCGGCTCCAACTGGTACTACTTGCGCTACATGGACCCGAATAATCCAGATGCTTTTGTAGGTAAGGATGTAGTCGACTACTGGCAAGACGTTGACCTCTACGTGGGCGGTGCCGAGCACGCCGTGAGTCATATCCTCTACAGCCGCCTTTGTCACAAGTTGCTCTTCGATTTGGGCTACGTGCCCAGCCGTGAGCCCTACAAGAAGCTCCTGAATCAAGGGATGATCGGTGCGCCGATTACCTCGATCAATATGGCCAAAGTAGCGGTTGATGGCAGTGAAAAAACCGTTTGGTTAGGTTATGGCCATGAAGCTGGCGATACGATCACTTTAGGCGATGGAACCGAAGCTAAGGTCATCGCAATGGACGGTAGTCGTAAGGTGCCGCTGCGCATGGTAGAAGAAACCAGCGTAGATAATGAAGCTAAGTTTTGGCTCTATCAGTCGGCGGTAAATGAGCTGGTCGACGACGATGCCGCTGATGCGGCCTACTTCCGCCAGATCCTGACGCAGGCGGAGGAAATCGTCTGGACCAAAGACAAGGAAGGCCGCAGCTACATCGAGCTGAGCTACCAGATGGGTAAGATGTCGAAGTCGAAGCACAACGTCATCAACCCCGACGATATCTGTGCTCGCTACGGCACCGACGCCTTCCGTATGTACGAGATGTTTCTCGGTCCTATCGATCAGGCTAAACCCTGGAGCGTAAGTGGTATCGACGGGGTGTCGCGCTTCTTGCGCCGCTTCTGGAACTTGTACGTCAATCAGGATGCCCTGAACATCAGCGACGACGAAGCCAGTAAAGAAGAGATGAAGGTCCTCCACACCCTGATCAAAAAGGTAACCGAAGACATCGAGAAACTCAGCTTCAACACCTGCGTTTCGGCCTTCATGGTAGCCAGTAATGATCTGGGTAAACTCAAGTGCAACAAGCGTACCGTTTTGGAGCCGATGTTGGTGTTGATCGCGCCCTTTGCGCCGCACCTGGCCGATGAGTTGTGGGCCGCTTTGGGCCATACGACCAGCGTCCACCAGGCCGACTGGCCTCAATTGGACGAAAAGTGGTTGGTGGAGGACAGTGTAACCCTCCCCATTGCTTTCAATGGTAAGACCCGCTTTACCCTGGAGTTCCCTGCCGATGCCGACAAGGCTGCGGTCGAAGCTGCTGCCCTGGCTAATGAGCAGGTCCAGAAGCAACTGGATGGTGCTGCGCCCAAGCGCGTGATCGTGGTGCCGGGCAGGATGGTGAATATGGTGGTGTAGTTGCACGCAACGAGCGCAACGATCCTACGCAACGGACGCAATGGGAGCTGGCGCTCCTTTTGGGTGAAATAAATAAGCGCTTCAGCGCGCCTCATTGCGCCCTTTGCGAGCGCAGCCGTTGCGCCCCTTGCGTGAAACTCTCGCCACGCTAGCCCTCTACATCCTTCACACACCGAAACCCCAGATGATTCAAGCCACTATCCGCCGGGGTATACTGTCGTTGCTGGAGGTTGAAGCCACTGCAATAAGAGTTGCTGCATAAAAAAGACCCGCCCCGGATCACGTACTGCCCGCGCCCTTCCGTGGTCGTCCATTCCCAGACGTTGCCGCTGATGTCGTAGAGGCCAAGTTTGGTGGGCGGGTAACTGCGTACGGGGGCAATGCCGGGAAAGCCATCCAGGTTCTGATTGTCGAAGGGGAAGTATCCCTGCCACCAGTTGCCGAGGTATTTACCGTCAGGTAGCTCTTCCTCCCCCCAGGGGTAGTCACGATACTGTCCATTATGACTTGCCGCTCGCAGCCACTCCGCTTCAGTCGGTAACCGCTTGCCAGCCCATTCGGCGTAGGCCTGAGCATCACGTAGGCTAACCTGAGTCACGGGCTCATCGTCGGCAGCAGCGGTACTGTCCGGTCCCAGTGGATGATGCCAGATCGCTCCGTCTACCGGTAGCCAGTTTAAGCTGTCGTAGCTGAAGACCCCCGACCAGCCAAAATCTTCCGCTTCCGTCTGATAGCTAGTGGCATCGATAAAGGCCCGAAATTGGGCTACGGTCACTTCGGTCTCGTCCACGTAAAGGGCCGTTTCTTCGGGCTCTCCACCTGCAACTAGCAGGACCATCCCATCCGGTGGCGGAGCCAGGGGCTGCTCTCTCTGACAAGCAGCAAAGCTGAGCATCATCAGCAATAGTAAGCTCTCAGGCCAGGAAAACTTCCGTAGCACCATGATCATATTTTTCGAGGAAGCCATTTTTGAAATCTTTGACCCGCGGGTGCTTTTTAAGTCGCTCCGCTATAGCCTTGCGCAACACCCCTGTACCCTTGCCGTGAATAATGATGACGCGGTCAATGTCCAGCCTTATAGCCTCGTTCAAATAGCGTTCGAAATGCGCCAACTGCGTAGATAACTCCTGGCCTTTAGGCACTACTTTTCCGTCGGCTTGCAAATTCTCCAGGTGGAGATCTAGCTCCCGCGGGAAAGCGGTTTTTGCGGCTAAATCCAAGCCCTGGTAGTATCTCCGATCCGTCCGTTGCTGCCCTCCTTTTAACGCAATTTGTTCTTTGGTGTACTTCCGCAGGTCTTCCCCTTTCGCCTTCTTGGGCGCTACTTCGGCCTGTAAGTCAGGAAAGACGATAAAGTGATGCACCTTGCGGTTGAGTAGGGGAGCGGTGCGCAACTGCCGGAAAAACACCTTAGGCTTCAAACGGATCAGCTGGTGCAGCCGAGGGCCGGTGCCTCGTTCACGCAGTTCCCGCACTTCCAGGTCGATAGCCGCCTGCTGGTTCAGTTCATCATACCGCAAGTCGCCTAGTTCGAAGAAGGCGTGGTCGTTAAGTTGTCCTACTCGTTCCCAACTGACGGTCCTGCCGAGTAGTAGCTTGGCAGCAAAAATCACCGATTGCATCAGATCATTCACCAGGTATACACGGTAGCGGTCTGGTTGCGAGCCATCCAGTTTGAGAACGGGGTCAAAGCAGAGCTGGATACCCCACGGACTTAGTATGGCGTATTGCATCCCCAGGTCATCAGCAGCAATTTCTGGGTCTGACAGCGCTTTACCACTCACAAAGCGAGCTCCACCACTTTTTTCGTCAGGCGCGTAATCGTCGGGATAAGTGATGGCTTCGCGGGGTACGGGGATGTGCCCCAAGCCATCCGGCAGTTTGACCTCAATCATCCCTTCTTCCAGGATGGCACTCACAGTAACGATGTCGCCCGTACTTTTTAATTTGACCCGACTTCCAATCGTGAAGAGCATAGCAACAAAGATGCTACATTTGCGCCAGACAACAGCAGTAATCTTGCGGAGAAATTGGCGGTGGCGTTTGGCTCAATTCCTGGAAATTCGTTGGTGGCAACGCTACCTGCGTAAAAAACCAGCAAAGGCCTATTTGGCGGATAAAAAAGCCTATTGGCAGCGAGTACTCCACCAACTCCAATTTTCACCAAAACCTGACCTACAGGCACTTGAGGTAGGCTGCGGCCCCGCAGGTATATTCCTGCTGCTGCACGAGCTGCAAATGATCACGGCTGTTGATCCACTGCTGGATAAGTACCAGCAAGAGTTAGCTCACTTTCAGGCTGCTGATTATCCACAGATATCCTTTATTGCTGAACCCTTCGAATCTTACCAACTCCCAGCTGACAAGTTTGAGGTGATTTATTGTTTTAATGCCATCAATCACGTAGCAGACTGGGAGGGCTGTTTGCAAAAGATAAGCAGAGCCGCAGCTCCAGGCACAGTATTGTTGTTGAGTAGCGACGTACACCAACGACGCTGGCTACGCAGCATTTTTCGCGCCTTGCCGGGAGACTTGTTACACCCTCATCAGCATTTGGCGGCAGAGTATCGACAAGAACTTGAAAGGCTGGGTTGGGAAATCCAAAAAGAGGTGCTGCTAAAACCCGGAGGGATTTTTAACTACCTAGCCTGGAGGGCCGAAATGAAACAGAGCCGATAAACATCGGCCCCGTAAATTTTAAACTACTTTATCAGCACAGGAAGAACTAGCAAAGGCTTCGGGTTTGGCTTTGAAGACAAAACCCATCCCTAGTATATAACCCATAGCTTCCTTCAAGGCCACATTGGATTCAAAGTGGGGGTCAGTATTGATATCGGCATGTACTTCCAGCGCTACCTCGTGCTCATCCAGTAAGTCACAGAGGTTATAGGCAATATCCACCGAACGGGCAACCTCCATAATCATCCGTTCCCGTAGACTGAGCTGCTTCTTCTCGCTGTAATTGGCAATGAACATAAAGCCGCCTTTCTTTTCTCGGAGGAAGACGATAACCGTTGCAAACTCGACCGTTTTTCCGTGGACCTGTGAATCGGTACCGATACAAACCTTCAAGCGATGACCTAGGTCATGCTCACGCTGGATCGCAGCACGAACGGCCTCCTTGATGGGCTGTTCGATACGCCGACCATCGAAGCGGCGCCACTTTTTATCGACTAAAGAATCATTCATTTTGTCATTACGGTTATTACCCAAATATAATCAGTGGGTCGGGTTAGTTGTTGCTGTGATCAGCTGCTTGAGAACATAAGTAACACAATTTAATGTGGGCTTAACAGTCTGCGTACGGTCATAAGTTGCTTTTCGAGATTTTTTTTTCACTTTTTGCAAACCAAAATGAGCAATCTCCGTTACACACCCAATCAGGCTTGCGGGCAGCTATCTTAGGCCGACCTCAAGTTTAGATAGGTGGTTTTGGGGCGCACCAGTCTCTATGGGACTCAGGTGTGCCTCTTTTTTTTGCCTAGATTTAAGTAGGCTCCTCCTGCTAGGGAACTTTTGAGCAACTTTCACCTATATTTATCATATGCAGCAAGGGGAAGAAAGGTCCGCGGAGATTTTGCCCTACAAGGCACGTGAGTTGAAAGTCTACAATTCAACCGAATTCTTGTGGGACAATGTCAAGAAATACCGACAGGTCTTTGACCAGCGGAAGACTACCTATGTTTACGCTGAGCTTTCCTTATTCAACAAGCAATTTGACCGGGAAGACTGGTCACTCCGAGTGGAATTTCGCTGCTTCCAAATTAAAGGTCAAAAACGAACAGAAGTCTGCCACCTCACGATCGATAAAGAAGTGAGCAAATTTGAGCCAACAGTTTTCCTACGGGAAGGCTGGGGTAATCAGAAGCCGGGTACTTTCTGGAAAAGAGGCACTTACAGTTGGGAGGCTTATATAGATGGACAGCGCGTAGCATCCAAGTCCTTTTATGTTATCGAACCTACCGTGCAGCCCGATGATGAATTTACCGAGCCATTAGATAAGTTTATCGAGCTGCAATCCGTAAGGATGTATGAAGGCCCCTATGATGATGTGTCCCGCGATGATCGTAATTATCTGCGCGCCTTCTCCCGCAAAGAGAGTCGCTATATCTATTTGGAGCTCTTATTCAAAAATCTACAGCCGCACCAAAAATGGCATCTGGAACTAGCTACTCGCTTTCACAATCAGGCGCGTGAGCTGAAAGGTCAGGTGGTCCGTTTACTGGAAGTGCCCATGGGTCATGACTTAATCCACATTACGGCCGGCTGGGGAGCAGCTACGCCAACCCTCTGGCGGGAAGATGGATACGTAGCGAGTGTGGTTTTTATGGACCAGCTAATGGTCACAGTTCCTTTTGACGTAGGAGAAGAAAATATAGAAGGCCATCCAGCCGTCCTGTTACCTGGTCGCGATCAGCCGCAAATCCTGGCTCCCGAAGCAGAAGATGAAGAATCTTTTGATCAGATCATGTCGCGTTTGGATGCGCTGATCGGTCTGAAAGAAATCAAAAAGCAAGTGCGTGAGCACGCCGTCTACCTTCAGTTTTTACAGCTGAGAAGAGATAAAGGCTTTGCCGAAGCTGAGCCGATCAACGTACACGCTGTCTTTCGAGGAAATCCGGGCACGGGTAAGACCACCGTAGCTACTATGATGGGGCGACTCTACAAAAAGATGGGTCTGCTTAGCAGTGGTCACGTAGTAACCGCTGACCGGGTCGATCTGGTGGGGGAATATATCGGTCAGACGGCCCCAAAAACTCGCGAAGTAATTGACCGGGCTCGGGGGGGAGTACTCTTTATCGATGAAGCATACGCCTTGGCCAGAGCAAACGACGATGGAAAGGATTTCGGTCGGGAGGTAATTGAAATTCTAGTCAAAGAAATGTCGAATGGAGAAGGCGATCTGGCAGTTATAGTTGCTGGCTACCCCGATGAAATGGACCGCTTTCTGGATAGCAACCCTGGCTTGAAATCTCGCTTTAAGCACCACTATAAATTCCCCGACTTTCTGCCCCAGGAACTGAGTATCATCGCTCAATATGCTTGTGAACGGCAAGAGGTAACGCTTTCTACCACAGCCCAAGAACGACTGGGCGATATGATCGTCCGAGCCTACCGTGAACGCGACCGCACCTTTGGTAATGCCCGCTTTGTCCACGATTTAATCGAAAAGGCCAAAATGCAGTTGGGGCTGCGTATCATGCAGCTTCGTAATAAGCATGAGCTGGACCCCAGTAAGCTGCGTACCGTGGAATTGGAGGATATCGAAAAGCTAGCCATTGAAGGAGGGATTGAATTGCCAGCTATTCCCATCGATGAAAAACTCCTGACTGAGACCTTGGAAGAGCTGGACGCCCTCATCGGAATGGAGAAGGTAAAGACGCAACTCAAAGAAATGGTCAACCTGGTACGCTACTACCGGCGTACTGGCCGTGACGTTCTTAATGCCTTTAATCTGCATACTGTCCTGATCGGCAATCCTGGTACGGGCAAGACGACGATCGCTCGCATTTTAGCTAAGCTCTACAAAGCATTAGGGATTTTGGAGCGCGGACATCTGGTTGAAACTGATCGACAGGGTCTCGTAGCTGGCTACGTTGGTCAAACAGCCACCAAAACCTCTAAGCAGATCGATAAAGCTAAAGGTGGGGTCCTCTTCATCGATGAGGCCTATAGTCTCACTGCGGCCAACCGCGGACCGCGTGGAGATTTTGGCGAAGAAGCCATCCAGACCTTACTGAAGCGAATGGAAGATCTGCGTGGTCAGTTCTTCGTATTCGTGGCGGGTTATCCCGATAATATGGATCACTTCTTACGCGTCAATCCAGGACTCAACTCCCGCTTCGATAAATACTTGGAGTTTGATGATTATAGCGGTGAAGAACTACTGAAAATTGCCGAGGCAATGCTCGCTACTGCTGAGGCCAAACTGACCAGTGGTGCACGGGCGCATCTGATTCGCTATTTCAACTTCCTGCATAAATACCGAGACAAGTACTTTGGTAATGCACGGGCCGTCCGACAGATCGTGCAGGATATACTACGACGGCATGACCTGCGGAAGTCCGATGCCAAAACAACGGCAAGTAGTAAAAAACAAGAAAGCATCAAGATTACCAAAGCCGATGTTGAACACCTACTGCTGGACACTAAAACGCTAAGCATCCAGCGTAAGCAAATTGGCTTTTAGTTAGATCATTTACCCAATTTATCCCGGCTTACTGCCTGCTCTTCAATGAAGTGATTTAAACTTATTTCTTGCTGGCGAGCGAAAAGCCAAGTAGGTTCTGGCAAGCTGCCTTTTTGAGTGCATAGCCCCAGCTATGGACGAAAAAAACAGCGAAGCCCAGGTTCTGCTTAGCTTTCCGCGCAGT
>JBCCDS010000072.1:0-25484 GCA_039030655.1 Bacteroidota bacterium | reverse complement strand
TGTTTTTAACAAAAGGTTTTCACAATTCAGAGCGATCGCTTGTGGGGTGGGCGACGCGAAGCTAGTACTTTAGTGCAAAATCACAACCGAGAAAAATATGATCCGTAAGTGGTTGTTGTTTTCTGCGAAATTTTAGGCTCTTTAATCAGCGATATTGCAGCTATTGATAACTCATCCTTTGGGGTGGAAAGGCCATCTCTGAACCCGAAATTGTCATTTTTTTCTAACTTTCTAGTAAATATGTTAGTGTTTTTATTTTCTACAGATTTACTAAAAAGGCATTGATGCTCTTGAATAAACTGATTACTTTTTTCTTTTAGCGTTTCAATTTTGTTGTGTGTAAATATTAATGCGCCATGATAAGCATCCTTTTTTGAATACTTGTTTAAAGGGAAATCATTATAGAATCCGAAAATTGATCGAATTTTACTGTTTCTAGGCCCTATTCTGAAGTCGGGATCATCAGGCAGTAATATTTCAGGAGTGCCGATTACATCAAATCCAATTTTGGTTAAATGTAAGTTGCATGTTATTTGGTGTTGGAGTAATTTTTTTCTTCCCTGGATATTATGAGTAGTTAGTTTTTTTACTAGCTTTTTCAAGCTGTTCCTTGATTCATTTTTTCTTATTATTTCTTCATTGAAAACGAATAAGTATATTCTCGAAAACCTATTTTTATAATTTTCAGTAATTCCTCCTTGAATGATCTTTGATAATTCTTTTTCAAACATAATTATTTATTAATTATGTTTAAAAACAAATTGTCGCTTTCGTTCCAGGATAAACTTTGTTTTTCCATTTCCTGTAAGTGAAAATTAACTCTTTTGTGAAAGTCCATTCTCCCGAAAACCTTTCCAGACTCAATGTCTTCATTAATCTTATTATTTAAACTAGGCTCAAGTATAGATGTAGCCTCTGCTGCTATTTTATTCGTAGATGAGGTCGGGATAGTGTTTAAAGCATTGTAATATAGTTGGAATATATCTTTTGCCTTGTTTTTTTTCTTATCATCCTCATCTACTCCTCTTGGCGCATAATTTGGTGAAAGCTGGTATGTGTTCCCTTCAATTAATCTGTCTGCTGCAGGGCAGTGTAAAATGAAATAATCTATTCCATCAGATAAATATTCTGTCAAATTAGTTTCATCTTTTTTTTCGCCAATTCCTATAGAAATCATTGAATGGTCATCTTCAAGCAAAGTGTCAAATTTACTCCATTTTATTTTACAATAGAAACATCCTGTACCTATATAATCTGATTTGTACATGCTTTTTAGTTTTTCATCGAAAATGTCCCTGTCTTTATTGTAAATTTTTGATTGGTCAAAAACAAGGTCTAATAGATTGCTACTGCTGCAATTCGCTTTTGTCCAGTCATTAAGTGGGCTAATATCACAAAAGGACTTATAAATTTTAAATATTGGCATTTGATTTATTCTACAACCGCCCCAACAACCCACCCCACTTCCCCTGACTACAAGGCACAGTTTTACCCGTGCTCATCGTCAGGTTGTAAGGCTTAGCGTGGACGATCTGGTTAATATTGACGAGAAAGCTCTTGTTACAGCGCACAAAATGGCCGTAAGGATTGAGCAGCTTCTCGTAGGTGACTAAATTGCTGGAAACGGTGATGCGCCGGTCTTGCACGGTATGCACCATCACGCAGCCATGATCGGATTCGAAATGGGTGATATCGGCAATTTGTACAAAATGCAGACCTTCCGAATTGGAAATGGTAATCCTGTGTGGCAAGCGTTTTTCCTGAATTTGCTGGATCATCTCCTTTAAATCCTGGATCGTTTCCTCGTAGGGACGCTCGGCCAAACGTTTTTGGGCCCGAGCTATCGCAAGCGCTAGATCTTCTTCTTCAACGGGCTTATTTAAATAGGCCATGGCCGAAAAATTGAAAGCGCGGGTAGCGTATTCATTGTGGGCCGTTACGAAGACAATGGCGTAGCGACCAAAATCAAGCTGTTCCAGTATATCAAAACTGGTTTTATCGTGTAGCTCAATATCTAAGAACAAAATATCGGGATCATTTTCCCGAATTACCGCAACACCTCCTTCCACATCCTCGGCAGTGGCCTTCACCTCGATTTCCGGATGATTATCAGCGATTAATTCACTGAGGTCCTGTAGGCAGTTAGGCTCATCATCAATTAGGATGGCCTTTAAAGTGTGGGTCATTTTGTGTTGTTCTTACTCTAGCAATATAGGGGGTGGATGAATGTTTGTGCAAACTTATAAGCGGAAAGTGTAGAAAATTACGTCAAAAGACGTAGGGGTAATCCATCTACATAGATTAATCTTCTGTTTTATTCACGTTCCGTCTAACCCAGTGTAAGAGGTTTTTGGCGTTTAATCTATATATAAAAAGTAAGGAAGTAAGTAAACGAATTAAGGTACGGCTAGACCAATTAGGCGAGTAGTTCAAGAAAAGCCGATCTTTTTTAATTCGTTTTTTTAAAACCGAGTGTAGGTTATCCTTCATCGCTGCATCAGGTAGTATTTCAAGGGGTGAAGTTTTCTCTAGTGCCTGGGCCGGAGTACGAATTATTTCTAAAGCCTTCAAAATATTTCGCGTAACGATTTGACCTATCTTGAAGTCATGGTCTCTTATTTCTTCGGCGAGGAAGCCATAAAATCCTTCTACGGCCGCCCCACCTAAAGGGATGCTAGTTACGCTTTGGTCTGCCGGGTCAATCTGCACTGGCCCAATAGGAATAATGGTTCTTCCTGCATCCTTATCATTAAGATCAGTCACTACGTCTAATCCAACCAGATAAAGAGCCAATAGCCAATCTTTAAAATATTGGGCGGCAAACATCTCTGCGGGAGTTTTGCTGTATAAAAATTGACGGAGTGCTTTTTGTACAGTAGGGGAGTGGGAAATGCAGCGTTGCCGGAGTTGTTCTACTAGACCAACGCTGAAATTATCTTGCTGATCACTAGAAGTGATTACTCGTCTAATCGCCGCCTCAATGTTTAGCATCGAGGCAGGAATGAACGATTCTTTCTGCCTGAATTCTCGTTGCTGCTTAATGTATTGATAGAGCGCATGTAGTTGATGGTGGATAGTCTTCTTCTTCTCTTCCGAGGCAATTTGATCTGGCGTTTGAGCCAGCGTATGGCGATAGAAATCAACTAACAACTTTCGCCCAGCAAACTTATCGTATACGCCTAGTGCTCGATCAATTTCTACAATTGAGCCTTCGTTTCGTAGTGCAGAAAGAATAAATGGGGCAGTATCTAAAATTTGCTGACTGCTAGGCTGATTTTTTTTACTCAATACCGTTCGAATGCGCTTACTGTCGGCTTTTGCATTTCCACCAATGAATGGGTCGACATAGATGACTACCCGGTCAAATTCGTTCATTCCATCTTCCAGACAGTGTTGACTATCCAGAAAACTACTTAGTCTAAATGCTTCGCGTATTGGCTCGTTGTTTAGCGTGCCACCGTCGATGTAGTGGTAGCTTTGCTCGAAGCTACTATTGATTTCGTGGGCATTCCTGGGCAATTCTACCGGCTCAAAAGCAAAAGGGAACGCACCAGCAGCAATACAAGTCTGGGTGACTGTTCTCCAGAATTCTACGTCTTGCAGATCATAAATGGGCTTATCTGAATTGGCCTTTAAAGCATTGATTTCATCATCCCGATAGTTTTGCTGTTGCGTTGCATAGATCCATCGCGTTGGATAGTTGTGGTCCTGGTTGATAATGGTTTTTGGTTGCCCAGATAAGTCTATATCAAAAACTCTGAGATCCTTATGGGTGTAGGATGAAACGCCTTGAGTCAATACTGTATTTACGAGGCTTTTGTAGAGTTCATTGGCTGTTGTTGATCGGTTTTGCAAAAAGGTACTTTCCTCAAATGAGGGATCTCCGCCATCAATGACGGTAGGCTCTAAGCGAGTAAGTGAACTGGCAAATAGTACCCGTTTTGCTAAAATACTTTGCTTGCAGTATTTAAAACTATCCTTAGAGGCAGGTAGAAAACTAGTGACTGCTAGTTTTTGCAAAAATTGACTGTCTAGTAGTCCCCCTTCATTCTTTAGCGAGCGGTGAGGGCTGGTACCGCTCATGGCTAGGATGTCCGCTTGTTCGCACCAGATCAATGCTTCAAAATCCTGAGCTATTTGCAGGATAATTAGCTGCTCCATTTTTTCGGATGATAACTTTACCTCTGGAAACTCTTCCTCTAATTGCTGACGGATCACTTCCTTGATTGCTAGAATGAAATCATCTCCTTGTAAGTGTCTTATTTCTTCGTATTTGTCCAATTTGGCAAGTAAATGGATTTTATCCTCGTAGCCAATGCAGATGCGAATGAGAATGCCTAATGATATAGCCCCGGCACTTGACCCACTAAACACATCTAGTTCTACTCGATCATAAGTCTTGAATTCTCCATTTTCATTGAGGTAGCCCCCGCGTGCGATAAGCTGCTTGATAGATTCTGTAAGTGCAGCGCCGGAAAAGCTTCCCAGGGATACGCCTCCGCCCATTGCGAAGGCTAGTTTTAATGTTTTCATTGAAGTAGGGTTTTAGGTAAAACTAGACTAGTAAGCAGGGAGAAAAAGGCGTATTTACTAGCTATAGAATCAAATTACGTTGATGAGCGTAGTGCTACTTTTTACAGTAGCTCCCAAAAAAAATCCGTAACTATGTTTCTCGATAGGAGAACCCTTCTTCCCATCTCAGAAACACAACCTTAATCCATTCCTACATGAGTTTCATCAAAGATCTAATTACCCTCGAAGTCGTAACCGTCAGCGGTACCATCGATGTGTCCGTCAATGACGTGGAAAACCGGAACGTTGACGATCAGAAGCCAATGAGTGTCATCGATTTCGACGAACTGTTCAAGCGCATCCAGGGCGAGGTTAGTAGCCAGTCCAAGCTGCGCATCATCGCAGCAACGCAGATCAACATCGATAAGGATACCTACAATTTCGTCTCCAGTGACCTGAGCGAAGCAGAAAACCTCTTGGCCGACATGCACTTCAAGTCGGTCGATCTGGCCATGAAGTCGCGGGCGGAGATCGTAGCACGCCTCAAGCCTAACTTCACGCGGAAAGAGAATCCGGGAAACTAATTCGCAATGTCCGACTCCAGGGTGAGCGAATTCGTCGGGCATTGCAAGGCCATCGAGCAAGCGGGAGATGGTGGAAAATCCTCCTTCCAGCAAATGGATAATCTGGTAGAGGACCGCATGACGAAAGTCTATCAGGTCCCCTACCAAACCATTGCCTTGATGCCGGCAGAGCCGGATGCCAACAACGAAAAACAGTTGCGCGGTCTATACCACCAACTGGCGCAGCATCTGGTCGACCTGGGCTACCTCAGCCGCAAGGCCTTCATCGCCTACGGGAAGCACCATAAAAAAATACTGGAAGAGCCCAGCCTGCTACAAGATGTACTGCGGGGCGTACAGCAGTACCTCAAAGAGGAGGAAGATGCGGAAATTGTTGACCTACTACGGGAAACCGGGCGGGAGATCAACCTACTATGGTTGGAGCAATATCTCGCGCTGGTCGTGGAAGGGATCTCTAAGTATACCTCCTTTGATGGTAGCCTCGAACCACCAGCGAATTACCAGGTAGGTGATGTTTCCTGCTACGGCCGCTCGCTGGCCTTTCGCTTCCGGGTACTCTTCGCTATGGATGAAGCCATCGAGGATGCCTACGTCTTCCGCAAAGACATGCTCAAGTACAAGCTGAGCATGGAGAATATTCTCCAGCACGGTATGCGTGATCTCGATATCGCCGCTACGGATATGGACGAAGTCACGACGATTGATGCGGACTTCTGGGAATTAATCACGGATATCGACGCGCTAATGGACGTCTACTTCCGGTCTAAACCTGCGGAAGTACAAAATAAACTTTACGCAATCGCCTACCGCTTGGGGGCTAACCGATCTATTAAGGGGCAGGAATTGATTGTATTGGATAAAAAGCCCTCGCGACGCCGGTCGGGTAACCCGCTACAATGGACGCAAAACCGCCTTAAACGTGCTAAAGCGATTACGCATGGGGGCTATGCCTACATTGGTTTTCGCCTGATGCAGGTCAAATTGTGGCAAACCAGTTTTTATGTAGGCGTGATCGACGGCGATTGGGGCTGGCAATCGCACGAAGCTGCCCTGGCCGCACAACGGGAAGAGCTGCGGCATCTCGAAAAACCCAAGAATGAACGACTCGCCAGCCTGAAAAAGAAATTCGTAAAGCGGAGTCTCTTCGTTGGGAAAAAACGCCGAGAGCGGAATGCCGAGTTGCCCTGGGCGGCGATCAATATGGAGGCCCTGCACGCCGTGCTGAAAAACTATTGTAAGTCCGTGCGTTCCCGGGAAGTAGCTGCTGAAAGCGAAGTCAGCGAATTGGAGCTGATGGCCCGCCTACAATCGGAGCATAACATCAGCGATGAGCAACTGGATACGGCAGTACTGGACGAGAAAGGCCTGGATAAAGTCTATGACCAGGTGAGCGACCGCACGGAACGTCGAGTGGCTTATCCCAACCAGAAAAATCGCTCTTTCTTCCGTGGCTTAATCCGCGGTATCGGTCGGATTGCCAAATGGATTGTTTCGGCGGTACGCAAGGTATTAGGCGTGGTATTTGCCTTTGCTAAAGCCATTATCGACCGGATTCGCAAGGGGATTCAACTCTTCTTTAAAGGCTTTCGCTATTTTTCCCATTTGATTTTGGGCCGTCCTATCGGCAGCGCTGAGCAGATCGCACCTGGCGTCAATAAATACCGCATCTACGCTACGCAGTACAAGTTGGATTTTGACGCCATCAATTTTGTACCTAAAGACTTTACCAAGGCAGGTGTACGCCGTCACAAGGCTATTTTAATCGAAATGGAGAAAAGCCTTTTCTTCTTTATCGACGTGGTGATCTTCGTGATCAAAGCCATCGCCGAACTAGGCAAAGGCGGCTGGGTCTGGCTCGGACTCCAGATCTTCAAGTTCTTCATGGCCGGGGTGAAAGACCTACTGGACAAGGGGAAGCGAATCGTGGAAGTAGCGTAGGGCCTGTTGTCTGGACCCTTTATCCTAGCTGAATAAACTAATAATGTGAAAGCTCGCCAGCAACCAAAATCCGTGGAATGAGCCGCAGGCGAATGATCATCCGCTCCCATGCTGCTCCCCACGATGCATTGAAAAATCAGCCTTTACCTCCGTATGGCTTTAAGCTCAACGCACTCCAATAAAAAAGATCAGCGTCCAAAAAAAGTGTTTAATCGTGCCAAAGTGCTGCTGCGCAGCCTTTTTAGCCCGCAGATTTTTACGGATCATGCAGATTTGGCGCAGATGTTGTCCAGGGCCAACTTATGGCCAGCGAGCAATAGGTCCACGAGCTTTTCATGGGTTTTTTCAAAGGGAAGTTAGCCGCATTGGATGTAGAGCTGATCAATATAAAACTGAAGTTTTATACGCAGATCTTCCCCACTGAATAAGCAGGTAAACTGTTAAGTTATGAGCAACCAAAATCCGTGGAACGAGCCGTAGGCGAATGGTAATCCGCTTCCATGCTCCTCCTAAGGATAAATTAAACCCATCAGCTTTTGTCCTAGCACCACCTTAAGCACAAGGCGAGAAAAAGAAAAGATCTGCGTCCCCAAAAAACGGTTAGTCATGGCAGGATGCTGCTGCTGCGCAGCTCTTTACCACTTACCTTTCTTCAGGCCTTTCTTTTTCTTGTCGAAGTTCTTCTTGAAGCCTGAGCGTCCCTTCTTAAAGTCCGCACCATTACGACCGTTTCTGCGACCTTTGAAGCCACTACCTGCAGCTTCGCCTTCACCGTAAACCTGAACGTTCAGCTCGACGCCTTTATCTACAACTCCAGTAAGTGCCTTGACAACCTCTTGGGCGGCCTGGGCATCAACGTCAAAGAAACTCAGATTTTTCTGGATATCGACTTTTCCGATAGCTACTCGCTTGCTGGCCACCCGGCGATTGAGCATGCCAATTAGCTGATTGGTGGTCAGGCCATGCGCCTTACCCATACGGATGCAAAGACGGGTGTAGCTGATGTCTTTGCGTTTGGCTACGCGCTCGGGTGCTTTATCGTCTTTTAGTGGACTATTGCCGGCGTAGCGCTGGCTTAGGTCAGCCAGGGCAAGGCCCATCAACTGCTCTAGTAAAGCACCTTTGCTCAAACCTGCAAATAGCGGAGCTACTTCTTCCTGAATCACTTTGCGCAGCTTGGGGTCTTCCGATTGATGCGTCAATGCCCGCTGGGCGTAATGCAAGACTTTGGTTTGGTAAACCTCATCGGCCGTGGGGAGCTCTGCTTGCTCAAAGCTGATACCCGTATGTTTTTCAATGGCCTGGATCTTGCGCTTCTCTCTACCATTAATGATGGCGATGGCAATACCTTCTTTGCCGGCTCTACCCGTACGGCCGGAGCGGTGTACGTACACTTCTGGTGCATCGGGTAGCTGGTAGTTGATCACGTGTGTCAGATCTTGCACGTCTAGCCCGCGAGCAGCAACGTCGGTAGCTACCAAAACGTTGATTTGCCGACGACGAAAACGCCCCATGACGTCATCACGTTGGGCTTGGCTTAATTCCCCGTGGATCGGAGCCGTATTCAAGCCAGCTGCACGCAAGTCATGGGCGATGTTATCCACCTCACGGCGAGTCCGACAGAAGATGACGGCATAGATATCTGGTTCTAGTTCTACCAGCATCTGTAGCAGGCGGAAGCGATCAGCGCTTTTTACCTGGTAATAGCGGTGTACTACTTTAGAATTTCCAGCATCCTGATGGCCTACACTGATTTCATTAGGCTCGTGCATGTATTTTTTGGCCATGCGGCGGGCCTCCTTCGGCATGGTGGCACTGAAGAGTAGCGTCTGCTTTTCAGCGGGCGTGGCAGCGAGGATTTCGTCCAGCTCTTCCTGAAAGCCCATGTTGAGCATTTCGTCGGCCTCGTCCAGAACGAGACGAGAGATCTGGGCTACTTTCAGCTTCTTACGCTTAATCAGGTCGAGGGTGCGACCTGGGGTACCGACGACTACCTGCGCGCCATTTTCCAGAGAGCGGATTTGTTCGCCGACGGGAGCACCGCCGTAGATCGCGGTAATTTTCACCCCCTTGCTAAATTTGGCATAGGACTTGAAATCGCGGGCAATCTGTAGGCACAGCTCACGGGTCGGGCAGAGCACCAGAGCCTGGACGGCTTTCGTGTCGGGGTCGATATCGTTGATCAGGGGAAGTCCAAATCCACCTGTTTTACCAGTACCCGTTCGAGCCAGGGCAATAAGGTCTTTTTCGGCCTCAAGGATAAGTGGTAACGCTTGTGCCTGAACAGGTGTAGGGGTTTCAAATCCCAATGCACCAATAGCTTGCAATACGGACTCGTTGAGCCCGCTGTCTTTAAAATTTTCCATTTTCACCTTTACTAGCGGTAGTTTTTGAACAGCATATCCAATCGCTACCTCTACGTGGAGAACCTCCACTTTAAAAATTAATCAGGCGAAAATGGATACCACAAAATTGCTAGAAGTGCGATTTTCTGCTCAATAAGCAGATTGTATCCGGGATCGCCTAACGATTATTGTGACGAAGAATATTTGGTTCGTCACCCCTAAGAGGCGGCAAAGGTAGTCTTTTATTTTGAGATGACTCAATTTTGCGTCATAGTGAAGTGTTTGCAGTTTTTAAATACGCTGTTGAGCGTATTGCAAGGGAGGCCGTGGTAAGCTAGCTTTATTCGATTTTTTTACGCTGTTTTCCAGCTCTTCAACGATGAGTGAGAGTTGTATGGAGCACACGACTGGAGCTTGCTTTCGCCATAGCAATCTGTTGTCAGGAAAGCAGTCAGGCATATCACAGGTTTGAATTACGGTTTAGTTTTTATCTAGTGGAGCATGGAGGGAAACCTTCGTGCTCTTCTCTTTTTAAGATAGTCCCTAGCGTTTTCTATCTTCCGTGCTCATAGCAGTGTGTTATTTTTTCACCCAATCGCCTTACTATTCTACTGATTGGGTATAAACTAGTAAGTTGATGTCTGAAGACGAGCTTTTTAGGGGGCTTAGGAATGATGATCCTAAATCCTGGAAACACTTGTACGATACCTATTGGAATCGACTACTCCACCATATTTATCACCGGTTACCTGCAACTGTAAAGGACCGAAACGAAGAAGCTAGAGAAATTGTAGCGGCTACTTTCAGTGCTGTTAATGAAGCCATAGAGTCAGGTAGGTATGTCAATCGGACCGCAAAAGTTTCAACTTATCTATATGCAATCGCAAATAATCGATGTTCAAATTATCTGCGCGATCGAATACGCAAAAACTCTAATCAAACACCTGCACCAGAACTGTACGATAACTTCGAGAGTGTCATACAACATGAAGAGCAGATCATTCTAATGCGGAAGGCGCTGGATTTACTTCCTGAACCTTGTCGGACGCTGCTTATTCTGTTTTACCTGGAAGGATTAAAACATGACGAAATAGCTGAAATAATGGATCATTATAAAAATGGCGATTCCACGAAAGCGGCTAAGCCTGGCTGCCTTAAAAAGTTGAAACGCATTTTTGATGATCTAAATAAGAATAATCCAGACCATTAAGCCCAATACTGAATTTAAAAACTAGCGTAATGGAACTGTCAAACGAGGAAATACGTACGATTGAGGCCTACCTTCAGGGAGAACTAAGCCAAACGGAGCAGCAGCAGTTTGAAGACCGACTCCAAAACGAAACTGCCTTTGCCAAAGCTTTCTCGGACTGGAAGGATATGTTGCAACACCTCCGACTAAGCCAAGAAGAACAACAGCGCCGAATTGAACTAAAGGAAAAATGGCTGGCCTACGATGCACAGCACTCAAAAACTCCTGTAAGTTCCGGTATTGGTAAATATAAATGGTTGTTAGGAGTAGCTATCGCCGGCGGGGGAGTTTTCGCACTAACCCATCTTCTAGACGGAAAAGAAGCGGCTTTAGATAACGAAGAGCCAGCGACTAGACCGCTAGAGTCAGCAGATCCTCCTATTCCCGAAGAGATAGCTCCTCTCTATCCTCCTGTCGCCGCCTTAGAATTGAATCCCTTGGTAGAACAATACCTGGAGTTTTATCCCCGCGAAGATCGCTTGTTGTCCTCCTCCAGTGGCAATATAGAAGATTGGTTGACCAATGCTCACGCCGCTTATGATGTCGGTAATTATGCTGAGGCAGTTCCGTTATTTAAGCTAGCACTAGAAGCTGGAACGGCACCCAGGGAAGGCTTGTTTGCTGGGGTTGCGGCCCTACAACTGGGGCAGGGGGCCATGAGTATTGATTTCTTAAAACCACTTTTAGAAGAGCAAAGCTTGATGAATTACTACAATGATATTCGTTTCCACTTAGCCTTGGCCTTTTTACAAGAGGAAGATGTAGTGAACGCTCGTTTGCAACTCAACGAAATTATTGATGCTGGTGAAGATTTCACTCTAGAAGCTAAGGAGCTATTAGAAAAAATTTAAAAAAAAGTACGCTCTAAGACTTACGCTTTCCAGGGTATGGGTATAGAATAGGTAGAAGTAAGTACCTGAAGTCTTGTTGGACCAGATCACAGCTGGTCATTTTGTCTCGTTGTAAACCCACAAGCCTTATGCCTGATTACCCACCTTCTGTATCACATGAAGCTCAATTACTAACCGAGGTAAAGCGCAACCGCCTAGTGCGAGAAAAGGCCTTTGCCCGCGAAAACTGGAAACGATTTGATAGTCTATCTAGACGAGAAAAGGAAATACTTAGTCTGATCTGTAAAGGCCTGTCTAATGCCTCTATGGCTGAGAAACTGGATATTTCTGTTCATACTGTGCGTACCCATCGCAACCGAATTTGGCGGCAGTTAGGTATCAATCACTTGGTGGAAGCCATCCATTACGGACAGGCTTTCGATTTAGTTTAAAGTTATCCGACCTCTTGGTTGAATACTGATTGTCGTGGCACTTATTGGCTTGTAATCTATTGATTGTGAGAGTCACCATATTTTAGTTATCCCAGTGTTTATTCTTGCTTTTGTCCTTTAAGGAAGGACATATCTAATTGATCATTAGTTCTTCCGGTATTCCCAAATAACTAAAGTTTTTGGCATAGCTGTCCAAAACACCCTAGTGTTTTGACAGGAGAGTTATGCTCATTTATTGTCTCTCAATTTTTTGAGGTAAACTACATCAACAACATGTCTACTTTTATCCCGACTCAAGAGAGTCCCCTAAATCCATCCATCCTAAAGCTAAGTGCTAAGGGCAGCAGCGGCCGCTTTTGCGAACGTGCCATTCAGGAAGTCGATCTGGCCGGAATGACGGCCATCGCTTTCAACGGAGGTGCTGACGGTCCGGTCGATGAAGATGCCAAAAACGCCGGATGGTACGAATGTAACGTGCTTCCCTTTTCCTTGCCCTGGAAAGCACGTTACCTGATCGACTCTACGGTAAAAGCTCCCGATTTAGTTGACAACCGGGACTACTTCTACTTCGTCAATGATGATCCCGATAACTCAAGGGATAATTACCTGTTTTCTCTCTTACACGGTGTACGGAAATCGACGAAAAGTGCATCCGTGCGCAGAAGCCTTAACGAACAGTTCGATGGCGTTCATTTTTGTGAAAAAATCCCTAATAAAGAACTAAAAAAGCTAGGCTGCATTGACGGCCCATTTGGTTGTTCACTCGCCGTTTGGACTGAAGGGCCCAATGAAGAATTGGTCATGATGCACGTTCCCAATGATGATATTTTAGTTCCTTCCTATACTGGGATCTCTGAAAACGGTAGCACCAGTGGGCAGCAGCTTGCCCGTCCTTTGAGTGATTTCTATCTGGTAGGAGCTCTTTTGCCTAACCTGTCCTTTTGCTGGGGACTATTGGATTATAATTCTCCTACCTACGAGCAAGATTTGGCAATGTATAAGGAAAAGGGATTAGTCTTGAAACTAACTGAACCTTTGAGTTATCTCGAAGGGGTGGACCTTTTGGTAGGACGTATGGATCGCTGTTTTGAATTACCTAAGGTGAGCTAAATCACACTCGACTAACCAACCAGCATACCTGCCCAAAAACCAGGCCAGGCATAGCGCCTTTTAGCTCGGCTGTAGTTGCCGTCAATAAGATCTTGTTGACTTAATTGCAGGGCGCGGGTAGCTGGCGTTCCTGCTAAATAGTATTGGTAAAACTGTCGGCATAGCTTATTCGTAGCTGCTGCTGGGACTTCCCACTGCGTCGCTACTACATTAGCTATGCCGGCACTATGAAAGCTACGGCGGAGGCTGTAAGTGCCCTCCCCATCAATTAGTTGCCCTTCGTCTCCCTCGCAGGCTGCCAGTACAAGTAATTGGGTGCTAAAATTGGGTAAAGCACTGATTTCACTACTGTAGATCAGAGCATCTCTATGAAATTGCAGATGGTTTTCATACCAATTGTAGGGATCACCTGATGCATGAAGCGACAGCTGAATGATATCGTACTGCGGAGCATGAGCCTTAAATGTCTCCGGTCTGCATTCATCTTGCTGGTAATGAGTTAATCGACTACCAAAGTTTTGATCGAGCAGCTTATTGAGCTCTCCAAAATAGAGCTGTAAATCAGGATGAGTCCAGCTAGCTATACTAAGGGTATCTGGATTTGCGTACTTGCGTTGCCAATTTAATTGTGCTACCTGCCAGCTTGGTGGATAGTGCAGGCTAAAGTCCCTTATCAGATAAGGGAAATTTTGATAGTCTTCATTTTGTGGCCGACTAGAAAGCAAAGCTGCAAAAGGAAGCTGCTGTAATTCGCGCTCCGGCAACAGTATAATTTCGGTTTTGTCCGTCAACCAATGCTCAACAGGAGCTACCAACTCTCGGTAAAGTTCTGTAGCAAGCTGGATGTAGGTCTGTATATGTTCGCTTCTCGGGTCAGTGGTTTGCAATACGGCCCTGAGTGATCTTATCTTTTCACGTAAATCAATAGCGGATAAGCTTAACTCAAAAGCGTGAGCGCGTTGTTGGTCCAGGTACAGGCCAATTATCCGGTTATCCCGCCAGCAATATTCTAAGATAGCCGTACGGTCATCGAGTTGAGTTTGTACGAGCTGTAACCCCATAGCTTGAAGACCTTGTTTTGGACTAGGCAGACTAAAAACGGGAAACTCTTCCTGCAATTCTTCTCGCTGTATCACTAGTTGCTCCTGAATCTGATCGATTCTTTCCCGCACCCCTGGTGGCAGGATATCTTCTGGGTGGAAACCTGCTAATAATTCCTGGCGATCTTGTTCTAGTTTTTGGATAGAGTCCAGTGGACTAGATACTCCTCCCGGATTATTATTTCGGTTATTGCGCAACTTTCGTAATAGTAAATAACTGCGCCCCAACTCCATTACCCGCCATAAACGATCAGCATTTTCTGCACTATGGTCAATTTTCCAAGCCTCAATAGCCGAGTTGGTCGCAAGGTTGATGACGCGGTAACCGTGATCGCGAATCTGACTCAATACCTTTTCCTCGTATTCTGTTTGAAACAGAGTCTCCCACTGTTTAAGATTATAATCGGTTAATTGTACAGCATAGACCAGATCGTCCAGATTACCACCCCCATTCCGATAGCGATCCATGAGTATTTCCCCAGTGATATTGAAAGAATAAAGACAGCCCGAATTCTTCGAGATCTGCGTAAAATCTCGGCTATCAAAGATCGATCTGGCAGATACCTCGTCGTAGCAATTAAATCGATTAGCGCTATTAATAAATAGCTCCAAAGCCGTTTCGTAATCCTTTGCCCGCTGGTGCTGGCGGACAGAGATGTAAAAGGCCTCCCCAATTAAAAAATCACTGGATACTTCCGCTTCCCGCAGAAAACGCTGATAATAAAACAGGATGCTGTCCCCTTTTTCTTTAGTTTGTCTGCGATTGATATAGTAGCCCTTTAGGCGGTCGGGATACCCATAGCGCTGTCTAATATGGTCAGGCACTGCTTCGTATAGAGGTTGGATGGCCCGCTCCAGAGAGTCTCGATCTGCAAAGCGGCTGATAATTATCGCATAATCTCCTTGTATTTCTCGCCAACGGTGATTGTTCAGCAACCGCAAACGAATAGATGCATCCCGACAGCTGCTAGCAGCCGCCTGCCATAGCGAATCCTTCCGTAAAGCATCCTCTAGATAATCAGCCTGTTTCTTTATCCCCACCGCTCGCATCAATTCCAAACGCGATTGCATAATAGGGGCATCAAGAGTGTCTTCCGTAATCTGTTGTAGACCAACTTCTGCACTATTCTGCACCGATTCCCAGGCAAAGTCGGCATAATGCGCAAAAGATTTACACAATTGATTTCTCAGCACAATCAGTGGATCACTGCTGACCTGCAGCTGCTTTTGAACGGAGCGGTTGTAATAAAGAATAGAATCTGGACTGACCTTGAATTCCCAATGTAAAAAAGTCAGCAGTTGGCTATTGAGTAAGTTGCTTTCCTGACTGGCTTTATCTTCAAAAGTAGGTAATCGAACACTCGCTTCCATGGCTAGCTCCAGGCTCTGCTCAAAATCGAATCGATCAAAGGCCAATTGTGCTGCGTAATAGTAATTGCGAGCCGCCTGATCCACTTGGGGCTTGCCCGCTAAAATATTTTCGAGCTTCTGCAGCAAACTGTCCGCTCGCTGTGGCTGCTCCCTTAACAGAGCTAGCCTGATGTCCTGATCCAATTCCCATAGCGCTCCTTGATCATTACAAGCCAGTAAAAAAATAAGTGAGCCCGCTAGTAAGTAGAATCTGAAAGGATAAATCATGCTGTTGAGTCGAGTTCACCCCAAATTAAGGTAAGCGGCTGCGCCATCGCTTGTCGATCTGACGACATTAAGGGTAGCTCTAGGTACGAAAGTGTCATTTTGGCACTTTAGAAGGGCTCAGGGGTGTCATTTTGTCGCTTTTTGTATTTGTACTTCCGCTGGTACAACCCTTGCTAATAACTCAGTGTCTGCAGCACATTGCTGTGACCTAAATCAAAAAAAATAACTCCAACCATGAAGCGTAATAAGTATAATCGCTCTTTCCCTCACATCTTGACCCAGTTTTTTGATGACCCTATGACGCGCACCGTCTTCCAGGAAGACTGGTCGAACTACCGTCGCCCACCGGTGAACATTGAAGAAACTGACGCCAATTTTGCCATTAGTGTACTGTCCCCTGGGCGGGACAAGGCCAACTTCCATATCGAATTGAAGGACGGCGAACTCACCATTTCCTACCAGCACGCTGAGCAGGAAAACACAGAAGCAACCACCGCGCCTAAGTTCGTGCGTAAGGAATTCAACCTGATCAACTTCAAGCGTCGCTTCGAACTTGATGAGCAGATCATCGACGGCGAACAGATCAGTGCCAGCTACGTAGATGGCGTACTGCACATCAATCTGCCCAAGCGAGAAGCGGCCATTGTAAAAGAGCCTAAGCAAATCTTAGTTGGCTAAGCTGTCCGTTCAACGGTAGCACGGGAAGCCCCGTTTCGACTTGTCGGAACGGGGCTTTTACTTGCTTACCATAAGTAGCGCTACATGCAGTTTTTGTTGAACCCTAGGGAGAGTTACCCTTTAGTTATTTTTCTGAAGTGATTGAGACTTATTTCTTGCTGGCGAGCGAAAAGCCAAGTAGCTTCTGGCAAGCTGCCTTTTTGAGTGCATCGCCCCTGCTATGGACTAAAAAACAGCGAAGCCCAGGTTCTGCTTAGCTTTCCGCGCAGTCGGATTACAAAAGTCTAAATCACTTCTCTATTTATCTGAGCCCGTTTGTAGTTAATTATGCCAATAAAGCCTTATCTTAAGGGTATGGGCAGGCATGAAAAAATCTAGTTTTCCAACTCTAATTACTGCCGTTGCTGCGTAGGTAGCTAAGTATAAGGTCCTTAGATTATTGTTTCTGGTGTCAGTTCCAGATGGCAGTTTCTTCCACCTTTTTCAGCAAGAGCAGGCTTGAACGAACCATTTAATCTGATTTGTCAATAGGAATATTGGCCCTGGCCAGCTATTTCTCAACCCATTTATGCCATGCAATTAAAACCAACTAAACCCAACCAAGGCGCACACTGGCTTTGGACAAGCTGTCTCGTTTTAAGCTTATTTTTCTTGAATAGCCACGCTCTTGTCGCCCAAAATTTGTGCCTGGCTGAAGGAGGAGACCTCATTTTTGCCGACGATAGTTCAACGGTGAAAATCATCTGCGCCGACGATGGTATTCCCGACCCCATGACCGTACTGGTCGATGGCGAAGTCGGAGATAATTCCATCTTCCTGGTTACTAATAATTATGGTACCATCCTGGCTACTTCTACCAGCCCGGATTTTGACTTCGAAGGCACCGGCTCTGGTAGTGTCTTCATTCTGAATCTGGCCTTTGACGACGGTTTTACCGGCGACTTCTCTCCCGGTAGTAATTTCTGTATGTTCACGCCCGCCGATGGCTGTTTTGACCTTTCGCGTTACGTGGCGGTTATTCGTCGCACCGGAGATGACTGTATGATGGAATGTACTGCCGAAGGTGGTGATTTATTCCTGGCTGGTACACAGGAGACCGAAATTACCATCTGTGCCGGCGACGATATGTCCGATGCCTTCTCCGTGGATCTAAGCAATACTTCCGGAGCCAATATGGCGTTCCTCATCACGGATCTCGAGGGAAATATCCTGGCTTTACCCACTGGGCCAGAATTCGATCTGGACGTTGCCGGCCCCGGCGTTTGTTTGCTATGGCACATCAGCTATGAAGATGACCTTAGCGGTTTAGAGGTGGGTGCTAATGCGGATGATTTGGAGGGCTGTTTCAGCCTCTCCAATTTTATTCAGGTTAACCGTATTAGTGCCGAGGCTGGACAAATCATCCTGGCCGGTGGGGAAACCGATACGACCATTTGTCTCAACAATAATCCCGCTCCGATAGATGTCATCAGGACTGGTGATACGGAGGGCGATTTCTTTACCTTCATCATTACCGATGATAGCCTGAATATTCTGGCCCTGCCGGAAGGAGGTGGTCCCTTTGACTTAAACAGCGCTGGGGCGGGTAGTTGCCTGATTTGGTACTTAGCCAGCAGCGGTCCAATAGCTGGTTTAGAGCCAGGTGCAAACGCCGCTGATCTGATGGGCTGTCTGGACCTTTCTAATTCCATCACGGTCGTTAGGAACGCACCGGATGGTGGCGAGATAACCTTTGCGGATGGCTCCACCGAAGCCACTATTTGTGCCGGTGATAGCATTGCCGATCCGCTTGAAGTTCTTCAGATTGGAACACCGGAAGGCGGGAATTTTACCTTCGTGATCACCGATACCCTGGGCAATATTCTGGATATTCCAGCGGGTACTGGCCCCTTCGATTTTGAAGGCGCGGAAGCAGGGGTTTGTCTGATCTGGTACCTGGCTTTTGAAGATGGTCTGGAAGGTGCAATGGTGGGCGCTAATGCCAGTGAACTAATGGGCTGCTTTGACCTGTCCAATCCTCTGACTGTTATTCGTAACGTCGGTGATGATTGTCCGGATGATGTTTGTGATTTACCCAACCCTCCCCAAATTTCTATCGACGGGCAAGTCCTGGTAGAAACCTGCTACAGTGAAGGGCTGCTACAGTCTCTGGTCGTCACAACGGATAGTGAGATCATGGCGGATAGTTTTGCGCTAATTTTTACCGATGCTGAAGGTAACGCCCTAAATATTATTCGCAATTCCCTGGGGCCTGTAGATGTGACAACGGGTGGCGGCTTTCCAGCAGTAGATACTTCCGTAACGGCAGTCTACCAGCTATTCCTGGTGTATTACGAAGCAGGGGTGAACCTGGATACTTTATTAGATTTTGGCTGCGACTTGCCCTGCAACTTACCCGTAGATGCCCTCAGTGGTTGCTTCACCGTTTCGAATGCTATTTCGATCGCGGCCCTTAACGACGAAGATTGCAATGGAGAAGAGCGCGTTTTTGCCGGCATTTTAAGTGGTACTCAGGAGGTACCCTATCCGGCTTTGAGTAGTGGTGACGGTACCATTACCGGCCGCCTTATTGGTAATATTCTAGTACTTAGTGGCGAGTTTTCTGGTCTTTCATCCCCCTTAGATACCGCTATTCTAGGGGGCGTACATATTCATCACGCCCTAGCGGGTACTAATGGAGATTTGATCCGGATAATCGATACGGATATTGATGCAGATTTTCGTGGGGGCTTCTTTACGGAAACCCAGAATATTTTCCCACTAAATCCACAGGAACTAGCATGGTTATTGAATCGGGAGCTTTACGTTAATATCCATTCTATGGATTTCCCGGGCGGCGAATTACGCGCTCAAATATTAGTGGAGTCCGAAAGTTATCATATGACCTTGCTGTCGGGTTCTAATGAGGTACCTTCGATCAACAGTTTGGGTACCGGAACCATTGTCTTTGAGCGAGACGGAAATACCCTAACAGCCTCGGGCTCCTTTACCGGTTTGAGTGGTCCTATTGCTACGGATATTGTTGGAGGCGCGCACCTCCACCTCGCTACTTCTGGGCGCAATGGACCAATTCTCTTCCCCCTCACTCTGGCGATTGGACCAGATGATACTTCGGCAAACATCGAGGCGGCGGACAACAGTTTTGACCTCAGCGATAGTCAACTGGATTCTTTGCTGATGGAGATGGTTTACGTTAATGTGCACTCTACGGCTTTCCCAAGTGGAGAGCTACGAGGACAAGTGACACCCATTGCCAGTGCGGCTTTCCGCGCCGGCCTGGCTGGTCACCAGCAGAACCCCGCCGTCAATTCCACTGCAGATGGTCGTTTTACCATCAATTTCAGGGAGGGTGAAATCACGGTAAGCGGTAGTTTCAACAACCTGGAAGGCGACCTGCTGGAGTCTCTGGCCAATGGAGCTCACCTCCACCTGGGCTTAGCGGGCACTAATGGTCCCGTAGCCTTTCCACTGAATATGGAAGTGGCTACTGATCTGCGCTCCGCTGAATTACTCCCTGCTGGTAATACCTTCCCCCTTACTGCCGACCAACAGGCGGCACTCTTCAGCCGTGCCATGTACGTCAATGTGCACAGCACCAGCTTCCCACCGGGAGAAATACGTGGGCAGGTCGTACCTCGGACCGGTATGTTCTTCAGTGGCCAGTTGTCCGGTCGCAATGAAGTAGAACCTAATACCAGTACTGGTGGCGGACATATTTTTACGGAGTTGCGTAACCCCCAGCTGATTACCCACGGTAGCTTTTCAGGCTTGACTGCGGATTTTGCTGCCGAAATTGCCGGTGGTTCCCACTTGCACGTAGCGCTGGCCAATGCCAACGGTGATATTGCGGTCACACTCATTCCTGAATTAGCAGCAGATTTGCGCTCGGGCAACTTCCTGCCGGATTCGAATACTGTAGAGGCCTTCATTTTGGAGCCACTTACCGCCGGCGCGATATACACAAATATCCATACGGCTGATTTTCCGGCCGGCGAGCTCCGTGCTCAACTACTGCGGGACGATAATGCTTTCCCAGGAGTAGCCACCATTGTTGAACCAATGGATAGTGCTGAGGTAATCATCATGCCCGGCGATACGACGCCCGTGATTGCAGAAATTATTCCTACGACTGACCCGAACGGTGATTTTGTCTATAACCTGGCTGAAGTAGCGCTGGTCTCGGATACTTTCTACAGCTTACCGCTCCTATTGGAAAATGTGGGGACTACCACTTTTACCTCCGCCACTTTTGCTACGGTTTACGATACGCTGGTGGCCGTTGGCTTCCCCATTGGGCTGGCCCAGGAATTTCGCTACCGTTTGGGGGCTACCGATGGTAGTGTAATCACTTACGGTCCTGATCAGATTATAACCGTTACCCTGGCCAACGAGGGCCTTACAGAAGGAGTGGTCATCAACGAAATTACGGCTGACGGTCAAATCGAGATCTACAACGGCAATGATTTTGCGATCAATCTTGAAGACTTCTATCTGGCTAACAGCTTTGGCATGTACCGTATTGGCGATTTGGCGCAGACCTGCGGAAGTACAATTCTAAACCCTGAGAAATATCTGGTGCTGGATAACTTCTTCGGCCTAAATCCGGCGGATGATGAACTGGGTTTGTATCAATCCAGTGATCTGAACCAGGATATGATTGCCTATCTCGAATGGGGGAGTAGCGGGCACAGCCGTGCTCAACAGGCCATCGAAGCGGGCCTTTGGTCGACTGATTTCAGCTTATCGGGACCAGTAACCGAGCAGTCTCTCCAGTATTTCCCTACGGTGGATGGTGAACTGCAATGGCTGCTGGCTGATCCCACCCTTTGTGAAGTCAATAGTTTGTCGACCAGTGTGGAGGATCCTAATGCACCCGGCAAACTGGCAGTATACCCCAACCCCGTATCTGATCTGCTTTTTGTGGAAACTACGGCCTTCAATGGCCAAAGCAGCAACCTGGAGTTACTGGACATCAACGGACGCCGGCTGCTTTACCGTGAATTTGATTTTGCCAACGGGCGCATCCAACTTCCGCTGGGGCAATTGCCGGCTGGCACCTATTTGCTGCGCTTGCGTTCGGAGGATGCACTGCGCATTCAGCGGATTCAAATCCAGCCCTAGTACCTTGGCTACAAAGCCTGCTGATCGCTACTTTTAGAGCAAGAACCCCGTATCGATTCATCGATACGGGGTTCTTTTGCTTTGCCTTTGTAAATACGCTGACAGCTACTATTAGCTCAGCACCGGTAACTGAAATACAAAGGCTGTCCCCTCTTTCAGCTGGCTCTGCACGCGGATGCCCTGGTTGTGCAACTCTAAAATCTTCTTGACAATCGCCAGCCCCAGGCCAGCTCCTTGATTGGCACCGCCACCGCTGGTGCGGTAGGCTTTTTTGTAGCGATCAAAAATATGAGGCTGCTCCGCCTCCGGAATGCCAGGACCTGTATCCGCTACTCGTACCTCAACGGAATCCTTCGACGCATTCATCTGTAGCGAAACTTGTCCTCCCTGCGGGGTGAATTTCAGTGCATTATCCATTAAGTTATTCAGCACGCGCTCTACTAATCCAAGATCGGCAAAGATCAAAGGAAGGTTCTCGGGGACCTCCAGCTTAATCTCAATGTCTTTTTCGCGAGCCAGCATCCCAAACTTATGAGCCACATCCTGCGCTAGTTCACCCAGTTGGAAGGCTTCTTTATGGGGCTCAATTTGCGCAGCCTCTAGCTTCGAATATTCAAACAACTGCCCGATCAAGCCAGAAAGCTTTTCTGAACTGTTCAGCACCGTTTTCAAATGTTGAGCACGTTCCTCGGCGGGCAATTCTTCGTTTTTCATCAACAAAGTCTCTACAAAGCCCTGCATAATCGCCAAGGGGGTCCGTAAATCATGAGAAACATTAGCGATCAGCTCTCGCCTTAGGTTTTCTACTGACTTCAGCTCTTCAATATTAGCCTGGATCTGGTCGGCCATACCATTAAAGGTTTGTGTCAGTTGCCGGAAATCTCCACCTGATTGTAGTGGAATTCGGGCAGTATAGTCGCCCTCCGAAAAACGACTTACGGTTTCCGTCACCCGCCGCAAGTTGCGCGTCAAATACCAGATCGCCAATAGGCCGATGACTGATGCGGCCAGCAGGCTAATAAAAAACATGTTTTTACCCAAACGGTACATGTAAGAACCCTGCAAATAGCAAACTACCGCATTCTGCTCTTCACTGGCCAGTATGATGTAAACATAGCCTTCTAGCTCGCCCGCTTCATCGCGCATCTCCGCCGCCGAAAATATATTTTCCTGCTCCGGATTTCGGGGGTCATCTCCCTTTAAAAACGGCCGATCGTCCGGATCAGCAGCAATAAATTCCTTGATCGGGGGGAGACTTACCTCCTCTAGCACTACTTGCTTGTAAGGAGCTACGTAGGTGATGATTTCTCCTTCCGGATCTAATAAGTAGACTTCTACACTCGGATTAATGACCATCATGGAATGCATGATCTCCTGAATCTCATTGGTGTCGATCTGCCCGTCCAACATCGGTTGAACCTCACTCACCGTATGTTCGGCTATACCGCCATACAGCTTTTGATTGACCTCCGATACGTAATCCGCATTGATGTAATGGGAAATGGCTACGTACAAACCTCCAATTACAATCAGCATCAGCAGGAATATACCCGAGAGCTTGAAATAGAGTCGATTAGCTGCACTCATTGTAGTTCTTCGTTAAAGCGATACCCGACTCCCCAGTTAGTTAGGATATACATCGGTTGCTGTAGATCGGGCTCAATCTTGGCCCTTAATCGATTGATGTGTGAGTTGACAGTATGCTCATAACCCTCAAAGTCATAACCCCAAACCAAATTAAGAATCTTGGCTCGATCAAAGCTTTTACCAGGGTTGGAAGCTAGTAAGCTTAGCAGTTCAAACTCTTTAGGAGATAGCTCCACTCGCTTCCCTTGTGTAGTCACCTTCCGCTTGTCCAGGTCAATGGCCAAATCCCCAAAACGAAGCACTGCCTCTGCTTCTTGACCAGACTGATTGGCTCTGGTACGTTCCACCCGGCGAAACATGGCTTTTACCCGAGCAATAAATTCCCGAATGGAGAATGGCTTAGTGATATAATCATCCGCTCCCAATTCCAAACCAAGAATTTTATCAAATTCTTCCGATTTGGCCGAAAGCATCAGTACCGGAGTGGAAATTTCCTTCCCCCGTAGCCGTCGTACGATCTCTGTACCCTCCATCTCTGGTAACATTACGTCCAAAATAATCAGATCGTAGGCGTTTTGCAGAGCCATCGATAAACCGGTCTTTCCATCGTGTGCTACGGCTAATTCACAGCCTAAATCAGCTAGGTGAATCCGCAGTAAGGCCACGATGTCCGAATCATCCTCGACGATTAATGCTTGTCGTTTCATGTTATGTTTTGGTATTGCGCCACTCATAGGTTGCAAAATAACAGCCTAAATATCACGAAAGTATCACGAGACTTTATGCCTTTTGTTACAATTGATGCGCCGCATTCCGACCAAACACTAAAGGAATTACGTACTCATGCTGTTAGCGAGACATTTTCCAGTATTTTTTTACTATTAATTAGTACTTCCGCAGGTCTAAGTGTTTGATAATCAATAGTTAATAATCCTGTTGGGTTGAATTTATACTTCTGTTATATTTCCGTGATTTCTTGACCTTGTCGTCGCCCTAGTTTTGTCCCGAACCTAATTTCTTGGGATAAAACCTATATCCAAATGTTCCAAAATTACATTTTCAATTGCTTTAATCGAAGGCGCTCCCTTCAAGCAAAATGCGGGTTAATCTCCGCCTCATTTTTGTTATCTCTATTTATACTAGGAGGTAATTCCTTAAAAGCACAGACCAGTTGTAATGCCGAAGGCGGCAACTTATCTTTTGCTGATGGTAGTACCACCTACGTCACTTGTGCCGATGATGGTATCTCCGATGCCTTTACTCCAATACTTACCGACGTAGTCGGTACTAGCGGTGCTTGGCTGATTACTAATAATTATGGCTTAATCCTCGGAACGCCTCCCGGCCCAACTTTTGATTTTGAAGGTGCTGGCGACGGAGTCTGTTTCCTTTACCATATTGCATTTAACGAAGGATTTACCGGAGACATCTCCACTGGGGATAACATCTGTAACCTTAGCGGTGCTGATGGCTGTTATGACCTGTCTAACTATATCGCCGTTATTCGCCGTACCGGCGATGACTGCGAAATGGACTGTGACGCCGAAGGCGGCGATTTAAGTATTTCCGGTACTGATGGCGAAACGGCTATTACTATTTGTGCAGGTGATGGCCAATCCGATGCTTTTGATGTCGTTCTGGCTGACCAAAACGGTGAAGACAGTGGCTGGATCATCGCCGACCTAGATGGCACTATTCTTGCCCTCCCACCCAGCCCTCCTTTTGATTTAGACGGCGCCGGCCCCGGCATCTGTCTCGTTTACCACATCAGTTCCAATGGTGCTGTTGATGGTCTGATGGAAGGTGGTAACACCATGGATTTAGATGGCTGTTTTAGTCTGTCAAACTTCATTCAGGTTAACCGTAATCAACCCTCTGGTGGTACACTAGAAGGAGGTCCCTTTTCTTTTACTGCAGGTGACGGTGTTGCAGACATGATCCCCGAAGATGGAATTACTGTTTCTGGTAGCCAGGGCGAGAACTTTCAGTGGATCGTCACGGACGCTGCGGGCAACATCCTGGGTCTACCGCCGATCTTCTCGGTCGTAGACTTTGACGAAGCTGGCGCGGGTAACTGCCTGGTATGGTACCTGCGCTATGACGGCGAGATCAGCGGCCTGGCTGCTGGCCTGAATGCGAATGACCTGGAAGGCTGCTTCAGCCTGTCCAACCCAGTAGAGGTAATCCGGATGAACGAAGGCGACTGCCAGGCCAACGGCGGGGTACTCTTCGGTGGACCTTTTGAGTTCACTTCCGGCGACGGCGTTGCCGACATGATCCCTGAAGGGGCCATCACGGTAGCGAATAGCCAGGGGGAGAACTTCCAGTGGATCGTCACGG
>JBCCDS010000071.1:0-27176 GCA_039030655.1 Bacteroidota bacterium | reverse complement strand
CAGCTCTGTGAGCTGCGCAACCTGATTACGATCGGCTATCTGGTCACTAAGACGGCTTCGCTGCGACACGAAAGCCGTGGCCTGCACTTTACCGTTGATTATCCTGAGACGGCGGATTATTTGCAGCGGTCGATCCTCTAAAGTCGCTGGCCCAGAACCCGACGAAGGCGGGGGTGGTCCTGCGACTAAGCACATTTATCATGAGGAACATGAAGAACATCTAGCTACGGTGCTTCTGCACTCCGTGCGGAAGCGTGTCGAATTTGGCTGCAGGTGGCTGAATCGCCGATCATTTCATTGGTGCAAATCTCGAAATTTCAGCACCCGCCCATACGGAGTGCTGGCGTACCGGGAAGCCCTAGCTACCTCTTCCAAGGTGTCGAGCGCAGCGAGTTCCTCGGAGGCGTGTAGAGTAGCGCGGACTAAAGTCCACTCAACCCAGCGCGAACTGAAGTTCGCTTAACCGGAGTTAGTCGCGGACGAACCGGCAAAGCCGGAATTCGGCCAGCGACGGCAAATCACCCTCGCGGAGCGAGTAATCACTGCCCCGCAGGGGGGCAAATCACGCCTTAGCAATCACCAGCCTTACCTCTTCCCCACCCGGCAGCTTGATCGCTTCTGAGCTCAGGCTGTCTACGATACTCAGATCATCGGCCAGGACTTCCGATTTGATGTAGTCGGTATGGGCTTGAGCAGCTGCTACAACGGCAGCAGTACCACTCAGCTTTAGCTGGATACGGTCGGTGACTTCCAGTCCATCATCCTTGCGCTGGTTCTGGATACGGTTGATCAGTTCCCGGGCCAGGCCTTCGGCGGCTAAGTCGGGAGTGATGGTTACGTCCAGGGCCACCGTGAGTGCACCATCGCTGGCTACTGACCAACCATGGATATCCTTAGTCGTGATCTCAAAATCTTCCAGGCTGAGCTCGTAGCTTTCTCCTTCGATTGCTAAGGTGTAACTACCCGCAGCCTGTAGGGCACCGATAGCCTCCTGATCCATTTGATTGATCTGCTGCGCGGCGGCTTTCATGTGCTTGCCCAGCTTACGGCCCAGGGTCTTAAAGTTGGGTTTGATCTGTTTTTGTAGGAAGCCACTGTCGGTCAGATATTCCAGTTCCTTGATATTGACCTCATTGAGGATGATCGGCTTGATGGCCTCTACTTGTCGCTGGAAGTCTGCGTTGAGCACGGGCAGCAGGATTTTCTGCAGCGGTTGCCGCACCCGATTCTTACTGCGCTTGCGCAGGCTCAATACTAAGCTGGAAATGCGCTGGGCATAGTCCATCTTTTGTTCCAGATCGAGGTCGATCAGGGATTCATCCGCTTCCCTAAGTAGAGAAAGATGGACAGAATCCTGACTGTCAGCCACCTCAGTAGTCAGGTTGCGGTAGAGCCAGTCGGCGAAGAAAGGCGCTACTGGTGCCATCAGCTGGCTGACCGTTTGCAGACAGGTATAGAGCGTCTGATAGGCCGCTTGCTTGTCGGTAGTCATGTCGCCACGCCAGAAGCGGCGACGGCTTTGTCGTACGTACCAGTTGGAGAGTTGATCGTTGACGAAACTCTCGATGGCCCGACAGGCTTTGGTCGCCTCGTAATCGGCATAAAAAGCAGTGGCATCCTTGACCAAACTGTTGAGCTTGGACAAGATCCAACGGTCGATTTCCGCTAGTTGAGAGGTTTCGACCTGCGGAAGTGCATCAATTCGATACCCATCAATGTTGGCGTAGAGGGCGAAAAATCCGTAGGTGTTGAAGAGCGTTCCGAAGAATTTGCGCTGGACCTCCTTTACTCCGTCGATGTCGAACTTGAGGTTGTCCCAGGGATCGCTATTGCTGATCATGTACCAGCGCGTAGCGTCGGCCCCGTACTCTTCTAGGGTCTCAAAAGGGTTGACGGCATTGCCCAAACGCTTGGACATTTTGACGCCGTCTTTATCCAGCACCAGGCCGTTAGAAACGACGTTTTTGAAGGCCACACTATCAAATACCATCGTACCGATGGCGTGTAGCGTGTAGAACCAACCACGCGTCTGATCTACGCCTTCGGCGATGAAGTCAGCCGGAAAATTGTGCTTAAACACCTCTTCGTTTTCGAAGGGATAGTGCAGCTGGGCGTAGGGCATCGAGCCACTGTCGAACCAGACGTCGATGAGGTCCAGTTCGCGACGGAGCTCCTTGCCATTTTGCCAGAGCACCACCTCGTCGATGTAAGGGCGGTGCAAGTCTTTGGGAACCGACTGATCCAGCTCCAACTCGTGGTTAGCTTCCTGGATTTTAGCGTCTAGCTCAGCGATAGAACCGATGCAAACTTCTTCTTCGCCATCGGCCGAGCGCCAGATGGGCAGTGGGATGCCCCAGTAGCGGCTGCGGCTGAGGTTCCAGTCTTGAAGGTTTTCCAGCCACTTGCCGAAACGACCTTCACCGGTGCTGGCCGGCTTCCAGTTGATGGTCTTGTTGAGTTCCGTCATGCGCTCGCGTAGCGAAGATGCCTTGATGAACCAGCTGTCGAGCGGGTAGTAGAGTACCGGCTTGTCCGTTCGCCAGCAGTGCGGGTAGTTGTGCACGTACTTGGCGACGTTGAAGGCCCTGCCCTCCTTTTTGAGGTGGACGGAGATGTCGACGTTGACGTCTACGTAGTCCTCCTCGTCCTTGTAGTTTTTAACGAAGCGGCCGGCGAAAGGCCCGGCGCCTTCCGTAAAACGCCCCGTCTTGTCGACCAGGGTCAGGGCGCCCATGCCATTGGCTTTACCCACGGCCATATCGTCGGCACCAAAGCTGGGAGCCGTGTGTACGATACCGGTACCATCTTCGGTAGTCACGAAGTTACCGGTGATGACCTTAAAGGCATCGCCTTCTTCGGGTTTCCCTACGGGCAGCAGTTGCTCGTAGCGAATGTTGGCTAGTTCGCTGCCCTTGAAAGGCGCAGATTTGGCCAGGATCTTCGGTTGGCGTTTGCCGCCAAACCACTTGCCGATCAGGGCTTCAGCCAGTACTACGTCGACTTCCTCCTCAGTGTAGGGGTTGGTGGTGCGGACCTTGACGTAGTCGATTTTCGGCCCGACGGTCAGTGCGGTGTTGCTGGGTAGCGTCCAAGGTGTCGTCGTCCAGGCCAGGATAAATACCTGCTCACTATCGGGCGAGCCCATGATGGTCACCCCTTCTTCCTCACCTTCAGCGGGTACGGGCATAACCGGCAGACTGTAGAGCCAGTCGGCGGTCTCTTGCTGGGTCTTAAACATGGCCACCACTGTGGTGTCGGAGACTTCTTTATAGGCTCCGGGCATATTCAACTCGTGGCTACTCAGTCCAGTACCCGCAGCGGGGCTATAGGGCTGGATGGTGTAGCCTTTATAGAGTAAGTCCTTATTGTAGATCTGCTGTAGCAGCCACCAGACGGACTCGATGTATTCGTTTTTGTAGGTGATGTAGGGGTTATCTAGATCGACCCAGTAACCCATCTTGACGGTCAGGTCATCCCAGATATCCTTGTAGCGCATTACCGTTTCGCGGCAGGCTTTATTGTAGTCGTCAACGCTTATTTTGGTGCCGATGTCCTCCTTCGTAATCCCTAGTTCTTTTTCTACGCTCAGCTCTACGGGCAGGCCGTGGGTGTCCCAGCCACCTTTGCGCTCGACACGTTTGCCTTTCAGGGTTTGGAAGCGGCAGAAGAGGTCTTTGATCGTACGCGCCATCACGTGGTGGATGCCGGGCAAGCCATTGGCTGAGGGCGGACCTTCGTAAAATACGTAGCTATTGGCTGGGTCTCTTTCCTGGACCGAGCGATCGAAAATGCCTTGTTCTTTCCAGAATTTCAGGATCTCCTGATCGATTTCTGGAAGGTTGAGCTTACTGTATTCTTGGTACATGTGGCGTAATTGGGTCGCAAAAATAAAAAGCCCCAGCGGATACTGGATCCGTCGGGGGCTTTATGCACAAAATTTATCAGGCACTAGCTTCCTCCTCTGGACCCTCGACGGGTCAGAATAATTATGGCGCTAATGATGCTGTTGTTTTTGTACATGCTGTAAAGGTAATGCTTTTGCCGGGGAATAGGTTGCGTAGCGAGGTTAGGACTTCCGCGGGTCGGAGCATCGCGGAGGTACTCGACCTTCGGGATCTAAGCGTAGCGGTGATTTGGTGCGACCCTCGGATTGTCATCCGGAGTAATTCTTATTCATCCCCTTCAGGGATGGGGTTGATTCTCGCGAGGTTCAATCCTAGAGAAGGAGCGGCAATTAGTCGTTGAGCAGCTAGCCTTCCATTCGCAAATGGCATTATAAACACATGATCTTAAACCGAATCATGCTTTGATAAAACGATGACTATGATTTGCTGTATTTAGTCTATTTTATGGTGTGCATTATAAACTCTAATAACTGAAAGATGAAGCACGTTACATTTCTCTTGGGCCTGATGGTGCTTCTGTTTACGGCTTGTGATAACGAAGATGACATTCCGAATCTTACTGGCACAGTAACTATTTCCATTGATAACCAAAGTTTATTCAATCAGGATAATTATTCTGTGAGGGCAGGCATTGTGTTTTTCGAAACGGATGATCAGCCCCTGGTCGATTTTGAGGAAAGGGATATCAGTAATGGAGGTAGCGTAACCTTTAGTCCAGTTACCTTGAATTCCGGCAACTATTACGTGCGTTATCAATACTTACTAAACGGTTCTGATTCCGGGAGTGAACGGCATCAATCGTTTCAAATACAGGCTGGAGAAGATGTCGATGTGACTGTGGTTCGGTAGTTGTCCCGCGTTAAAATGGTCGTCGTTGCATCGTTTGGACTTCCGCAGGTCTAAATGCTCCTGCTAGTTTAGCGCCACCCGGATGATCATCCGGGGTCAGGTTCATTCATCCCCTTCAGGGATGAAAGGGTAATGGCTGTTACTATTCCTTCAATTGGTCATTAGGAGAATAAACTCTAGTGACATGACGCGATGGTTTTGGACTTCGGCTTTTCTTGCAGCAGCTTTGGTTGGGGTAATGATCTGGCAAGAGCGATGTTTCAGTCAGTTGCGCACTGATCTACAAATTACTCAGTTACTACTTATTGAAGGGGAAAGGCAGCTTTCAAAAAGTAAGGAAATAATAGCTGACGAAACCTGGCAAATGACGGAATTGGTAGATATGCAGACTAGGGAACGGATGCTACCTGGGTATTTAGGGTTTTATAATACAATTGATGCCAACTTACGAGATGTCGAATTAGCACTAAATGATTTAAAGACAAATTCTTCATCAAACTTTGGTTCAAAGTTTATAGCTGTCTACAACAGGAAAAGAGATGACATCCTAAATAGTTTTTCTCGGTTTATAGTGGAACATGGACCAACAATGGGAATGACTGAGGATGAGATGACCTTATCATCAAACTGCGATTTTATTGCAGGGCTATTTTTGTACGACTTGCGATTAATATTTGCACGAGGTGGGGTGCAGTCTGAATATTTTCAATCTGCGATCCTTACTTGGTTAGAGAACCATATTGCAATCCTAGCTTATGAGATGAAATTGCAGACATTTGCTTTTGCTTCTCAGCGCCTTTATTTTCCTTCTTTATCTCCTCAGATTCACTTCCCTCATACTAATATTAACCAAGGGGATAATCTGGAAGCGCGGGTTGATGTAGCCTATAAACTTGACAACTTAAATCCAAAATATAATTACTTGCTTTTGAACGGTGATACTCTCAGCATCCAAGAAAATCAATTTGCAAATTTTGAAATTCCTACTGCAATTCGGGGAACTCAACAATTGGAAATCACCTTCTATGGGTGGGATATACTATCGCGACAAATGGAGGAATCAACTGTTGTATATTCTTATGATGTAATGCCGGCAGAATGATGAAGCTTCTTGACTCTTGACTCTTGAGTCCAGCAGTCCCGCCCAACGAGGACGATCTTGAGTCTCAAAACTCACGTCCTCAACCACCTCCGATACGTCCTCACCATCGCTTCCTGCGAAGCTCCTTTGCGGTACATCCGAAAGACGATCAGATTGGCTAGTTGCACCCGGAAGTAGTTATTAAGCCGGTACTTACGCGCGGAAACGGTCAGTGAACGCGGCATGATTTTAAAGGGGTAGCGCGCCTGGGCCCGTTCAATGATATCGTAGTCTTCCATGATGCGCATTTGGGGACAAAAGCCTCCCAGCTCTTCGTACACGGCTTTGGTGACATAAAGTGATTGATCGCCCCCTCGGCAATGTAAAGCATCGAAGCGGGTACAAAAAGCATTGATTTTCAACAATGGGTTGCTAGAATCAAAAGTGTAGCGATAACAGCCAACGGGAAAACCTGCGGAAGTCCAATTTAAAATGTCCTGATAAAAACCGGGGGGCGGCTGGGCATCGGCATGCAGAAAATAATAAAGGTCAGCATCGGGATAAGCCATAACTGCGGCATTCATTTGGGGGCCACGCCCAGCTTGGGGCGAAGCGAAAAAGGTAACCGCCAACTCATCGCATACCCGCCGAGAGGCATCGGTACTGCCGCCGTCGGCAACGATGATTTTGCCGTTGACTCCCAACTCTCTTTTTAAGTAGGGGAGTAGTGCGCGGAGGTTCTTGGCCTCGTTGATGGCCGGTATGATGAGATGAAGGAACATGGAGTAGGGTGAAAATTTGTTGCATTTTTGGATTTATCCAAAAACCCAAAAATCGATTAATCCGCGGCGTACACATCCAGCGCCAAGGTCCAGTCGTAGTCTTTGTACTTGCGCTTTATGCCTTTGTTGGTTTCGTTCAAAATGCCAAAATGGACTAAGAAATCCGCGATGCCGCCATAGGTGCCAAAGTCGCCTTTAAACCAGCTGAAGAGGGGCGTGGTCGTCAAGCTTGTCCCATCTTCGGAAAGCGAAGAATGCCGATTCAGATAAGCCTTCGTTCGGTAGTCCAGCCGCTCCTGAATAGTAGTCGGATTATAGACTTCTACCGGCGGGCAGTCGATGGCCCCGCAGTTCAAAGCAAAGTGAATGCGCGGGTCGCCATTTTTGATTTTGAAACTGCGCTCCATCTTACTAGGGAATAATTGAGGAATAAACCCTAAACCCAGCTTTCCTTCCGTTCCCCGGATAATACCGTGCTCGATCATTTCTGGACTCAGTAGTGCTCCAGCAATGACCATCTGCTTACCCCCAAATAGGTCGCTCCGCTTATCCCATAGCTCCGGCTGTTGCTCCAGCAAGTACTGGATGGTACCATTGTAGATATTGATCCAGAAGGCCAGTTGCTCCTCACGAGTGTCCAGTTCGGCCAGTAGCTCATTGGGATCCAGGGCCGCTAATTGATCTACTATGTCCTGTACAGCTTGCCCCTCTTTTTGTCTTTCGACCAGTTGTTGGGATAGGACTCCCGCAGGTGGGTCCGGTGCTGTTGAGGCAGCACGGTAGCGACCACAGGCGGGAAGCAGGACGAGCAGAGTAAAAAATAGGGAGAGGAAGCGCATAGGATAATCTTCTGTTGCTTACATACGAGACTCAGCTCGTATCCAGATGTAGCTAATACCTAATAATTGTACTATTTGTGCAAAAAGACGGTAAGTATCGTCCGTCATCCGACCAAAAAGGAAGCGCTGCGCTTGGTGAACAGCTTGAAGAGTAGGAGGGATAACTGAAGCCTTGCCCGACTTGCCCGAAGAAGTGGTAGCTAGTGCTGATTTAAAGCAGAACTGCCCAAAGACGTTGTTTACCATTATCCGGGCTTGCCTGCCGACAATTCTGCTGCCACTATGGCTGCCCTGGAAAAAAGGCTGGCCGAGGGCCCACGAATTAGCCTGATGGCCTAAGAGGACCGCTTGATCGCAATTTCAACTACCTTTGGTGTTCATCCCAATGTAGAAGATATGCTGCCATTGCCCCTTCTGTTGTCTTTCAGCTTGCTGCTGTCAGTTGCCTGCTCGCCAGTGCCCACCATTGAGATTCAACTAACCGCGCAAGGAGAAGGAAGGCTCAATCAAGAAACGGCCGATGCTTGTGTCGAAACCTTGGGCCAACGCCTGGATATTTTGGGCATAATCGTTTACGAGCTTAACTACGAGCCAAACACGCAGCAATTGCTCTTGGAATTGCCAGCTGATGCCTATCAGGAAGAATTGCTTGCCTACCTCACTCAGGACTTTAGGCTGGAGTTGTGGCCCACCTACCGTTTTAGTGACCCCATAATCAGACAAACCCTACAAACTATGGCGGCTGATAGCGTGGCCGCCGACTGGCTAGCGAGAATGAACTTCGCCAACGGTCAGGATTATTGTCAGGCTTACCTACCCGAAGAGCTAGCTAGTCCGAATTGGCTGGCAGATTTTGCTGCCTTTTTTCCGGCTGAAGCAGCAGTACAAGTCTATCTCGGTCGACCGAGTAGAGGCAATAGCGCCATCAATTCCCCCTCCGATGCGCCAGCCGTTTATCTGATTGATGGTAGAGCTCGCGAAGGGGAACTGGTGCCGATCACCGGAAACGAAGTCGCTGCTGCGAACCACCGTACCGGCTACACCGGAGAGATGGAGGTCGGCTTGGAGTTTACCGAAACGGGAACTACAGCTTTTGCTCAAATGACCCATCGGGCTGCAATAGATCTGTACCGTCAAATCGCGATTATACTCAATGGTGTCGTTTATTCGGCACCTAGTGTGCAAACTGCAATTACGGGTGGCCAAGCAGTCATAACGGGTAACTTCAGTGCCCAGGAAGCGGTTGGCATGGCTGCCATTTTGAATAGTGGAGAGCTCCCCATCCCACTTGAGATCCAGTCTGTCGAGCAAAAGGAATAATCCGTTTAAGCAATCCTGAATCTTACTCTTTCGTTATCTCCACGAACTTTAGAGAGAGATTTTACACACATGACTGCAAAGCAACTATCATTGCTGTGCCTGGGTATTTTATCCCTAGGTACCAGCCAATTGTGGGGCCAGACCCTCCAGTTTAGCTCCGCCAATTTCATTTCCCGCAATAGCGCTGAGGTCGACGTAGCTGATCTCGATGCCGATGGCTTCAACGACATCCTCATCTGCGCTGCGCAGCAACGCTGGTACAAAGGGCCTGACTTTACCGACTGGTACGAAATAGGAACTTCTGATGGCGGCCCCTATGCCGCCCGAGTCGCGGATATGAATGGCGACGGCTGGCCCGATTTTGTCACCTCCGACGGTGCTCGTAACGAAGGGGATTACCCCGGCCACATTTATCTTTACCTGCACCCAGGGAGTGCTGCCGCAGCCACCAGCCCCTGGCAACGAATTGTGGTCTACGAAGGAGATGTGCGGCACCAAAATGATCTGCGCCTGGTCGATATTGACGGAGATGGCCGCCTCGACATCCTGGAAAAGACCTGGTCTGCCACCGAGCGGGTAGTTATGGCTTTTCAAAATGCCAATATCAACAACTGGACCGTCCGCAGCTTCGTGACTGGCGAAACCGGTAAACCCGAAGGCATCTCGGCCGGCGACCTGGATGGAGACGGTGCCATCGAAATCGTCCAATCGGGCGTCTACTGGGATTGTCCCGGCAACTGGCGCACCGACGCCTACAATCAATACGATATCGATACGGAATTCTACGCCACCGTCTACGATAAAACCAAGTCGGAAACCGGCGACATCGATAATGATGGCGACCTCGACGTCTACATCGGTAGCGCCGAAGGCAGTGACCTGAAACTGGCCTGGTACGAAAATGAAGGACTCAATCCCGACGGCTCGGTAATTTGGACGGAGCATATTATCAAGGACGATTTCGGCAAATGCCACATGGTACGTCTTTTCGATATCGACCAAGACGGCGACCTGGATCTCTGTACGGGGCGCTCCTTTGGTCAAAATGGTTTGCTCATCTTCTACAATAACAACAACGGCGAAAGCTGGACAGAACAGGATTACGACCCCAGCGGTGAAATCTATACTGGTGCCGTGGCCGACCTGGATGCCGATGGCGATTTTGACGTAGTGGGCCCTAGCCGCTTCTACGGCGACAATACCCGCTATTATCTTAACGAAACACCGGGCGATCCGCCAGCCGCTCCGGCTAATCTAACGGCGACTTTGCAGGCTGGCTTAGCCATTCAACTCAACTGGCAAGACCTCTCCGATAACGAAGGAAGCTTTCAGCTCGAACGACTGGTGGGCGGTAGCTGGTTGCCCCTACTTAACCGACCCGCTAATAGCACCGATTTTATCGATGTTTCCACCTTGCCGGCTACCACTTATCAATACCGTATCAGAGCAGCGAATGCTGCAGGGAGCTCTGACTGGGTGTTGAGTAATATTGTAGCTACCTGGCCGCAGGCGGGGCAAGTAACCATGACTCCCAACGGCGGCAATTTTCTGGATCCGCCCCTGATTACGCTCAGTGCCAGTGCCCCCTTTGACGAGATTCGTTATACGTTGGATGGCAGCCTGCCCGACGGCAACTCCTTGCTCTACACGGGACCGTTTACGCTCGATACCAGTCAGACAGTTAGAGTGATAGCTTTAGGTGCTAATCTGCTGGCGGGGCCCGATACTTCGGCGGTTTTCAATGTGGCTATTGATGGCAATTTCCCGCCGATGGCGGAGGCAGGGCCGGATTCTACCTATCTGCTGCTCGACACCATCTGCTTGGATGGAAGTCTATCTTTTGACCTAGACGACCCCACCGATAGTCTTAGTTTCAACTGGGAGCAAACGGCTGGACCTGCGGGAGTACTACTTCATCCTGACTCCATCCAGGCCTGCTTCATTCCGGCTGAGTTGGGCGACTACCAATTTAAGCTCAGTGTAGCCGATGAGCTGCTGGTATCGACGGACAGCGTACTGATTCGCATCACGGACCTGGATAGTAATCTGGTCGCCTACTGGCCGCTGGAGAGTCGAACCGATACCTTGGTGGACGAACAGATCGAGAATTACGAGAGTATCCGCAATGGCGGTACGGATTGGCGGCCAGGGGAAGGACAAAGTGGAGATGCGCTCTTTTTCGACGGTAGCTCGGGCAGAGTAGTCGTAGAGCCCTTTGATCTGGAGGGAGATTCGATGACCATCAGTATGTGGATTAGGGCGGCCGATCTGGATAATGTGGAAGCTCGCTTCATCAGCAAAGCATCGGGTACCAGCGGTGAAGACCACTACTGGATGCTGAGTCAAAATGGCGGCTCTCAGTTGCGATTCCGCTTGAAAACGGATGAAGGAGGAACTGCCACACTGATCAGTGGAAGTGGAGAACTGGTGCCTGACGTGTGGTACTTCATCGTGGCCCGCTACGATGGGCAGGAAATGCAACTCTACAAAGACGGAACACTCATTGCCAGTATGGCTAAGACGGGAAGGATTAGTACTTCCGCAGGTGTACCCGTCGCGCTAGGCAACCAACCCACAGGAACCGGAGAGCGGCCCTTTTCTGGTTGGATTGATGATGTACGTATCTACGGCGCTGCCCTCAGTCAGGCAGATATTGACCAACTTTATAACCCTGGCCAAGGTTTGCCGGTCGAATGGTTGGACTTTCGCGCCAGCCAGCTAGCTGCGGGTGTGCAGCTAGACTGGGCAACGGCTCAGGAATGGCAAAATCTGGGCTTTAGTGTTGAGCGGGCTACCGGTAGTGGTGACCGTTTTGAGTCCATCGATTGGGTAGCTGGAGTGGGAAATAGCCAAACCATTTCGACTTATCGAACGGTCGATCAATCGCCCCAGGAAGGCTTCAATTTTTATCGCCTCCGACAAGAAGATGTTGAGGGCGGTTTTAGCTACTCTCCAGTAGTTTCGGTGGTCTGGCAGCCAGAGCGTGAGGTCCTTCTTTTTCCCAACCCGACCCGCGATGAGTTACAACTCTTAGGATTGCCCGATGGTAGCCCCTGGATGATCATCGATGGTAGTGGGCGCTTGCTTAAAAGAGGAATCTGGAATGGACAATCTATCGAGTTGGCAGATTTAAGTCCGGGTACTTACTGGTTAGTGTTGGAGGAAGATGGCCTGCGTAGCGATTTAAATTTTGTTAAGTTGGATTAAATAAACCATGCTGTCATGCCTTCCATATATCGTGCCCCTACTGTTGTTGCTGTTCAAAACCTCTTCGCTGAATTGCTACAGCAGCCACTAGCGGGAGCTGGCATATTAGACTATCTCCAACGAATGGTAGCACGAGTAGAGCTGGCCACTAAACAGCGAGCATCAGCGGTTTATTCCTTGTTTAGCAATTACCATCCCAGCTTTTTAGGGGCATCAAGCGAGTCTCTGAACAAGATAGATTTCAGTCTAGCAGATTGCCGCTTGCTCATTGCTCAGGAACGCGGCTTCGAAAATTGGGAGGAAGTGATGGCACTAGCTGATCGCCATTTTGATCCTGATTTTGAACAGGCACTGCAGTTTTTACTAGCGGGAGATCAAAAGGCCTTAGGTCAGCTGTTATCGGAAAAGCCGGACTTAGTACGCGATAGATCTCCCTATCCACATGACGCTACGCTTTTGCACTATTGCGGGAGTAATGGGGTAGAAATGTGGCGCCAACAAGTGCCGGATAACCTAGCCGATTTAATCAAGCTCTTACTGGACAAGGGCGCAGATCCGCAAGCGAAAATGCAAGTTTACGGTGGTGCGTTTACTACCGCTGAACTGCTGGACACAAGTGCACATCCACGGGATGCGGGAAATTGGGCTGCGGCCATGGCTGCGCTTGACAAAACTTGAGAGGAAAGGGTAGATGATAATCCCACCTAAGCCTCTCCTTTCGCCCAATATCGGCTGATCATTAATGCAGACGTATCTTTAAGCGGCTAATTCTCTAAGCCTTTGCTGACCTTGCTGAAAATAATCCTAGTCCTGCTGCTGATCCTATTGCTGATCATTGGCCTGGGTACGCATTTTGTGGCTCCTTATGCCATCCTACAGCCTACCCGACAGCCCGCGGCTAAAACGCCAGCAGATGAGGGCTTGCGTTACGAGGACTGGTCGGTTGAAGCGACAGCTAAACCTGCCATCGCTGCCTACTACGTCTACGCCGACCGGGAGACGCCCCTGGCACATATCCTACTGCTACACGGCATCGGTAGTAATAAAGAAGCCTGGATTGATCTGGCCGGAGTGTTAAGTAAACGGGGCTATGCCACGCTACTAATTGACCACCGCGCTCAAGGGCAAAGTGAAGGGGAGTACGCTACTTTTGGCCACTTTGAAAAGCATGACATTTCTCGGATCATTGACCGATTAGAGGAAGCGTTTCCTGACTTACCGCTGGGGGTGTGGGGTCATTCTTATGGAGGGGCCGTTGCCCTACAAGCCATGGCTCACGATCAGCGTATCGATTTTGGGTTATCTCAGAGTACCTTTGCCCGACTCGAACAAATTGTGGCGGACTATTTTCAGCGATTTACGGCAGGATGGGGGCCGCGCTGGTTAGCTAAGTATGCCCTCCGCCGTGCTGGTAAAATAGCAGGGTTTCGACCTGCGGAAGTCCAACCTATTGAAGCTGCCCGTCAAATTAACCAGCCGATGTTTATTGCTCACGGCGAGCAAGATGAAAACATCAAAGTGAAATACGGTCGGGCTATTTATGAGGCCTTAGGCAGCTCCGAAAAAGAGCTCGCCATTATACCCGGTGCCGATCACGATGACGTAGGCCTTAAGGGCGGAAAAGAGCTGTTTGAACGACAGCTGCAGTTTGTGGAGGAAAGCATCAAGCTTAGAGGCGACTGATTTTTCTAGCGGTGATTTCAAAAGCAAATGGGCGCTCTGTTTTTAGTGCAAGCCTAATTATTTCCGGCCATTTTTTGATTAAAAATTCTACCTGTTGCCAGTATTCCAGGCCTTTGCGCCTAGAGCCCATTCTTACGAAAAAAGCTCCCACTTTATGCTCTTCACAGAGTTGCCACTGAGTTCTGGTCCTTCTAATACTTCGGTCTTGGGTTACAAAACAAGCTTGCTGCTTACCAATGATGGGGATCCACTCTTCATCCGGAACCCCCCGTCCAAACTCATTGACGATTGAGGATATCTCGATTTCTACATTTACTCTTTTATTATAGGGCTGCTGTAGTTGCTGAAAGCCTAGGGCAATGTATTTAGAAATATTTTCGTCGATATATATTTTCATCAAGCAGCCGAGTAGTAGGCAATTGCATCTTCCACCGCCTTCTCTGGCAATTCGTACATAAATGCAATCATGTTAATGGGTTCTCCTGCCTGGTGTAACTGGAATAGGTGGGTGGGTTCGATTCTAGTACCATCGATAATCGGTTGTCCAAATTGCAGCTTAGGATCAATGACGATACTGCTAGCTTTACCCCTTGGCCAGAATTTATTGATCGTTCCCTCCTTAAAGCTCAGTTGCTTTAAAAAATCGCGAACAATGGCCAGATTAAGTTGTCCAGAACCGTCGAGATTAATAATTCGGTCCTTCCAGTCGATATAAATTTTCTTGCCATCGGTACGAATAGCACCTAACACTTCCTCTTTCGAAAATGGGTGGTCATAATCGGTTAGGTGAACAAGGCTACTGTGAGCTCGAAAAACATTTCCTGGCCTGACGCCAGCATCGACTAATTGTTGTAATACGTAAAACTCTACTAGGTTAACAAAACTAAGACGGTATTCAAATTGCTCTTGCCTTAGTGGAGCTTTATTTTCCCAATAAAACTGCCACCATACAGCAACTCTACGCCTATCCATTCGCAAGATATGGCTAACGTCAGTGAGCGAAAACACTCCCTGTCCAAGCTGGATGTCAGTTACAGCAAGCACTAATTTTAAACAATTTTAACTTGCTAAAGATAGCGGTAAAATTTTTTGTTAGCAAAACTTACTCCGGTAGAGCGAAAGCCATGTAAGCATCTCCCGCTAGGGTATTAAGCTTGCCACCCCCACAGGCAATAACCAGGATTTGTCGACCATCCATTTCATAAACGGCTGGAGTCGCAAAGCCAGCTGTGGGTAGCTCATACTCCCAGAGTAGTTCCCCTGTACGTTTATGAAAGGCACGCATTTTACGATCTGGCGTAGCGGCAATGAAAAGCAAGCCACCAGCCGTCACCACGGGGCCGCCATAGTTTTGCGCCCCTAGCATTTCCGGCTGATCAGCATAGGCTGCGTAATTGCCCAGGGGGATCTGCCAGGCATAATCCCCGCTGTTAAGGTCGATAGCGGATAAAGTTCCCCAGGGCGGGGTATGGGCCGGCAAGCCAGACGGTGTCTTAAACTGGGTATAGCCTTTCAGTTTCCAGCCCTGATGGTAGATATCCGGTTCGGCACTGCCTTTGAGGCTGAAGTCGTTTTGCTGAATATCCTCCAGATTGAGAATATAGCTGGCAATCGCATCGATTTCCTCCGTCTCCAGTCGGGGAAAAGCAGGCATCATGCGCCGTCCTGCCCGTACTAGCTCGGCAAAATTGCTGCGGTCGTAGCGATCTTCCAGTCCGACCAAGGTCGGGTTATTCCCCGTGCCACGTCGATCTACCCCATGGCAACTCATACACTGCTGTCGGTAGATGCGCTGCCCTGCCTGCAACCAGTTTTCCTCTTCCGGGGCCAGCCAGGGATTCTCTACCATCTCCAGCCAGTTGGCCAGCTCGTTAGCGTTGACGTAAAGCAGCGCTGTTTCTGGATCAAAAGCGGGCCCTGACCATTCGCCACCGCCATCAAAGCCTGGCATCATAATGACCGGTTGGGGGCCAGGGGGAATATACTGCTCGCCCACCAGGGCCTCAGCCATTCGAGTCGCTACCCATTCGGTTTCTTCCTCAGATAGGTAGGGGTTGATGTCTTCTTTGGTCAGGCTGACCCGGGCAAAGGGTGCCGGCTTGGTCGGAATGGGTTGCGTAGGCCAGACGGCCTCGCCGGGTAAAGCTCCATCAGTTCGTACGGCAACTTCTTCAATCTCAAAAAGTGGTTCACCCGTTTCACGATTAAAGACAAACAACAACCCACTCTTCGTGATCTGGGCCACAGCATCAACGGGCTGCCCGTCACGCTCTACGGTCACCAGGGCTGGGGGGCTTGGGAGATCTTTATCCCATAGGTCGTGATGCACCAACTGATAGTGCCAGATCAGCTCGCCGGTGCGGGCGTTGAGTGCCAACAGGCAGTTGGCGTAGAGGTTTTCTCCGTGGCGATCCGCACCGTAAAAATCGTAGGCCGCCGAACCCGTTGGTGCAAAAAGAATGCCCCGCTCTTCGTCTAGCGAAAAACCACTCCAGACGTTGACGCCACCCGATGTTTGCCAGGCGTTGGGGTTGCTCCAGGTTTCCCAGCCAGGCTCATCTGGGTGAGGAATAGTGTGAAAAATCCAGCGGCGCTCTCCCGTGCGCACGTCAAAGGCTCTGATATCTCCCGGGGCCGAAGGTGTCGATTCATCAACCCTTGCTCCTGTAATGAGCAAGTCTTCAAAGATGGTCACTGGTGAGGTGTTGACGATGAATAAGTCACTTACATCACGGTCAAATCCGTCATGCAGATCGATGTAGCCACCTTGGCCAAAGCTTTCGATGGCATTCCCCGATTGTGCATCTACGGCGTAAGTACGCGAGCCGGCGGTAAAGAAAATGCGGCTATCGTCGGCACCGTCTGTCCAGTGGGCAATCCCCCGACTATTGATCATAATGTGGAAGGAAGTCCGGTTGGCATCGTGTCGGGTGTCGGTGGCCGCATCGAAGGTCCAAAGGTGTTCACCGCTGGCGGCATCGAGCGCAAAAAGTCGCATTTGCGGGCTCACTCCGTACAGAGTACCATCAACCACGATCGGGTTACACTGTATCTGAGAGTTGGCCGCAGTGTCGGCATCTCCGCTGCGGTACACCCAGAGCGGCTCTAAAAGACCTACATTAGAAGTGTCGATTTGGTCAAGACTGGAGTAGCGACTCATTTCCTTCGTTCCGCCATAAACCGCCCAGCCGCTATAGTCGCGATCGGTTGCGAGATCATCTGATTGGCAGGTACTAAAAACCAAAAAAATAAGGAGCAGACTGAGGTACTTAAACATATTGGGCACTGATCAACTTTTTAAAAGAGCGATTGGTCTGTTCTCTACTGCGCAATAAATATACATGATCTTAATTCCCCAACGTCTTTTTGTACTTCCGCAGGTGTCCACCTTGCTGCGAGATGGCAATCGCAGTATTCTGCAAAAGCGTTTGACTGCTGCGGTGAAGCAACGGGAAGGCTACCTGAGCGAGCATGCTATTTCCCTGGTACTTCAGGGTGAGCAACAAATCACGACCTACGAGGGAAATACCTTTGTGCTCAAAGCTGGAGAAGCTGCGCTGATTCCGCGTGGGATTTACTACATCACCGATTTGGTGCCGACAGCTGGAAACTTTGAGAGCCTCCTTTTTTATTTCGACGATAACCTGGTGCAGGATTTTCTCCAGGCTAGAAATGGAGCAGCACTAAGGCCTAATATGGGAACTGTTGATTGGTTTTCTATTGGTCGGCAGCCAGAATTACTCATCTATGGTCAAAACCTCCTGCAGCTGTATGGAGCTGGGATAAGTCGCCAGCGAGAGCTGACCCGAATCAAGATTTTAGAGCTCTTATTGCTCATCGATGACCTGGGAGTGCGCCCTGATTTTGTGCAGGCGTTGTTCCAACTTAGCCTACCCAAACAGCGCAACATCAAAGCCTTCATGGCCGCCAATTTTGATAAGCCGCTCAAAGTAGAGGATTACGCCTACTTGACCGGCCGCAGCCTGAGTAGCTTCCGGCGTGATTTTAAATCCTTTTTCGCAACGACTCCTCAGGCCTGGCTGAAAGCCCAACGACTGGAAAAAGCCCGCCAAATTGCTCTGGTACGTAGCATCAGCGTGACGGAGCTGGCCTACGAAGTCGGCTACGAAAATATCAGCTATTTCATCAAAGCCTTCAAAGACAGATTTGGGCAGTCGCCCAAGCAAATGATGCTGCAACAAGGGGTGAATATTTAGCCGTTTAGCCAATCAAAGGGCGTTTTCGTTTGTTGAATAGCTGAGCAGTCTGTATTGCCCTATGTCCAGGAAAGTTATTATTGCCGGAGGGACCGGCTATATCGGTTTAAATCTAGCTGATTGGTTAAACGAGCGAGATTTTACGCCTATCCTAATCTCGCGTAATAAGCCCAGAAAACCGGTGCCTTATTTGCACCTACAATGGGATGGCCGCAGCTTAGGCGCCTGGGCAGAAAGTTTAGCAGGTGCTGCCGCCGTAGTCAATCTTGCTGGCCGCACGGTAGATTGTATCAAGACACCGGCTAACTGTGATCAAATTTTGCGTTCGCGGATAGAATCCACCCGGGTAATCGGGCAGGCATTGCAGCAACTATCCAAGCAACCGCCGGTTTGGGTGCAAATGTCTACGGCCCACATCTACGGCGATTCAGAATTACGCTGTACGGAAGATTCTGTTTTCGGTTATGGTTTAGCACCAACAGTGGGAAAAGCCTGGGAAGCGGAGTACTTGGCGGTTTTGCCGGAGGGCATGCGTTCGGTCATTCTACGTACTAGTTTCGTGATCGGTAAAAATGGAGGAGCCTTACCCCAGCTAGCGCAACTAACTCGCTTAGGCCTGGGGGGTAAAGTGGGGCACGGCCGTCAAGGCATTAGCTGGATTCATGAAGACGATATGAGCGCGCTACTTTTTCGTGCCATTACCGACGAAAAAATACAGGGTGCCTACGTTGCCAGTGCGCCCGACCCTCGTTCTTACCGCGATTTTATGCGCGCCCTGCGTAAGCAACTTCGAGTGCCCATCGGCTTACCCGCTACGAGTTGGATGGTTCGCTTTGGCACCCGCTACCTCTTTAAGACCGACCCTGAATTGGTACTCTACGGTCGCTTTGTCGTTTCACAACGCTTGGCTGAGGAAGGGTATGACTTTCGCTACCCTGAGCTAGAGTCCGCCTTGCAGGGGATTTATGGAAAGTAGGCGGTTTTTCGCAACGGACGCCAAGAACTTTAGATGTAGAACAGATGAACAAGCAAGTAGAATTAAACCTACTGGTCATTCGCTCAGCTCAAGCTGCTCGGCTTGCGGAATTTTATAGTCTGCTGGGCGTTCAGTGGGAATTCCACCGACACGGTAGCGGCCCTTGGCATTATTCAGCAAATTGTGCAGGGGTAGTTTTAGAAATTTATCCACTAAAGAAAGATTCAGATCAGATAGACCCTTCACTTCGTTTAGGCTTCCGCGTAAAAGATTTGGATGATTTACTGAGCAAATTTCAGAAGCGAGGAATAAAGATTAAGGTATCGGCTAAGCAAGGAAGCTGGGGCTATCGTGCGGTAGTCGAAGATATTGAAGGCAGGAGTGTAGAGTTGGTGGAGCAGTAGTTTCTTGCTTACTTTGGTAAGTAAGATGTCTGAAGAACTATTGGATAAAGTTGAAGACGAAAAGACAGCCTCTACCGATTGGGGATTCGTTGCAATAGTAGTAAGTGCTGTGTTGATGTGGGCAGGTACCCTTTATGCCATAAACTTTCGTCTGTGGTGCCTGAATGGGCCTACTTGGGTAATTAACTTAGGACTAAGCATTGGAGCCTTTTTTCTTTATCGTTTCCTGCGAGATCGAAATAAGGAACTTAGTTGGAGCTTGCTAGTGTTTAGTTGTTCTTGCATGCTTTGGATCGGCTTTATGGAGTTTCAGACGTCCTATTGCTTTTGCTAAAGACCATAGAGGTATAAGCGAGGAAGTTGGAGCTTTTGGTCGCTTTTATTTTGTGGAATAGGGTAGAGCTTGTTCGAATAAATTAAACTATTCTTTTGCAGCGCATCCTCATCATTGGCTGTTCCGGCTCCGGAAAATCAACCCTGGCTCGTCGCTTGGGCGAGCAGCTAGATCTGCCTCGCATCCATCTTGATCAGCACTATTGGCACCCGGGTTGGATCGAATCCGAAAAGCCGGCCTGGGAAGCCAAAGTCAAAGAACTCGTAGCCCAACCCCAGTGGGTAATGGACGGCAACTACAGCAGCACTTTTCACCTGCGTTTCCCCCGGGCCGATACCGTCATCTTTCTCGATATGCCCACCTACCGCTGCTTCTGGCGCATACTCAAACGTCTTTGGCAGTACCGTGGCCGCACTCGCCCCGATATGCCCGAGAATTGCCCCGAACGAGCAGATTGGCAGTTCTGGCACTATGTACTGACCTATAATATCACCCGCCGAAAGGGCATCCTGAAAAAACTGGAAGCGGAAAAGGATCGCATGCAGGTCTTGCATTTGCGATCCAAAGGAGAAATTGATGCGTGGTTGATTCAGGAAGGGAATGGCTAAATAGCTGTTAAGATCAGCTATCAAGTGCAAGTGATTTGGTTTTAAAACTATCTTTTCTACCTTTAAGGTCAATTAATTGACTTTATTTGCATTTTAGGTATAAAGTAAGATCACTTTGTTGATATGGCGTTCTTTGGAATAGATGAAGCTCAAATACTTGAAAGGCTGAGGGTAGAAAACCCTTGGTGGGTATCGAATGAAATAGATACTTACTATAGAGCTATGGATCAGCGACTTTATTTCCCATTATTCTCAGCATTAGTCCAGGAGAGAAGTGTAAACCGTGCTGTCGTATTGATGGGACCGAGGCGTGTCGGAAAGACGGTAATGATCTTCCATACGATCCAACAGCTAATCGAAAATGGAGTGGACCCACAGCGGATTTTTTATGTTTCCATTGAAACACCCATCCTGAATGGGCTGGGGCTTGAAGAACTATTTCGCCTATGTAGAAAAGCCGTAAATAAATCAGAAGAGCTTAGAGATTTCTTCGTCTTCTTTGATGAAGTTCAGTATTTGAAAGAGTGGGAGATTCACCTGAAATCAATCGTCGACCTGTATAATGGCTCAAAATTTATAGTGTCTGGCTCTGCGGCTGCGGCCCTGAAACTGAAGAGTAATGAGTCTGGTGCTGGTAGATTTACCGATTTTACACTTCCTCCGCTGACCTTTCATGAATATATTCATTTAAAGAAGCTCGATACGTTGATTACATCGAAAGAGGCTTCATGGGAGGGGATACCCTATAAGACCTATAGTACGATAGATATCAACCAATTAAATCAACATTTCATTGACTATATCAATTTTGGAGGCTATCCAGAGGTTTCCCTTTCTCCTACTATACAAGCTAATCCAGGTCGATACATTAAGGGAGATATCGTAGATAAAGTCCTCCTAAGAGACTTGCCTAGCTTATACGGAATTCAAGATATTCAAGAGCTAAATGCCTTGTTTACGGCTATCGCGTTCAATACAGGTAATGAATTCTCCTATGAAAAATTAGCAGTGACCTCCGGAGTAAGCAAAAACACCATTAAAAAATACCTAAGCTACCTTGAAGCGGCTTTCTTACTCCGCAAAGTAAATCGTATTGATTTAAGTGGTAAAAAGTTTAAGAGAGTTAATTTTTTCAAAATTTACTTAACAAATCCTTCGCTCAGAACTGCTTTGTTTGCACCAATCGGACCTACTTCTGCTGCTATTGGGAATATGGTAGAAACTGCGATTTACTCCCAGTGGTTTCATCGATATTGGTATACGCCTTTCTATGCACGCGGAAAAGAAGGGGAGGTAGATATAGTTGGATTGAATAGAAAGGGACTAAAACCAGTTTGGGCGGTAGAAATAAAGTGGAGCGACCGCTTCGTAAATCGCCCTAGAGAGCTGAAAAGCTTGGGGCTATTTTTAGAGCGCAATAAGTTGAGCCGAGGAATTGTGACGTCAATTACGGTCTCCAGCCTCTTAAAGGTAGACGATTATGAACTCGAATTCGTTCCAGCAGCACTGTACTGCTATACAGTAGGTAAGCGAACTTTAGAGAAAACAGCCTAACCCCTTCTCCCTCGCGTAGCGGAAGTGGCACCCCGTGAGCGAATGCCCCGGTACCTGCCGGAATTCGAAGGGTCAATACGCGAAAGCGTTTGGATGACCGTCTGCTGTTCACTGGGTGTAGCCCCCTTAAACATTTCAATGATCTCATCGCGCTTCGCATCGATAAAAGTCTGTACAAATACCGTGCCGGGATAAGCCTGATTGGTCTGTTGTACATCCTCGATAGCTAGTAGGCAATTAGCCCGCGCCTGGTTTATGTTTTGGTGCATCAGATCCAGACCTTCCCGGTGATAAGTGTACTGAGCCCGCCGCAAAGGCAGACTACGAGGAGAAAGGATATTTTCCAGCAACCAAAAGCGGTTACGGCTCTGCCGAGTCCACCAGCCTGGGTCACTCGTAGCTAGATCACTGGGCAAGCGGTTAATGATCTCCTGCGCTTCTTCGAAATAAGACTGTCCCCCCAGCGGAGAAAAAGTATCGTAGTCATAGCCCAGGATCATATAGCAATAGTAACCAAAAACAGATCCCAGATTTCCCGTAAAGCTGCTTTCACTCAATTGTACAGCTTGAAACTGCTCGTAATAAAAGTCAAATTGCCTGTCGAGATAGTTGAAGACCCGCGTTTGCTCTCCTGTACCGTAAACTGGGCGAGTGGATTGAATCGCCAACTCCGCCTCGAAATTGTTAGGAGAACCTCCCTCTTTAACCGTCAACACAAAATTGCAGCGAATGCGCTCTTCTGGCTCAAAACGGTCAGTGGTCCAAGGGTGGCTGTTGAGAAACAGAATCAAGTCCCGTTCGAGGGTTTCAAAGATCTTAGGATCGATGCTCGTGATCTGCTGTGTATTAATCGATAGGGACAAATCAAAAGGGCCATCGTTTTGTGCCAAGGCCACTTTGGCTGTTCCTAAAAGAGCAATCAAAAAAAGGTAGTAGCGAATCATAGGAAAACACGATATTTCTTCAGCAGGGCAGTAGCGGCTATTTACAGGATACGCTTCAACGCATCCAGAATATCTTCAGCTACTGCAGCCTTATCTTTTAACTCAAATTCAGTGACCTTATTGTGGTCGACAATCCGGATAAGATTTGTCCCCGTTCCAAAGCCGGCACCTGCGTCACGCAAGGAGTTGAGAACGATGAAGTCAAAGTTCTTGCGCGCTAATTTACCTCGAGCATTTTCCAGCTCATTATCGGTTTCCAGCGCAAAACCGATCAGGCGTTGCTGCGCGGATTTTTGCTGTCCGAGGCTTGCCGCAATGTCCGCAGTTCTTTCTAATTCCAGCTGTAAAGGACCACTGCCTTTTTTGATTTTTTTATCAGTTACGGTCGCAGGACGGTAATCGGCCACCGCTGCGGCCATAATGGCTACGTCTTGGTGGGGCCAGGCAGCCTGACAAGCATCCATCATTTCCTGAGCAGAAGTAACCCGCGTTAGCTGCACCAATTCCGTATTGACCGGCAAACTGCTAGGGCCAAGGACCAATTGTACCTCAGCGCCGCGTCGAACTGCGGCTTCGGCCAGGGCTATACCCATACGACCAGTACTGCGATTGCCTAGGTAGCGGACGGGGTCCAGCACTTCGTGGGTTGGCCCGGCCGTAATCAATATCCGCTGACCTTCTAGATCTTGCTCGCGACTGAAATCGGCGACCAAGCGGGCCACAATATCTTCGGGCTCCGCTAATCGGCCAGGGCCGTTCAAACCACTTGCTAGCTCGCCTTCCGCTACGTCGATAATCCGATTGCCGTAGGCCCGGAGCCGGTCCAGGTTTTGTTGTGTTGCCGGGTGCGACCACATGTCAACGTCCATGGCCGGGGCCAGATAGACCGGGCAGCGGGCACTCAAATAAACCGCCGCCAGCATATTATCACAAATGCCGTTAGCCAGACGAGCCAGAGTATTGGCTGTCGCTGGGGCAATAAGGTAGGCATCCGCCCATAAACCAAGCTCCACATGGTTGTTCCAGCCTGCTTCGGAGCGGACGGATCGCAATACTTCGCTTTTTGCCAGCGTGCCCAGGGTGAGCGGGCTGATAAAATCAGTTGCCGCTTCGGTCATCAAGACGCGTACTTCAGCACCCGCTTTTACTAGCAGACGCACCAAAAAGGCGGCCTTGTAAGCAGCGATTGAACCACTTATGCCTAGGATGATTTTTTTGCCTTCAAGCATGGTCGTCGGACTAAACAAACATAAATAATGCTATTGCACACCAGGTACAATAGCATTATTCAGGTAAGATGGGAAGGAGTGATTTATAAGTCCTCCTCCTCGTCGCGACGGTTGTTGTAGCGGTAGTACAACTCATCGCGCAAGTATTCTTCCGTACCGATGATCACGGGGTTGGGGAGGCGCTCATAAAACTTGGAGATTTCAATCTGCTCCTTGTTTTCGGTGACTTCCTCAATGGTATCGGTGACTTCAGCAAACTCTTCCAGTTTCTGGTCGAGCTCGTGCTTGAGGTCTACGGCCAGCTGGCGCGCACGCTTGCTGACGATAGAGAGGGCTTCATAAATGTTGGCCGTATCGCCGACGAGGTTCTGAACGTCGCGGGCGGTTACGTTGGGGTCAAGACCTTGAGCCTTGGCTTTGATATCTGACATCTTCTAACTCAGTTAAGCGAGCAGTTGCTCGTTCTAAAAATCTAGTGACTTCCTCTCCGTAGCTACTTTCGGGGTAGCGACGCAGGAAATAGTTAGCTCTTTCAATGGCTTCTTCGTAGCGCTCCGCCTGGAGTTCTACAAAACTAGCCAAGGCAAAATCGTAGGCCGCCTTAGTGGCCATGTAACGAATTTCTTCAGCCCGACGGGTTTCGGGATACTCGCGCAGCACATTGTCTAAAGACTGCATCGCAGCTTGATAACGCCGCAGGTCTAGATAGAGTTTGGCGGATTCAAAATCCTTGACCTCCATCTTGCTCCGCATTTCGTCGATCAGACGATTGCTTTCTGCCACCCGTGGGCTGGTAGGGTAGCGGTTGGCAAACTCTTCTAGCCCTTCAATAGCTTCCTGAGAATAGCTTTGGTCTAGGCGGAAAATGGGCGACAACTCATAGTTGCTATAAGCAGCCATAAAGTCCGCTTCTTCGCGCAGATTACTAGCACCGTAGGTATTGGCGAAATTCTTGAAGTAGTAGCTAGAGAGAATAAACTGATTGGTGTGGTAATAGGTGTAGGCATAGCGAAAAGCAATCATTTCAGCCTTCTCGGTTCCTCGGTATGGAGCAATGACTAATTCATAAAGCGTTTGAGCTTTCTGGTACTCTTCTGCATCGTAATAGGCATCCGCCCGCGATAGGATCAATTCTGGATCCGTAGAGGTACGTACTCGCTCAAAATCACTGCGGCAGCTGGAACCAAAGACCAGCAGTCCACAGACAATGATCAAAACCGCTAAGTGGTTGATTTTCATAGGGGCGCAAAGTTAAGGATAATTTTTGGGGCTTGCCACCCCTCTCCTACAGATAGTATTTTAGCTCAATCGGTTGTACAAGCCTATTGACCTAAAATACTATCTTCCCCCAATGGAGCCTCCCCGCCTCGCGGAACTCAGAATTTATTACAATACCACCATTCGGCCCGAGTTAATGCGGACCGAGAGGATGCGTCGCTCCCTGCTGTGGCGGGTGGCTATTTCTATTGTATTGAGTCTGCTGATGGTCAGCGCTGTGGTTGTGTTGAAGCTGTCCTTCTTGTTGCTCTTTCTAATCCCAGTAGCGATTCTTTACGTAGCTAATTTGCTCTATCGTTTCGAAAAATTCCGGCAAAAGTTTAAACCTGCGGTAGTCCAATTATTACTGGACTTCATGAACGTGTCACCCAACTATCAGTCCTTGTCCTATGAACCTAAAAGAGCCATAGGAAAGGACCGTTTTGATCGCAGCGGATTGTTTCAGACTCGGATGGCCAGCTACGGTGCCGAAGACTATATCAAAGGGATTGTTGGTGAAATGCCCTTCGAAATGGGGGAGATATACGTGCAAGAAGAAAGTCGGGCAAGCCATCGCCTGCAATTGGTTTTTGCCGGTATTTTTGTGCACGCCAAGTTCAACGAAGTGACCCGAGGACAGCTGGCCGTTTGGCCGCGCTCAGCAGAAAACCGCATGCATCGTTCGATTAAAGCGTACTACGCCCGTGGCGGCCGTAATGTGGATCACGAAATCATGAATCCCGCCTTCCTGGAAGAATTTGTTGTTTATGCTGTTGAAGGGACGGTCGTTCGGGAAATTCTCACCGATCCTATGCAATCGGCTCTGGTAGCGTTTGCCCGCGAGCAGGAAGATCGAGACCTGTTTTTTGCCGTTCACGATCAAGACCTCTTTGCTGCCGTGAGCCACGAGCGAGATCTGCTGGAGCCCAGCTTCTTCCAGTCTAATGTGACCTTCGATCTTATCCGCGAATTTTACATCGACATCACTACGATCCTTAAAGTCCTATCAGATTTCGACCAGACGCACTAGGGAGGCTTTGGATATTTTGGATGATTGGATGATTGGATGATTGGATGACTGGATGACTGGATGGTGGGATGACCATTTCAAATTCGTAGCTTGAACCTCCTCACAGAAAGTAGACGTGAACTTCAGATTATGCTGCCGCCCATTTTTTCATTTTAGCTTCATAAGCCTGCCTCACGATAAGGCCCTTCGGCGTTGTGTGTAATCGATTAGTGTTGTACCAGCTTTCGATGTACTCAAAGATAGCACACCAGGCTTGATGTGTGTTTTTAAATTCGTGGCGATCAATGCATTCTACCTTTATGGTTTTGAAGAACGATTCGGCCACCGCATTATCCCAACAGTTTCCTTTACGAGACATACTTTGAACTGCTCCAATAGCAGAAATGGCCATACGCATTTCGCCACAAGTATATTGCACCCCGCGGTCAGAATGAAAGATCAACTCTTGCTTAGGTTTTCGTTTGTTTACCGCTCGCTCTAAAGCGGCTACGGTTGTGCTGTGAGCACTCATATCTTGACTAATCGTCCAGCCGACAATGGCTCGATCGGCTAAATCAAGAATGACCGCTAGATAGGCCCAGTGCCCATTAATAGTAAATTAGGTGATATCACTTACCCATTTAGTTGCAGGTACGTCAGCCTCAAAATTACGATTCAATAGATTAGGGGCTACTGGATCGTTATGCTTAGACTGAGTAGTACTTACCCAGGGCTTTGGCCGAGTAGCTCGAATACCAAGCTTACGCATCCTGCGCCCAACAGTAGACCTAGAACTCTTGATTCCTTTGTTCTTAAGGTCTAAAGCAATGCGAGGACTACCGTAGGTTTGACGGCTGGCTTCAAAGGATTTACGGATGGAAAGATCTATTTCATCTTCTGTTGTAGAGCAAGAAGCTTGGCGGTTCAACCATTTGTAATAGCCACTGCGACTTACTTGAAGCACAGCACACATCTTCT
>JBCCDS010000070.1:0-27493 GCA_039030655.1 Bacteroidota bacterium | reverse complement strand
CTAGGCCTTAATAAAAGCTCGGGAGCTCTGCGCTCTGCGCGGAGTTGGTTGAATTTCGTCACTTGGTAGGGATTAGTACTGTCTCCCGCGCGGAGCGCGGCAGCACCGATGGAGGTATCGCTGGCCACTATAAAAATCCGCGTAGTAGCGTAGCCTAGGCCTTCATAAAAACTCTGGAGCTCTGCGCTCTGCGCGGAGTTGGTTGAATTCCGTCGCTCGGTAGGGATTAATACTGTCTCCCGCGCGAAGCGCGGAAGTACCGATTGATAATGGCATGAATGCGGGAGATAAAGCCCACCCCCTTAAGCTAAAACCCCTATTTTGCTGTTGATTTTGCTAAAAGCCTATAACATGTCCTTCTCCTTAAAACTACCCCAGGATCGGGTAAGTATGCGGACTGATCGGGAAATGACCGATCAGGAGTTCTTAGAATTTTGCCTGACGAATAAGGAGCTATTCATTGAACGAGAGAAGGATGGAACTATTAGCATTATGTCACCTGTAACTTATCGATCTGGTAAAGCTGAAAGTAAATTTCAACTTTATCTTGGAATCTGGGCACTAGAATATGGCGGAGAGGTTTTTTCCTCGGCAACTGGTTTTACGCTGCCCGATGGTTCCGTCAAATCACCTGATGCCGCCTGTATTAGCGACCCAAAACTATCGGCACTAGGTCGAGAAGAGCAAGACCGCTTCGCTAAAATTGTACCTGATTTTGTAGTTGAGGTACGCTCAAAATCGGACCGGCTGAAGCAATTGCAGCGTAAGATGACCGAAGCCTGGATCGCGAACGGCGTTCAGCTCGCCTGGTTAGTGGATCTGGAACAGCAAAAAGTATTCGTGTATCGCCCTGATGGCAGCGTCTCCTTGACCGAAGGTTTTCAAAATCAATTGCAGGGCGAATCGGTGCTACCAGGCTTTACCTTTGATCTGCGCGTACTCTTGCCTAAGCAGTAGCGGATTCTAGCAGACGCAAACTGCCGGTATCGGCGTCCAGTTCTGCCTGTACCCCGATCGGTAGGGAGCAATTTTGATCACCGTGCCCGAAGGGCATCCGATACACCAGCGGAAGTCCAAATTCCACTAAACGACCTTTTAAGGTGTCCAACAACGACAGGGATAAATCGTCTGGGTCGGCCTCGCAACCCACAAATTCACCGAGGATGATGCCACTTGCCTGGTCCAATCGGGCGCTTTGTCGTAACTGCGTGAGCATTCTGTCAATACTGTAAGGATCCTCCCCAACATCTTCAATAAATACTAGTTTTCCCTTCGCGTCGAAACCATAGGGGGTGCCCGCCATCGCCGCTAACAAAGTGAGATTGCCGCCGATCAACGGTCCACGGGCCTTTCCACCCACGAGGGAAACGCCCTCTGCAGCCCAATGAATGAGGTGGGTCTCGGCTCCCTCCATAATTAGCGGTCGCAAATGGCCGAGATTGAAGTCCGAAAAGTCGCTGGATCCCAAAGGGCCATGAATCCCCACCAAGCCTGTTTTTTGGTAAAAGGCGAGCAGTAAGGCGGTAATGTCGCTATAGCCGATCAGCAATTTGGGATGAGCGCGAATGAGCTCAAAATCGATCAATGGTAATAGTCGGGTACAACCATATCCTCCCCGTACGGGCCAAACGGCCTTGATGTTGGGATCCTGGAATGCCGCGTGTAAATCTTCCAGTCGCTGCGCGTCGGTTCCGGCATTAAATCCATTTTGTGCCAAGACGTGCTTGCCCAATCGTGGCTGTAGCCCCAGGCTTGTTAGATTGGCCACTGCTTTTTGTAAGCGTGCTTCGTTGATCGGTCCACCCGGACAGATGAGCATGACTTGGTCTCCTGTTTGCAGACGCGCAGGTTTAAGGAGTCGGGGACTAGACTGTTGTGCAGGAGGGCGGGCCGCACAGGCTCCAGCAGCAGCTAGGGTGGAGACGGGGGCTAATTGGAGAAATTTTCGACGGAGCATAGCTAGTTATTCAAAGGTTGGAGTATACAATATTACGTAATCAGGGTGAAGCCAGGCGGGTGACGTCTTTAGGGCATGGCAAAACTTTCTCTGGATTTAAGTGACGAACTGATCGTATTTACCGGTGGTGCCGGCACCCTTGGCAGTGCAATGGCTCAGCGATTATTAGCCTGTGGTGCCCGGGTTATTCTACTGTCGCGCAATCAGGAAAAGTTGGAGCAAGTGGCCGCTGACTTTCGAAATGCTATTGCCGGAGCTCAAGTGGAGACTCTCGCCACCAATGTAACCGATCAGGCTGCCCTGGAAAATGCCCTGCAACAGATTCAGCAGAATTGGGGAACACCAACTACCTTGATCAATGCCGCTGGCGGTAACCAGGCCGGGGCTACGGTGATGCCCGCCGCTGATCTATTTGCTACCGAGCCCGCAGCCTGGCGGAAGGTCATCGATTTGAACTTGATGGGGACGATCCTGCCGTCGATTGTCTTTGGCGGAGCAATGGCCGCTTTGGACCGCCCGACCCAGATCATCAATATTTCTTCTATGGCCGCTGCTCGTCCGCTCACCCGCGTGGGCGGCTACGCAGCTTCGAAAGCAGCCGTAGATAGTTTTACGGCCTGGTTAGCCATTGAACTCGCCCAGCGCTATGAAGGCCGAATTCGGGTGAATGCGATTGCTCCTGGCTTTTTCATCGCGGAGCAAAATCGAGCCTTACTGACTAATCCTGACGGCAGCTATACGCAACGAGGACAGCAAGTCATTGACCAGACGCCCATGAAACGATTTGGCGAACCAGAAGAATTACAAGGCGTATTACTTTGGTTATTATCGGAGGATGCAGCTTTTGTGACGGGAACTGTCATCGCCGTAGATGGCGGGTTTGGGTGCTTTGCGGGGGTGTAACATTTTTCAATGTTAGAGCACAGTACTTCCGCCCGGTACGGGCCCGGATGGGCAGGTCCAGCCCCTCTGCCTTGATAAACAGGGGCTACCGGTGAGGGCTATAAAGCGCTATCCACGAATGGCTGCAAGCGGTTTCGCAGAAAAATTAAATTACGTCGCATGTGCGTCTCTACCGTTTTATAACTAAGACCGAAGTGTTCAGCAATCTGCTGATAAGTCATATCTTCAAATCGATTGAGGCGGAAGATTTTTTGCCCTTTCGGAGGTAAGTCTTGAATAGCACACTCGATTATTTGACTTAACTCTTTGGCCGCTGCTGCGCTATCGGGGAGTGGAGCTGAGCAAGGCCGATGGATCGGTAGTTCAGCTTGTACGGTACGCTGTCGTTTGCGCTTGCGCAGGTAGTCTACTGAGCGGTTTCTAACGGCAGCCCGCAGATAAGCCTCTGGATTACTGTGTACCGCTATTCGACGTCCCTGATGCCAAAGCTTGGTGAAGATATCGAGTACGACCTCTTCTGCTTCAAAGCGGCAGCCGGTAGTCCGATAGGCTTGCTGCGTTAAGGTTTTGTAGTGTCGATTAAAGAGTTGCTGAAATTCGCAGCTATCTAGTTTTGTTCCTGCTGTTGACCAAAGACTACTTGGATGTGCGCTCATGATAACCAATTTAAAGCTTGGATAGAGGTGAATAAGAGATTTAGCTGCGCCGGGAAGATTCCCGAACAATAAGTTCTGGTAGCAATACTAGGTGGTCGGGGGCGGCTTCGGTGGGGTTATTGAGGGCTGCTAGAAGCCGTTCGGCCGCTCTGCTGCCAATACTCCGGGTTTGTTGGTCAATACTACTAAGGGTAGGGGTGACTAACTCGGTAAAGGGTTCGTTAGCAAAGCCTACTACTCCTAGATCTTGAGGTACGGCTATGTCCATTTCCCGGGCTTTTTGCAGACAACCCACAGCGGCAAAATCACTGGAGCTAAAAATGGCATCGGGCTTTTCTGCCCCCTGCCAAAGTTTTTCCAGGGCAGCTCGGCCGTCTTCTACATTAGAAACAATTGGGACTACCCAATCTTCTCGTTGATCGAGGCCCGCATCCTGTAAGGCATCTCGGTAACCACGAAAGCGATCCTGATAAATGTGGGTTTGATCCGAACCGCGTAAATGGGCAATACGGCGGTAGCCGCCCTCAATCAGATGCTTGGTGGCTAAGTAACCACCACGGTAATCGTCGATGAGCACACCTGCTACCTCTAAATCCATAGGGAGGTTGTCAAAAAACTGTATGCCGACTCCGTTGTCTTGTATCTGCTTTAACAAGTTGGGATCAAACTGACCAAACTTAGCTCGGGAAATCAAGAGCCCATCTACCTGCATGCGCAGTAAGGTCTGCACCAACTCCGCTTCGCGCGCGCTGTCTTCGTGACTTTGCGTTACGACTACGCGGTAGGCCTGTTGGTTGGCTGCCTCCTCAATTCCAGTAATGATATTGGCAAAGAAATAGCGCCCGGTAAAGGGGACGATGATGCCGAGAATTTTGCTTCTGCCTTTTCGCAAGGCAGCCGCGATATGGTTGGGCTGATAATTCATCGCCCGGGCTTTGGCATGGACTAATTCCCGGGTGCGTTTACTGACTGCCTTATGATTGTTCAACGCCCGACTCACGGTACTGGGGTTCAGTTCAAGCTGGCGAGCAATGTCGTGAATAGTTGGCTTTCCTGATTTGATTCCCATGCTTTGCAATCGATTGCATTAAATGTAGCGGGAAATCGCCAGACCAACAAGGACTTTATGATTAATTCGGACAAATAGCCTGTGAAAGCCGGGCGGATAGTGCTGAAAAATCCGCAATCGATTGCAGCTTGACCTCTTAAGGATAGGAGCAGTCCAGCTTGCAAAACGCAAATGATAGATTAGCATAGCGAAGTTACTCCTTCGCCATTTGCTCGATTATTGTTAGTGTTCTCTATCCGATGACTGCTAATTAGTAGCCGAATACGCCGGGTAGCCACATACTTAAAGCAGGAATATAGGTGACCAGTAAAAGTGCAATAATCATGACTACAAACAAGGGTAATAGTGGCCGTAAGACCTGCGAAAGTCTAACCCTGGCTACCCCAACCCCTACAAAGAGTACGGAACCAACCGGGGGTGTACATAAACCGATGCAGAGGTTGAGTACCATCATAATGCCAAAGTGGATTGGGTCCATGCCCAGAGCAGTTACAATCGGCAAAAAGATAGGAGTGAAGATGAGTACCGCCGGGGTCATATCCATAAAAACTCCTACTACGAGCAGTGTCAGATTGATGATCAAGAGCAAGACCACCTTGTTATCACTTAGCCCCAATAGAGATTCTGTAATGGCCTGCGGAAGATTTTCGTAGCTCATCACCCAACTCAGCGCGAGCGAAGTAGCGACTAGCAAGAGGACAATGGCCGTCGTACGTACGCTTTCCGCCAAGACGTCAGGAAGATCTTTCATCTTTAATTCTCCGTACCAAAGGGCGAGACCAAAACAATAAGCGACCGCAATAGCAGAGGCTTCGGTGGCGGTAAAGTAACCCTTTACAATACCGCCAATGACTACTACTAGGAGCAACAAACTAGGAAAAGCGGAGGCGCCAGTTTTGAAAATGGTCGGCAAGTGCCAGGCTTCCCCCCTGGGGTATCCTTTGCGTTTTGACCAAATGGCAGCAACGATAATGAGAAGTAGGCCCGTAATGATACCGGGGACGTAGCCCGCTACAAACAGGGCCCCAATACTCACCCCCCCTGCGGCCAGACTGTAGACGATTAGAATATTACTCGGCGGAATGATCAGTCCCGTAGTAGCAGAAGTGATATTGACCGCTGCGCTGAAGGGGCGAGGATAGCCTTCGTCCTCCATGCGGTCGGTCATAATGGTACCAATCGCGCTGGCAGCAGCGGCAGCTGATCCGGCGATGGCGCCAAAAAGCATAGCTGCGACTACGTTTACGGCTGCCAAGCCGCCCGGAGCTGCTCCAACCAGAGCTTTGGCAAAATCGATAAGTCGTCGGGCCAGCCCTCCACGGTTCATCAACGCTCCCGCTAAAATGAAGAAGGGGATGGCCAGTAGAGTGAAACTGTCTAAGCCGGTTACCATCCTTTGGGCGATCGTGGTAACAGCTATAAGCGGTGGCATACTAAGTAGGACCGTGATCATACCGGAGAGCCCCAGCCCCCAGGCTACGGGCACACCCAGCGCTAAAAAACTGAAAAAACTCAGGATGAGGATGGTGACTTCAAACGCGCCCATGTCGAATATCTTTTTGCTTGAAGTAAATAATGCACAGGCCCGCAAGTGGTGCCACGATATAAATCAGTCCTTTGGGGATGCCCAGGCCCGGTGCTCGTTGCCCGAGCATCAGCGTCATGTAGACGTAATACCCACCACCAATAACCATAACCAATAAGGCAAAAAGCAACACTAGGCTATCGATCAGTCGGTAGAGCCTTCGCCTTTTTTCGGGTTCGAGGCGCTGAGGAAGCAGCTCGATTGAAATGTGCGCCTGATGAGAACTAGCGTAAGCCGCTCCTAGCAAAGCAATCCAGATTAGTAAGTAGCTGGCCATTTCGCCCGTCCAGGTTGCCGGGGCGTTAAGTAGCTTACGGGTGATCACCCCCCAGAGGACAATCAGCACCTGAGCCGCTAAAAGGGCTGCAGTAGTATAAGCAAGAATGCGTTGTAATCTCATTGGGCAGCAATAATGCGATCCAGTAAAGGACCCATGATGGGATCTTGGCGGGCTTCGTCATACATCGGACTTACGGCAGCTCTGAAGGGAGCACTGTCCACTTCATAAAACTGTACCTGAACACTAGTGTCGGCCTGCATAGCGACAATCGCTTCCTGTTCGGCAATAAGCCAGCGGTCACGCTGATAGTTGGTGGCAATTCGGGCTGCTTCGCGCATCCAGCCCTTTTCCTGCTCAGAAAGCCGATCCCAGGTTGCGGTGCCGATGACCAAAACATCCGGTACGGAAGTATGATGATTGTAAGTGTAGTGGGGGGTAACTTGATAGTGCTGACTGGTATAGTAGCTAGGGAGATTGTTTTCTGCGGCATCGACTACGCCTTGTTGTAGGGCGGTGTAGAGCTCCCCCCAGGAAATGGGGGTAGGACTTCCTCCCAGAGAATTAATCAAGCTAATGGCCATCGGACTACTCTGTACCCTTACCTTTTTGCCGCTTAGGTCGCTGGGACTATTGACCGGTCCATCTTTGGTGTAGAAGCAACGGGTACCGGCATCGAGAAAGCTCAAACCCCGAAGGCGCGCACTGCTGCCTTTTCCCAGCAATTCCTGCCCAATTTCCCCATCCAATACGCGAAAACTGGCCTCGCGATTTTGAAATAAATAGGGCATGCTTAAAACGGCGTAGCTGGGTTCAAAACGTTCCATGACTGCGCAGCTGACCTTAGTCATCGCCAGTGAGCCGATTTGCAATAGTTCGAGGCACTGTGATTCACTGCCTAGTTGACCACTGGGATAAATTTTGATGCTGAGTTCTCCGGCCGAGATGGAGTCCACCACCTCTGCCATACGCACCAAGCCAGCATGGACAGGATGCTGCGTATTCAAACTGTGACCTAGCCGCAATACTTGTTTTTCCTGAATATGACCGCATCCCAATAGCAGCAAAGAAAGGATAGCTCCCAGGAATGAGTAGGTGTGTTTTGCTCGCATAGTTGGAAAACTAAAAAAGTCAGTTGATGGGGATCATAAGCAGGGGCGAATGACCGTCCTAGAAGTCAAAATACGCTGCTGCGTTGTGGTAGCAAATATCTTGAACGATGCCGCCTACCCATTCGAAGTCTTGGGGCAGCTTGCCAGATTCCATATCGCGTCCGAATAGTTCACAGAGTAGGCGGCGGAAGTACTCGTGACGAGGATAGCTCAAAAAAGACCGACTATCGGTGAGCATGCCGACAAAACAGGATAATAACCCCATGTTGGAGAGGGTATCAATTTGACGCTGCATACCATCCCACTGATCCAGGAACCACCAGCCTGAGCCCCACTGTATTTTACCGCGTTGACCTCCACCGGCAAAATTTCCGATCATAGTGGCAAAAACCTCATTATCGGCTGGGTTGAGGTTGTATAGGATAGTTTTGGGTAGTTGATCGGTATCATTGAGCTGATCCAGTAAGCGACTTAAGCCAACGGCCTGCGGAAAATCACCGATAGAATCATAACCAGTATCTGGGCCTAATTCTCGCTCTGCCCGGCGATTATTGTTGCGCAAAGCACCCAAGTGGAGTTGCATCACCCATTTTCGATCGGCATAGGCTTTACCCAAATCGACCAATAGGGTGAATAGGAAGGTGTCGGCTGCTTCCTGGCTGATCAGGTCATTTGCCATAGCCTTACGGAAGGCGCGGTCTGCTTCCTCTGGTCGGTAGTTGGCCGGAGGGATAAATTCTAATCCATGATCACTCAGACTGCATCCACGCGCAGCAAAATAATCCATCCGCAGTTCCAGTGCACTTAGTAACCCCTGATAATCTTGGATAGACCGATCGCTTACGCTTGCTAAGCGGTCAATGTAATCACGCCATTTGCTGGCCTGGATCAATAGGCATTTATCTGGCCGCCAGGTAGGGAGCATCTTTAAGGGAGCCTTAAGATTGTTGGCAAGACTTTGGTGGAAATTCAGTTCGTCGAGAGGGTCATCCGTCGTACAAACCACCCGTACGTTTTGTCCTTGTAGTAAGCCCCAGGTCCCACCCTGCTCAGACTGTAGATGAGCCGTTGCTTGCTCATAGACCGCGGGAGCCGTTGTTTTATTCAAGTATTCATCGACATCAAAATACCTTTTCAATTCCAGCTGCGACCAATGAAACAAAGGATTGCGCAGGCTGTAGGGTAGGGTTTGTGCGTAAGCAAGAAATTTATCGTAGTCGTTGGCTGCACCGGTAATTTTCTCTTCTGGTATGCCTAAAGCACGCATGGCCCGCCATTTGTAATGATCTCCGGCCAGCCAGGCTTCGGTAAGGTTGTCGAAATGATAGTTCTGCGCGAGTTGATCAGGAGCTAGGTGATTGTGATAATCAATAATGGGCAGCGAAGCTGCATAATCGTGATAGAGTCGACGACTGCTGGCAGTACTTAATAGCCAGTTGGGCTGAATAAGTGGTTGAAGTTGTGGGAGCGCAGAAGTATTCATAGTTCCAGTTGATATACTTCAAACGGTCAAAACAGTTAGCTACCCTGAAATTACCCACCTAAAACATTTGTTGAGCATTGGGTTGATGCTAAGAATAAGCCAAGCCGTGCCGCAATCCTTCCAGCTCTGCCAGACCGCGTAATCTGCCATATAAACTGTAGCCGGGATAGCTGGTTCTATTCTGGTCATCCAGTAGCTTGAAGCCGTGATCCGGTCGGTAGGCCAATGAGCGGTCAGTCCCGTCAGTCATCAATGCTTTCATTACCCCGGCGATATCCGCATCTCCCTGCAAATGGCCACTTTCAAAGAAACTGCCATGGGCTCCCCTTTGAACGTTGCGTAAGTGGACAAAGTGGATACGTTCTGCCAATTCTGTAGCCAAGGTGACTAGATCATTATCTGCTCGCGATGCCAGCGAACCCGTACAAAAACACAAACCGTTGGCCGTCAGATCTACTGTTTTTACAACTGCTCTTAGATCCTCCGCAGTACTGACGATACGCGGTAGCCCGAGTACAGAATAAGGTGGATCATCGGGGTGAATCGTCATCTTTATACCGAGTTCCTGTGCCCGTGGCATTACGGCTTCGAGGAAGCGAAATAGGTTCTCCCGAAAGTTAGCCGCCGAGATATGATCGTAGGTGGAAAGAGCCGCCCTGAATTCCTCGAGAGAGTAAGTCTCTTCCGAACCTGGTAAGCCCAGTAACAAGGTGGCGGCTAAGCTTTCGCGTTGCGCAGCATCTAAGGTGTCAAAATAATCAGCGGCCGCCTGAACGAGTTCGGCATCGTAACTCGCTTTAGCTCCCTCGCGCTCCAGCAGGAAACAATCAAAGGCGACGAGTTCGACAGCTCTTAATTCGAGGGTTGTCCCACCCGGCACGGGCTTTTGCAAATTGGTGCGCGTCCAGTCTAAAACGGGCATGAAGTTGTAACAGATCGTGTCTATACCGCAGGCAGCTAGATTTTCTAGGCTGAGCAGGTAGTTTTTTAACAGTACGGAGGCAACCGCATTATTGGTCTTTATCCCCTCATGTACTGGAAGACTCTCTACTACTGACCAATGTAGACCCGCTGAGCTTACTTCTTTATTGCGCTCCTGAATTTCAGCCTTTGTCCAGATAGCTCCATTTTCGATTTGGTGTAGGGCCGTGACTATGCCTTTTGCTCCTGCAGCTTTGATTTCGAGAAGTTGGATGGGATCCTGAGGACCATACCAGCGCCAGCTGGGAAGTAACTGAGCCATAAACTATGGATAATGAAGAGCATCTGAGAGATTATACAATAACAGGACGTAAATACAATCGATTGCAACTTACTTCAAAGGAGGAAAATTTATCTTTTTCATCTCGATCCTAGGACCACAGGTGCGAATTATGTATCTTTGGAGTCGTCCCTTTACAATTTTTTGATTTACGAATTATCCTCAGGCTGAACACTACTAGCGATTTTCTTTTGTGACTTATCTGAACAACAACAAAGATTTCGTTGGTCTTTTTTAAATCGGCAATTATTACACACAGCTTTAGCTTGGATCTAACCCGGATTTATATAACATCCCAAGCATTTTAACCGCAAGAGGGTAATCAATCTCCAGCTAGTATCACATGAAAATGCCGTAACACTTTACCTTACCCAACGATCGAGGCCCGGTCGCCTTCCGCAGAAGGTAGACCGGGCTTCACTTTTTTAGCCCACCCTCTATTGTCGAATTAGCTATCTTCCCATCCTAAGCTTAATGGAAGATGCTACGTTTCCCCCTCCTGCTCGGGTTCCTGCTAATCAGCTGCGTTACCCAAGCTCAGCAATTAGAATTGAATGATCAGGACTATTTCCATACACCCGGTATGGATGTCATGTTATTTGCCGACTATTACCCAGATGGCCATCAAACTGGAGTTACAATAGTACAGCACGGACGCCGGGTAGCCGCTAACGGAGATTTACGCCTGGAGGCCAGCCCCGGCCAGTGGAGCCCCGTGCCTAAAGCTGGCCCTAAAACCGTTGATCGTGAAGCAGGAGTTCTCACGCAACGCATGTGGTATCCAGATAGCAGCAAAAATGGCCAAGGGTTTAACCCCATCAACTACCCAGATTTACACTTTGCTTATGAGATTCGGGTAGAGGCTGTAGGTCCCACTACCGTAAAAGTTACGGTCGATCTGGATGAGCCCTTACCCCAGGAATGGGTAGGTAAAGTGGGCTTTAATTTTGAGTTGTTTCCTACGCATCTCTTTGGCTTGCCCTGGCAGCTGGATCAAGCCAATGGGCTCTTTCCCCGTCAAGCTGACGGTGTCGCGCAGGACGCCGAAGGGCGAATCATCGCCAGCCCGCTGGCCAGTGGGCATCAGCTCGAAGTAGCACCAGGAAGAAGAGGACAACACTTGATCATTGAATCGGAGGAAGTGCCGCTGGAATTACTTGACGGTCGGGGTAATCATAATAATGGTTGGTACATTGTACGCAGCCTACTTCCTGCTGGCGTCAGCGAAAACGCTCTGAGCTGGACGATTGAAGCCAAGATCGATCCAGATTGGTTGTCCGCACCAGTACTGCAATTGAGTCAGCTAGGCTACCACCCGCGGGAGTCCAAATTTCTCATTATCGAACAGGACCCCAACGACCCAATTGTGCCCGATGTAGGACTGGAGTACTACAAACCAGAGGCGGAGCATGAGGTAATTTTTATAGATCCTGCAGAATACCGCCCGAATCTGCCGAGAGCAGGTAGCGATTTTAACAGTTGGCAATACGAGGACCGCCTTCGTCCCGAGCCCTGGGGGCGCTTCCTCCGCTACCAGTACTACCGTTATGATTTTTCCCACATCAGCCGTCCCGGACTTTACCGTTTTCGCTACCGAGGACAATACAGCCGAACTTTTCGCATCGATCCTGATCTCTATACCACTAGCGCCTGGCAACCCGTTATGGAATATTTCCTGCCGGTGCAGATGTGCCATATGCGCGTTAATGAGAAATATCGGGTCTGGCACGATTACTGCCACCTGGATGATGCGCGCATGGCCCCCACGGACCTTAACCACTTTGATGGGTATAAGCAAGGGACGGAAACGCTCACTGATTTTCAAGCCGGCGATCCAGTGCCTGGACTGAACCAGGGTGGCTGGCACGATGCCGGCGACTATGACCTGCGCGTAGAATCGCAGATCAATACCATCCGCCGACTGGCCCTCATGGTCGAAGAATTTGGAATTAGTTATGATGCCACCACCATTGATCAGGAGCAGCGGCTAGTGGAGATCCATCAGCCCGATGGGCAGGATGATTTTCTACAACAAATCGAGCATGGTTTATTGACGGTTTTAGGCGGCTATCGCAGCCTGGGGCGTTTGTATCGTGGCATCATCTGCCCGGATTTGCGGCAGTACGTGATGCTGGGTGATGGGGCGGCTATGACCGACAATTTAGTCTATAACCCCGCTTTTAATCGGGAGACGCACCCTGCCGCTCCGCTCTATTCTGGTTGGGCCGATGATCGCTGGGTATTCACCGAAGACAACCCGGATCGTGAGCTGATCGTGGCAGCAGGACTGGCTACTGCGGCACGCGTATTGCGTAGTTCTAATCCGGAACTGAGCCGGGAATGTCTGGAAGTAGCAGAGGTTTTGTATCGTACTTCCGCAGGTCGGGCCAGGCGGGTACAATTTCGCCTGGAGGCCCTGGCGGAGCTGATTCTGGCCACGGAGGCAGAACCTTATCTGGCAGAGCTAATAAGTCTCCGTCAGGAAGTAGAAGCGGATATTGCCAATAGTGGCTGGGCACTCGGCCGTTGTCTGCCGTTGATTAAGGATGAAGCTTTTATCTCCAGCTTCAACTTTGCAACCTATGAATACCTCGGAGGATTGAACGAAGCCGCCCGAACGGACTCACCCTACGGTGTCCCTTACAAGCCCAACATCTGGGGGGCTGGCTGGAATATTCAGGCCTTTGGGGTCAAGCTGTACTTCTGGCACCAGGCCTTTCCAGATTTCCAAATGGATCGCTTAATGCAGGCCTCACTGCAGTTCATTCTAGGCGTGCATCCGGGAGAGAACACCGCTTCTCTGGCTAGTGGGATCGGTTCTAATTCGGTGACGGTCGCCTACGGTGTCAACCGAGCTGATTGGTCCTACATACCCGGAGGAGTAGCTTCGGGGACGGCACTCATTCGACCCGATCTGCCGGAAATGAAGGAATGGCCCTTCTTCTGGCAACAGACCGAGTACGTTATGGGCGGTGGCGCCACCAATTACCTGTTTTTAGTGCTAGCTGCCGAGCATTTGCTGAATACTGATTAAGGGCTCAGTGGCTACGTTTTCGTCAATTTAGTACTATGCGTAATCAATTACTTATTCTGTTTTTGTCGCTTACTTCGGCGCTCGGAGCGCAGCGGCCGCCCAATATTCTCCTGCTCATTGCCGATGATTGGTCTTACCCTCACGCAGGGGCCTACGGCGACGAAACGGTGCGTACACCTACTTTCGACCGCTTAGCGGAGGAAGGGGTGCTTTTTGAGCAGGCCTTCATTTCCAGTCCTTCTTGTTCCCCCAGTCGGGCAGCCATTTTAACGGGCCGACACGCCATTGCTTTAGCAAGCGCAGGCAACCTTTATGGCCCTCTAAACAGCTCTTACCCTAATTACGCTGAACAGTTGGCCAGAGATGGTTATGCCGTCGGGATGAGCCGTAAAGGTTGGGCACCGGGCAGTGCTATCGAAGGAGGCTATGCCGACCACAATCCCGCTGGGCCACAGTTTGAAAATTTTACGGCTTTTATGGAAAGTCATGCTCCTGGTCAGCCCTTCTGTTTTTGGTTCGGCAGTTTCGATCCACATCGTCCTTATGATCCGGGAAGTGGTCAAGCAGCAGGACTCAATGCGGATAAAGTAGTGGTTCCCGACTGCTGGCCAGATAACGAAGTTGTGCGCAATGACATTCTGGATTATTACGCAGAAATTGAGCGCTTTGATCGCGAGTGTGGGGCGATTATTGAGCAGCTGCGCCAGGCCGGCGAACTGGATAATACCCTGATCATCATGACCAGTGATAATGGGATGCCCTTTCCGCGGGCCAAAGCCAACCTCTACGATCTCGGTACGCGCATACCCCTGGTTATTTCCTGGCCAGCGGGAGATTTAGCAACCAACAGCCGACCTTCAGCCCTGGTCTCTTTGATCGATCTGGCACCCACTATCCAGGAAGTAACGGCTGCTGAACCCCCGTCGTCTCAGCTGCAAGGCCGTAGTTTACTGCCCTTACTAAAAGGCCAGGCCGACCCTCATCCTTCTGAGCGTGAGCTCGTCTTTTTAGGCCGTGAGCGGCACGCGAATATCCGGCTTGATCAGACGGGGTATCCCATGCGGGCAGTACGCACTGAGCACTTTCTCTACATCCGCAATTTTTTTCCCGAGCGCTGGCCGGCGGGTGATCCCGAGTCGATTAATCCAGGTATTGGCCCCTTCGGCGACTGCGATGACGGACCAACGAAACGAGCGCTCTTTACGGACGCTTACAACCTCCGTGGCGCGCACCGCTACAATCTGGCTTTCGGTCGGCGGCCCGCAGAAGAATTGTATTACCTACCTGAGGATCCCGATCAGCTACGCAATGTCATTTACGACCCCGCTTTTGCCCGCAGTTTGCGCTTTCTGCGGCAGGAGCTTACGACCCGTATGCATCGTTACCAAGACCCACGGGCAGCTGAGCCACAAAGCTTATTCTTTGATCAAGTTCCCTATACCTGGCCGAAGGCCTGGGGACCTGAATTAGGGCGGGATTGGGACTAGATTTACTCTGCTTCCTTCTTCAACTCCAGCATACGGGCGTAGAGCTGGTCTCGTAGCTGTACCTGATCCGCTGAGTTGGCCAGATTGTTCATCTCCAGCGGATCCTGGAGAAGGTCGTACAATTCGGGGTCGTAGACTTCCTCAACAGTCCAACCGGTGTAGTACTCCAGGTATTTATTTTCCAGGCTGATCACCCCTTGCGTACTTGGGAGGAATACGGGTACCTCTGTAGGAGGTGGCATGATGTGCTCGTAGAAAAAATCCTGCCGCCAGTTTTCTGGGCCACTACCTTCGTAGGTCAAGGTCAGCGGGTAGCCTTGCATAGCGGAAGGTGGTTCTAACCCAGCCATGGCGAGTAGGGTAGGGGCTAGGTCGATGTTGAGGGCCATTTCGTTGATCTTGATGCCCTTGGGGGCAGTAGGTCGTGGATCATAGATGATCAGTGGGATGCGCACACTAGGCTCGTGGCCAAACCACTTGCCGCCGAAGCCGTACTCCTCCAGGAAAAAACCGTGATCGCTCGTAAAGACGATGATGGTGTTGTCGGCCAAATCGCGGGCTTCCAGCTCTTCCATTAGGCGACCCACTTGCACGTCAATGCCGTGTACTAATCGATGGTAGCCCCCGTAACTCTCCGCTCGCGTAGCGGGATCGCTAAAACGGATATCGTGACGGATAATAGCTTCATTGTCTGCCCGAAATTGGGTGGAATGCACGCCGGTGAGCCTGGCCTGAGCAGGTTTTACCCACTCTAAGTCTCGATAGAGGTCGAGGTAGGCACTATCGGCCGGGAAAATTTTGTCTCCGAGTTCTCCGTCCTGGCAATGTGGTGCTTTAAAACTGACCGAAAGGGCGAAAGGCGCATCGCTCTGCCCATACTGGTCTAAAAAATCGACCATTTGATTGCCCATTAAGCGGGTCAGGTGTAAGTAGTTGCCGGTTTCATCTTGGTGAACGTATTGCCCTTGACCATCGAAGCCGGCCCAGTAGTCGAAATCCTCGGCGGCTACTGAATAATTGCCGAGGCCATACTTTCCGATGAAGCCAATTTTATAGCCGGCTTGCTGCAACTGCATGGGGTAAGTTTCCTGCCAGGCTTCGGGGCTGAAGGGGCGCCCAAACCACCAAAGACCATGTCGTCGGGCGTGCTGACCACTCATGATGCTCGCCCGACTCACGCTGCAAATGGCCGTAGTGACGAAGGCGTTGTTAAAGTAAATCCCCGCCCGAGCCAGTTGATCCAGCTTAGGCGTTTGCATAATGGGGTTGCCGACAAAACTCATCATATCCTGACGCATATCATCTGCCAGCAAGAAAATGATGTTGGGAGGGGCGTCGGTAGGACCTGCTGAGGAAGAATCGCTACTGGGGGCATCACCACCACAAGCTAGTAGCCAGCAAAGAACAAGAAGTAAGGATGTAGACCTGCGGAAGTACAACATATAGATACTCATATGAATCAGGTCATCAATTTAAGTACTTCCGCAGGTCTTTCTGTCCTGCGCTATCTGATGCTTGTTACCTTCGCCAGTGCGAACCAAACCCGCGTTCCACGCGGGGATGGTCGCAGTAAGAGGCACGACTAATGGATATGCTACTGATTTAGCCTTCGCCCGTGCGGAGCCCGGCCGCACCGTATTAAAGTTTACTTCAGTTGTATAGAACGCCGGACAAAATAGCCTACTATGGCAAAAGTACCCATAGTGAAGACCCAGAAAAACCAGTCGCTAAGCCCACTGCTTCGACCAAGTGCAGTAGCAACAATGCTCCAACAAGTGTAAGCAATACCTAGGCACAAAAAAGCGCGCAGTACCTGGTTCATCAATACGATGTTGTCAAACTGGCGTTCCTCATTTTCCTTAGTTAGTTTCACCGGGTAGTTAAACATGGATTTGGGGAGGCGGTGAATATTGCCCAGCAGCGCATAAAGCCCCAAATTAAGTGCGGGCAGGAACCACAGCCAGATTTTGTTGCCAAAGGCATCCGCTTCTCCATTCAGATCAAAGTGAGTCGGAACTTTAGCGGGAAGGTCTCCGTAGTAAAATAGAACGATCGCAAAGGCGGCAATGACGGAGGCAAGAGCAATGGAGCGAAGCACTAAGGGCAGTTTTGGAGTCTACAATTTATTGGCTGCTAAAATTACGAATTCCATTCTTTAACGAGCATCACCCATTCTTTCCCCAGGTCGCGGTGACGGAATAATTCGACAAAGTCAGCGCGTTCGTGTACTCGCATGGAGCGCGTATTGTCTGCGGCTACTTCCGTGACGAAGAGGTCGTATTGCTGCCTGTAAGTCTGTTCCATAAAATCATACATCTGATCAACGAGCCGTTGTCCGCGAGCTTCGACGGCTACGCAGACTTGGCCCATCACTAGATAAGGGATATCTCGCAGTAGACGGCCTTGATAAGTAGCTTTATCCAACTGGACAAAAAATCCGATTAGCTCTGGTAGCTCTTGTTTAAAATCGGTGGTCATGGCTAATGCATAAGCCACTACTTTTTCTGATACAGTAGCGACTACTGATGGTGCAGCTTCGTGCATGCGCTTTAGGACGTTGAGATCGTGTTTAACGGTGACAAAACCCTGCGATTGGGCCACATCTTCAGTAACCGTTGAGGAATGATTGAGGGCCTGTAGCGCCAGAATTTGACTTAAGTCCTGTTCGTTTTTGGCTAATCTGATGATCATACGGAGGCATTTAGTAGGGGGTGAAAGCAAGAGCGGGAACCAAATATCTTTTTTTTCCGTTATTTTTGGACAGAACCAATGCTTCCTTGCACATGTCCGACTCTTTGGATCCGGTCAATAAAGTGGTTATTTTGCTGGCTTCTTCTCCTTCGGTAGAAGATATTATGGGCTATCGGGCAACGGAAGCAGAGGAAGCAAGATTGACCCAGTTGACGGCTAAAAAGCGCGCTGGGGTGCTGACTATCGATGAGGCGGAAGAAATCCGTAACTACGAATTGGCCGAGCATATGATTCGCATGGCCAAGCTGTACGCGCTACGTCAGCGAGCTTGAGTGTTACCTATATTCCTGCGGCAATGAAAAGACTGGTGCGCGAGCGCGCCCAGGATTGCTGCGAATACTGCGGATTTCCTGAAGCCTACGCCTACTTCCGCCACCATATCGACCATATCATTGCCGAAAAACACGGTGGTTCCACCGATCCCGACAACTTGGCGCTGGCCTGCCGGACCTGCAATCTCCGTAAAGGCAGTAACGTAGCTACCATTGTAGAGCCCGAAAGCCGTAGACCGGTTCGACTATTTCATCCGCGTTTTGACCGCTGGAAGGATCATTTTGTTTTGATGGAATACAGTATTCAGGCCCGTACTGAAATTGGTTACGGAACTTTAGTCTTACTGGAATTCAATCACCTGGATCGCCTGCTGGAGCGTCGCTTACTCATTGAAGCCGAGGCCTGGCCAGAGCAGTTTTAGCAACTGCCTAGTTCCAGATACGCAGCACCATTTGTAGCTCGCGCTCTTCACCGGCAGTGAGTTCTAGCTCCCATTCGTAATTGTTGTTCTGGTTATTGCTTTCGCCCAGGATGCCATCGCTGATATTGCGTGGATCTACTTCACTACTCAGGAGGTAGCCATTGACGGAGCGCCGTAAGCGAATGGTAGCGGGCTTATCCTTGAAATTGTTGAGCTTCACCGTAATGGTATGATCGCGGTAGTGGCGGCTGAAGCGCTCTGCGTACTGGCGATTGCCTACTCGTTCTTCCTGATCAACGAAGATTTCGGTAGCGATCGACATTTTAACCTGGCCATCTCCGCCGGGTGGAATGAAGTCTAATTGCTGCTGACCAATGGGTTCGTACTGCTCATCATTTCTACTGTAGTAGAGAATCATACCCGTCGTAAGCGGGTGCTCACTACTGTTTTTGAAACAGAGTTCGTGCCAGACGCGATAGGTATTTCCTGGACCTTCCCTAGTGCCCAGGTTACAGGTGTATTTGTCTTCGTATTCCACTTCTTGTTCCAATAGCCGCACATTGGCGGTTTGACCGCGACCCAGGCTGAAGTCGCTGATACCGAAGAAGTATAGGTCGGCATCGTTGAGGCTGGACCGGACCTGAGGCATTTCGGCTTCCATCATGTAAGCTGCCCGTTGGCTGGTGATGACGTTACTCATCTGGTTCATATCCTGAGTGAACCCCCTATTTCTACCTGATAATTGTTGTAAAAAACTGGCTACTCCGCCTCGATTAAAAAAGGGATCGGCTATGTGGGAGAAGATGTATTGTGGCTGCCCCACAGCTAGTTGTAGTTGAATGTTCTCCAGGTCGGCCTGGTCGTTCAAAATGGTGGCAAAAAGCTGGAGATTTAGGCGCTGATCTCCTAATAGCTCTACTTTATATTGAGGTACCCAGCTCAGACCATCGGTCAAGAAGGTGAGGTCAATTTCCGCGCTTCGCGTGGGGCGGTCTAGTTCTAGGCTGAGGTGGGTGGGCTGCGTACTTACAGCGGCTAGAGGTTGCGTAAGCGCATCGTTGGCCAATTCAAAACTGCTGATATCTGCTAAAGCAACCAGGTGGTAGGTGGTGGCGGTCTTGAGCAATAGGTGGCTGCTGCTCAGGCCCAGGCTAGTAGAGCTTTGCTGAATGGATTGGATGGCAGATATTTCTCCACTGATGCTTTCTCCTTGGCGAGTTCTTAAACTTATCGTCTTGCCGATATTAGCCTGAAACAGCTCTCTCGGCCCGGCGAAGCGCCGCTCCGCTTCGGTGGCCTTACGACTGGTCCAGTAGCTGACGATGTCATTATCATCGGATAGAAAAGTAGCCGTGCCTAGTTTAGCTCGGATCGGGCGACTGATGGGTTGTCCACTGGGGTCCAATTCCGTACTGGCGACCGAAGGCAGCGGGATATCGTGGATCATTCGCCCATCTACAGGCAGCTCAGCACGCTGATGATAAAAAGCCGTTCCGTTTTTAAAAACGGTAACGGATTGGGTAGAAAATTCATCCTGAGCCTGACTGCTAAATGGTAAGCATAGCGCAAGCGAAAGGGCAAAAAAGGGTAGGGCAAGGGCCACAAAACGGTGCATGTATTTAGATTTAGTCTCGAAAAAGATCATCAAAAGCCAAACTTCGGTTGGTTTCAATAACTATTGAACTCAACTAAAACCCCAAAATTGCGTTACTTCGCGTTACTATGGCACAGGATATTATTATGGGCGTCGATGTGGGCGCCACGGGATTTAAAGGCGGCTTAGTTGACATCAAAAAGGGCGAAATGGTATCTGAGCGCTTTCGCCTGGAGACCCCGGCACCAGCTACGCCCAAGGCCATGGCCAAGACCTTCAAGGAGTTGGTCAAACACTTTGATTACGAAGGCCCTGTCGGCCTGGGTTTTCCCGCTATTGTCCACAACGGAGTTTCACGTTCAGCCTCCAACATTGATAAGGCCTGGATCGGGACTTCAATCGTGAAAACTTTTGGCAAGGATTTTAAAGGCAGTATTCATGCCCTGAATGACGCCGATGCTGCGGGTATCGCCGAAATGGAATTCGGTGCCGGTCGCAAGTACCAGCGAGGTACCACCATCATGATCACCATAGGTACGGGCCTTGGCGCAGCGCTGTTTCGCCACAACGAGCTGGTGCCCAATATGGAGTTTGGCTCGATGTATCTCAAGGACATGAAAAAAATTGCCGAGAAGTACGTCTCTAACCGGGTGCGCAAGGATCAGGATATGAGCTGGAAAGATTTTGGTAAACGTTTCAATGAGTACCTCCTGCACATCGAACGTATCTTCTCTCCCGACTGCATTCTGCTAGGTGGTGGTGCCAGTAAATCCTTTACAGAGTACGAGAAGTATTTGGAAGTTGAAGCAACTATACTGCCGGCTAAACTGCTGAATAAGGCGGGTACAGTAGGTGCCGCCCTGTACGCCTACCAACAAGCCCAATAGCCATATGCAAGTTGCCGTTGAGATCAGCTACTACCCCTTAACGCCCGAATATGAAAGGCCGATCATTACTTTTATTCAGGATTTGAAGCAAACCGAAGGGCTGCGAATCGCCACCAATCAGCTGAGTACCCATATTGCGGGCGAGTATGATTTAGTCATGAATAGCCTACAGGCTGCCATGAAACGCTGTATGGCCGATGGGCCAAAAGGCTCTTTTGTGCTGAAAGTGTTGAATGTGGAGATAGAGCCTGGAAAAACTATAGAGGTTTAGTTCGTCGGCAGAGCCTCCTCCGGTTGCTCGGCTACGCCATCGCGGTTTAGCACTCGGCCAGAGGCCTCGGCGGTTTAGGACTGGCTTGCCTACGGCGTCGCCTTGGTTGGATTAGAGCAAAGAGAACAGAATAAAGAACAAAGACAGCTAGACGATGCCGTAGGCGAGTCCCGTTACAACTTCTGGTCGCTGGCGACCAGAATAAACCCTTTCCGCCCTGGCGGAAGGTAAACCCCGCTGCCAGCGGCAGCGGTAAACCCATTTATCCCAATCGGTCAATCAAACGCCCCGTCACCCGCAAGAAATCCATCTCGGTAATTAGGCCAATCAGTTCCTGGTCTTTTACCACGGGCAGGCAGCCAATTTTCTTTTCGCGCATCAGCTTCATTGCCTCCTTCATCGTGGTAGAAGCAGGCACCGTGATGGGGTTGTTAATCATAATGTCTTTCACGGAAACCACTTCCTTCTGGCCAGGTAGCGGGCTACGGCCTTTTTGGGTGAAGTAACGTAAAAGGTGACGAGTAGTGACTAAACCTACCAGGTTGCCATCTTTGTCTTCAACGGGCAAGTAGCGAAGTTTCTTCCAATCCATCATGTCGACGACCAGTTCCAACAGATCATTTTCATAGACAGTAACCAAGTCGGTCGTCATAAATTCTTCTACTCGGAGCCCAATGGGCCGGTAGTTCTTCAGGTCCGCTGGAGTTGCGAGTTTCCATTGATGGACGGGTAGTTCCGTCAACTGGTTATAGTAAATACGGTCGGTGAGGACGGAGAGTGCTTCGTCTTGGTTGACCTCTTCCCGCAGCTTGGTATAGGAGCGTAACTGCCAGCGTGCCCCCGAGCAATGGGCTTTCGCGCGTTCTTCAATGACACCTAGATAGCGGTCGATGTCATCCGGAGCAATATCCCGGGCTTGGAGCCCTGCCCGGGCCAGCGGCAGCAACTCTTGTAGGATTAGATCATTGGCCGCCACCTTGCGATCATTAAACCAGGTAAATTTGGTATCCGTCCCGAATTGAGCGGCCTTGGCAAAATTGTCGCGCACGTCGGCCCAGCTGATGTGTTCGCGAATATCCTTGTATTCGTGGCCCATACCCACCATACAGCCCAGCCAAAAGGCGGCGTTGGCCGTTTCGTCTAGGATGGTAGGCCCGGCGGGGATCACTCGGTTTTCGATCCGTAGGTGCGGCATGCCGTTGCCGCTGATGCCGTAGCAGGGGCGGTTCCAGCGATACACAGTACCATTATGGACCTGCAAAGCGCGCAGCTTAGGCACCTTGCCTTTTGCCAGGGTTTCCAGGCTATCCTCTTCGATGTCCGTTCCTAATAAGACCCGGAATCGGGCGATGTCCTCGCGATAGATGTCCAACAGACTGTTTTCCAACCAGCCGGAACCGAAATTGACCCGGGGCGAGCGTTCCCGCAGGTGGTTGCGGGAGGTACGTACGTCCAGGGCCTGCTGGAAGAGGGCGATGCGGCTTTCGTGCCAGAGCCGCTTACCGAACACGATGGGCGAATTGGCAGCAATGGCCATCGTCGGCCCTGCCAGGGCTTGGGCGATGTTGTAAAGCGGCACGAAAGTAGCGGGGGTTACCTGTAGGTGCACCTGATAGCTGGTGTTACAAGCCTCCAAGAGAGGAGAGTCGTGCTTGACCAGAATTTCGTCGATGCCGTTGAGGCGCAGCTCGAAGGTTTCGTCGGTAGTCTGGGCGCTGATCGCATCGATCAGGGCGTTATAGCGCGGCTTGGGGGTTAGGTTCTCCCGCTCCAGATCAAACTTGCGCAGGGTAGGCAAGATACCCGTGAGTACGACTTTAGCCCCCGCCTTTTTGGCGGCTTCACGCACGATGGCTATTTGCTCCAGGTTCTCCTGCTCCAGCAATGACAGGGCCTTGCCGGTAAAGACCTGGGGCGATAAGTTATTCTCCAGGTTGAACTTGGCGATTTCGGTCGTGGCCCAGTCGTACTCTTTGATGCGTTTGAGCACTTTCATATTCAGGGGCGCTGGCTTGTAGGTCTTTTTATCGACCAGACACATCTCTTGCTCAGCACCAATACGAATAGTATCGGTCTCAAACAGCTCATTTTTGAGCATGTATTCCATCGCCTGCACATCGTTGAGCAGGTTGCGGATGAAGGAAGCCATCGTCTCCTCCTTGGCTATTGTTACTCTTTCCTCTCCCATAGTGGGAAGGAAGATAGAAATATGTACGATCTTTTTGTACTTCCGCAGGTCAAAACATTCCCCGAATGTTTTGGCTTGCGGTTAAGCGGACTTTAGTCCGCGCTAATCTTGAGCGCACTAGATATCCTGGCGCGATAGCTGAAGCTAGCAAAACCTTGCGCAGCGTAAAGACTGCTTAACCCTTAAGCTAAAATTTCCCCGCCCCAAAAGCGTTATTATTACCTATGCTTCGACTACTACTCATTCTTGCAGCAGCGGTTATGCTGACCGGCTGCCCCTCCGACAATCGGGAAAGCCTGTTCGAGATCACCTACGAGCCGCTCAATTTCGTATTTCCGGCCGGACTTCCTTCCTTTCAGACCTTCGTAGTTTCCCGCGCAGTGGTAGAGAGTCGCTTCGATGCCGCCTTGACCGATAATAACGTCAACCGCGATCAGGTCGATGAAATCGGCGGCCTCTTCGCCCGCCTGACGGCCCTGTCGGGGGAAGACTTTAGCCAACTGCGCCGGGTCGACCTGCGCATTTGCCCTACCAATCAAACCACCGGCTGCACCGAGTTCGACGTGCTCTTCAGCGCTGACGATCTCTTTGGCCGTCGCCAGCAGACCATCCGGATGAATCCCAGCTTGCGTAATTTCACCGAGCTGGTAGAGAGCGGGCAGTTCCGCTTTGAGTTGGTCATTTCCCCCGGCGAGACGACCAACTCCAATATCGATTGCCGTTTGGAGTGGGGGATAAGAGCCGTGGGGGTGGAGTAAAGCTTTTAGACTGCTAGATTTCCTACGGTTGAGCTCGTAATTTGTTGGTCGCTCCAACGCAGGCTGCGAACACCATCGTCCAAAAGAGGGTGTTGATTAGGTAAAACAACAGGTATTGCAGATTGCTGATCGAAGGATCCAAAAGATGCACTCCCGGGAAGAAAAAAAAGGTTTCAATGCTTTTTTCCAAGAAGGATTTATGGTTACCCGCACCAAAAGCATTGAAACTGAAGATGAGCCAAATGCCTGGTGTAAGCAGGATCGCGTAAATAATGGCGAAGGCCAGTAAGCTTGATTTTTTCGGAAATTTCAAGGCAGCTTAGTATTCTTCAACCAGTGGTGCTTCTGGGTTTAAATCGTAAGTAGTAAAAAACCAGCGTCCCCAGACAAATGGCCAGCCCCAGAAATTCCCGGGTCAATTCAATGTGAGGCTCCTCGGCTTTCATTTCTTCTACGATGGAGGGTGTACCCTGCTGCAACCAATCGATCAGGTCTGGTACGCGGTTGATGAGTAGAGCTACCATAAAGCCCATACTAAAGGCAATGAATTTGCGGGGGGCGCCCCCATAAGCCTGCCAGCCAGCTACCAGGGCGACAATGAGATAGGATAAGAGCCACAGCAACCAGTCTGGATCATTGAGCTGCCAGTAGGCGAAGAGGATGAATAAAGCCGCAACGAGGAAATGGAGGTAGCGCATGGGGTAAAGATAGTCTGAACTTAGCTACGCTTGCTACTGGCAACTATCAAAAAATTCCCCTTTTGGCCTCTCCCTAACCCTCTCCGGAGGAGAGGGAACCAGGCTTTTCAAGAGGATTGTCTGAAGGTTGAATAATAAGTCTCCCCTCTCCCTCGGAGATGGGCCGGGGGAGAGGCCAAATGACAGCCTCCGTTTCTATTACTCAAAACGGAAGCGGATCGAAACCGATTTAGCTTCATCACCACTGATGAGCTGCCACTCAGTAGATTGCTGCAGATAGGTCTGCACGTATTGCTGGAGGGCTGGCGAGGCATCTCCCCGTAGCCGGAAGTCGGTCAGGGAGCCGTTAGCTTGGACGAGGAAACTGACGCGTACCCGTCCCGTGCCGAAGTCGGCCGGTTTATTGTCCAATACGGCTTGCCGCAGGGCGCGCATCCCGCCAGTTACCCGTACGATACTCGGCTGGTCATTGGGGTAGATGGTCGAACTGGAAGTCAGGTCAAGATCTTCAGCTGAAGGTGGTGAGCGTCGTTTTAGGCGAATAACGTTAGCAGTGGCTTCATCATCCGTAGCTTGGTCGAGGGCTAAGTGGTCGCGAGGAGGGACATTGGATCGCTCCCGTGAGCTTTGGTTGCCCGGGGAAGATTCCGGCAAAACGTCTGCGACCTGCGGGAGTACAAAAATTTGCGATTCAAACCCATCCGCTTCTACAATTAGTTGACGGATGGTGGCGTCACCGGGAAAGCTAAAAAAGCCATTGTCATTGGTTCTTTCGCCGAGTGCCGCTCCGGTTACTCGTACTTCGGCATCCGCGATCGCATTGCCGTCTTCATCGGTGACGGAGCCACTAATCATGAGCGGACCGCCGCTTCCTCCTGCCGAGCTTGGGAGAGGGGCTTCCTCGGTCACGACCTCTTCGCCCTCCTCATCCGTGGGATAACTGAAGGCCGTGGGGTCGAATTCTTGACGCCGAGCACCTGCTTGCGGTTCTGCATCCAGACTGACGCCAGCATCAACCGGAGCAGGAGCTTCCTCATTAAGTGCAACCCCATCAATAACAGTTTCAACGGCTTGGGGGGCTGGCGGCGGCGGTGGAGGCGGGACATCCGCCAGAACGGGAGGGGATGCTGGAACTGGCTGGACGAGACTTGGAGCAGCTGCTTCCACGGACGCATTAGTACCTAATTCCGTTAAGGCATCTCGGTCTCCTCGGGCCAACTCCTCCGCAGCGGGACTAGTAGTTTCGGCCTCCATCTCCTGTGCTGCTTCGTTGGTGGTGGTAGCCTGATCAGCTGCTGGGGCCGAAGCACCTTCAGCCTCTACCGTTTGACTGAAAGCAGCGTCTTGCTGCTGTAAAGCTTGGGGTAAATACCAGAGGGCACCACCGACCGCAAGTAGCAACAGAGCTGTAGCTGCGATGCGGCGCAGGGAAAAGCCCGCTAGTGGTCGACGGCTGGCGGCTGCTCGGGGTAGTTGAGTCCGCAATCTTTCCAAGGCCGCCAGATGATCCTCTTCGGGATGGGCATCGATCCCCGCCAGGGCAGCAGCCAGCGCATCATCTTCCCGGGCCAGGGCGCGTAGCTCCGCCTCCTCACGCGGGCCTACCTCGCCGCGTAGGTAGCGGCGCAGTAGTTCCTGCTTAGCTGTCGATTGGCTTGGATTCACGATGCTGATGGTTGCGTATTAGTGGTTGACTTAGTTTCCAGGCAGAGGCGAAGATTGCGGCGACCATTCTGTATAAACGAACGCACTTTCCCCAGCTCCAGCCCTAATTGGTCTGCGATGGATTTATAGGTGTTGCCCTCCTGTAGGTAAAACAACTCGACACACTGTCTTTGTTGTTCTTTGAGCTGAGCAATACAATCACTCAGACCCGCCATCCGGTCATCCGTTTCCGGCGTTTCATCGTATTGATGCAGCTGATCGTGCAATTGCACATCAAAAGTGCTACTATTTTCCAGTACTTCGCGCTTTTCTCGTCGCAACTGCATCAGGCAGTGGTTGCGTACTACCGTTTGTAGCCAGGAGCGGTAATTGCTCACTTCCTGACTAGGAAGCTTATCGGTCAGGAAGCTGAACAATTCCATAGCCGCATCCTCGGCCCGGGTTGCGGTACCTAAATAGCGCAAACAAAGACTATAGGTCAGCTCCAGATAGCGCTCGAAGAGCGGCGTCAAATCTTCTGCCCGACCGCTTTGCTGAAAGCGGGCCAGCAAACTGGCGTCATCGAGCTCAGCCAGCCGTTCGGAACGGGAAGATTTGAGAAAACGAAGCATCAGATGCAAAATAGAAAGTCTTGGCGCATAGTGCCAAGACTTTCTGGGTTTAGCTGGTGCATGGCACCAGGGGTTTAGTTCGTCGGTAGAGCCTCCTCCGTTTAAGCACCCTGCGGGCGGCTTTGGTTTATTCTGGCCGCCAGCGGCCACAAGTTGTAATGGGCTCGGCTACGCCATCGCAGCAATCTCCCTTCCTTCTTTCTGCCATGAAAATGGATGGTGAAAGCGCTCAGCCAAGCCGAGCTCGTTACAACGGGAGGACAGCTTGCTGGCCCGACCTAAACCCTTTCCGCCCTGGCGGAAGGTCAACCCCCGGCGCGTAGCGCTGGGTAAACCCGGCTAAGGTCGCAGCAAATCCTTCATCTTCACCTGCTGGCCAGTCACGACATTCTCGTTGCCGAAAGTCCGACCAGCAAACCACAGGGCGATCAAGCCGTATACCAGCGAGGCGAGGATAACGACTCCAATCAGGCTCATGCTGTAGTCGCCCTTGAGGATATCTCCCATAGCCAGTGCAATATTGTAAATCGGAATCAGAGCGGTTTGCATGGT
>JBCCDS010000069.1:0-27849 GCA_039030655.1 Bacteroidota bacterium | reverse complement strand
TCGGGGTAGTATTGGTAAAACAGGTGGTACTCACCCTCGTAATAGACCATGCCGTTGGGGTCATTCATCCACATACTGTCGGGGCTAAAGTGGAACTGGTTGCGGTGGGGCTCCTGGTAGGGGAGGTCCTCAGAAGGAATCGCTATTACCCCTTCTCTTGTTTGACTTGAACAAGCCAAACAACCAAATAGGGACAGATAAAAAAAGTACCGCATTATACCAGTTCTTGAAGCCATACTAATAGGGATTAAGCGAGTAGTAATTTCCCGTGCAATTCTTCAGGCACAAAGGGACTGGCATCACCATTCCCCTTAATGATTTCCCGGACGATAGTAGAGCTGATGTGCGAAAATTCCGGCCGACTGATCAGGAAGATGGTTTCCAATCCATCTCCTACGATCTCATTGAGTTGGCTGATGGTTTTTTCGTAGTCAAAGTCGCTGGCGTTACGCAGTCCGCGCAGCAGATAGCTAGCACTGATACTGCTGCAAAAGTGGGCCGTCAGGCCTTCAAAGCTATCGACTTCAACTTTGGGTTGATCCGCAAAAACCTCGCGTAGCCAAGCCATCCGTTGCTCTAGCGGGAATAAGTATTTCTTTTGTGAATTAATACCTACGGCTACTACCACGCGGTCAAAAAGCGGACTGGCCCTGCGTACTAGATCGACATGGCCTCGAGTAATGGGATCAAAGGAGCCTGGGAAAACACAAGTGGTCATGAGTAATAACTTTTTAGCACCTTTTCCCACCAGCGGGCCGGTAATAATCGTTTAGCTACGGTGCTCGCTCTTTGCACCGGCGGACCGATGATGTAGCGCGGTTTCAGCTTCCGCTTGCCCAACAGTTGTTGCATTCTTTTGGCGACTACCTCCGCCGGCATCCCGTGGTCCACATTATTGGCCATACCATCATCTGCTGCCTGATAGGCTTTACGGTAGAGGTCGTGTACTTCCGCAGGTTTCATCCGGAATTGAGTAGCAATGCTATTGGTGGCCATATCACCTGGACAGATACAACTGACCTGCAGCGGGCTGTGAATGACTTCCAGTCGCAAAGAATCGGTAAGGGTTATTAAAGCCGCTTTGCTGGCGCAATAGACGGAGCGAAAAGGAATGCCCATAAAGCCACCAATACTGCCTACCAGCAGCAGTTTTCCCGCAGGAGCTTTGCGCAATGCCGGCAAGCAGGCCTGACACAGATGGTAGCTTCCCCAGAAATTAGTATCCATAATCTGGCGGGCTTTATCCAAGGGCATTTGCTCTACTGGACCGCCGCCGCCAATTCCAGCGCAGTGAGCAACTACGTCCAGGCGACCAGCTGTCTCCTCTAATAATTTGCTGATGACGGCATTAACCGCATCCTGATCGGAGATGTCTGCGGGCAAAGCAATTACGCCGGGTAAATCCACCCTGCGACGACTCATGCCGTATACCTGGTATCCAGCCTTTGCAAGTCGGGGAGCGAGTGCTTCACCTACTCCGGAAGAAGCGCCGGTAACTAGTGCTACTTTCATATCGGTGAAGGTAAAGAATTGTGTGAAGTTGGGTAGGAGGTTAAGCGTTTAGGTCGTCGGCATAGCCTCCTATGTTTAAGCGCCCTGCGGGCGGCTTTGGTTTATTTCGGCCGCAAGCGACCGAAAGTTGTAAGGTGAGCTCGGCTACGCCATCGCCTAAGCCTTAGGCATCTATTTTCTTTTCTCTATCCAAGGCGACGCCGAAGGCAAGCAAGTTCTAAACCGCCGAGGCCTCTGGCCGAGTGCTAAACAACGATGGCGAAGCCGAGCAACGGAGGAGGCTTTGCCGACGACCTAAACCCTCCAAAAACAGACCTTCCTGCCTTAGCCATCGTAATCCACCAAAGAAATAACAATCCTCTAACTCAAAATAGTAGCGTGGGTGCCTAAATGGTCGTACTTTTGTGGCTTCAACAAATGGAAGCTATTTTATGTCAGCTGAAACAGCCGGACTTAACGAGACCTTTAACGAGAAAGGAGAATTAATCAGCCCGGTCCTGAAGGACGGGGTGAAAAACTTCCTGGTTGATATCGATGGCACCGTCTGCGACGATATCCCCAACGAAGAGCCGGAACGTATGGGCACCTGCCTACCTTACCCTGACGCTCTGCGTATCGTCAACAAGTGGTACGATGAAGGGCACATCATCACCTTTTTTACCTCTCGTACCGAAGAGCACCGTGAAATCACTGAAGAGTGGCTCAACCGCCACGGTTTCAAATACCACGGAATGCTGATGGATAAGCCCCGTGGCGGTAATTACCATTGGATCGATAATCACATCGTAAAGGCTACTCGCTTTAAGGGGAAGTTCACCGATCTAGTCGTGCAAAATCGCGAAATCGAAGTCTTCGAAGACTAGGCGGAGTAACTCTGCTCGGGCGTTTATTGTTATGTTTTTCACAATTGGGTGACTTATCCTAAGTTATCTAGTATCTTCGTGCTATCATACAGTCTGGGAGTGAAATCCCAGCAGTTAGCCACCTATCCAACGTATCAGTGACACTTCGCCAGAATCTCGACAATTACTTCAAGTCGGCATTTACTGTCGATAACGTCATCTTCGGATTTGACGAAGGTGATCTCAAGGTCCTCTTGATCCATCGTAACGAAGCACCTTATGAGGGCTTCTGGGGCCTACCTGGTTACTTTGTCCGGCCGGATGAAAACCTCAATAATGCTGCCAACCGAGTACTGCGGGAATTGACCGGTTTAGAGAATGTTTACCTAGAGCAGGTACATACCTTCGGGGCAGTAGATCGCCACAAATTCGGCCGTGTTATTACCGTGGCCTACTACAGCCTGGTACGGGTCGATACCTTTACCCCCCAGCCAGCGGGCGTAGCTAGTGCAGCCCAGTGGTTCCCCATTAAGGAAGTGCCCACCCTTGGTTTCGACCACGAGGATATCCTACAATATGCACTTGATAAGCTGCAAAAGTCCATCCGTACCCGCCCCATTGGCTTTGAGCTACTCCCGACAGAATTTACGCTGACGGATTTACAGCACCTCTACGAAGCTATTTGGGACACCAGGCTAGAAAAACGCAACTTCCGGAAAAAGATTTTATCGATGAATCTGCTTATCGATCTGAATCGTATGCAGGAAGGCGTAGCTCACCGCCCAGCGCGGCTATATGCTTTTGACGAAGAGAAGTACCAGGAATTATCGGAGGAAGGCTTCCTCTTTGAACTGAAAGAGGGGAAGCGCAAGGCCATAGCCTAAATTGACTAAACCCTAATCGACTAGTCCGGGTAAAAAAGGTACGAAAGCACAGCTGCCTAGGTCTTCCGTCTGGTAATCCGCCCCGGCTAATCGCTCAATGCGTAATAATCGTTGTTCTGCATCCGCCGGCCCTACCGGGATGACGAGTAAGCCTCCAACCTCCAACTGCTCCAGTAGGGAGTTGGGTACTTCCGGAGCAGCAGCCGTCACGAGAATTCGTTGAAAGGGGGCAAATTCTGGTAGGCCAGCCTGACCATCTCTCAAGAAACAGCGAACATGGTTAAGCCGCAACCTTTTTAAGGTGAGCTTGGCTTGCTTCCACAGTGGCTCGTGCCGTTCGACACTAAATACTCTTCCGCCTAATAAAGAAAGAACAGCCGCCTGATAACCAGAGCCCGTACCGATCTCCAGTACTTTCTGTCTGGGCAATAGTCGTAAAGCAGTAGTCTGTCTGGCTACTGTACTCGGTTGACTGATGGTTTGTTCACAAGCAATGGGCCAGGGCTTGTCTTGATAGGCGTATTCGGCAAAACTGCTGTTCATGAAAACGTGGCGCGGTACATTGGCCATTACTTCTAGTACTTTCTCGTCAAATTGTCCGCTCTCGCGTAATAGTTTAATGAGTTGACGTCGTTGCCCCCGATGCTTAAATCCATCCATAGCGCTGCTCTTTAGGGCAACTGGCCAGCCAGATCTGCTGGGGAGTAGTTGACATTCTTTAAAACCTTAGAATCACTTTTACGGTAGACGAGAAATTTATCTCCCGATGCTTCGATATAACCTTCCTGACCCAGTTCAGCGTAATGCTCCAGAGTGGCTTCTGCTTCTTTGCGACTAGCGCAAGTTTTGGACATATTCGATCGGTGCACTTCTGAGAAAAGTTGAGCGAAGTGACCTGCTAATCCAAATTCTAGAATAGCGCCACTGAGCACGTACTGGATATCCGCTAAGGCATCCGCTACCTCTACCAGATCTTGGTCGGTGATGGCTTCCTCCAGCTCATTGAGCTCTTCGCGTAATAAGTTGATCCGCAAGCGGCATCTATCCGCCTCGGGAATAGTCGGTTGGTCTAAGACGGGTAAACGGAAAGTACGGTGGAATTCCGCCACATCATTAAGTGCCTGAGGTTCTTTTATCATGGTCACGAAGGTACCAAATTGCCATAAAAAAGCAGCTCCCTGAGGGAGCTGCAGTGTATAAAGCTTAAAGTCGATCATGCCGTAATAGAGAATCAGAAAAGCAGCTTTAGCTGCGAGCCGCATCAATGAAGTGTAGCTCTCTCTGATTGACAAGTCAAAAGTAGTAAGGGGAAAAAGCTGTTACAAATCCAAGAAATTAAAAGGCCGTGATGTCCAAGCTCGAAATTATATTGTTAGGCCGCTAAAAATTCGGCAATACCCAAGGTTGGAGCGGAAGAAGCAAAATAATTTTAGGCAAAAAAGAGATTGGCCAACTAATCATCCGTTTTAGGCCCTGGGAAGTAGTGGAGAGAGTTGTTACGTCCAGCTTTTTGGAAGGAGTGAGATTTAATATTGATTTAACGAAAATTCGCTAAAACGGCTTCTTTAAGTGGCTAAAGTACCTCAAAGTGATAACTTAAACGGTAGCCGTTCTCGTCAACAAGGGTCAGTAAATGGCTCCCGGGATCGGGCATCAGTTCAAAGCTATGGAAGCGATTAGTACGGCCCAGGTATTGCTCATCCAGGTGCCAGTGTATACTGGTTTCTGGCTCCCGATGGGCGACTTGAAAGACCGTTGCTACCTTTTCCCCCTTCCAATTGCGGCCCAGACTGATCCGCCCAGGGCTATTGGGGTAAATCAATTGCATCGGGGATTGATCGGCTCCGTTGGCTTCTGCCAATCCACGGCACGCTGGCGACCAGTCCGGTAGCGGCCGGTATTCTGGGTGATCCCGCTGATAAAAGAAGGCTTCGCGGGCAGGTAAAACCAGCCAGGGAGTTGGGCGTACATCTTCATCAGCGGCACAGGACAATTGTGTACGGTAGCTGCCGCTGCGATCCGTAAATATGCGTTGGTGGTAAGGGCAGGGCGCTCCCCTAATTCCCGTTTTTGGGCTCCAGCTACTGTCAGTTGCGGCACAGTAAGGCCCCCGTAAATAGCCCGTTGAACGGCAAGTAGGTAACTGGCGTAGTTCGTCATAAGGAGACTCAAACCAGTCCTGCCCTCTGGGTAGGGAGCGGAATACTTGAAAGAGTAGGGGAGCGGCTGCCTGTACACCAACCAAACCCGGGCGCCCTTCTCCGTCAGCATTGCCGGCCCAGACGGCTACTACGTAATCAGGACTGCTTCCTACTGCCCAGGCGTCGCGAAATCCAAAGCTGGTACCCGTTTTCCAGGCAATACTGCGGTCACCACTAAATCGTTGCCATTCACCGCTTTCATTCGGTCGCTCCAATTGGCGCAGTGCTTGCAGTACTGCGTAGCCTGCCCCAGCTCCAATTGGGCCAGATTGTTCTTGTAGGTCATCTAAAGGAGATCGCAGCTCGTCCTGCAGCAAACTGGGTTTTTCCCAGTCTAGGGGGGCGTAATGGCCCTGCCGCTCGTAGTAATAACGTTGCTGGCGGGCCAAACCCAAGAACCAGCCGCTCATTTGTTCCAAGCTCACCTCACAGCCACCCAGTACCAGGGAAAGGCCGTAGTGACTGGCTGGCTGGTCCAGGAAATCGAAGCCTAGCTTTCGGGCGTAAGCGTGCATTTTGTCTATGCCGTATTCACGCAGCAATAAAACGAAGGGCACATTTAGAGAGCGGGCAAGGGCCTGGTCGGCTGGCACAGCCCCCGAAAAATCTTCGTTGAAATTAGCCGGACTAAATTGCCGAAAAGTAACGGGTACGTCGGATAGCAGCTGCCGTGGCAGTAGTAGTCCTTCCTCCAAAGCCAGACCATAGAGTAAGGGCTTGAGCAAACTACCCGGTGAACGTGCTGCCTGCACCAGGTCTACATCGGGACTATAGCGAGCATCCAATCCAGGTACATTACCTACGTAAGCCAGCGTTTGCCCGGTCGCAACCTCCGTTATTTGCAGCGCCAGATTGTGGATTTGATTCTCGTTTAAACGTTGATGGTGGGCCAATAGTAGCTCCGTGGCCTGAGCTTGTAAAGGGCCATCGATACTGCTGTAATAGCGGCCAGGACCATGAGCCTGGACTAATCGCTGCAGTAAGTGCGGAGCTCGACGGGGTAGTGCTAGCGGCGCCTGTGGTAAAGGTTCTGCCTTGGCTAGATCTGCCGTAAGGCTATCCAACTGCCCGTTGGCTAGCAAGCGATCCAAGACGAAGTTTCGTTTACGCAGCAATTGATCGCGGCTGCGCCCTGGGTGAATCAAGGCTGGGCTATTAGGTAGTACGGCCAGGGTAGCGGCTTCGGCCCAGCTTAAATCCATCGGGGAGCGCCCGAAATACCGCCAGGCTGCGGCTTCAACCCCTACTACATTACCCCCAAAGGAAGCATTAGCGGCCCAGTAACGCAAAATCTCATCTTTTGTATAGGACCATTCTAAGCGCCAGGCCATTAACACCTCTATGCCCTTTTGCCAGAGGGTCCGTCGGGGATTACCTCTAGACAGGCGTATAACCTGCATACTAAGCGTAGACCCTCCCGAAACGACCTGCCCCGCCCGCCAATTTTGACGTATTGCACGGGCCAACGCCTTAAAGTCTACTCCCCAGTGACGATAAAAACGCTGGTCTTCAAAACTGATGATGGCCTGACCTAGGCGGTCGGAGAGACTATCCGCAGCGGGCATCCGCCATTGACCATCAGCTGCGATCTGGGCGCTCAATAGCTGCTCCTGGCGGTCGAAGACTACGGTAGCTAAGGGCGCATCAAAAAGAGGGCGGGGTAGGCAAAATAGCCACCAGATAAAGACAAGGGCAAAAAGACCGAAGGCGATATGGCGTTTTCTGGGTCTGCGCATGCGAGATAGGGGAGACTTGATAGCCTAGTGTTCTTTTGAAACGTAAAAATAGCTGGGATATTGATTTTCAGTTAACTGTGCTGATCGGCCTGCGACTACACTGCTTATTTCACGCAACGAACGCAACGAACGCAATGATTAAATGACTCTACTCTATCGGTACTCCTGAGCTCCTTGCGGGAGTTGTAGCTTTTACCCACCTATCAAAAGCACCAACGCTCTCCGCGCGGAGCTCGGAGATACCGGGGAGCGATATTTGATTGGCTGCGCTGCTGCCTGCGGCTTGATTTAATTTCCCACAGTCCCACAGTCCTCTTACTCGTAGGGCGAACCCCTTGCTTCGCTGCGGGGAATTCGGCCAACGAGGGAAACATCCCGCATTCATGCCTCAGGCATTCTGCGAGGATCAAAACCTCCGGTGGACGTTTCGACCTGCGGAAGTACAAGATAAACTAACCGAACATATATAGTTGTTGCAGCAAGTGTAGCGGATTGTCTAGCAGTCGATGTAAGTCAAGTAGAGGGTCTGGTAGTCGCTTTATAAATCATTACCTATTCTTGATTCAGGTTAAAAATTTTTTGTTATACCTTGCTTGCAAAGGATTATACTGTATATTTGATAGTATAATAGCATAGTGTAGCACAGTTGAAATCTGAGTAGCACAGCTAGTTTTTGAAGCTTAATGGTCGAAATCTACACACGCATCCGAGGGTACGCCGAAGTATCCAGCTTATCCAAGCACGAGCAAATCGTGAGCGGGATGATCGCTGCTATTGAGGATGGTATAGTGGAACGTGGAGACTTGCTACCCTCAATAAATATGCTCTCGGGCGAGTTGGGATATGCCCGCAAAACCATCGATAAGGCTTACGGAGAACTGAAAGATCGCGGGCTGATCGAGGCGCGCAACCGCAAAGGCTTTTTTGTCAGTACGGAGGATGTAGAGCAGGTAGTGCGGGTCGCACTAGTGTTGTATGAGTTTCGTCCTTTCCAGGAAGTTTTTTACAACGTTTTTCGGGCCAGTGTGGGCGAAAACGTACAAGTTGACACTTTCTTTCACCACAATGATTTCGAGGTGTTTAAGGATATCGTGACTAAGGTTGCAGGCCGCTACGGTTGTTATGTCGTAGCTCCGGTCATTCACGCTCAGTCTTCCAAAGTCCTGACACAGCTTACGGCTAATCGACTATTGATCATTGACCGGCAGCTAAGCGCTTCCCCTCTTAGTTGCTTTGTGATCCAGGAATTTGAGGCGACTACTTACGGGATCTTTAGCGGCTTACGGGAGCGTTTCCAGAAGTACGACCAAGTGGTGCTATTCTTTCGTAAGCATACCGCTTATCCAGCAGGCATCTTGACCGGGAGCCTGCGCTTTTTCAAAGAACATGGGATCAAATATCAAATTCTTGACGCCTATCAAGAGGGAAGTCTGCGAAAAGGGAACCTCTACATCACAGTGGGTGATGCGGACCTTTGGAGCTTACTGGAAGATTGCATTGATCTGAGTTATACCCTAGGGGAGGACGTTGGCGTCCTGTCCCACAACGAAAGCCGTATCAAAAAAATGGTACACGGAGGAATTTCCACCTGGTCGACGGACTTCAGCCAGATGGCGGAGCGGGCAGCTGCTTTTGTACTGGAACGTGGAAATATGCAGGAAGTGGTTCCTACAGTTTTCATTGACCGGGGCTCTTTGTGAGCCACTAAAAAGAAAAAAACCTGCCTCCAACACCTTCGCGGGGACGAGGAGACAGGTTCGTAACAAGAATCGTTAACAATGTGAATGTACTATGACAAGTGCTTTATTCAAACTTTGTCCTGAAAAAGGGCAAAGCGCCGCACAGCATTATTGCTGTCGTTGGCGAAGGGCCATCCTGCCCATTCTTCTTCTACTTTGTTGTCCAGCATGGATATTGGCCCAGTCTGTAAGTGGTACAGTAATCGATGAAGGCGGTGAACCGCTCATCGGGGTGAATATCCTTATTCAGGGCAGCTCCCGAGGAACAGTAACTGACATCGATGGTACTTACAGTTTAAACGCTGCGGCTGCTGATGTACTAGTCTTTAGCTACACGGGCTTTTCTAGTCAGGAAGTGACAGTGGGTACCCAAACTACCATTGATATTACGCTGAGTGAAGATGCCGAAGTTTTAGAAGAGGTGGTCGTGATCGGCTACGGGGTAATCCGTAAAAGTGATTTGACGGGCTCGGTCGCTAGAATTGATGGTGAAGAGATCACCGGGGTAGTAGCCGGTAATCCCACTTCAGCCTTGCAGGGCAAATTATCTGGAGTCCAGGTCGAAAACAACGGTGGCGAGCCAGGTGGCGCAGCCAATGTATTCGTACGTGGAGTCGGCTCTTTTACCAACTCTTTTCCGCTGTACGTTATCGACGGAACTTTCGCTGACAACATGAATTTCCTCAACGCGAAGGATATTCAGTCCATTGAGGTACTGAAAGACGCCTCGGCTGCAGCGATCTACGGATCACGAGCGGCCAATGGGGTGGTATTGATTACGACGAAGCGAGGCTCCAGCGATGGTCGCCCCGTCGTCAGTTTAGACTTACGTTCAGGTATTGATGCGCCTGCGCGGCAACTCGACTTCCTCAACGGGCAACAGTTTGAGCAGTATCGCAACCAGCTGGAACAGAATGATGGTACGGGCTTTGTCTTTTCCAGCAATGGAGTGAGTACCGACTGGCAGGATCTGTCGCTCAACAGTGGTGCCGTACTAGACTATGGCCTTTCCATCAGTGGAGGGAGTGATAAGTCCAACTACTTTATCTCGGGTAACTTTTTTGACCAAGACGGTATTCTAGTCGGTTCTGACTTTAATCGAATCAACCTCCGGGCGAATAGTGATTTCACCCTAGGGCGTTTGACGATCAGTGAGTCGATCAGTATCGCTCAAACGGAGACGCAGTTTAACAACTGGTTTGGTTTTGACGGCGCTACTGCGCCTAACCTGCGTCTTAGCGTACCTGAAAACGAAGGCGGCTTTGAAGCTCCTAATTTTGATGACCACAATTTTGGTGGCTACAATGACTACGGTCGGGCTGTACTGGAAGATAACCAGACGACAAACCGCAATTTGCTGGGTAATTTCAATATCGGTTACGAACTGGCAGAAGGCTTAGTAGCCAAGGTGAATCTGGGCGTTGATTATCTCAATACGCACCAGTATACGTTCACACCTACTTTTTTCATGAGTCCTTCAGATGCTCAGTTTAACCTCAATGACCAGAATGACCTAATTGATACACGTAGTGAGTTATTGCGTACGCTGATTGAACCTACGCTGAGCTACAGTGGTACGCTGGGCTTAAATAGTCGGATCAATGCGGTAATCGGTGCTACTTCGCAGAACACCAACTTCCGTTCGATCGGGATCAGTGGTCAGAATACGCCCTCCAACAATATTCGGGTGGCGAGTGGCTTGCCTACTGCCTCTATTTTGCAGTTGTTCGGAATTGAGCAGGAGACTCGCCTACGCTCTGTCTTTGGACGGGTCAACCTGAGTTTGAGTAACCGCTACTTATTTACTGCGACAATTCGTCGCGATGAGTCTTCTCGTTTTGATGAAGAGTTCCGGGCGGGCTACTTCCCCTCGGCTTCCTTTGGCTGGCGGGTCAGCAACGAAGACTTCTGGCCAACAACTTCGGTGGTGAATAACCTGAAACTACGGGTGGGGTACGGTGAGCTAGGCTCGCAGAATATTGCGAACCCTTACCCAACTCAACCAGTAGTAGACCTTACTTCTCCGACCAGTATTGGTGGCGCTATTGTGCCGGGTTTTGCACTGACAACTTTCGCCAATCGCGGACTACAGTGGGAGACCGCCAAGACCTTTAATGTTGGTTTTGACCTTGGTTTGTGGGACGATCGCCTGACGCTGTCAGCGGAATACTACAATAAGGACATCGAAAACGTACTGGTGGCCATTAACATTCCTTCTTCTAATGGTACGATTAACCCCGTACCGCAGAATGTTGGTGAGATTAACAATTCGGGGCTGGAATTTGATGGTATTTTCCGTGCCATCAATAATGGCAACTTTAAGCTGGACTTCGGCTTTAACTTCTCGACCTTCAATAGTGAGGTAACTACCTTGCCTAACCCGATTCTGGGCCCATCTACTACTGAAGACGCAACCCGGGTAAATCGCTTTATTGAAGGAGCGGCTCCGGGAGTTTACTTCGGTTTTGTAGTGGACGGTGTCTATGCCGATGAAGCTGCCATTGCGAGCGATCCCAACATTGCTAATGATGAATCTCGGCGTTCTTTGGTGCAGCCAGGGGACTTCATTCGTCGTGACCTGAATGGTGATGGTATGATAACGGTAGCGGATCAAACCATTCTGGGAGACCCAACACCGGACTTCATCTACGGCTTCAACTTTACGGGATCATTAGGGAATTTAGACTTCGGTCTGTTCTTTCAGGGATCACAGGGTAATGAGATTTACAATGTCAATAAGTTTTACAACCTCTTCTGGGCGGACGATAATAAGTTGACCGATGTACTGCGCGGTTGGACGCCGACCAATACCAATACGGATATTCCACGGGCGACTACGCTTGACCCCGCAGAAAACCGGGCGGCTTCTAGCTTCTTTGTAGAAGATGGTAGTTACCTGCGATTGAGAACCATGGAATTAGGCTATACGCTCAATGTGAGTGATGTAGTTTGGTTACAGAACTTGCGTCTATTTGTCTCGGGGCAGAACCTGGTGACCCTTACGGGCTACTCTGGTTACAACCCTGATATTTCTTCCGCAACGGGAGGACGGGTAGGACAAACCAACCCCTTATTGGCTAGAGGACTTGATGTACGGGCTTATCCATTAGCTCGCACCTTCTTGTTCGGAGTCCAAGCCACATTTTAAGCTATAGATCTAAATGCGAACTATCATGAAACTGAAATCTAGATCATTTTTGCTGCAACTGAGCTTTCTAATGGCCGCTTTAGTATGGCCAAGTGCTTGCTCGGAAGATGCACTGAATTTGAACAATAACAACCTGGTGCGTGAAGACGCTTTCTGGGTGAGCGAAACTAACGCCAGAGCTGCCGTAAATGGCATGATACATCCGGTACCCAATACTTTCTGTTGGGGACGGATACTGCACACGGGTGCCATTCTGCGTTCTGATGTATTTAACATCCGGCCGTTTGGTACCAACACTACGATGTCTACCTTCCAGGGTGGCCCCGGTACTGCCCGCTGGGCAACGGAACCTTGGCAAGAGTTTTACAAGTCGATTTTCCGGGCCAATTCTGTCTTGGAGAATGTAAATGCTGATAATGTAGCGGACCAAACCGCTCGTAACGAAGTTCTAGGTCAGGCGCATTTTATGCGGGCCTTCAATTACTGGTATCTCTTGCATTTCTACGGGAATATTCCTTTAGTGACACAGACTTCACAGGATGAAGCGGACTTTTTCCCCTCTCAGGCTACTCCGGAGGCGGTATACGCTCAAATTGAGGATGATCTCAACATGGCGGCCAATATGTTGCCAGATGAGTGGCCGGACATTGATGCGGGCCGTGCTACTTCAGGTGCTGCAATTGCACTTTTAGGTAAGACGCAATTGTACCAGGGTAAATGGTCTGATGCTGCCACCACTTTTGCACGTATTATGGATGGCCGTTATGACCTGCTTCCGGCAGAGCGCTACCTGGAAAACTTCACGGAGGAGAATGAATTCAATGAAGAAGACGTCTTCTCTCTGCAGTATCTAGGACTTGAATCTTTCGCCTGGGGCACCGATGTGCCGGGCGTAGGAACGTTGGGTACTTATCATATTGATTACGCACCCCCGCAGAAATCTCCTGACCAGGGGCACATCGTCAACTCCTGGGTAAAGGATCTATTCGAAGCTAATGGGGAGACGGTCCGGCGCGACGCTACGCTGGCTTACGATTACCCCGGTTCTACTGGTTACGGCGGCGTACCCTACCTGGAAGATTTTGGAGGTGACCCCACTGATCCCGATGATATGGGAGACATTGGTGTAGCGATGAACGAAGGTCTTGAGCCTGTCTTTACCCGTAAGTATGCAGGGATGGACCTCGGTACGCGGGATCAAGTCAATTTTCTCGGTGCGAACGTTGGAAACAACTGGCGAATCATTCGTTATGCTGATGTATTACTGATGCGGGCCGAAGCTCTGAATGAGTCTGGCAGTACGCCAGAAGCTATTGATTTAGTGAATGAGGTACGTACTCGTGCCCAGGTTAGTATGCTGGATCGGAATATGGGACAGGAAGCGGCACGTCAAGCAATCATTGACGAGCGGGTACTGGAATTAACTGGTGAAAGCCACCGCTTCTTTGACCTGGTACGCTGGGGACTGGCAGATGATTACTTAGGTGCGAGTTCTTTGCATGGAGATCACCCTAAAAGTATTTCCGGAGGGGTATTCCAGAGTAATAAGCATGAATTTGTCTGGATCCCTCAGTCTGAAATCGATGCTAACCCTAACCTAAGGCAAAACCCTGGATACTAATTTGATCGCAGCAAGATCAAAACTGGCTGAATTTTAGCTTTATACATTCTGATGTCACGGGCTTCGCCCTTCGGCGAGCCCGTGGCTGTTTTTTAATTGCAGTATAGATATTGAAGCCCTCACTAGATAAAGAGCACCCAAGCTAGGTAAACAGGAAGAATTTTTGACCATGCAACAACCATCTACCGTTGAGGAGGACCGCCGTAAGCCTTCTGCGGCTACTGTTTATTCACCCCCTGAACTAAGTGGGCTTGATGATAATTTTAGCTACACGCTGGAGCGTGAGGAGGTCGAAGCAGGTTTATGTCTTTATCATTTACAAATCAGTGCAGAACAAGCTGCTATACCTTCCCCGCTAAAGCTTAGCTGGCAATTCCCGGCAAAGGGCGTTAAAGGGGTTTGGAGTCCGGCTGCTCTCTATGAAAAGAGACTGCGAGCGGACTGGGAAGCTCCAGACTTGAAAAGTCGGATTTCTCGCCATGCACCAGTACTTTGTCTATTTGGGCATCGCAGTGAAAACTGCTTAACCTTTGCTGGTTCCGATAGCCTTAATACCTGCCTGCTAAGTGCGCCGGTTCGGGAGGAAGATAACCTGATTTATTGCTCGGTCGACCTGTTTTCTGAGGCAACTGAAAAGGTGAAAGATTACGAACTGAGCATTTGGGTAGATACCCGGAACCAGAACTTTTCTCAAAGCCTACAAGGAGTAGGGCAGTGGTGGGAGCAAGCTTTGGGCTCCCGTATTGCAGCGGCACCTCCTGCTATCTTCGATGCTGTTTATTCGACCTGGTACGCTTATCACCAGGAGATGAGTACGGACAACTTATTGGCGGAATGCCGACTGGCAGCGAAGTTGGGCTACGGTACAATAATCGTCGATGACGGTTGGCAAACTAAGGATAACCAAAGAGGCTACGACTATACTGGAGATTGGGACCCTGATCGTTTTCCCCGTATAGCGGATTTTGTGCAAGAAGTACATCAACTAGGAATGCGGGCGATGCTCTGGTATTCGGTCCCATTTTGTGGGGTTAAATCGAGAGCCTACCAGCAATTTAAGGGGAAATTCCTGACCGAAAATCACCGCTGGGCTCCAGTTTTTGACCCGCGTTATCCCGAAGTACGCTCCCATCTGGTCTCGAAGTATCGGCAAGCGGTAGGTGAATGGGGATTCGACGGCTTAAAGCTGGATTTTATTGATGATTTCAAGGTTTATCCGGAAACACCAGCAGGAAAGGCGGATGGACGCGATTTTGCCGGGATAAATGCTGGTGTTAATCAATTATTGGTGGAGATAGCTATTGCATTGCGTGCTATTAATCCAGAGGTATTGATTGAATTTCGGCAGATGTACATTGGGCCATCACTGCGACAACTGGGCAATATGTTTCGGGCTTTTGATTGTCCGAACGACAGCGCCACCAACCGTCTGCGTACGACGGATGTCCGGCTGCTGATCGGTCATCATGCGGTACATTCGGATATGTTTACTTGGCACCCGGAGGAAGCGATAGAAACGGCGGCGCTGCAGTTTACCAATATCCTTTTTTCAGTACCGCAGCTTTCCGTTAGACTGCAAGAGCAATCCGAAGAGCAACTGGCTATGATCAGTTTTTTCACCCGCTACTACAACGAAAATCGAGCGCTTTTGATGAACGGTGATTTCCTGGCTTTTGGTCCACTGCGTAATTACGATCTACTACAGGTCAGCTCGGAGGAAAAAATAATTTATGGTAACTACGGTCGTGCCTTAGTTGACCATCAAAGCGATAGCCCTGTACTGGACATTATCAACGGCACTCTGGAAGAAGAAATCCTCATTCGCTTCGCTAAGCCGCTGGGAATCTGTCGGGTTCAGCAATTCAACTGCTTGGGAGAATTGGTCATAGATCATGAAAGGGATATACCTGCGGGAGTACAAATTTTCCCCTGTAGTCCTGCTGGAATTTTACAAATTTGCGCGCTGTCTAAAGCTTAAATACACACACTATGTTCGATAAGATATCAGTATTAGACGTCAGTATTATCGGTATTTACTTCGTCATGGTGGCCGTGATTGGCTATTTGGTTTCGAGAAAGACCAAGACGGGCGATGACCTTTTTTTGGGAGGAAGAAGCTTTGGTTGGGCGGTTATTGGTTTGTCGTTATTTGCCTCTAATATCTCGACTTCAACCATTATCGGACTGAGTGATGCGGCCTATAAATCGGGCATCGCCGACTCGGTCTATGAATGGCTTTCGGGCATACCGTTGATTATAGCTGCAGCCATATTTATACCGCTTTATCTCAAAGCGCGGATCACAACGATTCCGGAATACCTGCAGTTGCGTTTTGATCGTCGATCTCGCCTCATGTTTTCAGGCATGACGATTTTGACCAGCGTTTTGATCGATATGGCTGGTGGACTCTTTGCCGGTGCGACTATTATGCAAATCTTCTTCCCGGACCTGTCTCTATGGACGACCTGCCTGCTGCTCGCAGCCGTTGCGGGTGTTTACACGGCCTTTGGCGGCCTTAAGGCTGTAGTTTATACGGATACGATACAGGCGGTCATCCTGATTGTAGGTTGTACGATTTTGACCCTGAAGATGTTTGCTGAATTTGACTTTGATTGGAGTCAGGTGTTAGCTACGGTGCCTGATGGGCGCTTATCGGTGGTACAGCCTATTCATCCAGATTCAAGCCTGCCCTGGACGGGTTTATTGCTGGGTGTCCCCTTTCTGGGCTTCTGGTATTGGACGACGAACCAGTACATCGTGCAACGGGTACTCGGAGCGCGCGATGTGAAAAATGCGCGTTGGGGGGTCATGCTGGCCGGCTTTTTAAAGATTGTGCCCTTGTTCATCATGGTTATTCCTGGCGCGCTGGCGATCAGCCTTATCCCCGGGATCGGTAAGGACGAAGCGGTTTTACCGGTTGCTATGTTGAAGTACCTCACTCCCGGCCTACTAGGCTTAGTGCTAGCGGGCTTGATCTCGGCCATTTTGTCGAGTGTAGACTCCACGTTGAATTCCTCTTCTACCCTAGTAGTGAAAGATTTTATTGAATCGGGCTCTGGTGGAGAGGGCAGTTTGACGGACCAAAGTCGGGTGCGCTACGGAAGGATGACCACCTTTGTGCTGATGATCGTAGCCGCTACGGTAGCTCCCCTCATCCAGTATTTTGAAAGCCTCTGGGGCTACCTCCAATCAGCCTTTGGCATCATTGCACCGCCAGTAGTGGTGGTCTTCTTAGTGGGCGTCTTTTTTAAGCGCGGCAATGCCGAAGGTGCTTTTCAGACCTTACTTTGGGGTACACTGGGCGGTCTGTTGCTGTTTATCCTGGGATTGACCGGGCATTGGGGCTTCCATTACACCACTAATGTTGGCTTGATGATTGGCATTTCTACGCTCATTTTTGTGGGGGTAAGCCTGGCGGGGGTAGCTCCGGAACCGGAAAAGATTGGCCATCTGGTCTACCGCAAGGGTTTAATTACTGAAGATGACGAGCCACAGCCCTTCTACGCCGATTGGCGCTATCAGGCGGTTGCTCTAGTTGCTTTAATGGGGACTTTATTGTACTTCTTTTGGTAGTCAGCTAGGGTAGGGGAGTGTAGTCCCTACTATCCTTATTATCTATCTAGGCCGCTCAAAGGTCTTGCGCTTTGCTGCAGACTTATCCAATCATCTATCCATCCGATCATCCATTAAATAACCCCCTAGACTATCTTTAGGGCATGGACTTGGAAAACGATATTCTAGACTTACCGGAACGGGAGGAAGGCTGGTCGAAAGATCCACGCTGGCTAGTAGGGTTTTTGCTGAGTACCCTATTGGTGCCGGTATTAGGCGGCGTGGTGTTATATCGATTCCAGGAGTTGGAGGAGATGTTGATCGTTGGCTATGTATTGTTGCTTTTGCTGGTAGGAGTAGCTTTATCTGGCCGATTTCTGGCCATGAGCAGATCCCGTTTGCCGGGGGCTGTGCTGGCCTTAATTGCTATTCCACAAGCTTACTTGATGATCGTTTTCTTGATTAATAGTGCGGACTATTTCGAAGATTTAGCTATTGGTCAACTGGATAATTGGACGTTTAGAATTCCTGATTTTAACAGCAGGATGCACTTTTTTGCCATTGCTACACTCTGTAGCATCTACGTGTCCTGGTTGGCACTCTCCATTCGCCTCCACCGACGGGCCGATTGGGTCCCTTATCTGATCTTTGCCTTATTCTATTCGGTGGTGGCAGTGTGGGCTTTGTTTGTGGCCGAGGTTTTTGGACCGGTTTGAGTCTATTGCTACCTTTCAGAAGGAACTTAAACGAATCATGAACCTGGAACCTGACATTTTAGACGCAACGGATATTGAATCTAAACGACCCCAAAAGCCACGCTGGTTGATAAATTTAGTAGTGGCTAGCCTTGTTTTTTCAATTTTAGGAGGTCTCTCTCTTTCCCTGTTGTCAGAGATTACCGAAAGCGAATTAATATTTAGTTGGGGCCTTTTTCTAATGCTGGTGATCGCCTTAGTTTTTACGGGGAAGTTCTTAGCACAAAGTCCGCTGAAAACAGTGGGCTTTCCCCTGTTAGTGATAACTCTGATCCAGGCCTCTAGCATAATGACGTTGATGGTCAATAGCTTTTATTTTTCGGAGCGTTTTCTTAGTGGACGACCTCTAACAAGTGCAGGAATAGTGTGGCCAAATTTTCACGACTTTAGTGATGTCTTAATGGCCTTACTTCTATTTAGCATTTATTCTTCCTGGGTGATTTTATCCGTCAGTATTTTTCGTCGTCTTTACTGGAAGCTGTACCTAATCATCGCTATTGTGTATTCAGGCTTAGTAATTTGGAGCCTCTTTGTTAATGAAGTTTTGGGCCCCATTTGAGGCTGATATAAAACTTGTGCTTTACTTCAGACTATTTTATACCGCAAACGAAGTGGTTTGGGCTAGCCCAAACCGCTTCTAGCGAGTATATACTCGAGGCGGAGTCGGTTTGGATTCCCAAACCTCTCCGGCCTCGGTATAGCTTCTATCCAATCATCCATTAAATTCCCCCTAGGCTATTTTTAGGGCATGAATCTGGAAAAGGATATTCTAGACATACCGGAATGGGAGAAAGGCAAGAGGAAAGGCTACCGCTGGCTCCTTGGGTTTTTGTTAAGTCCCCTGGTGGTACCTGTTTTCGGAGGTCTGGTTTTTAATCAAATAGAGCGATGGGAGGTAGAATTCATCATTGGGTTTGTACTTTTAATTTTGCTAATCGGAGTAGGACTGTCGGGGCTTTTCTTAGCTAGGGTCCTTTTGTTTTCCAATTATCAATTACCCTTCTCAATTATTGGCCTTTGCTACCCTTGGTAATATTTATGTGCCTTGGTTGGCCTTGTCGATTCGTCTGTATCGACGAAATGATAGTTTAGCCTACTTGGTATTTGCCTTGCTCTATTCGCTAGTGGCGGTGTGGACCTTGTTCGTGGCACAGCTGTTTGGCCCCTTGTATATTTACTGCTAACCATTTAAGGAGCATAACACCTAATACTATGGATAACCAGCTTTTAGACACTGACGAAACTCGTGGAATCAAACCCAATTCTAATTGGTGGAGAAATTATCTCAGCATAATTTTCTTGTTTCCGATTGCCTTTGCTTTAATCCTTTTCTTCGGAGAAGAGTTGGTTCACAGGATAAGGTGGCAACAAGAGCTATTCGAGCTGGTGTTTGGGGCTGCTGTACTAGTAGCTCTGGTGGTAGGCTTAGCGTTTTCAGCGAAATTTCTCGCCCAACGAGAACCGCGCATCAGTTTTTTTCAACTGACTATTGCTACCTTGATTCAAGTGTTTTTCTTTATTCATATTTTCTACATCAGTATAGAGTTGATCTTTCAACTAGTCGTGAATAATACGCTCGGTCCAGTTGAATTTTTCAGCTTTCTTAACTTCCCACATACTTTAGAAGTTCTGATCTACGCAGGCATGTTCCAAGCCATACTAGGATTTGTAGTCAAGATTTGGCGACAGGAAGCCCTCAATCGCTATTTAATCTTCATGTTGCTTTACTTCGCCCTCGCTTTTTGGTGGGTATTGGAATTGCAGTACAAGATTTTCGGATAAACCCAGAAGCAATACACTGAATACTTCATTACACCCACAAAAAAAGCCGATTGCCCACTGGGCAATCGGCTTTTTTATCTTCAGCAGCTCGAGCTTAGTCGCGACGCTCTTTGATACGCGCTTTCTTACCGATGCGGCCGTGCAGGTAGAACAGGCGAGAGCGACGCACTGATTGGTTGCCTTAGCTGGTAAGTGCCTTGTTCTATTTAGTAGTGGCAGTGTGGGCCTTGTTTGTAGTGGAGGTTTTTGGGGCGGTTTGCATCGGTCAACGTTTTTCTTCGTCTTTATTGGAAGCCGTACCTGAAAATCGCTATCCGCTGTTCAGGATTAGAAATTCGGAGCCTCTTTGTTGAGGAGGTTTTGGGCGCTATCTAATTCTAATAAAAAAATCAATAGTAGATAGAAATCTGCTTATAGTGATTCTCCGGTTCACTAAATAAGAACTTTAACCTTAAAGTATCCACAATGTTCCGATTTTCCTCTCACCTTATTGCTTGCCTATTTCTGTTGCTTTTTAGTAAAACTATTTTTGCCCAATCCCATCTTTTGGATTCGATCAGATCTATTTCTTCCCAAGCGCAGATCATGGAAACAGTCAGCTACTTCTCTGATGTCTATGGTCCTCGCCTTTTAGGCACTCCTAATTACCATAACTCTGTATTGTACGCCCAGAATAAGCTGAAAGAGCAAGGGGTGCACACTTACCTAGAAAGTTTTGATCGCGGCTATCGCGGCTGGGATTTTTCCTCCTTTAGTGTGGAAATGTCAGTGCCTAACTATGCGCCCATCACGGCTTACCCACAGGCCTTTAGTAAGTCGACTTCTGGTGAGCAAGAAGGCGAATTGGTGTTCATCGATCGCTTGCAGGATGCCTATGACCTGGAAGGCCAGTTAGCGGGTAAGATCATTCTCTTCAAGGGGTTCTACTATCCGGTTACCAGTGTGGAAGGAACTATGACGAAGCGCCTGTCGGACGAAGCCCTTACCCGAGCCGCTGCTAACCCCGATCCCAATGATCGCCTATTGGGCTACCACAGCCGAGTGTCCGTCCCTCGCTTGATGGAAATGCGCGAAAATTATAAGCAGCGTATGGCCGAATTCTATCGCTTTGTTGAAAAGGAAGGCGTAATTGCCTGCATCGAACCCAGTGATTTTCCCTACGGCATTCTTCACGTCGATGGCAATCGGGCTATGCCGTCTTTCCGCTTGACAGAGGATCTTCAACCACTGGCTTCTTTCACCATTTCTAATGAGCACTTTGGCCGCCTACTTCGGTTGCAAAACCTGGGTTTTTCACCCAAACTGAAAATAGAACTCAGTTCCAGTTTTTATGCTGAACCTGAGTATCATCAGAATTTAATCGCCGAAATTCCCGGCACAGACCCTTTGCTTAAAGAGGAGTTGGTAGTTATTGGCGCACACCTGGATAGCTGGCATGCCGGAACCGGAGCGGTAGATAATGCCGCTAACTGCGCTATGCTGATGGAGGTGATGCGTATCATTCAACAGCTGGATGTAGCCCCAAAAAGAACCATCAGGCTGGCGTTGTGGGGCGGAGAAGAACACATCTTTGCCGGCTCGGAATTTTATGTAGACAGTAGAGTTGGCGATATGCAAACTGGAAGCCCTCGCGCAGAGCAACCGCTGATTTCGACCTATTTAAACCTGGATAATGGCGCCGGGAAAATCAGAGGTCTCTACCTAATGGGTAACAGTGCCATCGAGCCCTTCTTTGCTGAGTATTTGCAGCCCTTTCCCAATAGTAATACCCTAACTCTGCAAAATGCCAATCAGACGGATCATTGGTTATTCGATTACCATAATATCCCTGCCTTCCAGTTTATCCAAGACCCGCTGGATTATATCTCTGCTATCCACCACACTAGTACGGATGTATATGAGTACGTACCACCGGAGGATCAAGAGCTGAATGCTGACTTAGTGGCTTACCTGGCGCTGCAAATCGCTAACGAAAGAGAATTGCTCCCTAGAAAACCCTTCAACTTCATTCAGCCTAGTCGAGAAGGAAATACTTTATTCCGTTTGGCGGGTCATCTTGATGCTAATGAGGTTTCAGTAGTAGGTGATTTTAATAACTGGGACATGTTCAACCTTCCCATGTTCAAAACCGCAGAGGGCTGGGAAATGAAAATTGAGTTACCCGCCGGGAAATACTTCTACAAGTTTATTGTCGACGGCTATTGGACCAGCAATCCAGCCACACCACAAGAGGAAATAGCAAGGGATGGAAAAGGACACGGTGGATTAACCATTCTCTATGTTGATTAAAGGTCGATGAAGTCCATCTCAGGCTTTTAGTCTGGTTTTGAGCATAAAAAAAGCCGATTACCCTGTGGGCAATCGGCTTTTTTCAACCAGCAGCTCGGTCTTAGTCACGACGCTCTTTGATACGCGCTTTCTTACCGACGCGGCCGCGCAGGTAGAACAGACGAGAGCGGCGCACCTTACCGCGCTTGGTAACGGTGATGCTTTCAATATTCGGGGAGGCCAATGGGAAGATACGCTCTACCCCAACGCCACTTGACATTTTACGGACGGTAAAGGTCTTAGTAGCCCCTTCGCCTTTGATCTGGATCACATCACCACGGAAAGACTGCACACGCTGCTTTTCCCCTTCAATGATGAGGTAATTGACGATGACATTGTCACCGGCACGGAAATCAGGTAGCGGCTTTTCGCGCTCAAGCTTTATTTGCTCCTGGATGAATTGAATTGCTTCCATGGCTGCGTTCTAATCTTAACTATAATAAGTTTCGGCCCGCAAAGGTAAGGTATTCTTTTGGATTGTATAAGTAGTCGTGCTTTTTTTTCTTTGACTCCTTTTGCCGGCCATTTTGGCTGTTTTTTGTACTCCCGCAGGTGTCTCGTTGGCTGAGTTCCCAGACCGATAGCGAAGGGCTCGTCCTACGAGTAGGTTTGACTTCACCGCTAGACCCCGTTCCGAGGGAATACCTGCGGAAGTACAAATTTCTCTATACAATTAGTTAATCACCAGTTAACTGCCACTAAAACAAACCCTATCTTCACCCGGCCTTAGCCAACTATCACCTTCCCCCGACTGCTAGTACATGAAATACATTTGCGTTCACGGCCATTTTTATCAGCCACCCCGCGAAAATGCCTGGTTGGAGACGATCGAAAACCAGCCTTCCGCTGATCCCTTCCACGACTGGAACGAACGGATCAACTTTGAGTGCTATGCGCCCAATGCTGCAGCACGTTTACTGGGAGATGACGAGCGAATCAAAGATATCGTCAATAATTACAGTCGGATCAGCTTTAATTTCGGGCCGACGCTCTTATCCTGGCTGGAGGAAAACGACCCTTCTACCTACCAAAAGATACTAGCGGCCGATCGCGATAGTCAAGCCCGCTTCGGCGGTCACGGCTCGGCATTGGCCCAGGCCTACAGCCATATGATCCTGCCCCTGGCCAACGAACGGGATATCCAGACCCAAATCAAATGGGGCATCGCTGATTTTGTCCAACGCTTTCAACGCAAGCCCGAAGGAATGTGGCTTGCTGAAACCGCTGTTGATACACCCACCCTGGAAGCAATGGCCGAGCAGGGGCTGAAATTTACCGTCTTAGCCCCTCGGCAGGCCAAAGCCGTACGGCCGATCGGCCAAGACCACTGGCACGATACCCCCGGAACAGTCGATCCGCGCCGACCCTACCTCTGCAAATTACCCAGTGGCCGAGAAATTGCCCTCTTCTTCTACGATGGAGATGGCTCCAAAGCAGTAGCCTTCGAAGGCTTGCTCAACGATGGGCATCGTCTAGCAGAGCGTCTGACCCGCGCCCTCGACTGGCACAATGAGGAAGACCAACTCTCACACATCGCCACCGATGGAGAAAGCTACGGACACCACCACGATCGGGGAGAAATGGCCCTGGCTGCTGCCCTGGATCAGCTCGACCGCCGCTCCGACGTAGCATTGACGGTATATGGCCAGTATCTAGAAAAACACCCTCCCGAGTGGGAGGCCCAAATTCACGAAAACTCTAGCTGGTCCTGCGTTCACGGTGTAGAACGCTGGCGCAGTAACTGTGGCTGCCACACCGGTGGTGAAGCCGGCTGGAACCAAAGTTGGCGTGGCCCGCTACGCGATGCGCTGGACTACGTGCGAAAAATTACCACCGACGTATTTGAGCGGGAAGCTGCTCCGCTATTTTCGGATCCCTGGGCGGCGCGCGATGACTACATCGAATTGGTACTCGATCGAGAAAAATCAGATGCCTGGCTAGCCGAAAGAGCCAAAGGGGGAGAAGTATTTAATCGAACGCGTATGCTGCGCTTACTGGAAATGCAGCGCCACGCGATGTTGATGTATACCAGTTGTGGCTGGTTCTTCAACGAAGTGTCGGGCATCGAAACTTTACAAATCCTACAGTACGCCAACCGGGCCATTCACTTGGCAGAAGTGATTTCGCAGCAGGAGTATCACGCTACCTTCGAAGAATTACTAGAGCAGACCCCCTCCAATATCCATGCTAACGCCGCCGAAAGCTACCGGCAAAACGTAAAGCCGGCGCGGGTCGGGTTACGTCGAGTAGCAATGCACTTTGCAGCGGCCAGCCTTTTTGAAGCTAAGCCCGAGGAGCTGGAACTGTTTAACTACCGCGCGATTAATGATGACTTCATGCGGCTGCGCGCCGGTACGCAACGATTGGCCATCGGGCAAATTCAAATTCAAAGCCGCCTGACCTTTAGCGAAGGCAATTATGCCTTCGCCGTCCTTTATTTGGGGCAGCATCACGTTATTGGGGGGATCGGCCCTCGGCTGGAAGCCGAAGCCTACCAGGATCTGGTCGATGAGTTAAGCAGTAGCTTCCGGGGCGGAAGTGTGGGTTATTCGGTCAGCCTGATTAATCGCCATTTCGGGGAAGAGACCTTTACGATCTGGCACCTGTTCCGCGACGAAAAACGAAAGATTCTTCTGGAGTTATCGGAGCGCAGCCTGAGTATCGCCGCCAGTAATTTTGCGGATGTCTACTACGACAACTACCAGCTCATGACCGAAATGCGCAGCAACGGACTAAAATTGCCCGATGCCTTTCTGGCGGCGGTCAATTACATCTTGCCCTGGCGGCTCACGGATGCTTTGGAACAGTCGCCCTTTGATCTGCGAAAATTAGAACGCATCGCAGCAGATTATCACCACTGGGAACACCAGTGGAGTACTATCGACGCTGCTCGCCTTAGCCACTTGGCTGAATTGGCCTTTCTGCGGGAACTAGAAAGAGAACTCAACGACGAACAGCACTTTCAGGTGCTGTTGCGCAGCCTGGAAATATTCCAGGAACTTAAGCTCAAGCCTAAATTGTGGCAGTGCCAGAATCGCTTCCTGAAGGCCCTGAAGAGTGGCGAGATCAGCACCCTTAACCAGGCTTTCTCCGACGAAATAGCAGATTTGGCCGCTGCCCTTAAATTTGAGCCTAGCGTAGTCGCTAAAGCCACTAATCCTACGCTTGGATAAGCCTTAGTGGTAAAAAGCCCTCCCTCCATTTAGAACACAGCTTTCATGAATATCTTGCTCCTCGGCTCCGGTGGCCGCGAACACGCCTTCGCCTGGAAATTAAGCCAAAGCCCCGATTTTGGACAGCTCTTTACCGCACCGGGTAACGCAGGGACGGCTCAGTTCGGGACTAACCTACCCATCGCTGCCACCGATTTCGACGCCCTGAAAGAGGTTGTGCTGCGTGAAGAAATTGGATTGGTGATCTGTGGCCCGGAAGACCCACTGGTGCGTGGAGCACAAGACTTCTTTCAAAACGATCCAGCCTTAGCGGACGTCGGTTTCGTCGGCCCGAGCCAGGAAGCCGCCCAATTGGAAGGCAGCAAGGCTTACGCTAAGGCTTTCATGGCTGATCTGGATATCCCCACTGCTGGCTACCAGCAATTTACGGCCGATACTTTGGATGCCGGCCTGGCTTATCTGGACCAGCAACCACTTCCAATTGTCTTGAAAGCTGATGGGTTGGCAGCGGGTAAAGGCGTGCTCATTCTCCATGACCGCGAAGAGGCCAAAACAGAACTAAAGGCTATGCTCGACGGTAAGTTTGGCGCAGCCAGCACACAAGTAGTGGTAGAAGCGTTTCTCGACGGTATTGAGTTTTCCGTTTTTGTCGTCACTGACGGAGTAGACTATCAGGTGTTGCCCGTCGCTAAAGATTACAAACGGATTGGCGAAGGAGATACTGGGCCGAATACCGGTGGTATGGGAAGTGTTTCTCATCCGCCCTTCGTCGACGCGGCCATGATGCAAAAAGTAGAAAGCCGGGTAATTCAACCGACAATTGCCGGCTTGCAAGCTAAAAAATTAGACTACCGTGGCTTCATTTTTATTGGCCTGATCAGTGTCAAAGGCGAGCCCTACGTTATCGAATACAATTGCCGGATGGGGGACCCCGAAACCCAGTCGGTCTTCGCCCGTCTGGATAGTGACCTGCTGGACGTTTGCCAACGCATCGCGCAGGGCGGTTTGGGGAAATTGGAGCTAAAGACCGACCCACGACAGGTCGCAACGGTCGTCTTGGTGAGTGGCGGTTACCCCGGCAGCTACGAAAAAGGAAAAGTCATCAGTGGCTTGGATCAGGTCAAGGATAGTCTGGTCTTCCACGCAGGAGTGAAAGAAGCGGATGGCCAGTTCCTGACCAACGGCGGCCGTGTATTAGCAGTAACCAGCTACGGCGAGACCTTCGAAGCCGCCTTGGCCTTGAGTAATGCTAATGCCGCTAAAGTGCAGTTTGAAGGTGTGAACTATCGGCGGGATATTGGTTTCGATCTTTAGCTAGCGCGGGTAGATCGTATCGCGTACACCGCTTAAATCTGACTTTTCTGGCCGCTCCTCTATGGCCATTCGGGTGATTACTGGGCCAGGGAACAACTCGTAGATATGACTCTGACCATTGAGCCAGTCGGCAGCACGTTGCTCTTTACTTCCCAGGTCTAAGCAGCAATTAGGTGCTTCGCCCAGGTCGACCAACAAAGCATCCGTCGTACAATCCTTGACCAAAAGTCGGGAGCGTCGAATGGGTTTTTTACCACTTTTGTCCACACCTTCTGCTTGACAGCTGAAGCAGTAAGGACCGCGATTAGGGACGTCAGCGGCCGCTTCAGAAGTATAACCTTCCGGAAATAGATCGCTAGTCCCCCGTCCTTGATAGAAGTCGACTAAGCCTACTCCAAATACTCCGACTAAGAGCACTCCGAGGATATACCGCCAGGGGTAGGGGCGGGTATCACTACTTGTTCTTCCCTTAGTCTGCGGTACCGGTGCTGGTTCGGTTAGTGGAGGAGGGATAGGTTCACCAGTAGTTTCCTCTTCTTCACTAGCGTATTCCTGTTCAGCGGGCTCAAAAGGTGGAACCGGTTCAAGCATTTGGTCGAGTGTTTCCTTCACTCCTCCCTCCGTGTTCGACTTCCCTTCTTTTGATTGGTCGTCTTTAGTTGAGTGATCGTTGTCTTTTTTAGTAACTACTCGAGGAGAAATAGGAGGATTCTCAAAGTCATCTACCTCTTGCCAGGGTTCTTGCAGTGGAGGTGTTGGTGCTGGTGGAGGGGGCACATTCGTCTCACTGACCGCTTTTTCTATCCGTAACAAGGGGGGCTCCGTCTCCACGATTACTTCGGTGAAGACCTCGATCTGCCGGTTAAGCACCACATTTTTTGGCAAAGTCCTGCCATCAACCTTAATAATGACCGAAACTTTGATAAACAGGTCATGAGCGCCAGTTTTCAGTGGGCGTACCAAAAACAACCATTCGGTATAACTGTACTCATCCACGTGTTGCTCGGCATCGGAAACCAGCAGTACATCAAAGGAAGGGTTACTGCCCGCATTGGGGTCGATGATTTCGACCTCCATGACTTCAGCTACGGGGATTTGCTCCGTCTTTAGGTCTTTAGTGACCTTCAGGTTTTTGAGCAATTGGTCCAGCTGCTGGGCGATTCTAACCTGGCATTGGTAGCGCTGCTGCAACTGCATCTTACTCGGAATCTGGTAGAGCAAGTGCCCCTCCTTATAAGTGGGAGGCGGTGGTGGCTCCTGGC
>JBCCDS010000068.1:0-29172 GCA_039030655.1 Bacteroidota bacterium | reverse complement strand
TTGACGGGAGTAGATAGCATTCATTGGGATTTTGGTGATCCAGCAATCACCACTGATGTGAGCGCAGAAGAAGACCCGGTCTACGTCTACGGTCAGCCGGGTACTTACACCGTTCAGCTATCAGTCTTTAGTGACGAAGGCTGTAGTGAGAGTACTTCTTTCCCCCTAGAGGTCGTAGATACCTTACCCGTCAATCTGATCATCGATGTGAATGGTCAGGATGTAGGGCCAGTTTTGGGTGCTTTAGGTACGGCTGCTGATCCATTACTGATCTGTGATCCAACGGCTACCATTACGCCTACACCAAGGGCGGGTGTCACTTTCGAGTATTTTGACGAGCAAGGTGATTTGCTGTCAAGTGGAGCGAGTTACATCATCCCGGAAGCGGGGGAGTATATTATTACCGTATTGGCTACCGATGAGCGGGGCTGTGAGGTGGCCTTTGACGTGCATGTCGGATATGGCCCGGTGGTAGCTATGCAGTCAGATACTGCGCAGAGCTGTGAACGCTTGGAAATCACCTTTAGCAGCGCCGGAACCACCGGTGCAGATAGTCTTTACTGGGAGTTTGATGATCCGGGTAATGCCACAAGTACCAGCAATGAACTCAACCCGGTTTATCAATACACGGCTGCTGGTACCTATACTGTCCAGTTGTGGGCTTATAGCGATGAGGGCTGTGTGGACAGTATCTTCAATACGATTTCAGTTTCGGACACTTTGCCGATCAATCTACAGGTCGACGCTGCTGGTACCCTAGTGGGGCCAGTACCTCAGCCAGGAGACATTGGAACAGTAACCAACCCGGTACTGATTTGTGATAGTTCAGCCACGCTTACACCAGTACCACGTAGTGGGGTGACTTTCGTTTACGAAGACGAAGCTGGAAATAACCTGGGAAGTGGTCCTGGTTACACCTTTGCCGTCAGTGGTCTATCTACGATCACCGTTATCGCTACGGACGTGGATGGCTGTGTGGTAGAGATGGATGTCACTGTGGCTGGCGGACCGCTCCAAGCCATGATTAGTGATACGATTATTGGTTGTCTGGGCGGTCCTATTCGGATGCCGGTAATCAATAATGACCCCAATGATATCCTGGTTTACGAGTGGCTACCGTCGGATTTAGTAAGCGATTCGACCAGCGGAAGTCCAATCTTCATCGGCCCCCCAGGCGTATATACCCTTACGGTAGGTCTGACCAGCCAATACGGTTGTGAAGACAGTTTGACGGTAGAAGTAATTGCCATCGATGAGGAGGCTACCTTGAGTTTTAGCTCGGAAGTGGAATGTGATGGCCAGACCGTTAATTTCACCAATACCAGTACGGCCACTTTCGGCTACTTCTGGACCTTTGGTGACGGAACGACGAGTACGGAGGTAAATCCTACCCATGTCTACAATGAGGAAGGGGTGTATCCCGTGACGCTGGATTTACTCTACGAGCAGGATTGTATCGAGTCCTTTACTATGGATGTCGTAGTAGACGCGATCCAACTGGCTGCGGATCTGGACGTCGAATTGACGGACTGTCAGACCGGTCAGGCTGTGATCAGCTTCTTTGACAATACCCTCAACAATACCGGAGAAGAGTTGGCTTATGGCTGGACCTTCAGTATGGGCGCACCAGCATCAAGCAATACGGCTAATCCTAGCCTGGTAGTCACCGAAAGTGGTGATATCGATGTCAGTCTTACTGTATTTAGCGCTAATGGCTGTCAATCGAGTTTTGATACTACAATCTCAGTCATCATCCCCATTGTGGAGCTGCCGGATACTTTGGTTATTTGCCCGGGAGATACCGCATTCTTAAATCCTGATTTTAATCTGGAACTGACCTATAGTTGGATTGGGGCCACGGATTTTAACCCCAGCGCAATTAACCCTGGAACCGTTGTGGCCGGCACTTACGTCGTGGCAGCTACGACTACTGCGGCGGACTTAAACTGTACCACCTTTGATACCGTGACGGTACGTGATGGAGTGGTGCCCGAATTAATGGTAGTTGGACCTGCCGGCGAGATTCACGCTAATAATAATGGTCTGATTACGATAAGTGATCCGACCGATCCTGAAGGCGAATTGATTAGTATTCCTGCTCTTCAGAGCTGCGGGGAACCCATTAGCCTGGAAAGCAGTGCGCAAGCCGGGACGGTTTTTGACTATACGGTCTATCCCGGAGCTTGGCAAATCGATACTAACCCCGCCACTTTCTCCCTTGATCCGCGCGATACCCTGGTGGTCGTGGTTCGCGCCACTAGTGTGGATGACTGCTTGACTTACGATACCGTAGCATTATATAGCGCAGAATTGACGGTAATACCAGAGCTAGTGGAGGTGGTTTCCTGTGCCGGTCTGGATACGGTACTCACCGTGCAGGTTAGTGGCGATACCGATGGGGTAAGCTATAGCTGGACAGGCCCGGGCATCAATGGCCCAACGGACGGGCCCTCCATCAGTATCACGACCCCTCAGCAGGGCTTAATCGATTACACAGTTGCAGTGGAAAATGCAGCCGGCTGTGTGGATACCACCACAGTACAAGTCAATGTAACGCCCTTTACGCCTAATATGTACGAGGACTCAATCGCTATTTGCTTTAATGAAACTACGGTACTGCCGGGTGAGGACATCGTCGACGGATATATCTATGATTGGAGCCCGCTGGACAACTTAGACCTAACGGATCCTAATAATCCTACAGTCACCTTAACGGAGGATGCTGTTTACACAGTGGTAATTACCGATCCTGCTACGGGCTGTAGTTGGACCGAAGTAATTGAAGTTACGGTCTTCCCGGAAATTGGACTTAGCGTTACGCCCAGCGATACCTTACTGTGTCTGCCGGGTTCGGTAACCCTGGTCTCTTCTACTTTGGTCCCCATCAATAACCTGGACATTATCTGGTACGCTGATGCAGAGTTGACAGAAATCATGAGTAGTGGTCCCCGGATGGAGTTTGATGCCAGTACGACTGGCACCTTCGTTATTTACACTGTAGCGACGGATAAAACGACCAACTGTTCGGTAAGTACCAGCTCTACTATTATTGTTGATCCAGTAGATGATAGCTTACCGGCGGATGCGATTAGTGTTTGTGAAAATGATCAGAGCACGCAGCAATTGTTCCCCGATGGTATGAATCCTGACTATCTCTATACTTACGAGCCAGCAGGCTTAGTAGATTTCAACGGGAACTTTATCGGTACCGAAAGCGTAACACTAGTCGTAACAACCACAGACTTAAACACGGGCTGCTTTGTAGTGGATACGGTCGACGTAACCTATACCGATTTTACGCCGGCCGAACTAACGGCTGACCTGGAACTAGTTGTTATTCCCAATATGGTGGAGTTAACGGTGACGGGCTGTGCTGGCTGTAGCTACGACTGGGATACGGACAACGGAACGGTCAGTCCTGATGATGAAGCAGTCGTGATCGGTTCTCCCGAATTTGAGGACGAAGTCACCTATTTCGTTGAGCTCAGCGCGAATGGTTGCTCGGAGGAACTCTTTATCACGCTACCAACGGACGACCCCGCCTGTAATCAGCTTACGGTTTACCTGCCGAATGCTTTCTCTCCTAATGGGGACGGACAAAATGATGAACTTCGAGTACGTTCGCGCTACATTGATCAGGAGTTATTGCTAGATTACGAATTGATGATCTTCAACCGCTGGGGGCAGGAGATGTTCCGCAGTTTCGACCCCTTCCAGGCCTGGGATGGACGCTTCGAAGGTGATGAGTGCGAACCCGATGTCTTTGGTTTTTACCTGCGGGTGGTCTGTCCGGACGGGGAGGAACTCATCCAGCAAGGCAATATCACCTTACTGCGCTAAGTTGAGCTAGAGAAGTTATGGTGCTGTCGTAAGTAGCCGCAAGGCTTTTACGGCAGCCCCGTATATTGTCAGCCCAATTCCCAAAAATATGCGCCCGATTTACTTGATTCTTGTCTTTGTTTTATCGTTGTTTTCTACTCAGCTAGTTGCTCAGTCTCGACCGTTGACCACACTAAACGTGACGGACGAAACGATTGAGCAGATTGAACTAGCGGCGCCGACCGGATCATTTTGGGCCATTCACTTAGTTAATCTGGAAGGGGACTGGCCAGTAGGAGTGTCCTATCGATTGGTCAAGATGAATCAGGTTACCGAAAATAGAGAATGGCATAGCTTGGCAGAGTTTCCGCACCACCCTGGAGCTGGGGTTAGTGACCTCCTATTTACCGAACCTCAGACTACGGCTATTGAGTTGCGGCTCCCGCCAGGTATTTATGAATTGTATGCTTATGATCCAGGACCTTCGGTAGAGGAAGTGGTTACTGAACCCCTGCCTGCCAGTCAGGCTTGCCCTTGTGCGCAACCAGAAACGGTCAATCGAGAGAACTGGTGCCCGGCAGGGAACTGTCCGGAAGGATCCAGTCCGGCACAGACTACGGTAACCCATTTAATTGTCCATCACTCGGCGGGCTCTAATACGGCAGCGGACTGGGCCGCCGTAGTACGGGCAATCTGGAATATTCATGTCAATACCAATGGCTGGGATGATATTGGCTACAATTATCTGGTAGACCCTAATGGGGTGATTTATGTAGGTAGAGGAGATAACATCCGAGGTGCTCATTTTTGTGGTAACAACACGGCTACCATGGGGATCTGTGTACTGGGCAATTTTACCAGTGTTACCCCTGCTCAGGATGCGCTTGACGCCCTGGCCGAAATGCTGGCCTGGAAGGCTTGTAAAGAAGATTTAGACCCTTTGACAACTTCCTTGCACGCTCCTAGTGGTCTGGTTATTAACCATGTATCAGGTCATCGTCAGGGCTGTGGCACCCTTTGCCCCGGAGATAGTTTTTTCCCGCTTTTCGGAAACTTGCGCCAATCTGTTGCTGATGTGATTGCCAGTTGTATTGTGAGTAGTACTTCCGCAGGTCTGTCCCCTTCGGCCATTGTGCAGTTAGCACCTAATCCGAGTTGGGGACAAGTTCAGATCGCAGCCAATGAAGCGATCCAGGCCGTAGAGCTATACGATTTGTTGGGGCGAAATTTATGGTCGCGTGTTTATGTCAATCCAGTCCAGGCGCTGGATTTAGATATGGCGGCTTTTGGTCCTGGTCAGCTTTTGTTAAAGCTTGAGCTTGAGAGTGGGGTAGTGGTGAAACAGTTGACCCTGCGCTGATTAAAATAAACGCTTGCGCCGGAAGTACCAGGCCACTCCTGCACTGAGGATGATGGAGATGATAAAGATGATGCCAATGGTGTAGCGCTTTTCCTGTAGCGGTAGCGGAACGTTCATGCCGTAGAAGGAGGCAATGACCATCGGGACTGTCAAAATAATGGTAATCAGCGTGAGCCGCTGAATGGTAATATTTAGATTGTTGGAGATAATTGAGCCATAGGCGTCCATCGTGCCATTCAAGATATTAGTGTAGATATTGGCCATCTCCAGGGCCTGGCCATTGTCGATGATGATGTCTTCAAAGAGATCGGACTTGCCTTCGTCGTGCCGGATGCCCAGATAGTCCGTTCGCTTCATCTTCATTTTGAGCAGTTCATTACCGTTAAGAGCGTTAATGAAGTAAACCAGAGATTTTTCGATGCTCAGCAGTTGCTTTAATTCCTTGTTGCGGCTGGAGTCATAAAGCTCTTGTTCGATCAGGTTTCTTTTCAGATTGAGCTTTTTGAGGCAGGTCAGATAGCGGTACACGGTTTGCTCAAAAATGCGCAGCACAAAAAGAGCTTCATCTTCCGGATTGAAGTTTTTGACCTTGCCTTCGAGCAGCAGCTGAAGGACTTCATTCTCCCGGGAAGTGATCGTCAGGATGTGGTCGGCTGTCAAAATGATGCCGATTGGCACGGTGATGTATACGGCATCGTTACCGTCTACATTTTGCTGGTTCAAGACCGGCGTATTGAGTACAATCAACCGGATATCTTCTTCGCGTTCGTAGCGGGAGCGTTCATCAACATCTAGGGGGTCAAGGAGGAAATCGATGGGCATCTCGAATTCCTGGGCCAGGGTTTCGAGCTCTGCTTGCTCGAAGGGAGGGCTTATATTGATCCAACATCCCGGGCGGCGCTCCGCGAGTTCGGTTAATCTGCCGTTTTCTCGGGTGTAGTAAGTGATCATATCAACAACAAAAGTAATTTATTTTTAGGTCAGCAAGCAACCTTTAAGTCAAGCTTGCATCTAAAAGACGCATGTACGCTTCTGAGACTGAACTCGCCGCTGCGCTTCGCCGCCAGGACCGTAAAGCCCAACAGTGGCTTTACGAGCAACATCGGGTGCCTTTATACCGGATGTGTCTGCGTTATGCTCAGGATGAGCAACAGGCTGAAGACTTCCTCCACGATGGCATGTTGAAGGTTTTTAGCGACGTCCACCAGTTCAGCGGCAAAGGCGCTTTGGGGGGCTGGGTGAGAAGAGTAGTATTAAACGTCACCCTACAGCATCTGCGCCGACGCCCACGGGTAGTCGGCGAAGATCAGGCACCGGAATTATGGGCAGCCCCTAATCCGGAACTGGATGAGGAGCTGAATAAACTCAGTGGTTCTCAGATTCATCGCCTGATTAAAGCACTGCCAGAGGGCTACCGGACGGTCTTTAACCTTTACTACCTGGAGGACTTGGGCCATAAGGAAATCGCGGCTAGTCTCAACATCAGTGAAGGTGCCAGTAAGTCGCAATTGTATAAGGCACGGCTAGCCCTGCGGAAGTCCATCAAAAAAAACTACCCTACCTACCAATATCGAACTAACTGATATGGCTGAAGATTTACATAAAAACAATCCCTGGTCCCAGCGGCTGAAGGATTGGGAAGCCAGCGGCACTGGCCCGGAACCCCTGCCCGGGGACTGGAGCCGCCTGGCTGAAAAAATGGATAAAGGCTCTCGACGTCGGGGCGCTGCCTGGTGGTGGTGGGGTAGCGGCTTGTTAATCATCGCTGGATTAGTTCTTGTTTTTCTGTTCCCGCAGCCTAACTCTCAGGGGGGAGTTACAACCATTGCCGAAGAACTAACTACATCAAACAAGCTGCCTATGGAGCAAGAGGCTGTTGCCGATAAGGCAGTTGAGACCGAGGCTGTAACAATATCACCGACTACAACTACTGCTGAAAACGAGCCGGAAGTAACTACTAGCTTTGAAAGTGAGCTAAACCCGACCTTGGCAGCGACTTCTTCCACTCCAATACTACTTGAGTTGCCAGCTTCAACACCAGCGAAAGAAATCGGCTCCGACCCGGCAGAGCTGCGCTTGCAATTGAACGCACCAAGTATCACTTTAGAGAATGCTGGAGGAACTAGTAACAGTGAGGAGAGAGAGCAAAATGAGCGGACCTTACCATCATCAGATAGCCAAGAGGGCCAGATCGCTTATCCTACGATTAGCAGCCTCTACCCGCTTTATCTTAGTACTCGATTGCCGAAACTTCGTCCGGTGCTAGGGCAATGGGGGCGCACGATGGCTGATCAAGGCCACGAAAACTTAGCCGAAGAAAATTTGACGGCCAATGGCGAAAATGAGGAACCCCAGCCAACGGCTTGGAGTCTGGCTGTTGGTCCACAGTTAGGCGTTTTTCGCCCAGAAGTCAATATTGAATTACCAGCCAATACCCTAGCTGCTGAAACAGAAGCTAAAAGCATTGCTTACACTTTTGGCATAGGTGCACAAATTCGTATTGGAAAGCACTGGGGGTTTCAGACGGGAATTAGCCGTTCCAGAGAGGATAGTAGGCATCGTTTCTTTCTGGCCCGTGCCTACAATCCGGCCAATGAAATATTGGATGCCCAGGGAAATGGCGTGAACCGAATCGAACTCGATTATACTACCTCTTATACTAAAGGAGAAGCGGAAGTCGAATTATTCAGGTCTGCTGATGTACCTACTACGGAAATTAGATTTATCCGGCTGGCGGTCATCTTAAAGGAAGAGGTGGAAACGACGACAATTCCCTTACTTTTAACTTATGATCTGCCCCTGTCCAATAAGTTTGGATTACGCCTAGGAGCAGGAGCTTCCTGGAACCGGCAAACGGTTACGGTTGATATTCAATCCAGATTGTCAGCTTTGATTGATATGGAAGTACGTCGGTCCGGAATCCGATCCAGCGAAAGGCTATTAAATTCAGAGTTTTGGACCGGCCAATTAGTGGCGGGCTTAGTATATCAGCCGTTTAGTCATTGGGAAATTAATTTATTTCCTCAGTGGTTTACGAGTCTATCCAATTTGTCTGCCGATCGGCAATTAAATGCAGATTACAGTAGGTTTAGTTTTTCGGCAGGAATTAATTATAGGTTTTAGTCGAAATTGAATAATTAGTTGAATTTTTCAGGCAACCCTTTAACCGATTACTTACCTATATAATAAACAACCGAATAATGAAAAACCTACTAGTGTTTGCCGTTCTATTAATTAGTATTACGGCTTGTAATCGAGATTCAGAAGATTCGATGGATTTATCGGATGATGTGCTCATCGAGAATTTGGCGAGTTCACTGGATGCGCAGGAGGTAGAACCAGAAGCACTTCCTAATGCCATTGTCGAAGATGTAAGTGATAATTTTTTCGAGACCTTTATTGAGACGGTAGAAGAAGTCCCTTCAGAAGGCTATGTGATTTATTTGGCGGACGGTAACGTTTTATATTATACCGATCTGGGTCGTCCGCTGGAATACCAGGGGGATCCTGCCACCAGTGAAGTTTTCCGTGGGGTTCACCCACACGGTCGCTGCTTCCGCCGCTTAATTCGCTTTGGCCGTCGCCTGCCACCAGCCGAGCTGTCGGAGGATGTCACTAGCTATATTGCCAGCAATTATACCGATGCCACCATTCGCGGAGCGAAGGAACTGGGGGATACTACCCTGGTCTTGATTACTGGCCCATTAGTATTGGCTTTCGATGCGATGGATAATTTCATCGGCGAATGGAACCCGCTAGAGCACTGTACGGACCGCTGTGGCGCAGTACGCCCAGAGACATTGATGACTATTCGTCAATATATAAATACTAATTTTCCGAATGTCGAAATCCGTACTTACTGCCGCAGGTTCACACGTATTTACGTGCTAGTACGCAGAGGTGATGCTCGGGCAATTATGATCTTTAATGTTGCTGGAGAATTCTTAGGGATTCGAGTATGATATTTTAAGTAGAATTTAATCCTATAAACTGAAAGCTCCGCGTTGTAATGACGCGGAGCTTTTTTTGTTTTCCAATACCCAATACCCAATATCCAATACCTAGTATTTTACCCAAACTGATTTCTCTGCCGTAAATAAATCAATCGCACTTTTTCCCATTTCGCGTCCGAAGCCGCTGGCCTTCCAGCCCCCAAAAGGTACCGCTGGGTCAAATAAGTCATAGGCATTAACCCAGATGGTTCCTGCTTGTAAGTCGTTGATACATTTTTGGGCCGTATTCATGCTCTTTGTCCAGATGGCAGCGGCTAGTCCGTAGGGATTATTATTCGCACGTTGGATAACTTCCTCCTGCTCGTCAAAGGGACTAACGCAGACCACTGGCCCAAATACTTCTTCCCGAGCTATTTCCAGCTCATCATCAGTATGGGCAAAAATGGTAGGGGCATAAAAATACCCATTGGCCAGTTTGCCTTGCAGAGGAATTCCTCCCGTTACTAATTCCGCCTGATTTTTCGCTCTTTGCACATAGCCATCAACACGAGATAGTTGTTGCTCACTTATTAAGGGACCAAGGTCAGGAGCTTCCCAACCTGGGCCTACTTTTAATTGTTGGGCAGCGGCACTTAATCGCTCTACAACTTGCTCGTAAATAGGTCGCTCAATAAATATGCGGGAGCCCAGGGTGCACTCCTGACCCGCATTATAAAAACTGGACCAGAGCACCGTCTGAGATACTGCTTCAAGATCAGCATCTGCGAAAATGATGTTAGGTGATTTTCCACCAAGTTCAAGGCTGATCCGTTTTAAGTTGGTGGCGGCAGCTGCAGTCATAATTTTTTGGCCAGTGGCCGTGGAGCCCGTGAAGCTCAGTTTCGCAATTCCAGGATGTCGGGCAATGGCATCTCCGGTAGGAAGTCCAGGCCCCGTTAGAATATTAATTACTCCCGCTGGGAAGCCGGCCTCGATACTTAATCTACCTAATTGTAGAGCGGTAAGGCATGTTTGTTCGGCGGGTTTGAGCAGACAGCAGTTTCCGCAAGCTAGGGCTGGCGCAAGTTTCCAAGCAGCCATCATCAAGGGGAAATTCCAGGGGACAATCAGCCCTACGACCCCAAGTGCTTCTTTCCGTACGTAGGTGAAAGTATCCTTTTGTGGTACGGGGATGGTGCTGCCTTCGATCTTGTCGGCCCAACCGGCATAATAGCGAAAATGCTTAATGGCGCTGCTTACGTCATAGTAGCTACCAGCGAGTGGTTTGCCATTGTCAAGCGTTTCCAGCTGAATGAAAAGCTCCCGATCTCTTTCGATTAAATCCGCCAATCGCCAAAGTAGGCGAGCTCGCTCGGCAGGAGCCATCTTAGACCAGTGCTCGCGGTACGCCATTTGAGCAGCCTGAGCGGCCTGGTCAACATCCTGCTCGTCGGCTTGAGCAATAGCAGTGATTGGTTCACCGGTTGCCGGATTAATGCTCTCAAAGAAATGGCCAGCTTGGGGCCGTACCCATTCACCGTTGATCAGTAGCAATTGCTCACTATTCAATTGTTGTTGCAAGTCCGGCAGTAGCTTAGGGAAAGACATTTTGAGCGCTATTTTAATTAGCTAATTGTAGGACAGCTTGCAAGAGTACTTCCGTACCTGCAAAGGCATGTTCCTGCTCGATGTGCTCGGCCTCATTATGGCTCAATCCATCCCGGCAGGGAATAAATATCATGCTGGTAGGAATGACTTTTGCCAGATAGACGGCATCATGCCCTGCACCGCTGACGATGTGTTGGTGAGAGAGCTTTAAATCTTGACAGGCTTGTTCGACGGCTTTGATACAAGCTGGGTCGAAGGACTGTGGCGGCGAATGCCATACTGCCTCCAGTTTATAATCCAGCTGACTGGAGCTAGCAAGCTGCCTAACGACCTGCTCTAGCGCCTGCCCTAATTGATCCAGAATGCTACTATCAGGGTGGCGAATATCTATGCTGAGGTGAACTTCCGCAGGGACGGTATTGATGCTGCCCGGATAGGCCTGCAGCTCACCAACGGTTATTCTGGCAGCTGTCCGTTCCTCTTGGCTGAGGGGAAGCGATAGTTGTAGTTTGTAGAGCTGTGGCAACAACTCACTCAAGCCCCTTATGGGGTCTTGGCGCATTTCCATAGGGCAGGGGCCAGCGTGGGTTTCGTGGCCAATAATCTTCAGGCGGTACCAACGAATACCCTGTACCGCAGTAACGACACCAATGGTGGTTGCCGCGGCCTCTAAAACAGGCCCCTGCTCAATGTGTAACTCCAGTGCTGCTGCAAACTCAGCGGCTTGAACAACATCTTGGCCCAGCTGGTCTATATGCTGAAGGGCTTGCTCAAGGCTAGTTCCAGCAGCATCCTTCTGCTGATAAGCATAGGCTAAGGGGAATTTCCCCGCAAAAACACCGGAACCAATCATGGCCGGACTGAAACGCGCGCCTTCCTCATTAGTCCAAGAGACGATTTCCAAAGGGGCTTGAGTTGCGATATTTAGATCATTCAGGGTCTCGATGACCTCTAGTGCGGCCAGTACCCCTAAAGTACCATCGTATTTACCGCCGCTGGGTTGGCTGTCCAAATGGCTACCTATTAATACTGCTTTTCGCTGCGGGTCTAGTCCTTTTCGTCGGGCAAAGAGGTTCCCCATGGTATCCTTGCGGAGGTGAAGACCTGCGGAAGTACACCAATCCATAAATAAGGTTCTGCCTTGCCGATCAGTTTCGGTCAGCGCGAGCCGCTTTACCCCACCGCCGGCAGTTGCTCCGATGGCAGCCATGTCCATGAGCCGCTGCCATAAACGCTCGGTATTGATCTTACTCATCCTGCCTTGATCGGTAGCTCGACGGCCGCCCATTTCACCACTTCAAAATAAATGGTGGTATGAGTATCTTGTACGCCTTCCAGAACATGGATCTTATCCTGGATCGTCCGGATAAGTTCCTGATTATCCCGGCAACGCAGATTTGCTTCCAGATCATAGGGACCAGAAGTATGCGCCAAAAAAGTGACTTCAGGCACGGGACCCAATTGTTGAACGACTTGAGGGAGTAGGGTAGAGGGGCGCACTTTAATCATTACCCGGGCATAACCATTGTCTCCAGTCTTTACGGGATCGGTCCAACCGATGATGTGCAGGATACCTTCTTCTTTCATCCGCCGGTAGCGATTGCGGATCGTACTGACCGACAATTGCAGAAATTCAGCCATTTCGGTAAAGGAACGACGTCCATCTTGTCGCAGTTGTTGAAGGATGAGCTGATCGACGCGGTCGATCGAGGTAGTAGGTAAGCCCTGTGGGTTCATGAGTGCAAATTTTGCATTAAAAAAGGACAAAACTGCATAAATTTGATTTTTGTCACGGAATTTAATTGTTTTTGCACAAAATCGCTGCATATTGTGTCTGAGAACATTGCTATTCTACATGGAACTCATTACCGACTCTGGCCATACTACGGCACAACTTTGGCAGCAGGACCATGATCACTTCTTCCATCCTTACACCAACTTTAAGCACTTTCCTAAGGAAGGGGCGGTAATTTATGCTAAGGGAGAAGGGCACCATATTTTTGATCATGACGGTCAGCGTTACTTAGATGGAATCGCTGGTCTGTGGTGTGTCAATATTGGGCATGGCCGTCGAGAAATTGCCGAGGTAATGGCGGAGCAAGCCCTACGCTTGGCGTACTACAATACCTTCGGGGATGCCAGTTCGCCACCGGCAGCTCGGCTTTCCGCCAAACTAGCCGCTATTTCTCCAGGTCCACTCAACCATGTCTTCTACAGCTCGAGCGGCTCGGTTGCCAACGATACGGCCATCAAGATTGCCCATTATTATTTCAATCAATTGGGCTTGCCAGACAAAAAGCTGATTCTGTCGCGCGATCAGGCTTATCATGGTAGTACCTATCTGGCGCATGCTCTGACGGGCATCCGTGTTTCTCATCTTTCTTTTGACCTGCCCACTGATTTAGTCCATTATCTACGTGCGCCCTACTCCTTCAGGGAGGCGCCAGAGCTGACCGAGACGGCCTTTTGTGATCTCTTAATTGAGGAAATGGAAGCAGCCATTCTGCGCTTGGGACCGGAGCGCATCGCCTGCTTCATTGCAGAGCCGATCATGGGTGCCGGAGGTGTAATTGTACCACCGGCAAACTATCAAAAACGCACGAAGGCGCTCTGTGAGCAGTACGGTATTCTCTATATTTCGGATGAGGTCGTAACGGCCTTCGGCCGCCTGGGGCATTTGGTGGCTTCAGAAGATGAATTTGGCGTAGTGCCCGATATGCTAGTGATGGCCAAAGGCATTAGTTCGGGCTATGTCCCCTTAGGGGCTACGATGATTTCTGACCAGATTTATGACGTCATCAGCCGCCCAAAAGCGGGTAATCCCTACTTTTCCCACGGCTTCACTTATTCTGGCCATGCCTTGTCCTGTGCTGTAGGTTTGACCAATATTGAGCTGATGGAAAAGGAGGATCTCTGTGGCCACGTTCGCACTTGGGGACCCTACTTTAAAAAGCAACTACAGAGCCTGGAAGACTTACCTATTGTTGGAGAAGTCCGGGGGAGTCATTACATGCTCTGTGTAGAATACGTACAGGAGAAATCCAGTCGCAAGCCGTTCGATCCGAAGGTAGACATTAGCAAACGCATTTACCGTCATTGCAAGGAGAATGGGCTGATCTTGAGGCCCATCGGCAATTGTACGATCTTATCGCCGCCCCTGACCTACGATCAGGAAGCCATTGATCAGACTGTCGAGATCATACGATCAGCCATAACTGCTACTTTAGTCGATCTGCGCCGCGAAAACCTACTTTGATTCTACTAATCACCATTTGCCGTGCACAAACGTAAATATTTAGTTTTTGGGCTAGGCTGTTTTTGGGCAATACTACTGTTAAGCCTACTAGCCTGTGAGTCTGCAACAGCGGATGAAGAAGTGGCGCCAACCGCTGACTTTTTGCTGTACAATGGCAAAATTTACACGATGGCGGCTGACCGGCGGAGGGTGGAGAGTATCGCTATACGGCAAGGAAAGATTATTTGTGCTGGACCTGAGCGTGACTGTCGGCAGCATGCGCAACCGAGCACGCAATTACTAGATCTAAGTAGTCGGGCCGTACTGCCCGGTTTGACGGATGCCCACATCCATCCTATCAGCGGCGGGCTGCGTTATTTTCAGTGTGATTTGACGGACTTCCGCAGGTCGGAACCTATCCTGGAGGCAGTGACTGCTTTTGCTGCTGCCCATCCTGATCTAGACTGGATTCGTGGAGCTGGCCTTTGGCTACCTTCCGTAGCTGGAGGCTATCCTACCGCAGCTATGCTGGATATAGCGGAAGCGGAACGCCCTGTATTCATTACCTCCACCGATGGGCACTCTGCCTGGGTCAATTCTGCCGCTTTAGCCATTGCGGGCATAAATGCAGCTACTCCCGATCCGCTCAATGGTCGTATTGAGCGCAGTGCCGATGGGCAAGCAACCGGCTTGCTGCGGGAGTCCGCTATGGGGCTGGTCAGTCGTTATATCCCTCCCACTACCCGCCAAGAGCGAAAAGCAGCCTTAGTAAAGGCGATGGAAGTAGCTAATCAACACGGGATCATCCGCTGGATCGACGCTTCAGTTGATGCTGAAGCACTCAGTATCTACCGCGAATTGGCAGCGGCGGATTCGTTGTCGGTAGATGTGATACTTTCCCTAGCGGCCCGTATGGCACTGAGCACGGACGCTGCCGATGATGTTGACTCTGTATTCCGGGCGCAGCCTACGGATGATTATGAGCATCTTTCCGCTCATTCAGTAAAGCTTTTTATCGATGGGGTCGTGGAGGGCAAAACGGCGGCGCTGCTGGCTAATTACGAAGGAGAAACCTTCAGTTTCGACCCCTACCTACCCGCCGAAGAGTTTAATGAACTGGTGGCTGATTTTGATCAACGTGGCTACCAGGTGCATGTCCACGCTTGTGGTGATTTGGGGGTGCGCATGACGCTCGATGCTTTTGAATATGCCCGACGTACCAATGGCATACGGGATAGCCGACATCATATCGTCCACTTACAATTGATGGACCCCGCAGATATTGATCGTTTTCGGGAATTAGACGTTACCGTCAACTTTCAACCCCTCTGGGCTACCCCGGAAGATACCTACATCTCCGACCTGACCATACCCGTTTTGGGAGCCGACCGGTCTGAATGGATTTATCCTTTTGGGGCGCTGGCTGAAAGTGGTGCAGTGCTGGCTGCTGGAAGCGACTGGCCAGTTACGACCATTAATCCCTTTCCGGCCATGCAGGTAGCTGTTACTCGCCGTGGACCCGATACGATTGTCCGGCCAGCCTGGACGCCCCAACACTTATTGGACCGATTTACAGTTTTATCCGCTTATACCATTGGCGGAGCTTATTTGAATTTCCAAGAAAATGAATCCGGTAGTCTGGAAGTCGGCAAACAGGCTGACTTGATCGTACTGGACCAAGACCTTTTTGCTGTACCATTTGAAGACTTAGGAAACACCCAAGTTGATCTGACTATGCTGCGTGGCAATGTGATTTATCAATCCAACGCTAGCTGGCTAGATCAATCAGATTTTTAATTACCAAATTCACTAGTACATGAGACTTTATTTTACGCGATTGTTATTGATCGCTGCTCTACTGAGCATTGGGCAGGTGCTTTCTGCTCAACGCACGGTCAAGGGCACGGTCACCTCAGACACCGATGGTGATCCATTGATCGGAGCCACTATTTTGGTTAAAAACTCAACGGCAGGAACCGTAACGGACCTTGACGGAAAGTATGAAATATCCGTTCCTGACGATGCAGCAGTTTTAATTATATCCTACACCGGCTACGCGACTACCGAAATGGTAGTAGGTAGTCAGTCAATACTTAACGTTGAATTATCTGAAGGTGCCTCGTTGGAGGAGGTCATTGTTGTAGGCTATGGTGAGCAGAAAAAAGGTGATATCACCGTTTCACTGTCGAACATCAGCTCGGAAGACCTGCGACAATCCACGGTTACTTCTTTTGATCAGGCGCTACAGGGGCGTGCAGCTGGGGTCCAACTCATCTCCTCTTCTGGACAACCTGGGGCCGCGGTGCGGGTAAATATCCGTGGCGCTACTTCGATTACGGCTAGTAGTGAGCCACTCTACGTAATTGATGGTATTCCTATGGTTGCTGAGGATAACTCTAACCTCTTTACCGGAGGCTATGAGTTCAGCTCACTAGCCGATCTTAACCCTGGTGACATTGAATCCATTCAGGTCCTCAAAGACGCTTCGGCTACCGCCATCTACGGTGCGCGTGGCGCCAATGGGGTAGTATTGATTAATACCAAGCGGGGCGCAACGGGTAAAGGTACCATTGACTATGAGTTCAGCTACGGCTTACAAGGACCTACCCGGGTAATCGACATGATGGATTCCCGCCAGTTTATCAATATGATGGATGAAGCGGCGGCTAATGACGGTTTATCCCCAGATTGGTTTTCGAATCCCGAGAGCTTCAACTTTATCGGTGATCCTGATGATCCTGATCTGCAGAATACCGACTGGTACGGCGAGCTTCTATTCAACGATGCACCGATCCGCCAGCACCAGTTAAGTGCCAGAGGCGGAAACGATCGCCTGCGTTACTACGTCAGTGGCGGGGTGCTTAACCAGGAAGGCTTCCAGCGGGGTACTGCTTTTGATCGCTTTTCCGGTCGGGCTAACCTGGATGCTACCGTGACTGAAAAGCTAACGGTAGGGGTAACGACCTTCGTTTCCCGGTCCAACAGCCAGTCTACTATTGGTGATAACTCCCTTTACGGGGTTATGATTAATGCCCTGGCGGCGGATCCTACCATGCCGGTGCAGGAAGAGGATGGTAGCTACGCTAATCCATTCAGCTACTTTTCTTGGTGGGCCTTTGAAAACCCTCGGGCGGCTACCGATCTCTACGAGCGGAATACCATTACCAACCGCTATCTGGGAAGTATTTACGGAGAGCTGGAATTACTGGATAATTTGAAGTTCCGTACGACCTGGTCAGCCGACTATCAGTTCCTAAAGGATGTACTCTTTTACCCTTCGAATACGCTACAAGCCATTCGTGGAGGTAATCTGGGGGAAGGACAGTACTCTAGTGCAGAAACTCTAACCTGGATCAACGAAAATATTCTGACCTGGAGCCCTAATTTAGGTGGTGCGCACAGCCTTGATCTTTTGGGTGGGTTCACGATGCAGGAAACCCGTAAGGACTTTGTCGACTTGAACGGACAGAACTTCGCAACCACCGTTTTAGGTGGTATTGAACTAGCTTCCGATCTGACTGACGGTGGTACCTTTGGCACCGGCTGGGGACTCTTGTCCTACCTGGGGCGGGTTAACTACAACTACAATAGTAAGTATTACCTGACGGCTTCAGTTCGTGCTGATGGATCCTCTCGCTTTGGTGAAAACAACCGTTATGGTGTATTCCCTTCCGTTGCCGTAGCCTGGCGGGCTAGCGCCGAGTCTTTCCTCTCCGGTGCGAATTGGCTTTACGACATGAAGGTTAGAGCTAGCTATGGCCTTTCTGGTAATCAGGAGGGTATCGGCGACTTCGTCAGCCGTTCTCTTTGGAGTATCGCCAATCAGTATAATGGTACCCCGGTTTCTAACCCCAGTGTACTCGGTAATTCGGAGTTAGGCTGGGAAACGACGGCACAGCTCAATCTGGGACTAGATCTTTCGGTCTTCAAAGGACGGCTGAACTTCACCTTTGATTACTTCGATAAGCGGACGACCGATCTGCTGCTGGAGTCCATCGTACCTGCAACTTCTGGTTATTCTACGGCTACTCGGAACATCGGCGAAGTACGCAACCGTGGCTTGGAGTTAGGCATTAACTCGATCAACGTAACCACACCTTCCGGCTTCCGTTGGGAGACCAACTTCAACATCTCTACCATTGAGAATGAAGTGATTAAGTTGGAGCAGGATGATCAGGTCGTCAGCGACGGCCATATCTTGAAAGAGGGCGAGCCATTGGGTTCCTTCTTCCTGATTCCTTTCGAAGGGGTTGATCCACAAACGGGTAATGCCATCTTTTCTGATATTAATAATGACGGAGTCATCAATAACGACGACCGGGCTATTCCTCGCAATGCAGAAGGAGACAACCTGAGTATCTGGCCTGACTTCTTCGGTGGTCTGACCAATACCTTCAGCTACAAGGGCTTTTCGCTGACTGCTTTTCTGCAGTTTAGCGTGGGTAATCATGTCTTCAACCACTCCCGCTTCGCCCAGGAGCAGGTAGGTTGGTCGTTCAACTTTGGCGGCTTCCTGTTGCCTTACGGTAACAATACCCAACGGGTAGAGGATGGTCGCTGGCGTCAGCCGGGCGATGTGACGGATATTCCGCGTGCCGGCTTAGGCAACGTCTTTGATGAAGATGGCAATGTCATTGAGACCTACCAAAACTGGCAAGAGTACTCCGACCAGTGGTTGGAAGATGCTTCCTATTTACGACTGAAGACGCTGGAATTCGGATATCAATTACCAGCCAGCTTGCTGGATAATCTGCCTCTGACTTCGGCTCGGGTTTTCTTCCGCGGACAAAACCTCTTTACCGCGACGGATTACTTAGGGGTTGACCCCGAAGTTAACTCACGTAACGGAAACAGCGTCCTAACGCCAGGCGAAGACTTTGGCGCACTGGGCCAGGCGAAAACCTACGTCTTCGGTGTAAAAGTAGGTCTTTAAATAATCGGGTTCGCAGCAAGAAAAGGGCACCAATTTTTTGGTTACTAGCCCAGAAATGCTAACTGCTCTTATTTAAGGGCGATGGATGGCATTAGCTGCTTTACCTTCAACATAAATCAACAATGAAATTATCTAACCTTTATTTGGTTGGTCTCCTGGGAATACTCCTTTCTACCTCCGCCTGTGATGTGTTCGATGCGACGGCCGAAACGGCCATCAACCCGGATCAGGCCTTTATTGACGAAGGTGCCAGCCGATCAGCCGTACTCGGTATTTACGATGCACTGCAAAACGAAGATTATTACGGTGCTTATCACCAGTATACTTCTGACAACTACATCGATGTGTCTCAATTTCTGGGCTTTTTCCAAGGCTTCCAGGAACCGGACCTAGGTGCTATATCTGCCTTTAATGATAATGTGATTAGTGTCTGGGCACAGGCCTACCAAGCCATCAACGGCGCCAACGAAGCCATCGATAAACTGCCCAACGTAGATGCCGTCGGCTTTGAAGAAGAAGAGAAAACAGAGCTGATCGCTGAATCACGTGGCTTGCGTGGTTTAGCTTATCTAGACCTCATTACTCACTTCGCCGAGCACTGGGATATGGCCTCAGAATTTGGGCTGCCCATTATCGCCGAAGCGAACGATGGAGACCTGGCACAGCTGGCTAATCCACGACGGTCCACGGTGGGAGATTCCTACAGTTTCATTCTGGAAGACCTCCTCTTCGCCGAAGCCAATTTGCCAGATAGCGATGATAATACTCGTATGAATAAAGCGGCTGCTCAGGGCCTACTGGCTCGTGCCTATTTGCACATGGGGGATTATGCCAACGCCATCACCTGGGCTACACGGGCTATTGAAAATCCTAATTTCGAATTGCTCAATAATGTAGCCGACATTTACGCCTTTGACGGAACCGCAGAATCTCTGCTGGAGCTACCTGCCAGTACATTAGACCCTACCTCTCTTTCGGTCTTTACCATTAGTAGAGACGAAGTCCGCCCCGAAGAAAGCCTGATCGCTTCCTTCTTGCCGGGCGATCAACGTCGGGCCCTGATTGGAGAAGTTTCCGGTTTTGTCGGTGAGCGCTTCATTAAGTCCGAAGACGTAGGTAATGATGCTAATCCCGGCTATGTTTTGCGCGAAGCTGAACTCTACCTGATCCGGGCCGAAGCGCAGTTTCTGGATAGTGACGCCGGCAATGACGCCCAAGCGCTGGCCGATCTCAATGCCGTGCATACCCGCGCCGGACTGGACCCTTACGAAGACGATAGCGACTTTGTCAACAAGCTGCTAGACGAATACCTTTGGGAGTTCTTCGCCGAGGGACAGCGCTTCCGTTCGCTAGTCCGTTTGGGTCAGCTTGAAGCGGTAATGGGTTATGAGTCCTTCCGTAGGATTTACCCCATCCCACAGCGTGAGCTCAATATAGAAGGTACCAACTTGGTACAAAATCCTGGCTATCAATAGCCAGTAATTAATCACCTAATTTAATGGGGGGTTCCGGTTGTCATAACCGGAACCACCCCTTTTTATGATGCATAATTACTATCTCATAATCGTATTGTTACTGCTGCTATCCGGCTGTAGGTCGGAGTCGACGCAGGAATCACCTTCGCTTGATCCGGCCACTATCGTGCGCAGCCCGGCAGAGTTTGAACCACAGGAGGCCGTTTGGCTAATTTGGCCCCCTTTCGACCATGTAGCAGAACTATCGAATGCGGAGGTTTATCTAGAGCTGATCGTGCAATTGTTGAAGCATACCCGCGTGGAGCTGACCGCTATGGATAGCACTACCTTGGAGGCTGCAATAGGCTATCTACCTGCGGAAGTACAAAACAACCCCCGTTTCAACTTCCGGGTCATACCTTCGGTCGAAATTTGGGCTCGAGATATGGGGCCCGTTTTTGTGGAACGCGCCGATGGTGGGTTAGCCATTGCAGATTTTAATTTTGATGCCTGGGGTTATGCGGACACGAACGATGTCGACGCGCAGGTCGAAGAAAAATATGATGAACTGGTAGCTGCTGAATTAGGACTTCCGCAGGTGTCCAGCTCCCTAGTGACTGAAGGCGGAGACCATGAGCTGAACGGCCAAGGCAGTATGCTGCTGGTGGAAAGTGTCGAATTAGGGCGCAACCCGCAAATGACCAAAACTGAAATTGAAGCAGAGTTTAAGCGCCTATTGGGCGTCCGCCATTTTATCTGGCTCAAGGAAGGGCTACACGAGGATGATCACACCTTCCTCGGACCCATACCAACTGAAGAGGGGCCAGCTTATACAGTAATTACGACCAACGGGCACATCGATGAATTCGCCCGCTTTGTGGATGATACTACGGTTTTATTGGCGGAGGTGCAGCCCGCCGACCTGGATGACCCCATCGCTCAGGAAAATCAGCGGCGGATGGCCGTTAATTACGAAATACTGCGCCAGGCTACCGATCAGGATGGCCGACCTTTACGGATTTTGCGTATGCCCCTGCCGAAAACGATCATTCACGAAATGGAGCCTGGTGATGGCGTTTACGATTACATCAGTACCCTGGATTACGAAGATGGCAGTCAATTTCCCGTGGGAGAAAAAGTAGCTACGGTGGCTGCCGCCAGTTATCTTAATTTTCTCATTACTAATGGAGCCGTACTTGGCCAACGCTATTATCAGCCAGGTATGGATTCTAGTGTAGCGGAGCGTGATGAACTAGCTCGCTCCGTACTACAAGCTGCATTTCCAGAGAGGGAAATTATCATGCTGGATGCACTGTCTATCAATTTAGGAGGTGGTGGTATTCACTGCATCACGATGCAACAGCCTCAACTATAATTCCGCGATATGGAAGCCTTCGGTTGGATCAGTTTACTGCCTACGCTAGTGGTGCTCGTTCTGGCTTTATGGACACGCCGCACATTTACGGCTCTACTCGGTGGAGTTTTGCTGGGCTGTCTGATCCTGGCTCAAGGGAATTTTTTTCAACTATTCACGGAGGAGTTAAGTGGCGTGCTGGGCGATCCGGTAATTGTCTGGATAATTTTGGTCTGTGGTCTGTTTGGCTCCTTGATTCACCTACTGGTAGCTAGTGGAGGGGCCCTGGCATTTGCCGATAAGGTATTGCAATATGTGCATAATCGCTCGAGTGCTCTGCTGGTGACCTGGGGCCTGGGGTTGAGCATTTTTATCGACGATTATCTGAATGCTTTGACGGTCGGCTCTTCGATGAAAAAAGTGACGGATCGCTTCGGGGTGTCGCGCGAAATGCTGGCTTACATTGTTGATTCTACGGCGGCTCCCATTTGTGTGCTGATCCCTTTGTCTACCTGGGCAATCTACATCAGCGGTCTATTGGAAGAAGAAGGAGTCGCTGCAGCCGGGCAGGGACTGGCCACTTACGTAGGAATCATACCGTACATATTCTACGGTTGGGCAGCTGCGCTGATCGTACCACTGGTAGCCAAGGGCTGGATACCTCCTCTAGGACCAATGAAAGCTGCTGAAGCCCGCGCGGCTAGCGGGCAGCTTATACCTCCAGGATCGGAAAGTATTCGCCTGGAAATGCCCGAGGTCGTAGCAACGGATAAACCATCGAGCAGTTGGTATTTTATACTACCTATTTTGGTGCTGATCGCCGCTACGATTTGGTTTGACATCGATGCCTTGAAAGGCGTAATGGTTGCCGTAGTCTTTACGGTGCTATACTACTTGTTGCGTGGTTTGATGAATTTGGAAGCAGCGATGGAAAGTGTGTTTAGTGGCTTTAAAACGATGCTCTATGCCTTGGGGATTATTGTGATGTCTTTTGTGCTGAAGGAAGTCAATGATGGTCTGGGACTGACGGAATTCATCATCGAAGGCGTTTCCCCTTGGTTAGACGGCCGCTTGCTACCCGTAGTCTGTTTTTTGAGCTTATCGGTGATTACTTTCGCTACGGGTTCCTTTTGGGGGGTGTATGCCATTACCCTGCCGATTATCTTACCTTTAGCCGCAGAGGTAGGCGTCAGTCAGCCACTAGCACTTGGGGCGGTCATCAGCGCAGGAGCTTTCGGGTCGCATGCTTGTTTTTACGGCGATGCGACGGTGCTTTCTGCCTCGGCCACCGGCTGCAATAATATGGCGCACGTCCTCACCCAGTTGCCCTACACATTGCTGGCTGCTGGCCTTGCTGCAATCGTCTATTTACTATTCGGAATACTGGCTTAAAACTGAAAAGATGATCACTATAATTGGTTGTGGATTTTCGGGTTTAACCACTGCCATTCGTCTGTTGGAGGTCGGGCATGAGGTGGAAATAATTGCTACAGATCCGCCGACAAAAACGACTTCCGTTACTGCTGGGGCCGTCTGGTTTCCTTTTGTGGTGCAGCCCATGGAACAGGCCATAATTTGGGGGCGGCGGGGCTACGAAGTTTTAGAGCAACTCAGCCTAAACGGCAGTAGTGGTAATTTCATGAACGATTTTACGATTATTGACGATCCCGTCGAAGAAGCGCCCTGGTGGGCGGCGGCCTTTCCGCGCGAGGGATGTTACCGACGCTTGAATGAGCCGCAGGCTAATGCAGCCCGGTTTTTGACACGGGTGCCATTCTGTAGTACAGCCCAGTATTTGGAGTTCCTCTTATCCTGGTTTGAACGCTTGGGAGGTAGGATCAGCTACCGGCGTTTGAATGATCTGACTGAAGTCGGCAGTACGGACTGGGTGATCAACTGTGCTGGTTTAGGCGCACGCGAATTGGTGGGAGACCAAAGTCTTTATCCTATCCGTGGACAGATCGTGAAGTTAGCTCCTAGCCCCGCAGTATTCAGTATTGCTGATTTTAGATTCGATTATAGCGATAACGAACAGTTGGCCTACATTTTTGCTCGCCCGGATGCCGTAATCTGTGGGGGTACCTTGGAAGTAAACAATGATAGTTTGATACCCCGACCTGCGGAAGTACCAAGAATTATTCGAGATTGCGTGGAGCTCTGTCCCGCAGTAGCTGATCTTGAAATATTAGAAACTTACGTTGGTCTACGCCCAGCGCGCCCTAGTGTGCGGCTAGAACGTGAGCCAGGGACCAAGATCATCCACAACTATGGTCACGGCGGCTCCGGCTATACGATCTCCTGGGGTTGTGCGGAGGAGGTGGTGAGGTTAGTTGGGTAGTCGTTAGCTGGGTAGTAGGTAGATAGGTAGTTTGGTAGTAGCATTTTGGATATTATGTAGCGTAGTTTTTTTTAATCGAGATAAAAGGGGATAAGTAGGCGATAAGTGATATATGATTTGGCGGAGCCAGGAATAACTGTAACCTTAGATACAAAGCTTACTTCAATGAGTTTGAGATTGCGATTGAGTCTATTGCTTTTAGTCGTATTGGCTTCTTTTTCTGTCAATACTACCTGTAATGCTAATGGCTCAAAAGCTGTAGCAGAAAGACTATTTATTGGCTATGAAAATTTCTACTTAGACAGTTCATTGATTAGGGGTGATAAGTTGGAACCAGATGGCGATCAGGATGAAGGGATAGCCCTAGATAACTGGACCATAACACCCGCCGACCTAGAGGAGGTCTTACGAGGGATGACCAAGGTGACAGCCAATGAATGGTACGTGAGTTGCTACATGACTGATCTTTGGTATGAAGGGCAAGTTTCCGATGGTAGGGAAGCAATGGAGTTGTTGATCAGTCCGTATTCCTACATTAGGTTAAGCAACGAGGCCGCTACCATCTACTTTGTTCAGAATGAGCCAACAGAGCTATTTCTGAGACCATGTGATTGTTGTGAGTATGCTGAATAGAGCATTATTAATCAAATACCGCCCATAGCCATTTTAGCGAAGTCATACTCTGGAGGCCGTGAAAAACACATTACTGTTTGAGTCCCGACTTAGTCGGAACGAGTTTAATGTATTTAGGCTGGAAGAGCATGGCGCAGCGTCAAGAAATGGCTACAGGCTTGATTTATCTAGAATCAACATCAAGACAAAAAGAAAAGAGGATAGCTTATTTAAGCAGATAACTCAACTCCTGCTTATCCAGCAACAGCTTCCCGCTTTTACCGATAATATCTTCGGCCAGCTGAGTTTTCTTTTGCTGCAATTTGAGGATTTTTTCCTCGATTGTATCCTTGGAAATGAACTTCCGGGCGATGACCCGATCCTTTCTACCAATACGATGCGCGCGGGCGATGGCCTGCTGTTCGGTAGTGGGGTTCCACCAGGGGTCGAGTACAAAAACGTAGTCAGCCGCGGTGAGGTTAAGCCCCGTACCGCCACTCTTGATGGAAATGAAAAAGGCCTGGACGTCCTCCTCTTCCTGAAAACGACGTACTTCTTCTGCACGAGCTTTGGAGCTCACCTTGCCGCTGATCCAGGCGTAAGGATGGTCGGCTTCGTCAAAGACCTTTTTAAAGAGTTCGAGGTGGGTGACGAAGCTGCTGAAGAAAAGCGCTTTGTGGCCTGACTTGCGAACCTGTTCCCACTCCTCCAGTACCTCGGTGAATTTGCCACTGCCCTTGGCGTAGTCGGCCGAAATGAGGGCCGGGTGATTGGCCAGTTGGCGGAGGCGGGTCAGGGTGCGGACCACGAGCATACGATATTGGCCATCGGCTGGTTTATAGCTGCTCAGCAAGTGATTGCGGGCCGCAGACTTTTCTTTTTCGTAGCGCTTGCGCTGCTCGCTGGTCATGTCACAGATGTAGGGCTGGACCTGAAGCTCGGGCAGGTCTTTGGCCACCTCGTCCTTAGTACGCCGCAGCAAATAGGGCTGTACCAGTTTGCGAAGCTGCGCTTTCTTTTCCTCATTGTCCTGCCTTTCAATAGGAAGGATGAATTCCTGACGGAAGAAATTGTAGGAACGTAGCAAGCCCGGATTGATGAATTGCATCTGCGACCAAAGATCCGATAAGGAGTTTTCTATCGGCGTACCGGACAGGCTGATCCGGTGGCTGGCGTTTAAGCTATTGAGTGCTTTGAAGACTTTACTCTGACGATTCTTGATCTGCTGGCTTTCGTCCAGAATGATGTAGCTGAGCTCCAGCTCCCGTAGTAACTCCTGGTCGCGATTAGCGGTCTGATAGGTCGTCAGGATGATGTCAAAACGGCGCAGCACCCGAGCATCTTTTTGCCGTTGCTGGCCAGTGTGGCGCAATACCGTAAGCGAGGGGGCGAAGCGCTCCAGCTCTGCCGCCCAGTTATAGACCAGGGAAGCCGGCAGGACGATCAAAGCTTTGAGTGGCTGCAGGAAATCTTCATCGGGAGCCGCAAACAAATCAAGTTGAGGCGTGGCTGCTCCAGGTCCAGCTTCCTTCGTTGGCTTTGCTTGCTCCTGCTGCTCCAATTGCTCTTTGGCAAAGAGTAGCACGGCAATGGTCTGTAGCGTTTTACCCAAGCCCATATCATCGGCCAGGCAGGCACCCAAGCCCTGGTGATAATGTTGTACCAGCCACTGTACCCCTTCCAACTGATAAGGCCGCAATGCTGCTTTAAGCAGTGGACTGGGACGATAGGCCTGGGCCAACTCCTGAGCAGCTTCCGGATCGGCACTTTCTAAGTCAAACTCGTCTAGCAGGGTGTAGTGTGAGCGGGCCAGACGGACTTGCTCTTGCTCCAGCTTGACAAACTGCGATAATTCTCCGTACTGCGTCAGCCATTCAATGGGGATCAGGAAGTGGTTACCGTTGGGCAGCGGATAGAGGCGTTCTCCTTTGCGGATATACTTGATCAGTTTGCTAAAGGGGATTTTGTACTCGCCCACGCTGATCTCACCGCGCAGGTCAAACCAGTCATTATCTTCGCTTACGCCCAGGGTCAGCTTAGCGGGGTGGGGGTAGATCGCTTGTTCACCTACTTCCGGGGCCATCACGACGAAGCCTGCGGCTTGCAAGGCTTCTCGTTGACGCAACAGCCAGGCCAGGGCAGCATAGGGCTCGGAAGTGCTAGCCTCGGTACTGGGATGAAAATACTGGGTTCCACTTACGGGCTGTAGGTCGAAGCTTTTCAAGCGCTCCATCAGCTTTTTCTCCGTGGTAGGGTCGCGTCGAATCTGGGTAATGGAGACTTCTTCGCTTTCCATATTCAGCAGCGTACGGTCGCTGCGTTGTTCGTTCCAGCCGAAACTGGCTTCTCCGTAATCCATGCGGGGGTAGAGATAGTAACGATCTTCCAGCGGGTGCTGGACCAACTCGAGTTGGCAGGCTTGCAACTCATTGCGCTGCTCGACGGCAAAACCCTCGGCTTCGATCTCTACCTTGCTGACTACCTTGGCAATGAAATTGCGGAAGTAGCGGTTGGCCTGCGCGGCCGGGATGACAACCTCATCTTTGGTCAGGAAGGGTTTGACGACGTAGCCATTCAAATGCTCGATGCGGAAGAGTTCCTGGTCAATCAGCAGCCAGGCTGGCGCTGGATGATTGGTCAGAGCCAGGACTTTTCGACCTCGCAGGGGTACGATACTATCCTCGTTTTGCCGCAGCTTCAGTTGGTAGCGTACGCCGCTGGGCTCTTTGACGAAGGATAGTAAAGGGCTAAGGAAGGCGCCTTCATCGCGGATGACGTACTCTTTGACGAGCACGCGTCGCTGTAAGTCTAGCGACAGCGGGTAGTTTTCGCGGGTGCAGATGCGTAGCAATTCATCCAACCGACGATGAACGTAGCGCAGGACGGTGGCACGCTGCTCTTTGTTGGTCAAGGCGACCAGTTCGTGCAGCGGTGGCACTTTTTTAGAGCGGGTCTTTTTGGGTTTGAAGTAGAGCTCGATGGCTTCGGCCTGCAGCTCGGCGACGAGCTCAAAGGTCCGTTGGCGGGTGGCGGTCAGTTCTAATTGGAAGGCCCCGATGGTTTCGGCCGTTGCTTGTTGTTGGACGTGGGCCAGCAAACCACCGGCATCACGACTACAGATAAAGGCCAGGGGAAGGTAGAGGCCCGTAGCGGCTTCGGTGAGATTGTATACAATGTCTACGGCCTGTTCGGCTGCGGTATGGGGCATAATTTATTTCGGGCTAAAGGGCGAAAGTAGAAAAAAAGCGGAAATCGGCCGGGGGGCTTTCTCTACCTTTGTCGGGTGTACTTAATGGATCACATTTTGGTGGCGAGCCTTTTACTGGCTTTACCCATACGACTACTGATGGCTACGGGAATAAATGGTGGGCAAATGCCTCGTCACTTTAGCCACGAAGCCAAATTGGCGCTTTACTACGGCAATGGCCTACTGCTCTGGTTGCTGGCTGGTACCGTCGCCGTTAGTTGGTGGTGGTACGATCGCCCCTGGTCAGAGCTGGGCTTTCAGTGGGGCAGCCTACCCTATAGCGGTGCCGCGCAGTCTATTATCCTTCTGTTTGGCGCTTTATACCTGTTTGACTTGTATTTAGAAGTGGAGAAGGATTTGGACTCCCGCAGGTCTAAAACCTCCAGCGACGGATCTGGTCCTTCACAGACTGCCGAGAGTATGAAATCGGACTCAGGTCGACTTGGCGAAGGGGATATGGCCATTGATTCTAGGCGCATTCGTACTTTTTTGCCACAAGGGGCCGCCCCGGCCGCCGCAGACCATAATCCAGAATTGCCTGCCTTTCTGCCAGCGACCTCCAAAGAGTTTATCCATTTCAGTCTACTGTCTTTAACGGCAGGAATAACGGAGGAGATTGTCTATCGGGGCTACTGCATCACTTATCTGGCCTGGTTACTGGGTAGTGATAGTTGGTGGCAGTTGGGGCTGGTGCTTTTCATTCCTGCGATAGCATTTGGTGCTGGCCACTTTTACCAGGGGTGGCGGGCGGTATTGAAGATTGTCTTCATGGCCGTTTTATTTGGTGCCTTTTATTGGTATACGAAATCTTTATTGGTCCTGATGATAGTGCATACAACGATTGATTTGTTGGGTGGGATGCTGGGCTGGACCCAACTACGAGCCAGTAGGGGAGTGGGTTAAAAAAAAGCAGCAACTTTTTTTGCCCTGAGGCTTGTTAGCTTGTCAAAATCGTTTTATCTTTGCACCCGCTTCGGAAGAAGTATGAGTTTTGTCAGTCTAATATGGCTGGTTAAATCTCGGCCCTGTAGCTCAACTGGATAGAGCACCTGACTACGGATCAGGAGGTTTCAGGTTCGAATCCTGACAGGGTCACTAGCCTTGTTTTAATTATGTTCCCCTAAGGGAGGTTTCAGGTTTGAACTTTTCTCACGCGGAGCGTAATCCTGACAGGGTCACAAGAACTAATCATCGAGGCGATTTGCCGCTAGCGGCAAATCGCCTCGATGATTAGTTCTTGTGACCCTGTCAGGATTACGCTCCGCGTGAGAAAAGTTCAA
>JBCCDS010000067.1:0-29439 GCA_039030655.1 Bacteroidota bacterium | reverse complement strand
GCTGGAGTAAACCTCCTTCTCCGGTGAGCTCTTTGCCTTCAATCAGGCCATTTATTACTTTTTGACGGTACTCCTCAAAATCAAACTTGCCAGATGAATCCTGTGAATCGGAAGATTGCTTTTTCTTTGCCATAAGTCAATATCGCTTTTAGTGCGCAGACACACTTCACTGAACACTCTCTCCGTTTCTAAGGCACTACCGATCTACCCAACTAATTCTTACCCATCATTCGCGAGGCCCTGGTCTCGACGATGTCACGACTGCAGACCTCGCTCCCACTAGTAGTCCCCTTCGGGGCCTTGATTGACCAACTCTCTAAGCCACTGCAGCAGCCCAATCAAAAATCAGCCATCAAGAATCGAGAATCGCCAATCATTTCTTACTCCCCGCATACAAATCATACCTCCAAAACAGCACGTCCAGCGGCCCGTTCTTCAGCTCGATCCGTTGACTGGTGCGCAAGCCTACGTTTTTCAGCGCCTCCCGGTTGCCGGATAGGATCCAGGCGGTATAGCCCTGATACTGCTGCTTGAGGCTGTCGCCAAAGCGTTTATAGAGGGCTTCGACGTCATCGGTCTCTACTCGCATATTATAGGGCGGGTTGGTGACAACATGGGCCCAAGTGGCAGGACCGTCATAGGCAGCAGCAGCTTTTTTCCGAGGGCCTCTGATTTTAGGCGCTACGGCCGGCACCGGCGTGGGCGGTACCAGATCGGCAAAGTCGCCCTGGTGCCAGACTACGGCATCTTCTAGCCCCAAGTGTTCCAGGCTAGCGCGGGCGGCACGCAGCTGTTCTTTGTCCAGGTCGCCACCGACGATGGGGTGGGGGGGCGTGCGCTCTTGTTCTTGTAAGGACTTCCGCAGGTCCTGCAGTAGCGTGCGGTCAAAGTCTTTCCATTTTTGAAAGCCAAACTGGTGATTCATGCCCGGTGCTTTGCGGGCAGCGATCATGGCTGCTTCGGCGATCAGGGTGCCAGAACCGCAGAAAGGGTCGACGAAGGGGCGTTCGCCGTCAAAGCCAGAGAGCAGCAACATCCCGGCAGCCAATACCTCGTTGAGAGGTGCAAAACCGCCCTTGCCGCGGTAACCTCGGCGGTGCAGACCATCGCCGGAACTGTCGAGGCTCAGGGTCGTCTTTCCTTTTTGGTCGACGTGAATGCTGAGTCGCAGATCAGGATTGACTTTACTGACCGAGGGGCGGCGGCCGGTGGTCGAGCGAAATTGATCGACGATGGCGTCCTTAGCGACCTGCGCCAGGTAAAGCGCATTCTTGAAGCGAGGTGACTGATTGACCACATCTATATATAAGGTACCGTCGATGGGCATATAACGCGACCATTCGATGTCTCGTACACCATGGTAGAGGGAAGCTTCACTGGTAGCCGTGTAGGTTTTAATCGGTACCAGCACCCGCAGGGCCGTCCGGCATTCCAGGTTGATGCGATACAATAAGGTGGTATCACCGGCGCAACTCAACATGCGGCGACCCGTGCTAATCTGCCGTGCACCAAGGGCTTGTAGTTCCTGGGCACAAATCTCCTCGAGGCCGGCGAGGGTTTTGACGGTTAAGTTCAAGCTTATCAAATTTGGCTGCAAGGTAGGGATTTGCTCCCTTCGGTCGCAGTGATGACTCGCTCCGCTTGTGTGATTAGCTCCCGCTGGTCGCAGTGATAACTCGGCTATCGCCTCGTGTGATTGCTTTGCTGTGCTCAGCGGGATAACTCGCTCCGCTCGTGTGATATACTCGGCTGCGCCTCGTGGGATAGCTCCTTACAGTCGCTGTGATTATAACTGGCTTTAGAATGGTACCTCTCTAAGAAGCCTGGAGGGCTTCAACACTCATTGCCCCAAGCGCAGCTTGGGGATAGGGGAAAATCATAAGCTTGGGCTACACCTGCGGAAGTGAATAAAACAAAAAATGAATTTTAATTTGCATTTAAAACAAAAAAGTTTTTACTTAGTGAGCGGGAGTTACACATTTTCCCACCATACAGTGGGAGAGAAGTGGGTAAATAGTGACGTTTTTGGATTTTTGGATATATCCAAAAATCCAAAAATGTCTACTTTAAGCCCTTTAATTCTTTATTTGCGTATATTTTTTAACTTTTTTGCGTATAAATATTCGTCAAGCCTTATAGTTTTCTCTTGAAAGAGAAAAAAGTGTGAAATAATGTGTCGATTTGTGGGAACTTGTGGGAAAATCTACTAGTTTTGACAAACAGTTGATACACAGGTATCAACAATTGACTAATTATGGAACAGCAGGAACTGCTTGGCGAATTTGAAGTGACCCTTGATTCCAAGGGGCGTTTCCGCCTTCCTAGTAACCTGTTGAGTAGCTTAGGCGAACGCGAAGACATTGAATTGGTAGTCAACCGCGGTTTTGAGAAATGCCTCGTGCTTTACCCAAAACCACTCTGGAAAAAGATTACCGCCGAAGTCGATAAGCTCAATAAGTACAATGAGCGCAATCGCAAATTCGTCCGCTACTTCTACCGTGGCGCCACCCCGCTAAAGCCGGATAGTGCCGACCGCCTCAATCTTTCCCAGCGATTGATTGATTATGCCGGTATGGAGAAGGAGCTCATCCTTAATGGTCTGAATGATAGAATTGAAATTTGGTCGCGTTCCGAATATGACCGCATGCTGGAAGCCGAGCCAGAAGATTTTTCTGACTTGGCCGAACAGGTGCTCGGAAATGTGCAGCCCGGACCAGAACCTGAGCTTTAAATGGCTTATCACGTTCCAGTCCTTGCCCACGAATGCGTGGAGCAACTGCAATTGCGACCAGAGGGAATTTATGTCGATGTGACCTTCGGTGGAGGAGGGCATAGTCGCCTCATCCTAGAAGCCATGGCCACTGCCCCCGGTAGTCGCCTCTATGGTTTTGATCAGGATGAAGACGCCCGTGCCAATGCCTTGCCCGATGATCGCTTCACATTCGTAGTCGCTAATTTTCGCCATTTGCGCAATTATCTACGCCTTTACGGCGTCACGCAAATTGATGGCCTGCTGGCTGATCTGGGGGTGTCTAGTCACCAATTTGATCAGGCCGAGCGGGGTTTCAGTTTTCGCTTTGACGCCGAGCTGGATATGCGCATGAGCCAGGCCGCTGATCGAACGGCAGCTGATGTAGTGAATCACTACTCGCCGGAAGATCTGCAAGCCGTGCTCGGTGAATACGGGGAAGTGCGTAATGCGCGTACCCTGGCGCTAGCTATCGCTGAAGCCCGGGAGCAAAACCCGATTGAGACCATCCAGGATCTGCTACAGATTATGGGGCCGCTCATCCGGGGGCAGCGCAATCGCTACCTGGCGCAAGTCTTTCAGGCGCTGCGCATCGAAGTGAACGACGAAATGGGGGCACTCCGTGATCTGTTGACCCAAACTACGGAACTGCTAAAACCCGGCGGACGACTAGTAGTGATGAGCTACCATTCGCTCGAAGATCGCATCGTGAAAAATTTTCTCAAGACCGGTAATGCCGAAGGCACTATGGTCAAGGATGAGTACGGGAACATTGACCGTCCCTACAAAATCCTGACCAAAAAACCCATCCTGCCCTCGGAGACCGAAATAGCGAATAACCCCCGCGCTCGCAGCGCCAAGTTACGGGTAGGGGAGCGACGCCAAGACGACTAGCCAAGTTGTCCTCTGGCGGATTATTTAGACTTCCGCAGGTCGGAGCGCAGCGGAGATCCTCGACCCTCGGGATGGAGGCATCGCTGCCGACACCCGCGCACTAGTGCGGGATCAAGCCTAACGAAGTCACTAAGGTGTGAAAAATGGCAAAACGCAAATCTGGCGGCCTGCTGGGCCTGCCGCACATACCAACGCTCGTCCTGAGCAACCTCGGTACCATCGCCTTCGCTGGCGTTCTGGCACTGCTGTACATTGGTAATGCGCACTATGCCGAATACAACGTGCGCCGTATTCAGACCTTAGAACGGGAAATCAAAGAGCTACGCTGGACGTACTACTCGCTGCAAAGTGAGAACATGTACAACAGCCTGCGCTCGGAAGTTGTCGAAAGTGTCCGCGATGATGGATTGCGCCTCCACCGAGGCCGACCCAACAAAATCCTCGTTGACCCCAACGATCGCCCTTGATTCCTGGAATTTTAAAACCTGCGTAAGGCTCCCTCTCCCACGGAGAGGGCAGGGGAGAGGCCTCCATCTCGCACTAGTGTGTGGATGTTGGCAAAAATGTCTCCACCTGCGGAAGTACTTCCAAAAAGATTACTTCTCCTTCCGCAATAACTGAATACGAATTACGCCATATGGCCGGAACCATTAAGAACGAAGTTTTAGTACGGGTCTACATCGTCCTGTTCGTCATCCTGGTCCCCTTTGCGGGCCTGCTGATGTACCGGACGGTCGAGATCGCCGTGCTGGATCGGGAAGCCAACCTTGAGGAGGGCTTACAGTTCTTTAAGACTCGGAAGATCCAGGCCGAACGAGGTAATATCTACAGTAATGACGGTAACCTACTGGCGACTTCGATTCCCTACTTCTCGGTTTATTTCGACCCTTTTGTAGCGGATGAAGTCGAATACTATGACAGTATCGACTCTCTGGCCTATCTACTGGCAGAACACGTAGACAATAGCTACACGGTAGGCGCCTGGCGGGACAGCCTGTTGAGAATGCGTGATCCTAACGATCAACATCACTACTACAAAATTGCGGACCAGGTGAGCTATTCTCAGCTGCAGCAACTAGAGGAGTTTCCCATTTTCCGTCTAGGGCGCTACGCCGGTGGACTCATCGAGGAAAAACGCTCAGAACGCAAACGTCCTTTCGGGCTGCTGGCGAGTAGGACCGTCGGTAGTGTCCGTGAAGGACGAGCCGTTGGTTTGGAAGGTGCTTTTAATACCCAATTGGCCGGAAAGCAAGGAGAAGAGGAGATGTTTCGTATGGATCCTCAGTCTGACATCTGGCTACCGATGCACAACCTGCGCTCAGTCGAGCCGACGGTAGGTGCCGATATCCATACCACCTTGGATGTCAATATTCAGGACATTGCTGAAAATGCCCTGATGCGGGCCATGCGTACGCATCGACCAGATTGGGGTACGGCTATTGTGATGGATGTAGAAACCGGCGCCATCCGGGCTTTAGCCAATCTAGGTAAGACTACGGACGGCGAGAGTTACTACGAAATGTATAACTACGCCCTGGCGATGGATACTGAGCCTGGCTCCACCTTTAAGCTAGCCACGATCATGGCGCTGCTGGAAGATGGCCTGGTGGAACTGGAAGATGAAGTAGATATCGAGTTTGGTGCCAAGACCTTCTACGATGACTGTGATATGGAGGATTCCAATCTGGGGCTCCGCCGTCTTGACACCATCACGGTTCGCGAAGCTTTCGAACAGTCTTCTAATGTAGGAATGGCCAAGCTGGTGGATTCGCTTTATGAGGGTAATGCCTTTAGTAAGCGTCTGCTATCTTTCCATCTGGGAGAACCTACTGGCCTGGAGGTAGAAGGAGAGCAAGGGCCCATGATTCGCCAGCAGAGCGATGATGAATGGTCGGCTTGTTCCTTACCCTGGATGGCGATTGGCTATGAGTCGGAGATCACGCCCCTGCAGATGCTGACCTTTTACAATGCCGTGGCTAATGGCGGCCAGCTGATGAAGCCTTATTTGGTTGCTGAAGTGCGGCGGGAAGGTGAGCAACTGGCTACTTTTCGTCCTACCATCATTGATGAGCAAATTGCTTCGCAGCGGACCATCGAGCAAGTGCAACAACTACTGGAAGGTGTGGTAGATCGGGGCACGGCGCACCGCTTGCGTACCAGCCAGTTCCGCTTTGCCGGTAAGACGGGTACCAGTCAGCAGAATTATGGCCGCACCCGTAGTCGCAACCGCTTAAAGCACCAGGCGAGTTTTGCCGGTTACTTCCCGGCCGACAACCCGCGCTACAGCTGTATCGTGGTGGTATTTAATCCCACTAGCGGCTCTTACTACGGGGGTGATGTAGCTGGCCCTGTATTCCGGGAGATCGCGGATAAGATCTACAATAGTATGATCGATATCCACGAGCCCATCAACCAAGGACCAAGACCTGTCCTCTATGCCAACGACCTGCCCAACGGGGCGGCCGGTGATCGGGAGGACCTGGAGGCCATTTTCGATTACCTCAACCTGGGAATCGATACGGTGGTCACCAGTGAATTAACGCAAGTACGAGCCGAGAATGAAACCGTCACTTTGGCGGCGATTGATCCTCGGCAGCAACAGTTTCCCAATGTGCGTGGTATGCGTCTGCGGGATGCCGTCTACGTGCTGGAGAATCTCGGCTATGTCGTCCACCCGCAAGGGGTAGGGCGAGTAGTCGATCAGGAGTGGCAACGTGATGCCCGCGGCCGACCGGGGCGGGACGTAACGCTGCGACTACGCTAATTGACATTAAGAGAACTACCCACTAAAGAGAAAAAAGCAGGAATGCAACTGAGCGAATTGATCAGCGAGCTGGAGCTCACCGCCACTTACGGCAGTACTGAACAGCGCTTAGTCCAAAAACTGACTTTTGACTCGCGGGAGGTAGAAAAAGATAGCCTGTTTGTCGCAATCAGCGGAACCCGTGTCGATGGACACGATTACATCAAACAGGCACTGGAGGCAGGTGCTACGGTCATCGTAGCAGAACACGGATTGGCTGAATTGGCCGATTCAACTTCGGCTTGCCTGATCGAGCTGGCGGATAGCTCCGCAGCGCTCGGTCAACTGGCCGCACAATGGTACGGCCAGCCGAGTCATCAGCTACAACTGATTGGCGTGACGGGGACCAACGGTAAGACTACCGTGACGACCCTGTTGCACGAGCTGTTTAGCGGACTCGGGTATAAGGCAGGATTGCTGTCGACCGTAAGTATTCGGATCGGTCAGCAGGAAAAGCCGGCAACGCACACTACTCCTGATGCCTTGAGCTTGAATGCAGCTCTGGCAGAAATGGTAGCTGCGGGAGTCGACTATGCCTTTATGGAAGTAAGCTCCCACGCCGTAGATCAGCGCCGCATTGCGGGGCTGCGCTTTACTGGCGGGGTCTTTACCAATATGTCGCACGATCACCTGGATTATCATCAGACTTTCCAGGCTTATATCGAGGCGAAAAAAATGTTCTTTGACACATTGCCCACCAGTGCTTTTGCGCTGGTAAATATCGACGACAAGCGTGGGCCAGTTATGGTGCAGAATACTGCTGCCCAGATTGCCCGCTACTCCCTGCGTCGCCTAGCCGATTTTCGGGCCAAGGTGCTGGACAACAGCCCTGCAGGCCTACAGCTGGAGATCAATGGCATTGAAGTGTTTACCCGCTTATTGGGCCGCTTCAATGCCTACAATCTGCTGGCTGCTTACGGAACGGCGATGCTCTTGGAGCACGATAGTCTTGAAACCCTGACGGCGCTCAGTAACCTACGTGCGCCCAATGGACGCCTGGAATACCTGCAAGATGCTAGCGGACAACGGACAGCGATTGTAGATTATGCCCATACGCCCGACGCTTTACAAAATGTTTTAGCAACCCTGCGGCAGACCCTCGTGCCTGCTGCACGCTTACTCTGTGTGGTCGGGGCCGGCGGTGACCGTGATCGGACTAAACGTCCGGAAATGGCACGTATCGCCGCCGGCCTGACTGACCAGCTCATCCTGACCAGTGATAACCCGCGTACTGAAAATCCAGAAGCGATTCTGGATGACATGGAAGCGGGTTTGACCAAGGATCAGCGTACCACCACCCTGCGCATCACTGATCGTCGTTCGGCCATTGCCACCGCGCTGCGGCTGGCACAGCCCGGGGACCTGGTATTAGTGGCTGGAAAAGGCCACGAAACTTACCAGGAAATTCAGGGAAAAAAATTGCCTTTCGACGATAAGGAAGTGATTCGCGAAACTTTTGCCACCCTCAGCTAGACCACTACACACTATGCTCATCTATTTTATTGAATGGCTGGAAATGCAAATGGGCGATCTGCCCGGAGCCCGACTGTTTCAGTCGCTTAGCTTCCGGGCTGGATTAGCCATTATTATTTCCCTGCTCATTAGCATGGCCTTTGGTGGCCGGATCATTAAGTATCTACGGCGCCAACAAGTAGGAGAGACTGTTCGTGATTTAGGCCTGGATGGTCAGAAGCAAAAGGAAGGTACGCCCACTATGGGCGGCATCATCATTGTGTTATCCATTGTGATTCCCTGTTTGCTGGTCACTCGTTTGGAGAATGTCTATTTGATTACCATGCTGATCGCTACGGTTTGGATGGCAGCTATTGGCTTCGTAGATGATTACATCAAAGTCTTCCGTAAGAATAAAGAAGGATTGGCTGGCCGCTTCAAAATTTTGGGGCAGGTCGGTCTGGGGGTGCTGATTGCAGTAGTGATGTTGCGCTCTGAGCAAGTGGTGGTCCGGATGCCGGTCGAGACGGCTGAAGCTGCTGGCTTGACTACGGAACAGATGGTTGGCGAAATCATCGAAGTGCAGGTGGACGATAACACTGTGGAGCTGCGAGCGGATTATCAGACGGGTTTGACTAACGTTCCTTTCTTCAAAGGAAACCTGCTCAATTACGATACCGTAATTGGTCTGGGTCGGCAGTTGGCCTGGTTGCTCTACATCCCCTTTATGGTTTTCATTGTGACTGCGGTTAGTAACGCTGCCAACCTCACGGATGGTTTGGACGGATTAGCGGCCGGTACTTCGGGAATCGCTGCGGCAGTATTAGTTGTTTTGGCCTACGTCGGCTCCAATGCGATTACGGCAGATTACCTAAACATTCTCCACTTACCGGGTACCCAAGAACTCATTGTGTTTGCAGCTTGTCTGCTGGGAGCTTGTTTGGGTTTTCTCTGGCATAACAGTTTCCCGGCCACCGTATTTATGGGAGATACCGGGAGTTTAGCCCTAGGTGGCATCATTGCCAGTCTGGCTATACTGCTGCGAAAAGAACTACTCGTCCCCATTTTCTGCGGCATTTTCCTGATCGAAAACCTATCGGTAATTCTACAAGTCGGTTACTTCAAATATACCAAACGCAAGTACGGAGAAGGCCGCAGGATCTTTTTGATGTCGCCTTTACATCACCATTTCCAGAAGAAAGGAATGAGCGAAGTAAAGATCGTTACCCGCTTTTGGATTGTGGCGATTCTGCTGGCAGTGGCTACGATACTGACTCTAAAAATACGATAAAAGAATCGAGACCGTACCGCATACTGCGGCACTGCGAGATTCGAGAGACGAGACACATAAACCATATTAACAATGACCTTTTCTACTCACAATTTTGAAAAACTGAAAATCTGGAAAAATGCATTTGAAATTGCTGATCAGGTGTATGACCAAGTTGGAAGCTGGCCTAAACACGAATTATATAATCTGAGTCAGCAGACCACTCGATCTGCCTCCTCTGTACCAGCCAATATCGCAGAGGGCTCTGCTAAATCTTCTGACAAAGACTTTAAGCGATTTCTAGAGATAGCCCTTGGTAGTTGCTATGAATTACAAACTCATTTAATGCTAGCTCAAAGACGGCAATTTGGTAATCAAAAAGCCCTTACAGATTTACTTGACCAGATTGATGAAGAACAAAAAATGCTAATCGGATTCATTAATCGCCTAAGAACAAAAATAACTAGTTAATGAAAGCTCGTCTCGCAGCGAAGCGGTCTCGAATCTCGCAGTGAAGACGAAGTCGAAACGATATCGACTCAAAAAAGATGAATAACCAATCCCCACATATCACCATCCTCGGTGCCGGAGAATCTGGCCTTGGAGCAGCTTTATTAGCCCAACGGCAAGGAGCAACCGTCTTCGTTTCTGATTTCGGGACTATCGGTCCTGCACAGTTGCGAGAATTGGAGGCTGCTGGGATTGCTTACGAAATGGGTGGTCATGACGAAAACCGGATCCTGGCTAGTGACCTGGTCATTAAAAGCCCAGGCATTCCGGATAAGGCTCCGCTGATTAAGCAGCTAAAGGCTAGCCCTAATGGGCCAGAGCTGATTGGTGAGATCGAATATGCTTACCGCTGCATGGAGCAGGGGAGGATTGTAGCCATCACGGGGAGTAACGGTAAAACCACGACGACCATGTTGATTGCTCAGTTGCTACAGCATGCCGGACTGGATGCCCGCGCAGGTGGTAATCTAGGGACCAGCTTTGCTCGATTGCTACTGGAACCCGCAACGGCAGATACCATCTATGTGCTGGAGCTGAGTAGTTTTCAGCTGGATTCCATCAAAGACTTTCGGGCGGAACAGGCCCTACTCCTGAATATCACCCCTGACCACTTGGATCGCTACGAGTACCAGTTGGACAACTACATCGACAGCAAGCTGCGGATTTTTAAGAATCAGGGAGCTAGTGATTTGGCCTACTACTACGGTGAAGATGAAAATATCGCTAGGGGGTTAAAGCGAAGCCCAACAAAAAGCCAAATGCAGATGATCCGCGAGGGTTTGATCCCGCAATCTCGTCCACAGGACGTGGCGCGAGGATTAAATCCTTCGAGGAACGATTTGACCAGCGGAAGTGCAAAAAAAGAAATATCCCAATCGGGTGCTAGCTATAATCTGGCGGCAACGCCATTGAAAGGACGACACAATGCCCTCAATGCCCGCTTTGCCATTGCCGTAGCAACGGACCTTGGCCTGAGCCCTGCCACCATACAGGCTGGCTTAGAAAGATTTGAGCCGGCTGCTCATCGGATGGAGGTAATCGCGCTGATTAATGGCGTGACCTACATCAACGACAGCAAGGCAACTAACGTCGATGCGACCCGCTATGCGCTGGATGCTGTGGAGACCCCACTCATCTGGATTGCCGGCGGAACCGATAAGGGCAATGATTACGACCCTCTGCTGCCAGTGGCGCGCGGACGCGTGCGAGCACTGGTTTGCTTAGGGGTAGATAATGCAAAGCTGAACGCAGCATTTGCAAATGACATACCGGAAATAATTGAAACGGACAGTGCGGAACTCGCCGTGCAGACCGCCGCAAAACTGGCTAAGGCTGGTGATACGGTGCTGCTGAGCCCAGCTTGTGCCAGTTTTGATCTTTTCCGGAATTACATCGATCGTGGCGATCAATTTCGCGCGGCGGTACTACAACTTAATACTCACAACTCTTAACCAAAAAGAACTTAGGACACTCAAAGGTTTTTCGCTACGCTGCAAACGCTTCGAGGTCCTAACACATAACTCACAACTCTTAACTCACAACCCTAATAACTCACAACTAGAACATGAGCCTAACAACACGCATAGCCACCGAATTACGAGGTGACCGGGTCATCTGGGCGATCATCGTGCTTTTGAGCATGGTGTCGGTGCTAGCGGTTTATAGCTCAACGGGTACGATTGCTCACCGGGAATACGGCGGCAACGTAGGTGGCTTTCTGTTTAAGCACCTGGTAATTATGGGAGCTGGCTTGGTCGTCATCTATTTCTGTCATTTATTCAGCTACGTCAAATATTCTCGTTGGGCGCCCACCTTCCTTCTGATAGCTGTGCTATTGCTGATCACCACCCTCTTAATTGGGGTAGAGATTAATGAAGCCAAGCGCTGGATCAGGATACCGTTCATTGGTCTAACCTTCCAGACTTCTGACTTTGCGAAGCTGGCCCTGATCATTTTTGTAGCCCGCTCGATTGGGTCTAAGCAGGAGTACATCAAAGATTTTAAGGGGGCATTCCTGCCAATAATTGGACCTGTATTGCTGGTTTGTTCGCTAATCGCCATTCAGGATATCTCTACGGCCTTGATGCTTTTTCTGATCTGCCTGACGATGATGATCATTGGCCGGGTGGCTGTCCAGTACATCGGTATGTTGGTTCTGCTAGGTGTTTCGGTTTTCAGTATGATGGTAGTTGTTGGATCGAAGTATCCAGAGCTATTCCCTCGCTTGGAGACGGCCATCAACCGCTTTACGACTTATATCAATCCTGACCTGAGTAACCCTGACGAAAACTATCAGATACGAAAGGCTAAAATTGCGATGGCTACCGGTGGCGCGATTGGCGTTGGACCAGGCAATTCTACCCAGCGTAACTACCTGCCTTCTCCTTATGCAGATTTCATTTTTGCCATCATCATTGAAGAATACGGAGCTATTGGTGGCATTCTCTTGATTGGGGTGTACCTCTTGCTCTTCTTCCGAGTAGTGAGATTGGTGACCAAGAGTCCGAAAGCTTTTGGGGCGATGGTGGCCATGGGCTTGTCTTTACTGCTGGTCCTGCAAGCTTTTGTCAATATCGCAGTGGTGTTGGATTTGGTTCCGGTCACTGGTTTGCCGCTGCCTTTAGTAAGTATGGGAGGAACGAGCTTTTTATTCACCTGTATCGCCTTTGGGATTATCCTGTCGGTGTCTAAATACATTGAAACTACTGCTACCGAATGAGTCAGCTAGATCAGGCACGAACAGATCGGGCGCTGCGCATTCTTGTTAGCGGTGGTGGCTCGGGAGGACACATCTTCCCAGCAGTAGCGATTGCTGATGAGCTAAAGCGCCGCTTCCCGGAGGCTGAGTTCCTTTTTGTAGGAGCTAAAGGCCGCATGGAGATGCAAAAGGTGCCACTGGCGGGCTATACTATTGAGGGCTTGCCCATTTCCGGGCTTCACCGTAAGCAATGGTGGCGCAATCTCGGTTTGCCCTTTAAGCTTTTGCGCAGCCTGTGGCAATCACGGACGATTGTGAAACGCTTTCAGCCAGATGTTGCCATTGGCACTGGTGGCTATGCAGGCGGCCCTGTTCTTTATATGGCAGCCAAGCTTGGGGTGCCCACCATGATTCTGGAACCTAATGCTTTTGCTGGCTTGGCCAATAAATGGCTAGGGAATAAAGTAGATAAGATCTGTATCGCCTTTAATGGCATGGAGCGCTTTTTCCCAAAGGAGAAATTAGTTAGAACTGGAATTCCAGTGCGAGAAGCCATGCTGGATAAGGTGGTTGAAAAGCCAGCAGGTACGACTCAGCAGATCCTACTCATTGGTGGTTCTCAGGGAGCCGGTAGCCTTAACCAAGCGCTGCGCGAAAGCACCGCAACCATTGCTGCTCGACCCAAAATAAAATGGACCTGGCAGTGTGGCGCTTACTACTACAAAGCTTTTAAGGACTGCGCTACCGCACAGTTGCCCAACGTAAATATTACGGCCTTTATCGACAGTATGGATGAGGCCTACAGTCAGGCGGACCTGGTTATCGGCCGGGCAGGTGCCATTACGATCGCAGAGCTCTGCTATTTAGGCAAAGCCAGTGTATTGGTTCCCAGTCCGAATGTAGCTGAAGACCACCAGACGGTTAATGCTGAAGCACTTGCAGCCGAACAGGCTACCGTCCTGGTAAGAGATCATGATGCTAAAGAACAGCTAGCGCCTACGGTCATTGAAATACTCGATGCGCCCAATCGCCTGCAAGCCATTGCAGCGGCTGCTAAGCAACAGGCCCAACCCGGTGCGGTCAGCCGCATTGTCGATGAAGCACTGCTGCTTATTCCTCACTTGCAAAATTCCGAAGCCTAATGGATATAGGACAAGTCAAGGAGGTTTACTTCGTCGGGATTGGCGGGATAGGGATGAGTGCGCTGGCTCGCTACTTCAAGCAGCGAGGACTAGCCGTTAGTGGTTACGATAAGACAGCCACCGAACTGACCAGGAAGCTGGAGGAAGAAGGCATCGCTATTCACTATCAGCCAGAGTCAGAATCCCTGCCGCAAGGAGAACAAGTACTCTTTGTATATACTCCAGCGGTACCGCAGGAGTTTCCCGAATTGGCACAACTGCGAGAACGCGGAACGCCAGTTTATAAACGGGCGGAGGTGCTCGGTTTGATTAGTCGTAGCGGCCGTACCATCGGTATTGCCGGTACCCACGGTAAGACGACTACCACTACGTTAACTACCCAGTTACTTAGCGTAGCTGGTCTGCAACCATCAGCCTTTTTGGGAGGCATCGCCAACAACTTTAGTGGCAATTATGTCCACGGTGATGGCCCCCATGTAGTCGTTGAAGCAGATGAATACGATCGTTCTTTCCTACAGTTGACCCCAGAGATCGCGGTGATTTTATCTATGGATCCTGATCATCTGGATATCTACGGCGACCACAGCGAAATGCTCAATTCTGGCTTCCTGGCTTTTGCCCGCCAGGTGAAAGAGGAAGGCTTGTTGCTGGTGCGCTATGATCTGATCGACCAGATCGGCCCTACGCCGGCCCGAAAACTAACTTTTGGTTTGGGTGCGGGTGATTACAATGCGCATCAACTGCGGGTACTGGAAGGTACTTTTCAGTTTGATTTAAGGACTCCCGCAGGTCATATTGTTCCTGATTTAAGATTGCCACTACCGGGGCGTCATAATGTCGAAAATGCAACGGCTGCTGCAGCTATTGCTTTAGAGCTGGGTGCCAATGAAGACCTGATTCGTCGTGGCTTGGCCGAGTTTTCCGGTATTGCTCGTCGTTTTGATATCCGCCTGCAAACGGCATCTACGGTGGTCGTGGATGATTACGCACATCACCCAACGGAACTGACTGCTACCATTGCTGCTGCCCGGGAATTTTACCCCGGCCGTACGATTCGTGGCGTCTTCCAGCCACATCTGTTTTCACGCACCCGAGACTTCGCCGACGGCTTCGCCCAAGCCCTGGATGAACTAGACGAAATTATCCTACTCCCGATCTACCCGGCACGCGAGGAACCAATCGCTGGAGTAGACAGTCGTTTGATCTTCAACAAGCTGACTAACAAAAAGAAACGCTTGCTAGGAAAAGATGATTTGATGCGCCATTTAGCGGAACTACGGGAAGGCGTATTGCTGTTGATGGGCGCAGGGGACATTGATACCTTGGTCAACCCTATTGTACACCAACTCGAAACCCTAGACTGATGGCCAGAGCAAAGCAGAAGTCGGCACCTAAATGGTTGGTCAATCTGGACCGACTGCGGCGAGACTCGCAGCAGTTTGGCTGGTTAGTGATGCTGCTCATTGTGGGCTTACTGGCCATTAGTGCCATCAATAAGCGGGAAGGCGCCTTCCTGGAACAGATCACTGTTGACCTGGCCCCACTTCCGGATAGTAGTTACCTGCTCAATGATGCAGATCTAATGACCGAGCTGGAAAATGCCTTCACCAAACCTTTGGATGGGCTGCAGCTGGAAGATATCAATCTGGAATGGGTAGAAACCATTCTGGAGCGTCATCCCTTCATTCGGGAAGCTGACGCTTTCGTGGATGGCAACTCTACGCTTTACATCCACGCTGAACAACGTCAGCCATTACTGCGAATTATCGCGGAAAACGGACAGAATTACTTCCTGGATGAAACCGGAGCGCGTATGCCACTTAGTGAGCAATATACGCCCAGAATTTTGGTAGCCAGCGGGAATATCGCTGCCTGGAATAACCAGTTTCTGGAAGATGAGACCCATCAGCTGCACCAGCTCTTTAAGCTGGCGGAGTACTTGCGCGAGGATGTATTTCTTGATGCGCTGGTCGAGCAGCTCTACCTGAATAATAAAGGAGAAATCATCCTGGCTCCCAAAGTTGGAGATCAGGTCATTTACCTGGGGCGCTATGATAAGCAACAAACTTATGAGCGCCTGAAACGCCTGAAAATATTTTATCGCCAGGGCCTGCCCTACGCAGGTTGGCGGCAATATCGATCATTTGACCTGCGCTATGCAGATCAGGTGGTTTGCCAAAAACGAAGATAAACTTGAAGCTACTGGCTTCAATAAGAACTAATTAATCGGATGTTTTATGAACCATTCTTCTAAATCCCAGACGATCGCCGCGCTGGACATCGGTACCACCAAGGTTTGCGCCCTGGTTGGTCGCCGTGACGAGCACGGTCGCCTGGAAATTCTCGGCCTGGGAAAGGTCGAAAGCCACGGCGTGATGCGCGGTGTGGTTTCTAACATTGAGAAAACCGTACGCGCTATTTCGGGGGCTAAAAGCCTAGCCGAGGAGCAGTCGGAACTCCAGTTTGATACCGTACACGTAGGCATTGCCGGCCAGCACATCAAGAGCCTGCAACATCGCGGCATGATGATGCGTGACAATAACCAATCGGAAATTGACCAAAAGGACATCGACCGGCTCGTCAGCGATATGTACAAGCTGGTATTACCCCCGGGCGATAAGATCCTGCACGTAATTCCTCAGGAATACACAGTCGACAATGAGCAAGGGATCACCGATCCCGTGGGCATGTCAGGCACTAAGCTGGAAGCTAATTTCCACATCATCACCGGTCAGATCACGGCCAGCAATAACATTCATCGCTGTGTACAACGCGCGAGCCTGGAAGTAGCTGGAGTGACGCTGGAACCCATCGCCTCGGCAGCTTCCGTCCTCTACGAGGATGAGAAAAAAGCCGGCGTTGCCCTAGTGGATATCGGAGGAGGTACAACGGACATCACCATTTTCCAAGAGGGAATTATTCGCCATACGGCGGTTATCCCCTTCGGCGGAAACGTCATTACCAAAGACATCAAGGCCGGTTGTTCGGTCATGGATGAACATGCTGAGAAGCTCAAGCGAAAGTACGGAAGTGCTTTGGCTACGGAAGTCTTCGAGAATCGGGTAATTGTAATCCCCGGCTTGCGTGGACGCGAACCCAAAGAAATCAGCGAAAAGAACCTGTCTCGGATCATCCAGGCGCGGGTCGAAGAAATTTTCGATCACGTCATCTGGGAGATCAAGCGCAGTGGCTACGAGCGTGATCTGATCGGCGGCATCGTGCTGACCGGTGGTGGCTCCCTGTTGCGGGACATCGATAAACTGTGTGAACTACACACTGGCCTGAGTACCCGGATAGGCACCCCGGTCGAACACTTGGCACACGGTTACCGTAAGGATTTAACGAGCCCCATCTACGCCACGGCAGTAGGACTGCTACTCCAAGGCTTTGCTGATATTGATGCCGGAAGGGTCATTGACGCCGGAGCAGCCGCTAAGCCTGCGGAAGTACAAGAAGAACCACAACTAGAACCAGAACTGGAAACTGCGAATGCAGACAAAAGCGGTTGGTTTGACAGCCTTTTCCGCAAGACCAAGGAATGGTTTGAAGCAGAACCGGATAAGGATTTTTAGATGATTGGATCTCTGGATGATGGGATGAAAGGATGATGGGATGAAAGGATGATGGGATGAAAGGATTAATTGATAGTACATGTTCAACTCTATCCAACCATCCAATAATCCAACCATCCAATAATCCAACCATCTAACCATCCAATAATCCAGTCATCAATCAACACACTCAATATTGAAAAACAACCGCCACAATTTTACTGATACCACTAAGAGCCATAAAAGGTGTGAGCTCCTGAGGAAGGCGGACAAAACATATTTATCATGCTATTTGATATTCCCCAAGGCGAGGCTCCGATAATAAAAGTGATCGGAGTAGGTGGTGGCGGCTCGAACGCCGTGAACCACATGTATAGCCAAGGTATAGTTGGCGTTGATTTCGCCATCTCAAATACAGATGCCCAGGCCATGGAAATGAGCCCGGTGCCTACTAAAATTCAACTCGGACCAGAACTGACCGAAGGTCGGGGAGCTGGCTCTAAGCCCAATGTGGGCAAGCTGGCCTGTGAAGAGAGCATTGAAGAGGTGCGCAAGTACCTGAGCAATAACTGTAAGATGCTCTTCGTCACTGCCGGTATGGGCGGTGGTACGGGTACGGGTGCAGCACCCATCATTGCTAAGACGGCCCGGGAAATGAATATCCTGACCGTGGGTATTGTGACCTGCCCCTTCACTTTCGAAGGTCGCCGTCGTACCAACCAGGCCATGGAGGGACTCCAGCAGCTCAAGGACAATGTAGATACCCTAATCATGATCAGCAACGATAAGTTGCGTCAGATTCACGGAAATCTCAACCTGAGCCAGGCCTTTGGAAAAGCGGATAATATCCTGACTACTGCCGCTAAAGGCATTGCGGAGATCATTACCGTTCCTGGTTACGTCAACGTGGACTTTGAAGACGTGAACACCGTCATGCGAGAAAGTGGAGTAGCCATTATGGGTACCGCCATGGCTGAAGGTGAGGACCGTGCTCGTCAGGCGGTGGATCAGGCACTGCATAGCCCACTGCTGGAAGACAATGACATCCGTGGTGCTCGTCATATCCTGCTGAATATTACCAGCGGTACCCGGGAGGTGACGATGGATGAGATCTTCGAAATCACCGAGTTCGTACAGGAAGAGGCCGGCTACGGCACGGACCTGATCTGGGGTAATTGCTTTGACGAAAGTCTGGGCGATGCCATCAGCGTGACGGTGATTGCCACTGGCTTCGAGCACGGGAAGTACAGTACTGAAGATGCCGAGCCTAAGCGGCAGATTGTACACCTGGATGACGAAACGCCTGCGGCTAAAACCGCTGGTCTGACCGACATCACGGGAGAAGATGATCCTGTTGGTTTCAGCAAGGATACTTCTGCGCCTACCTACGAATTTGATGATCTGGAAGCGGCCAAGCGCCGTTTGCATGACCGTCGCCAGTCCGCTCGTAAACTATCTTTCCACGAAAGTGAAGAACTAGAGCGACGCGAAGCGGAGCGCCGCCAACAGGAGGCTGCTGCGGAAGCTCGCCGGCTGCAATTGCAGAAGGAACAGGCCGCTAAGCCTCCTAAGCTCAATAACCCCAAAGTGATCAACGAACTGGAGAATGAGCCGGCCTATTTGCGCCGTCGTATTCAGTTGGACGATCTGCCCGATCCCGCTGATCAGGAGTTGAGCCGGTGGTCCGTGACGGAAGACGAGCTGGCACCGCTGCGGCGGGACAACAGCTACTTGCACGACAATGTAGATTAGAAATTAGTGTCGATCTGACCCTCTGAGCTGTAGCTACCGCTCAGAGGGAGGATAAACGCCATCCGATTATTTGCCCGCTAGGGCAGCAACTGTTGTGTCCGGCTGCTTAAAAAGCATCCGGCCTCAGCAATCACACCTTAGCTTTGGGTAGCGGGTACTGCGGGGTCAAACGCAGTGCCCGCTTTTTATTTGTGTTCGCCCACCTTTAGGCGGCGCCCAGTCTGATGCACTTGTGCCGTAATCAATGATTACTGGCCCCAGTGTTGAACTTCGGTAGGAAGGATAAGACCTGCGGAAGTACTAATTTCCTCAAATTGCATACTGCCATAGAGAGAAAAATAAGTAAAATCGCTGTTCAATAAATGGAAAAAGGGGAGTAAGGTTTTAGCTGTAAAGAATTGATTATTAGAGTTTTAGCTATTAAGATATGTTCAATTGCATGTATTTTTTTAGTATCAAAGCTGATGCTTGCGTCAAGGTTGGCTTCTACATTCAGCAATACATTTGTGCTAATCAAAGAAAGTATAGTAGTAATAAAGAGTTAGCGTAAAAATTAATCAATTTGTAGTATAGAATAAAATTCGGTTTTAAAGTAAAGATGGTAAGTTGGAAAAACGTGAAGCAGGAAACTGCTTCGCGTTTTTTTTTGGAGTAAATAAGAAGGAGCGCTTTAAATGTCATATTCATGTCTAGGTTTGGTGTCTTTTGGTGGAATGATAAGGTATTGTAAGTTGTATTTTTATTTTTTAGTGATTTGAAAATCAGATAGTTGTATATTTTATTTTGGCAATAAAGGACTTGGTTTTAGTAACTGGCTGAGCCCAAATGTCTATTAGGTAAGTGGAAGGTGGGCCGATCTTTGTTTCAACAAGATTAGTAATAACCAATAGAATATTTACAAGCATGAAAACTATCCAAATTTCACCAATTACACAGCAAGATTTATTGACGATTCAGGGAGGTTCGGACAGCAGCAGTTCGGCTTCATCATCTGACTATTCAAGTTTATTTTCTCAAAACTCATCCGTAGTGGTCGAAGACATTATCATTTAAACGCCCAAGCATGCAAACCTTTTCCCTAACCATTTCACGCCTCTTTTTTTCCCGAGCAACTTTTCGAGAACCTCAAGGGGGCAAACGATAAACTAGTGGGCAGCATTCGACTGAATGCTGCCCACTAGTTTATTTGTATTTGCCTACTCGTTTTAATTCCAAACTATCTAATACCATTTGCCAAAGCTTTTCGTAGGGGATGATTTCAAGTTCGAGGGGTTGACTCACGATATCCGAGGGCATTTCTTTCAACTTAGCTAACCATTTAGTGCCTTTTCTTTCCACGGCAGCTCGGTGGAAAGCATTGATGGGAACTTCTAATAGCATACGGATAAAGCAATTACTCCGGTAGGTATCTGAGGACTTCCGCAGGTGTCGTGAACAGTACTTCTGTAAGGGCTCTATTCGATCGATCGCAAGGTTGTATTTGCGGCTAATGATAAAATAGAGCATTTGAATAATGAGGATGTTTACGTTGTGGCGCTGCTTTTCTTTGCTATATCTTTCAGTTTGATTCATGAATCGGGCTACTCGAAAGTTGGAAAAGCGACTGTCGGCTTCATCAATGTGGATGTACTCCATGCTGGCAAGGAGGAAGAGATAGCCTCGGTAAATGGCGAAAGCTTCCTGTTGAATTGCTGGTAAGACTTTACGGGCTTGTTTGAGTTTATATTGTCTAAACCAATCGTAGGCTTCTTGATAATGTTCAGACCGTAAAGAGAGTAGCATAGCGTTCTCCAACATCTTGAAGTGGTTTTGGCTGCCAGTTGGAATAATCTTTTGTAGATCTCCCAGAATTTTATTCCCTTCTTCAAATTCTTTAAGCTGAATTAGAGCGCTCAAAGCAGTGGTATAAAAAGTAGTAATTGCGGCAGTGCTTCGACTATCATTGATCGACTTTAGCCGGTGAATAGCCGCTCGACTATGCCTTGCCGCAGCTGGATAGTCTTTTATTGCGAATGCAGATCGAATCTGTAGCAGGTAGTAGTCAGTAATGAAGCGGGCGGAAGTCGTTGATTCTACCATTTTTTGATGGTTCTTCATGGCTCGAAAACCAAGTTCTACGATTTTTCCCGGCGGATCATTACCGATATAATGGCCGAAAGCTTGGCACATATCCCGCTCTAAGTTTAGTAGAGCATGTCTTTCGTTTTCGTAATGTGCTGCCTTTTCTAGGTATAGTTTGAGTCTTTTTTTATCAAACCTTTTATTGGCATAAATACGTACTAATTCATGAGCGGCTTCAGCTGCCAGGATCGTAAACTGATTTTCCTCGGCGATCGTGAGCGCTTGTTCGAAAAGGGATAGAGCTGCATCGGTAGCGCCGCTGTATAGACAAATCGCGGCGCTGGTACATAGTTGTCGACACCGGTTTTGTACGAAGGCGCGACGTCCATCTTCATGGTTGATTCCTGGTTCGACCTTCAATAGTGCCGCTACCAATTCGTATTTCAGCTGATGCTTTAACTTTTTGTAGCTGGGATAGCGACGGTCTTTTCCCGACCCGAAGATGAGCTCAGCAGCATCGTCATCATCAAGTTGTTCATTCTCCTTTAGGGTACTGAACAACTGCTCCATCCTTTGTCCTTGTTTTCCGTTTTTAGGAAAGCTGAGCCGAGTAGCAGGAATAAGTTTTGCAAGTTCTTTGAGTGTTTGCATCAGTTACGTTTGGGCATGTAAAGTCAAAATAAGCAGTGAAAAGTAGTGTGTAGTCGTAACTGGGAGAAATTAAGGCTTTGGTAAAATTAATGACGGGAATCAGGTCGAACTGGAGGTTCTAAGGCTGGTTTTTAGAGGAAAACGTAACAATTGAAATGCTTGGAGACTAATCATTGTTTCAACAGCAAGTAGAATTTCAGCACAAGCTGCTTCCAGCGAACTTAGATAGAGTTCGATTGAGCTGATTTGATTTAATGTTTTAAGCAGTAAGTATTTGATAATCAGTACTTTAAATTTTTAATTTTGTGAGTTAGTCTTATAAATCTTCGTAACTAAAGTTGATTTGCTGAGTAGGGACCTATTCCATGAATCCCGCAATTTTGGGTTGTCAATGATGATTAGCTGCGCTAGAAAGAGCAGTTGATTTTAAACTAAGCAACATGAAATTATCTCCACAAATGTCAAATTATATCCGGGAATGTCAAACTGGTATTCTAGCGGATGTTGTGCTAGGTAATCCCAAGGCGGAATGCTGTGGAAGTGGAATTTGCCACATTCATATTGGGCCCCACACTCTCGATTCTTCTGCCTGTAAAGGGGTTAGTCTCCTGGCATTTATTCGGATGGATGAGATACACAGTCGTTTACTCATCCATTTCCTGGCCGAGCGCATTGATGAGCAGTGCATTAAGCAACACTTTATTGATAACTCACTGGTGCTTGTCGAGGATTTCGATCTCCCCGAATTGGTAACGAATCGTCTGAACAGCACTGGTCAACTGCTTACCATTAAGCAAGGAGTCTACCCTCTGTTAGATGATGGAGTGTTTTGTACAATTTCTGTCCGGCTAGATTTCCGGCAGCAGCAAACAGAGGTCGGATTGGTTGCTTAGTACTGACCAAAACGACAATAATATTAGTATAATTTAAATATTTATAAAATGAAACGATTAGTAGTGTTTACTCTAGTACTCTCATTAGTATTTTTCTCTTGCGAGGAGTCTGTCAGCCCAGTTGGCTTCAACGGTTTATCTCCGGATAACCCATCGATCGGTCTGGTTCATATGGAAGATATTCCAGCAGACGCGGTTGACGATAGTTACGGTAGCTTGCCAGTTATTATAACAGTGGTAGAAGTGGCTCAAACCCCTACGATTACTGATCAATCGGCTACGGATATGGAAGAATTGTTTGGAGGTAGAAGCCCTCAAATAATAGGTGAAGTCGGTCGAAATAATTTCAACATGGAAGGAATCAGCTCTGGGCTCGAAGAAAGCAACAGCTGTCTACTGGTGGAATGCCAACGAAGTATTGATGAAGCTACCAGTTACTTGCAGGGATTAGCGGTCCAAAGTTGTGAAACGATGTTTATGGCCGTTAGTTGTTGTGACCAAAACGGACCTATAGATCTGGTGATTAGTGTAGCACCGCTTTGCCCTAATCAGGTTGTCACTACCAACGAGCGAGATCAACTAATTCGATAACTCTCCTGATGCGGACCTGGCTGCTTTCATTGGATAGCGGTCAGGTCTGCAACACCACCATCAATTTCTGCTAGCAATTCTTCTAGCGGCTGTCACACCTATCTCTAATCGAAATTTACCTCCAAGTCAATTCGCTATCATGTCCAAGGCAACTGAAGTAAAGATTTTCCCATTTCCGCTAGTAGCTCATAATGTTGAGGGGCTCTATGCTCGCCATAGCCGGAAAAGTCGTGCTATTTACCTGACCATTGTGTTAGGCTTGATCGGATTTGGATTAGCACTTCCATTTATTAACGTTCAGGTGAGTACCAGGAGCCAAGGAATACTTCGCCCGATTGCTGACCCAGCCCTATTAACGACGGCAGTGAGCGGACAAGTCATCTATTCCCAGTTGCAAAACAATCGTACAGTAGCTGCTGGAGATACCCTGTTAATGTTGGATACTGACGAACTGACCAACCAGAAGGAGCATCTTCGTCCCCAGGTCGAGGAACATCGTCGTTTTTTGACAGATTTGGAGCGCATGCTGCAAAGCAGTGAAGAAAACTACCCCAGTTTAGAGAGTGCCCTTTACCAACGTGATTACCAGCGTTTTCGGCGAGAACAAGAAGAGCTAAAGGTACGCTTACAGCATGCTCAGCGCCAATATGACCGCCAAGAACAGCTCAGTGCTGCCGGGGCTATTTCACGTGCCGAATTAGAGCAGGCCGCTTTTGAATTGCAATTAGCACAGGCGGCAGTCGCTACTTCCCAAGACAACCAACGCCGACTCTGGTCCCAGGAGAAGCAGCGGTATCAAAGAGAGCTGCAGGGCTTTTTGACGGAATTAAATGGCCTGGATGAGCAAAGTGAACGCTATGTGTTACTCGCTTCTCAGTCTGGCAGTCTGACACAAACTACGGGGATACGAGTAGGAGGATTCGCAGCAGCAGGACAATCACTAGGCACCATTTCTGCAACCGAAGGACTGATCGCAGAGGTATTTGTCTCAACGGCCGACATTGGCCTAATTGAACCAGGAATGCCCGTACAGTTCCAGATGGATGCTTTCAACTCCAATCAGTGGGGGCTGGTCAGCGGACAAGTAATCGAGATATCTAAGGATATTCAGAATGTTAATGATATCCCTGTTTTTCTGGTAAAGTGCAGGATGGACAGTAATAAGCTGAGTTTAAAGAATGGATATGAAGGAGAGTTGAGAAAAGGGATGACCTTGACTGCTCATTTTCAGCTGGCAAACCGTAGCCTATTCCAACTTCTCTATGATAAGGTAGATGATTGGCTGAGTCCCTATGGTTCCTAAGTCCAGTTTTCTATCCTCGTATTTCCAAACCTGATTAATAGCACTAAGCATGCGTAAGACGATTAAACAACACGATATAACCGATTGCGGAGCAGCTTGCCTGGCTTCCATCGCGGCCCATTATAAATTAGGTATGCCCATCTCGCGTATTCGTCAATTGGCTAGCACGGATCAAAAAGGAACTAATTTACTGGGGATGATCCAGGCCGCCGAAAAGCTAGGTTTTGTGGCCAGAGGCGTTCGCGCGGAGAAAGAACACTTGTTGGAGGAAGTTGAATTCCCCGCAATCGCACACGTTGTAGTCCGTAAACACCTACACCACTTCGTGGTAGTTTATAAAGCCACCAAGAACTACGTCTTAGTCATGGACCCAGGCAAGGGTCGAATGGAAAAACGGACGTGGGAAGAATTTCAGGAAGAATGGACTGGGGTGTTGTTATTAATTGCACCGGGAGAAGAATTTGTTAGAGGTAACGAAAAAGTGAGTATTCGTAAGCGAATGTGGTCACTCTTGAAACCTCACCGCTCTACGCTGACCCAGGCGTTGATTGGTGCAGTGGTCTATACCATCCTGGGGCTAACCACCTCGATCTACATTCAAAAAATAACCGACTTCGTCCTCGTTAGTGGAAATACTAATTTGCTCAATCTGATGAGCGTTGGCATGCTGATCCTGATTGGCTTAGCAGTATACATTGGAGCGGCTAAATCTGTGATGGTCCTGAAATCAGGCCAAATGATTGATGCTCGCTTGATCCTCGGTTACTACAAACACCTTCTTCGACTTCCTCAGCAATTCTTCGATACGATGCGGACGGGAGAAATCATCTCACGGGTTAGCGATGCAGTGAAGATTAGGGCCTTTATCAATGACGTCGCCATTAATCTGCTAGTCAACATCTTTATCGTTTTATTCAGCTTTGCCTTGATGTTTACCTACTACTGGAAACTAGCATTGGTTATTCTTTGTGTTATTCCCCTTTATACGCTAGTCTACTGGATTACGGACCGCTTAAATCGACGTCGTGAAAGAGAATTAATGGAAAGGGCCGCAGACTTAGAGTCTCAACTAGTGGAAAGTATTAACAGTGTAAGAACCATCAAGCAGCTGGGATTAGAAGAACACGCCAACCTAAAAACAGAAGGAAGATTTATTGACCTTTTAGGTACGACCTATAAATCAGGCTTGAACAGCATCTTTTCTGGAAATGCTTCTCAATTGATCAGTAGAGTATTCACCATTATTCTGCTATGGGTTGGTGCTGGATTTGTAATCAAAGGCTATATTACTCCCGGAGAATTACTAAGCTTTTATGCTTTAATTGGGTACTTCACCGGTCCTGCGCAGAGCTTGATCGGCATGAATAAAACCATCCAGAATGCCATTATTGCCGCAGATCGCCTCTTCGAAATTTTCGATTTGGAAGGCGAAGAGGAAGAACGCGAAATGATGGAATTGGAAGCTGGAATGATTGGAGATATTCGTTTCCAGCAAGTACAGTTTAGTTACGGTTCGCGCAAGGACGTCTTTCAAGATTTATCTCTAAACATTCCTGCGGGGAAAGTGACGGGCATTGTCGGTGAAAGTGGGTCTGGGAAAAGTACGCTCACCTCTTTGATGCAAAAACTCTATCCCTTAAAGTCAGGGAAAATTTTTGTTGGTCAAACAGACTTAGCCTACGTAAACAATGAGAGTTTGCGCCGACGTATTGGGGTAGTGCCACAGCAATTAGACCTATTTGCTGGAACCCTAATTGATAATATTGCAGTAGGAGATAGCCAACCTGATATCAAACGGATCCTAGACCTCTGTCAGGAGTTAGGCTTGATGAGCTTTATTGAGAGTTTGCCAAATGGTTTCGCAACCTACGTAGGAGAGCAGGGCGTAAACTTATCAGGCGGCCAACGCCAACGCCTGGCTATTGTTCGCGCACTTTATCGAAATCCTGATATTTTAATTTTAGACGAAGCGACTAGTTCGCTAGATAGTGCCAGTGAACAGTACGTACAAGAGGCTATTGAAGGACTAAGAAAACAAGGAAAAACCATCATTATCATAGCCCACCGCTTAAGCACCATTATGGATGCTGACCAAATCGTGGTGTTGGAAGATGGTAAGTTGTTGGAGCAAGGCGCTCACGCAGACTTAATTGAAGCAAATGGAAAATACTGGGAGCTTTGGAATAAGCAGTTCCCTAAGCGGGTAGTGAAAAAACTTGCTGCCTAGATAATTGATAAAATCAAAACAAGTGCATTTAATCACGTAAACTAATTTAATAATGCTAGTATCTGAAATGTATGTTGAATTTTTGGACTTCCGCAGGTCTTCCCATCTTGTATTAGACGCAGAAACGGAGTTCCGAGAATGTGTTGAAAACAGGAACACCGAACATGCAGTACTGGCAAAATTTGCTGGCAGTAAAGTTCATCTTCCTGCTAGCTGTGGTCAGTCAATGGGTGACTGTAATCGTGATACATTCTGCCCTCCTTTTAAGTATTCTTGTGTATAAAATAAAATAAGTAGCAATGTCCTTAGTTCGTCACATAGAACGTGCACAGCGCATGCATCGATTCATCAAGTTTAAAAGAACCGGTACGCCCGAGGAGTTCGCCTCTAAAATGGGAGTTTCTCAAAGTATGCTATACAACATCATCAATGAAATGAAACAGCTAGGGGCTCCCATCGGTTATTGCCGGTTCCGTCAGACTTATTTGTATATAAAAGAAGTAGAATTGAAGGCTGGATTTTTCCCTCCCTTTTCTCTAGATACTCGGCGCGAGCTCAGAGAGATTCAAGGAGGAGCCAGAGTAATACCTTTCTACCAATTAAATTACGCATAAATTAAATAAAGATGAATAGTAATTTTAAAGATCCTTTTCTGGAGGAAGATGCTTTAGATAAAGATGAATGGCATTTGCCTCTTGATTGGAACGAAGAGCTAAGCCTAGAAGAGTACCTTAATTCTCTCGGCAAGACAAATAAATAATTAATACAATATTAAATATAAATAATTTGTTATGAAAGATTTGAATAATGTAGAACTATTGGTTTCTGGAGGAGCTATCCCTTTTCCACTAATCCTAATTGATTTGCGCGACCTTCCGATAGGGGAGGATATTACGCTAGGAGACTTATTACCGCCTCAATAGCGATTCATGAGCCAGGCATTTTGCCTGGCTTTTTAGTTTGTTTAAAGATTTTCCAGCATAAATAGAGTGTTGGGTTAGATCTTTGACTTATTGAAAAAGGCTACTGGAACGCCGGTCGTAAATAAGTATAAAGTTTAAAGGTTTTCCAGCATAAATAGAGTGTTGAATTGGATCTTTGAACTGTTAAAAAAAGCTACTGGAACGCTAGTAGTAAATAAGTATAAAGTTTAAAGATTTTCTAACATAAATAGAGTGCTAGATTAGATCTTTGAACTGTCAGTAATGAAAGGTATTAATTTTTTAATCATTATAAATTATATTTAGATATGAAAGATTTGACAGTAAATCAGCTGCAAAACGAAAATGGAGGTCTGATCATCGGCCCTTCTATTTGGATTGCGCGCGGCCTGTACTACATCTACCGTGCTGGTTACGATGCCCACAATAACAACTGTGGTTGTCCACCTAGTAATGGCTAAGTTTATATCAATTATTTAATCCATAAAATTAAAATAAAATGCAAGAGTTAACAACTAAGCAATTGCAGGAAGAGCAAGGCGGCATCTTCATCGAGTTGCTAGCAGGCTATGCGACTTATCGAGTGCTGCGAGCTGTTTATCAGGCTGGCTACGATGCTCATAACAACAACTGCGGCTGCCCCCAGTAAGTAATTATTAAATAAACTATAATAAAGTAATAATAAAATGAAAAATCTAACTAAAGATCAGCTAGTAGACACTACTGGTGGTTGGGACTGGATTGATGTGGTTCTGGTAGTAGCTGTAGGCCCTGCTGGCCCTCTACTGCGCGACGTATACCAAGCTGGTTACGACGCCCACAATAACAACTGCGGTTGTCCTTAATGACAAGCTTAAATACAAGCAATAATTAATTCAAAATAAAACGTAACGTAAAATGAAAAATTTATCAAATAAGGAATTGGTCGACGCTAACGGCGGATTCATCATCGAAATCATTGGCACAGTCGCAGCAGTAATGACTATTGTATACACTGCAGGTGCTGTTCACGGAAGCCAGGACTGCCGTGCTCGCTGTGAGAACAACTAGTAATACAAATTTTAATTTCAACTACAAAATAATCGATAATGCAAGATCTAACTATTAAGCAGTTACAGGAAGAGAATGGTGGGTTTATCATCGAAGCCATTGCTACAGTAGCCTCTGTTTTAACAATCGTATACTTAGCTGGTGCCGCTCATGGCCAGGCTGATTGTGAAGCTCGCTGCACGAACAACTAAATTGAGTATTGGATTCTGCGAACTTAATGTTCGCAGAATCCTTCTCTCCAGTTTGCGAATTTATTAGATTTATTTCCCCATTTTGATTGAAAAAGTTATGATCAGTTTTTTTTTAAAAACCTTACTAATTATCGGGTACTTGACCTATATTTTCATCTTTACAGCGATGGTGCTTAAGTGGATAGAGATCAAGTATTCGCAATTTGGAATTGGTTTGGTCTTACTTTTTGTAATCCATCTGATCTATTACAGAATCAAGTGAATTTATTAAATGCCTTGGAACCTTATTATAAAAGAATAAAATATATAGAATAATGAAAAATTTAAACACTAAGCAGTTAAGTGCCTTGTCAGGAGGTTGTGAAGGTTCACGTTATCTGTGTGTTCCTAATCCAATGCCAGATTTTCCTTGGCCAGATCCAGATCCTTTTCCCTGGCCGTTTCCTTTCCCCGGAGGCCCTGGACCTACCTTCCCTTTTTAATCAAAACAATTTTTAGACATCATAAAATATATTGAAATGAAAAATTTGAATAATACTGACTTGAACGTCATTACTGGTGGTGTAAGTGATCATCCTGTAGATAAGCTTGTTCGCGACATCATCGATATCCTTACTGGAGGAGGCACAGGACCTTTCAATCCTATTCCTGAGCCTCAGCTCTAAATAATTCGAAATTACTTCATAATAAAATTTAGTAACAAAAAAAAT
>JBCCDS010000066.1:0-29605 GCA_039030655.1 Bacteroidota bacterium | reverse complement strand
TGCATGAATTACGCCTGCAGCCGGGCCGCGACTGGCAAAAAGAATGAGTCGGTCTTGTTGGTGTCGGTAAGATCCGGCTCGCTCAGGAGCGAAGAAATTGGGAACCAATTGTTTTACGTAGTGCAGATGGCCGTTGCGTTCGACAAACTCAATGGATCGATCTCTCGCTTCTTTTTTCTCCGCACTATCGGCAAAAGGGTGGGAGTGAAACAGCCCGAAGCCCTGAAGCCAGGCAGGCCGTTGCTCGGCAATAGCCAGGCTCACGTAGCCTCCCATACTGTGACCGACGAGTACCGCTTTGCTCAATTTCGCATCAACAACTACGGCTTCTACCGCCCTAGCATATTCTTCGATGGTTTGAGCAGTACAACTACTGTCTCCAAAACCCGGCAGATCGATACAGATTAAACGAAGCTTGACTTCCAGCAACTTCAACTTCCAGTCGTCCCACATTCGGTGCGTTTCGCAAAAACCGTGTAGTAGGATCAAACAGTCCCCTTTTCCTTCATCCGTATAGAAGAGCTTTCCGTCTCCGTGTGTAATCGATGGCATGTGTGGTAATCTATAGCTGCTGCGAAGCTAAGGAGGATTTATTTTCTGTACTTCCGCAGGTATTTCGGTTAAGTAGGCTTTAGCCTGAGCTGGGTTAAACGGACTTAAGTCCATAGACCTGGCGCGGAATAAATTCCGCTTAACCGAAATACCTGCGGAAGTACAAAAGAAAGTAAAAGCCAACTCAGCAGTGTCGCATGATGACTGCTTGGTCTGGAAGCGAGACTACAGGACAGTAAAAGTCAATCTTCCTCGTATCTTTTGCCCGTAGACTGTAGCAGCCATCTCAAAATGATGATCGGTCTACGATCGGGTTTCGGAAAACCTGCGCTTCCCGCCTGAAAAAGTCCCGTAGCTTAGGCTATGCTCCTCTTTCAGGCGCTCGCTCAGAACCCCGATCCCTCGCTCTCGACCAGAAAACCATTTTTGAGATGGCTGCTAGATACCTTACCATCAACCACCTGTATTATGCACGTAGCCATTATCGGCAACGGGATAGCAGGAGTGACGGCCGCGCGCTGGTTGCGCAAGCTGGACGACGATGTCCGCATTAGCCTGATCTCCGCTGAAACCGACTATTTCTTTTCCCGCACGGCACTGATGTACATTTATATGGGACATCAGCGATTCGTAGATACGCAGCCCTACGAGCCCAATTTTTGGCCCAAGAATCGTATCGATCTGGTACGACAGTACGTAGAGCGGGTGGACACCCAGGAGAAAGAGCTGCAATTTGGCGACGGCAACCGGATGAAGTACGACAAGCTGGTCATTGCCTGTGGCAGCAAGTACAACAAGTTTGGCTGGCCGGGGCAAGATCTGGAGCGGGTAAGGGGTATGGTCAGTTATCAGGATCTGGAATATCTGGAAAAACACACGCCTTCCATCCAGCAAGCAGTAGTCGTCGGCGGTGGCCTGATTGGCATTGAGCTGGCGGAAATGCTGCACAGCCGGCAGATTCCGGTGAGCTTACTGATCCGAGAAGGGTCTTACTGGAGTAATGCCCTGCCTCCCGAGGAAAGCCGGATGGTAAGTCGACACATCAAGCACCACGGTATTGATCTGCGTGAAAACACGGAGTTGGATGAAATACGCGATGATGGAAAGGGAGCCGTAGGCGGTATTACAACTAAAGCAGGCGAGCATATAGATTGCCAGTACGTCGGTCTGACTGCTGGGGTGCGCCCCAATATTGACTTTCTACGTGATGCCGAAGGCCTGGAGCTGGGCCGGGGGATCAAAGTCAATGATCAACTGCAAACCAGCCTGCCGGATGTATACGCTATTGGCGATTGTGCGGAACTATTAGCAGCTAAACCGGGGCGCCGCAATATTGAAGCCATTTGGTACACGGGCCGGATGATGGGCGAAACCGTAGCCTACAATATTCTGGGCCAGCAGGTAGACTATGATCCGGGAATCTGGTTTAACTCCGCCAAGTTCTTGGATATCGAATATCAGGTCTACGGCGAGGTACCTGCCAAAGGACGGGAAGGCCTGGCGACCCTTTATTGGGAGCATTCCGATGGGGAAAAAGCCGTAAGGATTAATTACGAAGAAAGCGACGGCAGCGTACGTGGTTTTAACCTGATGGGCATCCGCTATCGCCATGAAGTTTGCGAGCGTTGGATTCACCGAGGTACCCATATTGAAGAAGTCTTGCAAAAACTGGGGCTGGCCAATTTTGATCCCGAGTTCTACCAGGAATACGAGCAGGAGGTCGTCAATTTATATAACCAGCAAACGGGTAAATCCTTACAGCTCCAACAGCGCCGGGGGTTGGAACCGGTATTGAAATTTTTAGGACTAGGTAAGTATCGTACTAACACTAAAGCCCAATAATCATGGCCAGTAAATCGACTAAAAAGACATTGTTGCAATATCTGGGGCTCGGCTTGTTCAGCGTTGCACTGATTTGCTTCACCCTCATGTTGGGCCTGGATAATTATCGGGTAGACGAAGGAGCGCTCACTTCCTTCGTCTCGGGCAGGCTGGGCGAGGATAAAAGCGAGTGGCAGCTGGATGCGCTTCAGTCCGTACTGAGTGAAAGAGGAAATCCGGAGCAGGAGTTCGCTACTACTTTCGCCTACAATAAAGAACTGGATGCGCTGTTTGCGAAAGCCAATGAGCGCATCAATGATCGCATCAATACGGAGGGCTTGCCGGAAGGTGTCCAAGCCTGGCAAGTGAAAATACCCAGCTGGCTGACGAGTAATATCGACGAGCGCTTTGGCTTGACCCGGGCGGCCGCTGCAGGACCAGTAAGTAGCAATCCAGCGCTGTGGTTATTTCTGACCTTCGGTCTGGCAATAATTGGCGGCCTACTGTACATCATTCCCAAGTTTCGACAGCATCCGGGCATTAAAAACGATCACGTTTATCACCATCCTTTGACCCGCGGATTGCGATATGGCTGGCGCGCTTTTTTTCTGGCAGTGATTTCCCTAGGCGTACTGGTTTACGGTATCACCTACATGGACGATAAGTACCTCTGGCCAGGCCTAAGTGCGGGACTAGCTTTGCTGATCCTATTACTGGCCGTCGCGGCTGATCGTGGCTGGTTAAAAAGCCCCGTCCGCTCGGCCGGGCCAGGCGAATGGACAGCCTGGTTGGGGGTAGTTGCCGGAATTTATTTTGTAACCTTCTACGTCTTCTTGTATTGGCAGCCTCAGCATATTGTGGCCTGGAGCAAAATATCTGACCCGGTGAGTTTATCCCTCAGTGGTTATCCTGCAGGTCGCTGGACCATCTACGGTATGATGTATACGGCCATTGTTGCGGTGATGGGTGTACGCATGTGGGCTAAATACCGACACAATAAATACCAACTAATTCGTACGGGATCGGTCGTGTTTTTTCAGACCGCTTTTGCGTTTTTGATACCCGAAATTTTGGTTGCCCTCAATCAGCCCTGGTATGACTTTAAGAGCTTCTGGCCGCTGGAGTATAGCCTATTTGACGAAGGCAAGGTGAATAGCCTTTGGGCCGCTGGAGCGCTCGGAAAGAGCATGCTACTTTGGGGTATCGGGGTAGTCATTGTCGGTATACCGCTAATGGTTCACCTGGTCGGTAAGCGCTGGTATTGCAGCTGGGTTTGTGGCTGTGGTGGCCTGGCGGAGACGATGGGGGACCCCTGGCGACAATTGTCCGACAAAAGCGTGCGGGCCTGGCGGGTAGAGCGCTGGTTGATTCATGGCGTGCTGGTCTTTGCTGTCGTTATGACCGCCGGGGTGATCTATTCCTACTTGCCGAAGAAAGATTACTGGTTTACCCAGACCAGCTTTTTAATCCTTACCATGGGCTTACTCAGTATAGCGATGGGCTACGCCTGGTACCTCTATCAGCAGGGTCGGGTAGATATTTCTAAGTTGGGCATGCGAATAGGACTGGCCGTTACGGTTCTTCTGGTAGCAGGTTTAGCTTACCGACTATCAGCAGGTGGAGACAGCTTACTGTGGATCGATAACGGGAGTTCGCGAAAGTGGTATGGCTTTCTGATCGGAGCCGGCTTTTCCGGCGTAGTGGGTACCGGTTTTTACCCCTTGATGGGCAACCGAGTCTGGTGCCGCTTTGGCTGCCCACTGGCGGCTTACCTCGGATTGGTGCAGCGTTTCCAAAGCCGTTTTAGAATTACAACTAATGGCGGTCAGTGCATCAGTTGCGGTAATTGTTCTACCTACTGTGAAATGGGAATCGACGTACGTGCTTACGCCCAGCGCGGGCAGGATATCGTGCGTTCCAGCTGCGTGGGCTGTGGCATTTGCTCTGCAGTTTGCCCTCGAGGTGTGCTGCGATTAGAAAACGCTTCCGGGGATATTAGTGAGCGAACTGCCGCTTTGCGTACCATTCACGTGACTGAAGACGATATTCGGATTATGGTATAGTGAAAACGTCTTACTTTAGCCCTTAATTTTAGAATGCGCTTTTGATCATTCATCAAAAGCGCATTCTAGCTGTTATACGCCCGACAAACTGAATCCCATGCGCTCCCCTTTATTCACTATGGTGCTTTTCATGCTCACAACCGTGGTCGCGCTGGCCCAAACGGTAGAATTGAGCATCGAACCGGCCCAGGTGGAAAAGCGCATTGTGGTGGATGATCTGGATTTAGACTTTGAGGACATCAGTACCATTCAGTTGACCAACATGAGTGCTACGCCTTTAAGACTGCGGTACGACAAAATTGTTGATTTACAACCAGAGGGCTGGCGTACTATTGTCTATCGTAAGGATGGTCGCAATCGTCCAGGGCAAAGCGATCAAACCAATGGTGGTACTTTCGATTTGGGTGCCTTTGAATCCGTGGAGTTTTATTTAATTCTTCAGCCCAATGGCGTGCCAGGGGAAGGGCGAATCCGTCTTCCCTTTGTAAATGCCGGACAGCCTGGCCGCCCACTCGCTACCGCAAGCTTTAATTTGACGGTCCTCCATCAGAGTCAGGCAGATAATGATCCCAATTTTGGCGGCCGCCGACCCTCGCTGCGAGTATACCCCAATCCAGCCATCGAAAGCTTCTTCGTGGATTTCCCTCCCAATAAGCAATTCGGTAAAGTGGAGGTCTTCAATACGCTTGGGCGCCGTCTACGTTCTTTCGACGAACCAGCAGGAGAAGATGGCTACGATATTGAAGATCTACCGGAAGGCCTGTATCTTATCAATATCTACGATGCCACAGGCATGAAGCTTAAAACTCTTCGCTTACTCCATCGCCGCTTTGGTGCATAGCTGCCGTAATCCTCTTTAAATTCTAATGGTCATGTCCGTTGCTACTTTTGACGCTACTAAGCTGCTGTCTGACTTAGGTGCGCTACGACCTCTGGTACGTCGCTTGCAGCGCAGCACTACCGAGACGATTAATAAGTGTCTACTCCATCTAGCTGATCTGACGGAGGCTGCCATCCCCGAGCTTGTAGCGGCGAATGCGCTGGATTTAGCCCGGATGGATCCTGCCAATCCTAAATACGATCGCCTATTACTCAATGAGCAACGCTTAAGGGCTATTGCTGCTGATTTAAGACGGGTAGCCGCCCTGCCTAGCCCTTTGGGAATCATCCAGGAAAAGCGCCAATTGAGTAATGGTCTGAAACTGGAAAGAGTATCCGTTCCCATCGGCGTGATTGGCATTGTTTTTGAATCGCGTCCCAACGTTACTTTCGACGTTTTTGCCTTAACCCTAAAATCGGGCAATGTGGCGGTACTCAAAGGAAGCCGGGATGCGGCCGATAGTAATCGGGCAATAAAACAACTGATCGATCAGGCCCTCGAAGCAGCTGATTTAGCTGGTGCCTGCTACCTAGCCCCTGCGGCGCGCGAAGCTTTGGGGCCTATCCTGAAAGCGGATGGCTTGGTGGATTTAATCATCCCTCGTGGTAGTCAGGGTTTAATCAATTTTGTACGAGCCAATGCAACGGTTCCTGTGATTGAAACCGGGGCGGGCATTTGTCATGTTTATCTTGATCAGCAAGCGAATCTCGAATGGGCACAGGCCATCATTACCAATGCCAAGTCCCGTCGGGTAAGTGTATGTAATGCGTTGGATTGCTTGCTGATTCATCGCCATCAACTACCACAGCTGCCGCACTTACTGGAAGAACTGGGGAAGGTGCACGCTTGTGAAGTATTCGCTGGCCCCTCGGCCCTGGTGGCCTTGCAAGCCGAATATCCAGAAGAGTTGCTGCATGCCGCTACAGAAGAACACTTCGGGACCGAATTCCTGAGTATGAAAATGTCGGTGCGAGTAGTGGAAGATATAGAAGAGGCTCTGGAGTTGATCGACCGTTACAGTAGTCGTCACTCAGAAGCCATCGTTACGAGTATCCCTGAAAATGAGGCCCGTTTTCTCCAGGAAGTAGATGCGGCTGCGGTCTACGCCAATACGAGTACTGCCTATACCGATGGTGGAGAGTTTGAACTAGGCGCTGAAATCGGGATCAGTACGCAGAAGCTACATGCACGTGGCCCAATGGGCTTGCGAGAGCTGACCAGCTATAAATACTTGCTTAGGGGCCAGGGGCAAACGCGCTAATATCGGGCGCCTCCGTTAGGAAGTCAACTAGCTCTATGTCCGTCATTTCCTGCTCAAACCAGATGAGTGGGGCCGGATTTTTATCGCCCGTACAGGTGTCGCACTTAAAGAACAAATAGTAAAGTTGCCAATAATCCCCTACACTTTTTCGCAATTTGGAAAGCCGTCGTTCGGCTTCTTCTGGACGATTGTAGAGGTGACTAAGCCGCCAAATGTAGTAGGCCTCGTCGTGTAATTTTACGACCTGCAGGAGCTTTTCATCATCAAGGTAAGCCCGTAAAAAGTCATGAGCGTAGCAGGCGTGGTGTTTATCCCAGTCACGGGGGCTGGACTTATCCTCGATATTTTTGAATGTATCGTGCACCCAACTGATCAGGCGTAGACTTTCGCGGGTACTACGACTGCCAATTTTTTTGATTTGTACTTCCGCAGGTAAACGGTCAATATTGGCATTCACCTCCAGGATATGTCGCCAGATGCTGCCTTCGGGGTGACCGTAACGAGGGAGCCCCCACTGCAGGCCCCGTACGAATTGCTCAGCTTCGAGGAAGGAGGCCTCGAGCGGACTTTCTGGCTGCATTAAAAGATTCAATTCCTTTACGGTCACGGCGATTAAGGGACGCTTATTAAGAATAGGGAACGTTACGCAAAATTACATAGTTGTCTGGCAAACGGACAATTGGCCAAAGAAATAGACAACTAGGCTGGCCCAGATACCGTTACCCTTTAGCACCTTCCTACGCAAATCATGAAACAATTTTTAAGTCTGCTAGCCGCTGCGGCACTCGGCGGAATATTAGGGGGCGGTCTGGTGTATCACCAAATCGCCGCTATTGCAGCTCCGACTCCAGTCGAGCTGATGGAGCAAGCGCCCACCTCCGCTCGTCTAGTCAGTTTGCCGGCGGTCACTGACCTCCCTTCCCAATTGGCGGCACCGACCTTCGACTTTTCCGAAGCTGCGCATCTGGTTACTCCTGCGGTAGTACATATCCAGGCCTCCGTAACGAGCGAGGGCAAAGAAGGAATCAAAGCGATGTTTGATCGCAACTCCCCTTTGCAGGGCGGCGGAGAAGGCTCTGGTGTTATCTACACCTCAAATGGTTACGTACTCACTAATCATCATGTAATAGAAGGGACCAATAAGGTCGAGGTAACCTTGAACAATAACAGCAAATACGCTGCGGAAATCGTAGGCTATGACGAAAAAACGGACATTGCTGTGCTCAAGATCGAGGGAGAGAATTTCCCCTATCTGGAATTAGCCGATAGTGACTTAGCTGAAATCGGGCAGTGGGTACTGGCCGTCGGAAATCCACTCGATTTGAACAGTACCGTTACTGCTGGGATTATTTCGGCCAAGGGCCGTTCCATTGAGTTGATTCCGGGGCGCGATGCGATCGAAAGCTTTATTCAGACCGATGCGGCGGTTAACCCTGGCAATAGTGGTGGCCCTCTAGTTGATGCCGAAGGGCGTCTGCTGGGTATTAACACGGCAATAGCAACCCGTACCGGACTGTTTCAAGGCTATAGTTTCGCCATTCCAATTAACTTGGTCCAACGGATTGCTGATGATATTATCGAGACTGGCAGCTTCCGTCGGGTATTCCTAGGGGTCGATATTTATAGCCTCGACGCAGAGTCAGCTGCGAATCTGGGGGTCAATATCAACCAAGGAGTAGTTATTGAGGCGGTACAAAGCGGAAGCTCGGCCGCTCAGGGTAGCTTGCAAGCGGGAGACATCGTCGTGGAAATTAACGGACGGACGGTACGCTCGTTGCCCGATTTAACGGAGATTATCGGCCGATCACGAATTGGTGACGTATTGGAGATCAAAGTTTATCGAGATCAAGCCTACCTCGACCTGGCTATAGAGATGCTGGAATCGGTAGACAAATAAAGATAGGATGCGATTAAGGAGTGAAAGTTTGGTCAAGGAGTACCGCCGCCGTAGGGTGGTTAATGGGGTCAGCGTACACGTAGACCAGGGAGAGATCGTCGGATTGCTGGGGCCAAACGGTGCGGGAAAAACCACTACCTTTTACATGATTGTGGGCTTCGTGCGACCTCATTCTGGCCGGGTATTTCTGGGAGAACAAGACATCACGACCTTACCCATGTACAAACGTGCCCGCCTAGGCGTTGGCTATTTGCCGCAGGAAGCTTCCGTTTTTCGTAAGCTGAGTGTCGAAAATAATATCAAGGCCGTACTGGAAATGACGGACCTCAACAAGGCCGAGCAGGCTGATCGATTGGAAGAGTTAATTGACGAATTTAGTCTGCATAAAGTGCGCAAAAGCACGGGTGATACTCTAAGTGGAGGAGAGCGCCGCCGAACGGAAATTGCCCGGGCCTTGGCTACTAACCCTAACTTTATCATGCTGGATGAGCCCTTTGCCGGGATCGATCCTATCGCGGTAGAAGATATCCAGTCCATCGTAGCCCGTTTGAAAACCCGCAACATCGGTATTCTGATTACGGACCATGACGTGCAGGCTACCCTCAATATTACCGATCGTGCCTACCTGATGGTGGAGGGAGAGATTTTCAAGGCTGGTACAGCTGAAGAGCTGGCTGCGGATGAAGAAGCGCGTAAGTTTTATCTAGGTTCAGACTTTGAGCTGAGACGGCGGGTGATTAATATTTAATGGTTTAGGTCGTCGGCAAGGCCTCCTTCGTTTGCTCCCCGCGATACTGCGGGATCGTGGTTTAGGTCGTCGGCGGAGCCTCCTCCGTTTGCTCGGCTACGCCATCGTGGTTTAGCACTCGGCCACGGGCCTCGGCGGTTGGGTTCGTGCTCGGCTGCGCCATCGCACTGGTTAGGTAGAAGAAAGCGGATAGAACATAGAGAAAAGAGAAAAGTGCGCAGTGCGATGGCGTAGCCGAGCTCCTTTTACAACTTTCGGTCGCTGGCGGCCGAAATAAACCCTTTCCGCCCTGGCGGAAGGTAAACCCTGGTGCATAGCGCCGAGTAAACCCTTTTGCGGAGCAAAAGTAAACCCTCAAATTCCCAGCCTATCCAACAACGGCCAGAGCAAATGCGCTTCGTAACCTCGCTTCACCATTTGATCGACTAGTTTACGCCGCTTTAGCCAAGGGTGCTTAGCTTTCTTTTCTAAGCGGTGGCGCTTCAGGACTTCCTCCTCCATAACCCGCTCGTATTCTTCTTCCTCGATTTCGGTTAGCGCTTTTTTGATGCAGTAAGCACTGATTTGGCGCATTTTTAATTCTCGCACGATACGGTTGCGCCCCCAGCGTTTTATGCGGAATTTACCGCGGGCGTAGGAACGCGCAAAGCGCTCCTCGTCGAGAAACTTATCCTGTATGAGCTCGGTAATAATCTCTTCTGTCCAGTCACTATAGACCCCTAGCTGACGCAATTTGTCCCGCACCTCTTTATGACAGCGGTCCTGATAGGCGCAGTATTGCTGCATAGCGGCCAATGCTTTTTTACGGTCGGTATATTTTGGTTGCTCGGGCATGGATGAAAATTAGCCGGGTAAAAATACGCGCAAATGTGACCCTAAAGGGCGATCTTAGTCTACATAAACAGGAATAGCTGCCTGGAATTTGATAAATCAGCAGCGGATGCTAATCATTTTATCCTACTCATCACCCATTAATTAAAACTAAAGATGTTAGACTTTTTGTCGCCGGAAGTACAGGCTCAAATCCAACTGTACGTTCCTAAGGTTGTAGGCGCACTTGCCGTTATCATTATTGGCTTTTGGATTGCTAACCGACTCAGTAATGTGGTTTCCAAGCGAATGGAGAAGTCCGGCATGGACGATACTGTTCGCCCCTTCTTGCGTTCGTTGATCGGAACGGGTCTTAAGATCTTAGTCCTCTTTGCCGCTGCGGGTATGGTAGGGATCGAAGTTACTGGCTTCATTGCGATCTTTAGTGCATTGGTATTTGCGATTGGCCTGGCCTTACAAGGCTCACTTGGTCACTTTGCCAGTGGGGTGCTACTGCTCTTTTTCCGTCCTTATCGCGTTGGTGATTTAGTCACCATTGGAGGAGGAGAGACCGGAACGGTAGAAGGTATTCAACTCTTCAATACAGTCCTCGCTACGCTTGACAATAAGCGCCTGATTGTACCTAACGGTACGGTTACTAGCAACGTTATCACCAACATCAGTGGTCAGGGCATCATCGGTGTTGAGCTGACTTTTGGCATTGGCTACAATGACTCTATCGATAAGGCGCGCGAAATCATCTTGCGCGTTGGTAAGGAGTGTCCTTACATCCTCGATGATCCTGCTCAGGGAGTAGTGGTTGCAGAACTGGCAGACAGCTCGGTTAATCTGGCTACTCGTCCTTTTGTAAAGAGCGAGCACTATTGGGACACCATGTTCTACATGCAGGAGAACGTTAAGAAAGCTTTTGACGCCGAAGGTGTCAGCATTCCGTTCCCGCAGATGGACGTCCACATGCAACAATAAGATAGCGAGCTTGCTGCTCTAAATCTTCGTTGTATTTTGCGAGGCCCGCTAGTTTTCACTAGTGGGCCTCGCCAATTTGTGGAAACACCTCTATGTCTAAGGATAAACGGGCGGCACAGGCCGCAAAATTCCAGGAAGAGCTAGCACGCCTTAATCCGGCGCAACGCCGGGCCGTGGATCAAATCGACGGGCCAGTCATGGTGCTGGCTGGGCCGGGTACGGGGAAAACCCACTTGCTGTCCGCCCGGATTGGAAACATCCTGCTACAGACGGATACTCCCGCAGCTTCGATCCTTTGTCTGACCTACACCGAGGCTGGGGTCAAAGCAATGCGCGAACGCCTTTTGGGATGGATCGGCGCCGAGGCACATCGAGTAGCTATTCACACTTTTCACGGCTTTTGTAGTTTGGTCATCCAGGATAATCTGGAGCATTTTGGCCAGCGCGATCTGGAGCCCCTGGCGGATTTAGAGCGCATTGGCATCATTCGTGAGCTCCTGGATGATTTAGACATCCATCACCCTTTACGCCGTGGCCGGCACAGCAACTACTTCTACGAGAAGCAACTCTCCAGCTTGTATTCGGCAATGAAGTCGGAGAATTGGACTCCCGCAGGTATAACCCTCGCGGTGGATGATTATCTGAGCAAACTGTCGGAGGACCCGGAACTGGTGTACCAGCGGAAGTACAAATCCTTTCAAAAAGGAGATCTAAAACCCGCCAAAGTAGCGAAGGTCCGTGAGCGAATGGAGCGTCTCAAGGCCGCTACACAAACTTTTAGTGACTTTCAAGAACGACTGCGTAAAGCCCGTCGCTACGATTATGACGACATGATCGGCTGGGTGTTGCAAGCCTTTCGAGACCAACCCCAGTTGCTGCGTTTTTACCAAGAACGTTTCCTCTACGTATTGGTCGACGAATTTCAGGATACGAATGGGAGCCAGGACGAAATTGTGCGTCTGCTGGCTGATTTTTGGGACCGCCCCAACCTATTCATCGTCGGGGATGATGACCAGGCCATTTACGAATTTCAAGGAGCCCGGCTGCGCTCGATGGTCGATTTTTACCGGCGCTATGAAGAAGTCACCGTCATCGGTCTGGAAGAGAACTACCGCTCTCAACAACAGCTACTGAATCAGGCGGCAGCGCTGATCGACGAAAACGAATCGAGGATTATAAAACGGCTGCCGCTACCCGGAATCGATAAGCAGTTGCACGCGGCGCTTAAGGGGGAGGACGTACCGCCAAAAATATGGAAATACAGCACCTTCGAACAGGAAATAATCGGTCTGGTAGCTCAAATCAAGGCCTGGCATGCTGCCGGAGAAGCTTACGGCGAGATGGCCGTGATTTACGCTAAACATCAACAGGGTGCGACCCTCAAGAAGCTGCTGGAGCGGGCGGGTGTTCCTTATCAGAGTAAACGGCGACCCAATGTGTTGGATAGCCTCGTTGTGCGCCAGGTAATGGAAATACTTAGTTATCTCGATGCGGAAAACCGCCAGCCGGGTAGTGCTCATCATCGGCTATTTCGTCTGCTACATTTTAAATGTTTTGGACTAGCGGCCTACGATCTGGCTCGTCTTAGCTTACGCTACCGACAGCTGGAAGCTAAAGGGACGGTTAATAATTGGCGAGAATTATTAGAGCAGGCTGAACTATGGCCTGCTGACCTGCGCCAACCAACCGGATTGGTCAAGGTCGTAAACTGGCTCGTCAGCGTGCAAATGGCAGTCGTCAATGAGCCCTTGCTCCGCTTGCTGGAATTGGTGGTCAATGAAAGCGGAATGCTGGCGCAACAACTGCGAGATGTCGAACGGATTGAGCGATTGCAGGAGGTGCGCACTTTCCTGGCCTTCGTCGAGCAGGAATTGCTGCGCCAACCGCGGTTGGAATTAAGCCAGTTACTGCTGACGCTAAAAAGCATGGATGCCAACCGGATCGAGTTGCCTTTACAGCGGATTTTTGATCAACAGGATGCCGTACAGCTATTGACGGCCCATTCGGCCAAAGGCTTAGAATTTAACTGCGTCTGGCTGCTGGATTGTGTGGAAAGTAAATGGGGTAAAGGAAGGCAGGCCTCTAATCTGCGTTTTCCCTTGCCGCCAACGCTTACCTACTCCGGGGAGGAAGACCTAATTGAAGCCCGCCGCCGCTTATTCTACGTAGCGATGACCCGCTCCAAGCGGAGCTTGATTATGAGTTATGCTGATCTGGATGCCGCGCAGAAACCAATCAGCCCGGTGCGTTTTTTGCAGGAGTTGCTAGAAGGTGCAGAAGCTCTGGAAGTGGTGGAGCAGGAAGTTGAACAGGAAGAGTTATTGGCCTATTTAGGTACTCAGGTTCAATTGGGACCTCCTAGTATAAATCCTATTATAGAAAAGGCCCTGATCGCGGAGCAACTAAAGGATTTCAGGCTCAGTGTTTCTGCTCTACATAGTTTTTTAGATTGTCCACTGGCGTTCTTTTACGAACGAGTGCTGCGGGTACCTACCGAACAACGGGAGGCGGCTACTTACGGGGATGCGCTGCACGAGGCGCTACAACATTACTTTCTGCGGGTCAAGGCAGAAGCTAGCCTGGGCTGGCCCAGTCGGGAGGAATTGGTCTTCTTATTTGAGCAGGCTTTACAACGCCGCCGTTCCTGGTTTGAGCCGGAGCGCTATCAGCAGCGCCTGGAACAAGGTCGTCGGGAATTAGCTGCCTATTACGATAAAGAGCGCCCCAACTGGACGGACAAAGTCTGGGTAGAGCAAAGTATCCGCGAGGTGGAGCTGGAGGGCGTGCCTTTACGAGGAATTATTGATCGTATTGATCAATTGAGCGATACTCAAGTAGCGATTTGGGATTATAAAACGGGAGCCGCCACGGATCGCAAGACCAAGGCCCCAACTCCGGCCAATCCGCATGGCGGTAGTTACTGGCGGCAGCTCGTATTTTATAAGTTATTATTTGAAGGCCGCAGTCAGGAGCAGCGCCGCGTTAAGCAAGCTACGCTGAGTTATCTGTCCTTTAGCAGCAACGGCGAGCAAAAGAACATTCAGGTTCCGATCACTCCCAAAGATGAAAAGACGCTTAGCGCATTGATTAAAGCAAGCTACGAGCGCATCCAGAAGCAGGATTTTTATACCGGCTGTGGCAAGGAGTCTTGTCGTTGGTGCCAGTTTGTGCGAGATCAGGAGCTGGTCGTACCGCCGAGTAGTCTGGAAGAGGAAGGGCTGGATGATGGGGGGTAGTTGGTTGTCTAGTACCTAAGTTTCCGTTGACGGTTAAGAGTAAGCTTTATGAAAATATGACGGAAGATTTAAAAAGAGCGCAAATCTTTATCACCTACTGATTGTGCTACTTTTAGTAACCAATTTCTTTAAGATGCAGCCTATTCCCCTTCTTATTAGCCTTTTATGTTTATTTCCAATATTTGGCGAGGCGCAAATTCCCTTAGATATTGAATTGACGCCCAGAGTCCAGCGTGATAGGACTATTGATTTCATTTATGAAAAGAGATTGCCGGGTGTTTATACTTTATACATTGAGTTTTTAGAATTGGAGAATTCACAATTTAAGACTCGTACATTTACTTTGGATGGAAGTAGAGGAACCTTATTTACTTTGATCCCTAATTTCAATGATTTAGGAATATCTTTTCGTTACCGGTTTTCTTTCTTACCTGGAGAAATAAACCCAAACGTAGATTTGAACTACACTTATTTGTTACCGTTTGCAGCTGATGCCATAACTAGTGTATTTGAAGTAACTGATAATCTAGCCTTTCATTTTGGGCAGAACCTCCCCGAAAATCGGAAGAGTTATCGATTTGTCACTGAGGAAAACACGGTTTATGCTACTCGGGCCGGGACGGTTATTAACGTAGAAGATAAATTTTCGAACCCAGATCCACTGCTAGAGAACACCAGTGTGCAAAATGAAATAGTAGTTTTGCATGAAGATGGTAGCAGAGCAACTTATCGAGGCTTCGTGCAAGGGGGAGTTTTTTGTAAAATAGGTGATGAAATAATTCCTGGACAAGAACTAGGGTTAATTGGCGATGCATCAACGACGAACCAATTGATTTTTATGGTTTATTACCTCACCGATTTTGATTTTAGCGAAAATGAAGGCCGCCTTATAGCGCCTTTAAGTAGCTATTCTTACCTGGAGCCGCAATTTTTAACCGAGGTAGGAGGATCTACCGCCCTGGACCATGGCCAGAGCTATGTTAGTAGTTGGAGCGATGAAGTGATTACTGCTGAAATGAGCAGGCGGGAAAAAAGACGGTACTTAAGTAATCGTTAGGAGGCTGTAGCGCTTTATCTTGGGGTGAATCTATCTTCGGTTGATAGCCACATGGTCGAAATCTCCCCACAACTCAGCCTTCACCCGGTCAATCCTGTGGACCGGCAGCAGCTCTACACCTTTATGCAGCGTATTTATCCGCCAGCCTATCAACATTTTTGGCAGGATCAGGGCCAGTGGTACCTGGATTATATCTACGGGCCGGAAGCCTTTGCTCGTGACATGAGCGCAGCAAATGCCTTTTTCTACTTTGTGTACTGGCAGGGCGAGCTGATCGGCATTTATCGCTGGCTAGAGGAAGAACCCCTAATGGATTTACCGGAGAAAAGGGCAACAAAGCTGCAGCGAATATATCTGGCACCGGAGGCCCAAGGCAAAGGAATTGGGAAGCAATTATTAAAATGGTTAATCGAAAGACAAAAGGATTTAGGCTATCAAATTCTTTGGCTGGACGTGATGGATGTACAGGAGCAAGCCAAAAAGTTTTATGCGAGCCTGGGATTTATGGAAACTAGCCACGTATTCCTGGAGTTTCCCCTGATGCATGATGCGGTGAGGCGTATGAATAGGGTTTATCTAAAGCTATAGTCGATGAAACGAATTAAGCTAGGCTTACCAGCCTTATTACTTTTTGTACTTATTACCCATTCGTCCTGCGATGATGAGCAACTTAGGCCCACTCTAGATTTGGAGACTGTCTGGGAGCATTACGAACAACTTCCAGAAGCCTTGACGACCATTAGCCGAGATTCCAGCTGGCTAGCTACCTACATTTTGCCTACAGATCGCTATGGCCACGCCATTCTTGGCGATGGTATTGAGGCCGGAGGTGTAGTACTCTATCACGCAGGGCAATACTATGAATTTGTACTTCCGCAGGTCTCCGTCTTTGAAGATCTGGCTCCCCGTTTCATCGATGTTAATCAGGATGAGGTGCCCGAATTACTCTGCATTAAATCCGGATTAGACAGTGGCGCAGGGCTGGTCATCTATCAGCTAGAAAACAATGAACTGTTGGAATATGCCTACACTGATCCCATCGGTTGGGCCAATAGCTGGCTGAATCCCGTAGCGGTAAGCGATCTTGATCGCAACGGTAGTCTTGATCTCTTATGGATCCAAACGCCTCACGTCGGCGGCGTCTTGAAATCTACCCAGATTCGTCCTGGCCTGCTAGAGGTGATTGATGACTTCAGGGGTGTTAGTAATCATGCGCTTGATGAGCGAAATTTGTGCTTATCGGCGCTGATCGAGCAAATGGATAGTGAGTGGGTACTGGTGCCCAACCAAAGTAGAGACTCCATTTTTTACTTCAGTTACCAAAATGGATTCTTTACCAAAGAAACTTCGATCGCTGTCACGGTAGACTTTGGCCAGCCATTATACGAGCAAGTCACGTGTGAAGTATGGCTCAACGATAATAACTGCCTTAGTGATTGGTAAGGTGAAAGGCATCTGGTCGTGAAACCTAAACGAATCTTACTCGTTTTTTAGGGGATGAAAAACATAAAGGGAGACGCTTGCCGTTATTTCCTTTAGTACGCTTAAAGTCGATTACTACACCACACTAATTACGAATGAGTAGTAATCGAAAACCAACATTAGAAAAGGTTAATCCCGGCTTCGGCAGTTCCTTTTCGCTGAAGCACTATGCGGACGAAGCCCAACAGGCGCATCGCCCCTTTTGGCATTTTCACCCCGAAATAGAGCTGGTTTACATCAAAGGAGGCAGCGGTAAGCGACACATCGGCAATCATCTTTCTTACTATCAGTCAGGCGATTTGGTGCTTATCGGTTCTATGTTGCCACATAGCGGATTTACAGACCGACTTTCGGGCAACGAATCAGAGACGGTCATTCAATTTAGAGATGATTGTTTCGGCGCTGATTTCTTTCAGCTATCAGAAATGCTAGACATTCAACAGTTGCTACTAAGAGCTAAAGCTGGCGTAAGCTACTACGGGGCGGCCAAGGAAAAGATTGGAAGAAGAATTGAGGGAATGGTTCAATTGGACAACTTCTCAAAGTTGCTTGAACTGCTGCAAGTGTTGAAGGAGCTAGCCGAAGCAGAAGAGTATAATTTACTTAATGCAGAGGGCTATTCTCTGGAAGTGGATACTTCCGATGATGAGCGGATCAATCTCATCTACAATTACGTGCAGGCCAATTTTCAACGCCCTATTCCGCTAGAGGAGATTGCCGGGGTGGCGAATATGACTGTTCCTTCTTTTTGCCGCTATTTCAAGCGCATCTCCAATAAGAAATTTACTAGGTTTACTAACGAGATAAGAATTGTGCACGCTTGTAAACTACTGACGCATAGTAATAGTACTATCGCTGAAATTTCCTTTGAGAGCGGCTTCAATAATTTTTCTCACTTTAACCGCCAGTTTAAGGAGTTTACCGGTGAAAGTCCCCTGGCTTATCGAAAACAGTTTAAGCGGATGCTTAATGACTCCACCGCTTAAAAATAGAAGCGACGATCAGAAAATGCTCGCATTCTCTGATCGTCTACTCCCACTCGTTTTGGGTTTAGAGCGTTTTGGGAATTTAGAATTCGACCTTATCACATCATTTTTCATGCTGGCTGCGTTAGCAAATTCCTCATTTACCTGCGGTGATCGTCGCAAAGCTCCTCGGAGTTAACTATGGCTAAACTCCGGATTCGCTTCGCGGCTACTTCGTGGTTGCTGCCTTACCAGCTCAAAAAATGCTCGTGAGCGGTCAGAAAACCAAATTTCTCAACACGCTCTCTTAATTGGCAGCTAAGTTCGCCTGAATACTGATCCGTTCAGAAAAATTGAGCTGGGGGATTCCATCATAATTCACTTTAAAGTAGAAAGTGTATTCTCCCCAGGGTAGTTGGGTCAGGTTATACCGCTTGTGAAATGGACTGTCCAGCTCTTGACGCTCCTGGTAAACAACCTGGCCTTCGTCATCCTGAATTTTTACGTCTACGGCACTAGCTGCTCCAGCGAAGAAATTAGCATCCAGCAAACCATTGTTGTAGTTTAAGCTAGGCTTAATTACCGTTTCTGCTAAATCGTTATCGACTTCAATAGCCGTAGCTGATTTTACGATTGGCTGAACTTTGATTTGATTGTCGAAATCAACGATCATAACATAATTGCCAGCAGGCAGATTACGCAGGTCATATCTGCGACTTTTAGCTTGCTGTTGAGAAAGTCCCTCCTCATGCAAAACAAATCCTCGCTGGTCCTTTATCTGGACCTGAATTTCTGTATCAATGACTTGCTCTAGTCGCAGAACAAATGAATGTTCATCTAAAACCGTAGTGCTGAAATTGATGGGAGAAGCAGCGACGAGTAGTAAAGTGCTCCATAGCAGGAGTGTCAGGCTCAAAATAGATTTCATCTTAGTTTTAATTTAAGTGGTCGAAAAGGTTGACAGGAGCAAAAATGGTTAGATAGAGAGGCAATATTCCACCGCAGATTTATCTACTTTCTATACTATTTTACCTCCGCCTAGAATCAGCTTTTTGATGAGGGTAATTCCGCATAGTGGCCGGGTAATTTTGTGCCAGTAGGAAAGACTAGGGAACCATCTTCCAACCGCTACAAATACTTACGGAGCTGAAAATTTGAAAAGGAGGTCGTATTTTCAAGCACATAAAAACCCATACTATGCCTACTACCGTAAGTTACCCGGACCGAGTCCGCTTGCCCTTGAATTTTGACGTTACTCGGATGCGCGAAGAAGTGGAAGCCTTAGGTCTCAATCACTTTATCCATTACAATGTTTTGCCGCTGCGCTCTCCTGCGCATATCGTTGACTCCTCTTTGCCGCCACCTCCCCCAGCGGATGATTATGCCGATGGCTCCTGGACGGATTGGGCAAATACTGCAGCACTACAAAAATCACCTTATCTACAATCAATCGTAGATAGTTTTTGTGCGCAGACCGATGTAACGCTAGTACGCGTATTGCGTCTGGCAGCGGGCAATACCGTTAAGCGCCATACTGACCCTACGCTGGGCCTAGAAGTACATAAGTCTGTAATCCGTCTTACGATTCCGATTAGTGGAGATGACCAGGTAGAGTTTCTTTTGAATGACGTACCGGTCCCGATGCAGGCTGGTGAATGTTGGTATCTGCGACTTACCGATCCTCACCAGGTGAATAATCCTGGTGAAACCGAGCGCATAAACCTCACTATCGACATGATTCCCAATGATTGGGTGCGCGCGATGATTAGCCAGGCCGTTGCCTGATCTTTGGACAGCGACGGCCGATCACTTATCTTAAGGGGTATGAAAAAGTACTTGCTCCCCTTTGGATGTTTGGGACTATTAATTGCTTGTAGACCGGCGCCGATTAGGGAGGTCGCTGAAGTAGAAAACCCAGTGGCGACCATTGCTGATTTACAACTCGCACGAATTGATAGTTTTCCTTTTGCTTCCAGTATCCGGGCCATCGAGGCCGTTGATGCCAATACCATCTGGTTTGCTGGTTCAAACGGTAGAGTAGGGCATAGCCTGGATGGCGGCCAAAGCTGGCAAGTAGATAGCCTGGAACACGAGGGGCGATTACTTCATTTTAGGTCAATAGCCGTAACGAATGAAGCCGTCTTTGTGCTTTCCATTGAATCTCCGGCATTACTTTATAAATCTACGGATCAAGGGCGAAGCTGGCGGTTGGTCTATCAGGAAGATCACCCTACAGCCTTTTATGATGCAATGCAGTTTTGGGATGAGCAGCACGGCATTGCCATGGGGGATCCTACGGATGGCTGTATTTCAATAATTTTAACGGAAGATGGTGGCGAAAGTTGGCACAAAATTGCCTGTGATGACCTCCCTCCAGCGGCGGAAGGCGAGGCGGCCTTTGCGGCTTCCAACTCCAACATTGCTTTGCAGGGCGATCAAGCCTGGGTAGTGACGGGCGGTGCTAAAGCCAGAGTGCTGCATAGTCCCGATCGGGGAAAAAGCTGGTCGATCGTACAGAGTCCATTAGCTGAAGGGGGGCAGATGACGGGTATTTATACCGTTGATTTTTGGGACGAAGAACGGGGAATCATCTTTGGCGGTGATTGGAACGACAAAACGATTAATAGCAGCAATAAAGCTGCCACTATGGACGGTGGAAAGACTTGGCAATTGCTGGCCGACGGCGAAGGCCCAGGCTACCGTTCTTGTGTGAAGTATTTTCCTCGAGGAGCTGGACAAGCGATTTTAGCAGCCGGCATCCCCGGTATTTCTATCAGCTATGATGGAGGCGAAAGCTGGCAGGACCTCAGCACTGAAAGCTGGTACGCGTTGAGCTTTGTACCCAACTCCAACGACTGTTGGCTGGCGGGTGGAGGTAAGTTGGGGAAGGTGGTTTGGGAGTAGTTTTTGTACTTCCGCAGGATGTCAAGCTTGCTAGCAGCATTCAATGAATTAATCAGTTTAAGACGGACGTAGGACATTATTGCAATTCACCCCTGCCCCAACCAGGCCCGGCAAGCTTTCACCCGTTGCCGACTTACCACATTGTCGCCTACCGCAGCGGGGCTCAGGCTGAGCTTCAGGCGGTGATTGAAGTAGGCACTTACTTTTTGCACACTAGTTAGATGGATAATTTGGGAGCGATTGATGCGAAACCACTGCTTGGGATCCAATTCTTGCTCTAGCCGGTCCAGTGATTCTCCCAGCATATAACGTTGCCCCTCAGTGTCGATCACGAAAGTCAGGCTGTCTTGGCTGTAGATTTGTCGGAGCTGGTTGACCTGCAGCGGTAACCAATCTTGTCGGTGTTGTACCAGAAAACGTTCCCGATAGACGGGCTGACGCTGCTCAATTAGTTGGGCAAGTTGCTGCCAGTTTACTGCTACCTGAGGCTGGCCAATTTGGGTCAGACGTTCGTGTTTATCCAGGGCTCTTTTAAGTTGCTCGGGCTCAATGGGTTTCAGTAAATAATCAATGCCGTTGACCTGAAAAGCACGGAGGCTGTATTGGTCAAAGGCTGTCGTGAAAACGATCGGACAGGCGCCTAGCTGAGCTTCTTCCCAGATGTCGAAGCTGAGCCCGTCGGCCAGCTGAATATCGCTGAAAATGATATCTGGAATTTGCTGCTGCTCACAGGCCTGCAACGTAGCCTCTACGGTGTCAGATTTGAAGCTGATTTGACTGTCAGGCCTTAGCTGGGCCAGTAAGCGCTCCAAACGGCGCATTGCTGGTGGCTCATCTTCAATCAGCCAAAAATTAAGCGATGGCATTCTCTTCTTGGGGTTGGGCCCAAATAATGGGCAGGTAAACGCGGAAATATTGAGGGCCGGCTTCAATACGGACTTGCTCCTGGCTCAGGAGCTCATAGCGCTGCTGGATATTTTGCAAGCCTAAGCCCGTAGAGCCTTCCTTGCGTAACTTCGGCTTTAGATCGTTACTAATGACAATAGAGCGATCCTGGATCTTGATGGTTACTCGGATAGGATTCAGCTGGGTAAGTACATTGTGCTTCACGACATTTTCCAACAGCAGCTGCAAACTCAAAGGGGGGATCTGACTAGATAAGTAGGCTTGAGGAATAGCTATTTCTACCTTAAGCTTATCCTCAAAACGAGTCTGCAATAAAAAGATGTAGTCACGCAAGGCCGCGACTTCCTCCGCCAGAGGAATAAAGGTCTCGTGTCGATTTTCGGTCAGGCGACGATAAACCGAGGAAAGTCGCTGAGTAAACTGCGTAGCTTTTTGGGGATCTTCTGGAATGATACTACTTAGCGTATTTAAACTGTTGAATAAGAAGTGAGGATTGATTTGCTGCCGTAGCGCGCTCAGCTGAGATTGCATGTTGGAGCGGGCCAATCGTTCTCGCTCAATAGCACCACGACGGTACTTGGTGAAAAAATAGATAGTTTCGTAAACGGCGACGACCAAAAAACAGAGCATTAGCGTAGTAATGACGTCAAAGTACCAAGGCGATTTTTTAATGAGCAAACCTTCTTGTTCCATAGTTGCTCCGATCCAGTGGAAAAAATCGGTACCCTTCAAAAGCGTGACAATACTCACTATACTAATCCCAGTAAAAAATAAGCGTCGGGCGGTTTCCTCTGGGCGAGAATATCTTCTCCTTAATTGCAGCACGATCCAACGAATAACTACCCAATAGGTAACGGTGTGGATAATGGAAGCTTTGGTGCAAATACCACTTGCCATCGGACCATTAGCGGCAATAATCGCTGGCGAAAAAAGCATGTAGCTAACCACTGACATCACGCCGATTCCAAGAATAGCCATGAGCCGGTCATCGAAACCGACTAGTTCAATACGTTCTGCCTTTGAAAAAAATAACTGCATGCCAATAGTTTTTGCGCTGGCGCTTCCCCCAACTAAGCAGGGAGAAACGCCAACGCAAAATAATTAGAATTGGATTCTATACTGAACGTCTGGGAAAAAGCCAGATTGCAACAGTACGTTTTCCTGCTGAGTAGCCGGGTTAAAGCGTCGCTGGAAAATGTTCTCCCGATTCGTCAAGTTTTGGAAGTCGATGAAGAAACTCTGACTAAAGCGGCGATTAGGGCTGTTCAGCTGAATGCCGAATTTTAAGTCCCAGCGGAAGTAGTTGTCGTATCGCTCGCTAAATGCCAGCGTTTCATTACGGACATCCTCATTGGCAGCAATAGAAGCTTCCAGGTCGATGGGACTGTAGTAGCGCCCTCCCGAAGTAGTAAGCCGGGTATTGATCGTGATCCGGTTGCGGCCGTCTTTACCTACTGGAATCTCACGGCCCAGTAGGATATTAGTGACGTATTGATTGTTGAAAGCCGTTGGCCGTTCAACTCCATCACTGCCGGTGTAATTACTCTCAAATACCGAACCAGTAAATAACAAGTACCAATTATCGGCAAATTGCCGTTCCAGAGTTAGTTCTAAGCCATAGTTGGTACCTGTACCATCGCTAACCAGTGATCCACGCTCGGGGAATACAAAATCTGCTCCCGCATTCAGAATAGAAAAAGACGAGGGGAAATTGTCAACGGGTACATTGAAGAGCCACTGATAGTAGGCCTCTGTTTTTAGTTGCCATTGCGGAGCAATCTGCCAGGTAGCACCTACTACTAAGTGATCGGCAGATTGAAAACCTAGGTCCTGGTTGGCATTAGGGCTTCCAGTCGATAAATCACGGAAGAAAAAGACGGGGAGTGCCGGGGTCTGATTATGACGTCCGTAGCCTAAGGTCAGTTGTAGAGGTTCACTTACCCTGTATTCTAAACCTAAACGAGGTTCTATACCAAAGGCTTCGGATAGGTCGAAGTATTGCAGGTGTACTCCCGCATTCATGGTCAAGTCCTTAGTAATACGAAAGCGCGTCTGCGCAAAAGCCTGGAGAAGGTTGAACTGATCATCGAAGTCACGGAGGCGATCAAAATCAGGAATACCATCTTCGTCGCGGTCCGGTGAACCTACGCGGTCATCTACAGTCGTATTCAACTGGTTAAGGTCGGCTTGAATACCGGTACGAATGCTTAGGCGATTGCTCAGCTTAGAGTTTAAATAGCTTTTGATGCTGTAGCGAATGGTAGCATCTTCGACATTGGTCAAAATCAGACTATCTGAGCCTGCGCGATCAATATCAAACTCGCTAAAATCATTCCCTTGGTAGGAAGCAGCAATTACGGTGCGTAAATAAGTTTCTTCGCCTGTGATGAGGTTGTGGCGTATGCCAAAGACTCCAAACTGACTATCTGCGTAGCTATTCCGACTGGGGTTGGCAAAAATGTCTTCGTCGTCCGTTTCGGTACCCAGAAAGTCAATATTACTGGTGCCTCCAATTCCGAAAAGGGAAAAACGACCCGCCTTGCTATCGCCAAAGTCAACTTTGAAGGTGAGATCACGGTAATCAGGCGTTGCGTTTGTCCCGATATCCAGTCCTAGGCTGGAAGCCAGACCCACAAAACTGTTACGGAATCCAACTACGAAAGAGCCTCCGCGATCATTTACGGGCCCTTCGGCCATCAGCTCAATACCCGTAAAGGTGCCTAGCTGTGCCATAAATTCGTAACGATCCCGGTTGCCATTACGTAAACGCAGATCAAAAACTCCAGAGGTGGCATTACCGTACTCGGCCGGGAAAGCAGAGGTAATAAAATCACTACTGGCGAGTAAATTGGGGTTCAGCGCACTAACGGGGCCGCCCGTAGTCCCTAGGGTAGAAAAGTGATTAGGGTTTGGAATGTTAATGCCTTCCAACTGCCACAACAGGCCCGCAGGGCTGTTGCCACGGATCACGATGTCGTTGCGACTATCGTCGGCAGTAGAGACACCGGCCATATTGCCTGCCAGACGGCTAACGTCGGCCCTGCCGCCCGCATAACGATTGACTTCCTCTGGGCTAAAAGTCCTAATGGATACCGCCGCGAGTTCGTTTTGATTGCCGCGCGGGTCGGCTGTAACTACCACTTCATTGAGTTGGGTGAAACTCTCTTCTAATCGAATGTCGAGAATGACATCCTTGCCAGCAGTGACTAATATATTAGAAAGCGTACTAGGTTCATAGCCTAAGTAGCTGACCAACAGCTGGTGACGACCTGGTGGGATTTGGTCGAGTAGGTAGTAGCCGTCCAGGTCGGTGGTAGCACCGCGTTGCCCTGATTCAAGATCAACGACAACTGTCGCACCAATCAAGGGCATTTCTGACTGACTATCAATGATGCGACCCTTAATGGTCTGCGCCTGTAGCGCAATAGTCAGACTGAGTGATAATAGAAAGGTTGACAAAAGTTTCATTGGGGAATATTGAGTTCTGACCCCAAATCACGTTCTAATGTCTTCGCTGATCTAGCATTTTCTGCTGAATCGTCGTATGTGCAGGCTGAGTTGTTTGTTAGTTAAAAGCGTACGCCTAAACCCAGCTGGCGGTAGGACTGCTCGTCAGGGTCATTAGCTACTTCTGGAAGCCAGTTGTAGTGCAAACTAATGAAATCTAAGTATAGGGTAAAACCAAGCTTGAAACGCCAACTTAGGTCGTTTTCCAGTGCGGTTAAGACGGGGTCCGGTAGGTTGCCGTCCTGGGAACTATCTAAGGTAAAGCTTGGGCAAATAGCCAGGTGAGGCACTAAATTAAAAGACGTACTCGCCGCCCGTAATCGATAGGCTAAACCGATTTGTAGCTGCAATTCATCCAGACTAAAGCTGCCTGACTCCACTAGGTTGTAGCTCCGTTTCTGGTAGTTGAGCCCCAAAAGAGGAGCCAGTTGATTAGCGCCTAATAACCCTTCCAGCCCGAAGCCAATACTTCGCTCGGCCGTGGCTTCCTGACCAGCAAGTTGCAATTCGCGAGCTGAAGACCACTGTGAGATGTAAGGATTGAGTTGCAGTTGGGCGGCTAGTGGAGAAACGGGTAGCCAATGGGCAAAAAACATCAAAAGAAACAAGCGGAATGCAGCTATCATAACTGCAATATACAGCACCAAATAATTTCTACTTACAATTGTTTTAGCAACTATTGAGTTACAGAGTTTAGCCGATAGCTTATCTTGTCAGGATATTCAGCAGTATATTCCTACCATGTTCGTATTACGCTTACCTTTTCGCTTGTCACATCCCAATTCCATGCGTTTTAGCCCCATTTGTCGAAGTACTCTATTGTTGTTTGCTTTCTTAGGTGCTGCCGGACTCTGGGGGCAAGCAAATATTGATCTGGTTTCAGCGGCCGCGGCTCCAGCCCAACGACCCACCGCAGTCACTCCCTCCTTAGTAGAGGTGATTAGCCAGGTTTCATCCACCCCCTGCGTGATCACAGTCATACCGGTACTGACCCCAGTTATCTGCAATGGGGATGGTACCGCAGTATTAGACCTAACCTCTCCGGACTGGGCCCTGCCACTCCAGACAGTTGATTGGTCTGATGATACTTACGATGGTATGACCACAGCAACGGGCATACCCGCTGGCAACTATACCGTAGACATAACGGATGCCAACAACTGTATGATCTCCATTAATTTCGACGTTAACGAACCCCCGCCTCTAGAACTGATCGACTGCGTGGGTGATGAAGATGGGGTATTTGACGTGCCTGGCGGTATTTTTAGCTTTTCGGTTTCCGGCGGTGTAGAAAACTATACAATCACCCTGGAACAACTGCCTACCATCCTCACTATCATTAATACTAATGGCAGCCCTACCGGCGCCGGAAGTTATTTGCTGGGTGAAGATAACTGTATTGATGCCGGGCCTTACACCATTCGAGTAGTCGACGCCGTAGGCTGTGAAACGACCTGTACCTTCAATTTTGATCCCATTTGTAATATTGCCGCTACCAGCACCGTGTTCCAACCAGATTGTTTAGGTAGCGGTGGTAATATTGAAATCGACTTTACGGGAGTGAACTGTACCCCCGTTACTTATAACTGGTCTGGGGGGCTTTCGGGAGCTAATCCTACTAATATACCCGATGGGACCTACAGCGTGACAGTAGCTGATTTTTACGGCTGCTCGGCCGTAGTGGGACCCATTACTATTGCTACGCCCATTCCCCCTATGCTAGACTGTTCTTCAGTTGCAACAAGTGGACCCAACTCCAACGATGGCCGGATTGAACTAGTTATTAATGATGGTATGGCTCCCTTTAATGTCAGCTGGTCAGGGCCAAATATTGGCACTATCAATACTTCCAGCAATAGCCCCACTATCCCTGGCCTCCCGCCTGGAGATTACACCATCACCGTTATCGATGCGCTAGGCTGTGAAAATACCTGTATGGTGACGGTAGAATTGCCGCCCTGTAATCTTTCCATCAGCTGTGCAGCGGTAGATCCTGCCATGGCCGGCGCTAACGGGGGAATCAATATCACCATCAATAGTGGTTTTGCCCCCTATAATGTCTTCTACTTCGGGCCGAATAATGGCTCTGCGGGTGGAGAAGCAGGTCCGGTTATCAATCTAACAGATTTGCCGCCGGGCGCCTACAATATTCAGGTTACGGATGCACTTAACTGTACCGAAAGCTGTATGGTCTTCATCACCGGCATCGACTGTAGTAATTTTAGCGTCGATACCAGTAGTAGTGTGGGGACCTGCGGAAGTGCAAATTCTGGAGCTATAGACCTGAACCCGATGGGAGGAATGGGCCCTTACACTTTTGATTGGACCTTAGATAGCCTGGACGGGATCGAAGACCCGATCAATTTACCCAGTGGAATGTATTCCGTAGTCGTAAGCGATGCGCAGGGCTGTAGCGTGGGCCCACTCGATTTTGATTTACAGACGGATCCTCCTTTAGCTCTAAACTGTACTCCAGCTGATGCAACGACCAATGGTGGTATGGATGGCAGTATTACCATCGATCTTTCGGGCGGCCTAGCTCCTTACGGATTGCTCTGGACTTCAGCAATGGATTCCGATAGCATCGCCAATGTGAGTGATGGTTTCATGGTCAATAATCTGGTTGCCGGGGATTATACCCTCTTAGTCACGGATCAAAACGGCTGTACTATTAGCTGTATGGCCACTGTCGGCGAACCCACTTGCACACTGTCCTTTTCGGGCATGTTTACCAACCCTGTTTGTGTCGGAGATAGCAGTGGCTCGATCAGCCTCAGTATTATGAATGCGACGGGAATGCTCACGGTCGATTGGGATGACGATCAGTACGATGGAATGACGGACCTGACGCTGCTACCGGCCGGTAGCTACACCGTCAGTGTGAGTGATGAAAGTGGCTGTACGCCCGCCCCTCAAACCTTTACCTTAACCGATCCAGCCCCGCTTAGCTTGAGCTGTTTTGGCAATCAAATCGATGAACCAGCTTTGGGCGTAGACAGCTTAGTGGTTGAAGTGGCGGACGGTACGGCCCCTTACAGTGTGACCTACACCGGGCCGATGAGTGACACCCAGACAGGCTTGATGAGCGATTCGATCGTCCTCCTGGTCCCAGAAGGCGACTATACGGTAGTCGTGACCGATGCCAATGGTTGTGTCGATAGCTGTATGGCTACGATTTTGCCGCCCTCCTGTATGGATCTAGGCTTTACGCTGGCAGCAACTAATAATCTTTGCGCCGCTGATGCTAACGGTACAATTACCCTGACGATGACGGGGGGCTTTGATCCCTTCACTTTCAGTTGGAGTGACCCTACTCTCGATGGTATGCAAAACCCAACGGGCTTGGCAGCTGGCTGGTATATCGTAACTGTTACAGACATTGCCAACTGCATGCTGGTCGATAGCATCGAAATCTTAGCACCGGCTCCTATAGACCTAAACTGCGCTGCTACCGATGAATCCACCAGTGGCGGCCTCGATGGCATGATTGATGTGAGTTTTGGCGACGGAACGGCGCCTTATGACATCAGTGGTGATTTGACGGCGGCTGGTTTAACGGCAGCCGATAGCCCTTTTAACTTCAATAGCCTGGCACCAGGCATTTACAACCTGGTGGTCACCGATGCCAATGGCTGCCAGGACAGCTGTTCTGCCGTGGTCAATCCTGGTGGCTGTCTGATTAACCTTGATTTTACCCTCGTACAACCCAGCTGTGGCACGCCTAATGGCTCCGCTACGGTTACGGTCAATGATGCAGATGCACCTTTCACTTTTGACTGGGACGATGATAGCCTGGATGGCATGTCGATGGTGACCAATCTTACACCGGGAGACTATGAGCTGACCGTCACGGATAACCTGGGCTGTATCGTGGATAGCAGCTTTACCATTATTCCCTTCACGGATTTCCCTAGCGTTAGTATTACGCCTCCAGCCGCCGGCTGCTTCGAAGACTGCTTAAGCTATGATCTCAGCTTCAGCGGCACCGGACCATTTGAACTCAGTTATGACTTCGATGTCCCCGGTTCTGGTCCAGGTTCAGATCTGCTGATGGTGCCGGGAAATATGGGGCAATTACAACTCTGTCCTGCTGATTTTGGTGTGGAAAGTCTCGAAGGGATAAGTATCGATTTTGTGCGGGTCACCGATGCCGTCTGCTTTAGGGATACTTCTGTTGTTGCACTTCCGCAGGTCCTACCGCAGCCCGCAGATACCCTGCGCGGTTTGGCTTGTGTTGACAGTGTACTCAATATTAATGGGACTATTTTCGATGCTGCTACGCCTATGGGAGAAGTGATTTTGACCGATGCTAGCGTCAATGGCTGCGATAGCGTAGTTGTTGTTGATCTGACTTTCCTTCCCGTCCCGATGGGCACCCTGGATACGACCGTCTGTGAAGACCAATCCGTTACGGTAGGCACTGAGGTATTTGATATTGGCCGACCGATGGGTACTGCTACTTTACCGGATGCCAGTGTTAATGGCTGTGACTCTACGGTCACCGTTACGCTCAGCTTCTTCAACCCCGC
>JBCCDS010000065.1:0-30210 GCA_039030655.1 Bacteroidota bacterium | reverse complement strand
CGGGTCCTGATCGAAAATGGCTTTTAGGCCATCCAGCAGTATCTGGTGGTCGTCCGCTAGTATTATCCTAATCATGCTGCTTCCTTTAAAGAGACGTTGATACTGATCATCGTACCCATTCCCGGTCGACTATCGATTTCAAAATTGCCACCGATATATTGAGTGCGAAAAGCAATACTGTTCAAGCCCAGCCCCTCATCGGGACCTATGCGTTTGGGGTCAAAACCGACCCCATCGTCTTCAATGGTGATGTTGAGCCATTCTTCCGCGTAGGTCATTTGCAAGTCTACTTCCGTAGCCTGTGCATACTTCACCACATTGTTGAGCGCCTCCTGCACAATCCGATAAAGCATGATATTAACACCATCACTTAAACTTTGCTCCTGACCATAAATGGCAATACTAGCGCTAAAGGCGTGCGTCTCATCCATTCGGTGAATCAGATCAGTAAGGGCTTGGGGTAGTCCGAGTTTTTCCAGGGAACGAGGCATCATTTCATGCGCAATTTTGCGCACTTCAATACATGCTTCGTCGACCATCTCACTGGTTTTGGTGTAGGGCGTTGGAGTAGTCCGGTCTAGAGATTGCTGACCTAAATTACCTAGGTTAGCCTTTATTGTCGCCAGCAGATTACCCAGGCCATCGTGTAGATCTCGGGCAATTCGTGCCCGCTCCTTTTCCTGGCCTTCCAGCATAGAGTTGATCGCAATGAGCTGCTGTTCCTGCTTAGCAGCAGTGAGTAGCAATCGGTTAGCCTTAAGTCGATTTTGGTAAATGAGGAATACAATGAGTAGCGCCAGCAGTAAAATACCTAGCGACAAAAAGAGCAAGTTGACTTGCGTCGCTTTTTTCTGGTTGCTGATCTCTTCTTCCAACAGCTCACGTTGTAGTCGTTCTCGATCGTACTTAACCTTCAGGTCGGCCATGGCCTCCAGGCTAGAGGCACTGAGTTTTCCTTCTTCCTCGATGGTTTTTATTTCGTCAATTAGCTGGTAGGCGGCTTCATAATTGCCTCGTAGTAGATACCATTTGCGCCAAGCGTTTTTCAGGTAGAGCTGTAAACCGGTGCTTTCGCTCAGGCCTGACACTTGTTCGGCGCTATCCAGCAAGGCCGTGGTGCCAGCGAAACCCCAGGCATGTATCTGCCGATAAATACCACTGGTGTCTTGCCCTTGTTCCGCCGCCTCGTAGGCCATATTGGCGATGATGATCAGGTTTTCGATTATGGCGCGATCACGGATTTTTTGTCGGTAATGGAAAGAAGCAATCTGGTGAATAGTGGCTTGCTCTAGCTCCCCTTGCAAACGGGAACACTCGCCCAGGCCATGATATAGACGAGCTATTTCAATCGAGTTTTCCGGCTGTTCTTGCAGGCGATAATCCAGGGCTTGGTGATACTTAGCGATCGCTTCCTCCTGCCAGCCTGATTCGTAGAGAGAAATAGCCCAGTTGTTAAGTACTCCTGCCTTGCGTTCTTCATTACCTAGCTGATCGTAGTAGTTGTAAGCCTGGGCAAAAGCATCCTGAGCATCCTCTGTTGATCCATAGTTGATGAGGAGTACCCCTTTGGTGTCCAATACCCTACCGAGCCCATTCAAATCCCCAATTGTCAGAAATACCTGTTCAGCACTATCTAAATAGGCCGTTTTTTGATCCATTTCTTCGTAGCCAAGACACCAGGCCAGGCGGTGATAAGCTAAGCCCATTTGATTGCGCTGGTCCGTCGCTCTGGCAATTTCCAGTGCTTGCTGGGCATACTGTACGGACTCAGGACCATCATACAAGAGGTACGCTATGCGCAGATAGGTAGCGCAGCGCAGAGAGTCGTCACTGAGTTGAGGCACTAAATTTTTTAAGCTGTCTACTTCCGGGTTGGACCAGGCCAGACTCGCGAATCCCAGCCAACAGATAAGGAAATATGAAAATTTTCGAGGCATGGGGACGAGTATGGGCTCCTGATGCTACAAAGCTATTGGCTGGCGCTCGAGTAGGAAATCGCACAAAAGCATGATTTCCAGCCATCACACAATTGTGTTAGAAAATTAATCAAAAAGAGGGATTTCCTAAAATCACCGAAAAGCGTGTAGCGCCCCGCTTACCCGCCCCGGAGTTTTGCATGGTCAACAATTACTACCTAACAAAACCTCCAATTATGCACCTGACCGATCTGCCCGAAAGGGACCAATTATCCCTCCAAGAAACGCCCGCTGAGTCAATGGTTAGCTACCTCAAGTTGCTCTTACCCGGCTTTTATGCCTGGTCGGCTTTAGTTCGGTTTTTCCACTTCGGCGAGTAGCAAAAATTATCACCACTAAACGTAAAAGAATGAAAGTTCTCACCTTCCTCTACGGCCTTTTGGCCTACCTCATTTTCTTTGGCACCTTCCTCTACGCTGCCGGCTTCATGGGGAATATGTTCGTACCCAAAGACATTGATACCGGAATCGAAACGCACGTCTTCCGAGCCATTCTGATCAACTCTGCTTTACTGGCCGTCTTCGCCATACAGCACAGCTTAATGGCCCGGCCCGCCTTTAAACGTTGGTGGACTAAGATCATCGGTACTGCTGGAGAGCGCAGCACCTATGTCTTATTTTCCAGTTTGGCGTTGATCTTGCTTTTTTGGCAGTGGGTCCCCATTAAGGATATGATCTGGGAAGTTCGTAACGAGCAGCTCGTTTTAGTTATCCAGGGCATCTTCATCCTTGGCTTGCTCGTGGTACTGCTTTCCACTTTTATGATCAATCATTTTGATCTCTTTGGCCTCAAGCAGGTCTACGAAAACCTGGTCGGCAAGGCCAGCTTAGAGCAGCCCTTTACCACCAACTATTTTTATGGCTTGGTTCGCCACCCGATTATGCTCGGCTTCCTGATTATGTTGTGGGCAGTGCCGACCATGACGCTGGGACACTTGATTTTCTCCCTGGGGGCTAGCGCTTACATTTTCATTGCGGTCAAGTACCTGGAAGAAAGAGATCTACGCAATATGCTGGGCGAGCAATATGAGACGTACCAGAAGAAGGTCCCCATGCTCATCCCCTTTATTGGCTGGAAATAATCAAAAAGCACCCTTAACCCCAAAACCATGAGCCATCTCATCACCTACGCAGGTATCAACCGGCAGGTCAGTGCAGTCAGTCCTTCAGCAAGTATTCTGGACGTTTCCATTGCCCATCAAATTCCCCACGTCCATGAATGTGGCGGGCATGGTAATTGCACGACCTGTCGGGTCAGGGTATTAGATGGGAATCAACACCTTAGCCCACCCTCTATTCTTGAAGAGACAACATCCCGGGGCAGGAAATGGGACCCCTCCATTCGTCTAGCCTGTCAGACACGGCCCCGGGGTGATGTCCGCTTGCAACGCTTAATCTGGTCGATCGCTGAGGTTAATCAGCTGCAAAAAGAACTGGCCCCTGAAGGTCGGGCCGAAGAAAGAGACATCGCCATCTTATTCTGTGATTTGCGCAACTTCACTAAGTTATCTTCCGCTACGCTGACCTTCGATCTGGCCTACATGCTCAATCGTTTTTATACGGCCCTGGGGGAGCCCATCCTGATGAATAACGGCATCATCTATCAATACGTCGGCGATGAAATTGTCGGGGTATTCGGTACCCAAGGTGGCTCACGTGAAAAGAATTGTACGGACGCGGTTCGGGCAGCTCTGGGTATGCAGTACGCTTTGGATCACCTGAACAAAATTGAATTAAAAGATTTTCAAGTAAGTCTGCAATCGGGCATCGGCATCAACTTCGGGACCGCTTTCCTGGGGCATCTGGGGCACCCCACTCATCGCCAATTCTCCGTCATTGGAGATCCGGTAAACGTGGCTAGTCGCATCCAGTCTCAAACCAAACCCACGCAGTCAAAAATCCTCATCGCCGATGCCGTAGCGGATGCCATCGGTCTGGGGAAATTGCAACTCGGCCGAACTTTCCATCCCGAGCTAGCGGGTAAGGAAGGACGTCAGACCCTGCATGAATTACTCCGCTTCCAGGAAATGGACTTGCAGTTAGAACTCCAAAGTACCCTGCATCTTCTTCTAAATGACGAAGACGAATTCGCTAAAATTTTCTACGACAAAGTTTTTGAAATGGCCCCGGGAGTCAAGCAGCTTTTCAAAAACAATATGATCGATCAAGGGCGCCTACTTACGCACATGCTAGGCGGTATTGTCTACACCTTGTCGCGGCCTCATCACCTCCATACGGGCCTCCGAAAATTGGGCCAAAATCATCATCGCTATGGGGTGAAAGCCCATCATTTTCCCGTCGTAAAGGCAGCCATGATGCACACCATCGCCACTGTTTTACAGCTGGAAGCACCCGCCCGCCCGCTGCTGGCCTGGAGTTCCGCGCTGGACTTGGTTATTGATGCCATGCTGAATTGGGAAAAGATGTAGATCATCAGTTAGACGGAGTAGAAATTGATTGATTGAAATTGGACTTTGTACTTCCGCAGGTTTTTTCATTAGCCCTAAATTCCTTGCTTATCTTGATGGTGTTGAGAAGCCATAGGTAGCCGTTTAATTAATGCTCATGGCCTTTCGAAGGCCTAGTCTAGCATGACTTTGACGCTAAGCTCAATAAGTGAGGCTTGATACTAATTCTTACGGGCTATTTCGCATTTAGCCACTCCGTATTATTTTTAAGAAAGTATTCTTGGCTAAATTTTCCGCGGCTAGCTAATAGAGCTGCCTAACAATTACGCTCCTAGATGAAAACACAGTTATTCAGTTTATTATTTCTGTTGAGCTATTGCTTAGTAAATGCTCAAATTACTAGTCTACAAGTTGACTTTGAGGCTGACGACTTGAATGAGTTGCCCGCAATTAGCCCTGGTAGTGGAGCTACTCCTACCGGTTTATTCGGGAATTACGAAAGTACTTTGACTATTGAAGAATTAAGTGGAGCCGTCGGAGAGAGTACCGCTGCCGGAAAAGTATTGGTGGCGGAGGTGCCGGTCGCTGGAGGCTTCCAACTCGTTGATTTCAATGGCCTGCTCAATAGTGGCTTACAAGAAGAGGGGGTAGTCGTGGTGGCCTTGGATTTTTTGGCCAAGGCAGATGTAGACCATACCGGCTTTGCCTTCTTGCGTTGCTACGATGATTCTGGAGAGAGTTTTGCCGATCTTGGTTTTAATTTCGCGGGAGATACTTATAGCGTAGGCCTATTGGACTACGATCCTGTATCCGGTGAATATCTAGGTTGGCTAGCTCCACCCTTTCCTGGTAATACTTTTCAAACCGGGGAATGGTACCGTTTCGAGGCCGTAGTAGATCTCACAAATAATAGCTTGCGCCTTTTGGTGAACGGGAATGATTACGGTCTCCAGGCGGGAATTTCCCGAGCTACCGGCAGTGGATATACAGGGGCTTTCTTTAACTGGGGAACGGCCTTTGTAGGTAGTTGCGCAATCGACAATTTTAGCGTTACCGTTAACGAAGCAGAGGATTTACCCCTACCTCCAGCAGGTTTTTTGACACTAATGAATCCCGAAAATCATGGAGGTAGTGTATTGCGACTCCCCTGTGGAGATTTCCGGGAAAGAGGCCTGGATTGGGAAAATACTAATGCAGCTCAGCTGGTATTCGATTCCATCTATCAAGGCGTTTCGGTTTATAAATTGCTGGTCAATGCCGACTTAGATGAAGCCGATGCCCGCCTGCGATCCTTTAAGCAGCTACCCATACAGCCTAATCGAACCTATGAGGTAAGTGCTTTGGTCCGGGCCAATTTTCCGCGTGCTACCTGGGAGATGAATATTGGTTTAAGCGGTGCTCCAATAGAGGGGGAACTGGCGCTGGGTGATCGATACGCCGGCATGCCAGCTATTACCGAGGGGCCTGATGGCTGGCAACGCTGGACCTGGCGCTTTACCCCCCACTGGGATGAACGCTACACTAAATTGGGCGTATACCTCGGAGCGCATGAGTATGGCCCTGGTTTTGACGGCGATCTTATGCTGGAAATTGCTGACCTGGCCTTCGTGGAATTGCCCGCTATTCCCTTGGTCCCCTTTGCTCCCGGAGAGGGAGTGACCTTTCCTGGAGGACCAGGTAATTTACCCATGCAAATCGAAGCGGTCACGGAGGTAAACGACACCATAACGGTCGCAGTAAGTGGAGCGGAATTCAAATTTTTGACAACCACCAACACGCTAGAGGTTCACCAGCGCTTGGATTTTAAACGTCAGCTAGCTGAATTGACGGAGCTGCCGCTTGCCGGTTTATCGGTCCAAAGTCAAACCGAAAAAGAGGTTATTCTGGTCGGAGACCAGCTTACGGTAGGGGTGCAGCTCGATGGAATGTTAGTCCTTAGCCCTCACGAAAACCTAAGGACGGTCATTAGTAGCAATATTGGTGGAGACTTCAACCGTATTCAGGGCGGAGACCTACTATCACAGGATGATTTTGGTGGGTTCACTACTAACCTATATAGCCCAAAAGGTACCGGACTGGTTCCTCAACTAGCTATGCTGACTCCCGACCTATCTTTCCCCACTATCGTGGCGGATGATTTAGGCACAACTGGTGCTGCAGCCCCTGGATGGGAAGCAGAAGCAATCGTCTGGCCAGGCGAAAGACTTTTTGTTTCGGCCTTTCCTAGCCGACCCTATGATTGGGAAAAATCCTTTGATCATCAGTGGGGATTAACGGACTATAATCAATCACTTGATTATGAAGAGCCGGATTATCTGAGTACCTGGATCATCTGGAATATCAGCCAGAGAGGGTGGGCAATGAGTTTTGGCGAACGCTATGAATTGCGGGACAATGTACCCTATCAGGCCCATATGGATGCGATCAGCGCGGCTGGAGATAACTGGTCTGCTTACTTCAGTCAGTGGTTTTATTACAGCCGCAATGCTGCTGAATGGACGAATGAAATTGGCCGCTGGCGCGATAGCTTTGGTATGGGGGCGGTGTACTCTGATGGTTTAGCCCAGGATGATTGGTTGGCAGCTTACGAAGCCATGCGTCGCTTACGGGGAGACGTCTTTCCCGATGGAGATATTATCATTCACGACAGCTATCCGCAATCCGGGGTGCCGGCAGCCTCGTTTCGGCCATTTATCTACGCCTACGCAACCAGTACCTACATGGGGGAAAACGCCGTCTCTTCTGCTGGTGCAGACTGGGCCTGGGCCCGATACGTCATGGGCCAATATCGAAGAGCGAACGCTTTCGGGGTGACTAAAGGCGATGCCTGGGAAGCCGCCAATGGAGTAGATAAATATCTGATTGCTTTGGTATGGGGCGGTCGGGGCCGGCCAGATGTAGTCGGCTACGAGTCGGACTACTTACCGATTCTGAATCAGCTGGAAATATTATGGGAAGAATATGGCGCAGATCCTTACTTCTTTGATCGCTATTATCATCCCGAGGCCCAAATACTGACGGGCTTTAACATCGGGCGGGCGGGTATGCCGATCATTAATCTGGATACGATTACGCCCGCTCAAATTAATTTGACTCTTTCTAGTTGGACGCCTGGAGCCAGTATCTACTACACCACCGATGGCTCTACACCGACCATTAATAGCACTGCTTACTCGGGTACTTTCAGCTGGGATGGTCAGCAGCAACTCAGAGTCGGTGCCTTTCGCGATGATTTAGACGCTAGTAGAGTCGCTGAGTTAGGCGGAGCCTTGGTGTCCAGTAATCCTGAGATTACCAATGAGGCTTCAGCTTCTCGCTTACTCCAAGTATTTCCTAATCCGGCCAGTACCGAAACCAGTCTCCGATTTTTTCTGGCGGATCAGGAGAGCACTCATTTAGAAATTTTCGACCTCGGAGGTAGACGCTTAAAGCAAATTGAAATAGGCGAGCTATTGCCCGGCTACCATCTTCAGGAAATAAGCACGATCGACCTCAGTGCCGGGGTCTATTTTGTGCGACTGCGAACGAGCCACGGATTTTTGGCACCTCTGCGGTTTATAGTATCGGGTAACTAGTTGATGGCACTAACTGCTGATGAGAGATATTGTCTGGATAAGCCTACTGACCTTTTGCCTCGCTTGCGCCCCAGAAGGGCAGAAAACGAACAAAGCTGGGATTAAACCGCCTTTCTCTGTAGCCGTTGAGGTTTCAGGTTCTAGTGCACTACCGAATGAAGTAACTGAGCAAGAAGATTGCATCTTCAATAACGATCTTCAGAGCTTAACGACGACTTGGTTGAAAGAATTAGCTTTTCATAACTATAGTTGGGACACTACTCAAAATTTAGCTAAAATCAGCTTCGGTAAAGACACTATTTACGCCAGAAAAGGAGGCTGCCAGCATTTCGAGACTACTGTGGTCAGGAAGTTCTATCAACTAGAAATTCCATTTGAAGAAGAGAGGTTTTGGTTTGAAGCAGCTAGAGAGCTAGCTAGTCTATTTGAACTACAGGAAGTAGCCGAAGCGCTAAGGTCAGATCATTTAAAATTAAAACTTACCAATGAGCAGGAGGCCTGGCTAATTGTAGACGATCTGGATATGGCAGACAATTTGTATTTCGAAGGGGTGGAGTTGACCAGAACCGAAAGTTATTTAGAAGTGGCTATTTCTCAGTATTTTGATTAGGAATAGTAAGTAGCTTCTAATAGGAAATTATGAAAGTCTTTCTTAGTTTTTTTACTTGTGTTGATTGGTTGCCCATTTGTTTTTGGACAGTTTATCGCCACAATTCAGGATCCGGATGGCTGGACAAATGTGCGTGCTGCCCCAGACGCTCAGGCTGAGGTCATTCACATCATACAGGAGAATGACCTCTTTTGGTTTGGATGCCATTCTGTAGAAGTAACTAATGTAGAGGAACTAGAATGGGTGCCAGTCTGTGTACCTATTAATGATTTTTGTATAGCTGCGGACAGAACCTACAAGCGATACGATTTGATTCAAGGGTTCATCCACAGCTCAAGATTATTAACTTTAGAAAGTATGTCTCCTTATCTTGGAACTGATTTTTCCTTTCAATATGAACTTAGTGCTTTTGATCCTGCTGATAAGATTATTGAAACGACAGGTAGCTCAGTGACTTCAAGGATAAACGGCAGAACTTTTTGGGGTACAGATGGTGAGCTGCCAAAAATTCAGATAGATAATATTAAAGTCGAAATTGAAGGTCGAGAAATTATAATTAGCAGGGCCTTATATGAAGATCTATATAACTGTGATGGAATAATCACTATTTACAAAAATGGAGCGACCTACTTTGTTGTACAGGGAAATAGTGATGGTGCGGGTACCTACGAATTAGCCTGGGTCTTTGATCATAAAGGTTTAAGACAACGGCTTGTGGGAAGTATGTATTAGTTATTTGAAAAACTTGCTCGATTCTGAATCGGTCAGCCGGCCCCCTATAAGACCCTCAACCGGTACTTCCGCGCTCCTGCGCGGGAGGTTTCCATTTAGTTTAGCGGTTAAGTACTTCAGCATTTCTTCGCGCGGAGCGCAAAGTTTCCGATGGATTCTATCTGTACAATTATAAATGACTAGGGACCCTCAACCGGTGCTTCCACGCTCCTGCGTGGAAGGTGCCAATCTAATTAAGCGGCTAAATACTTCAGCATTTCTTCGCGCGGAGCGCGAAGTTTCCGTGGAATCCTGGGAGAGGCCCACACCTGCGGAAGTACAAAACCTAAGCCACAAATAAGCAGAGTCTAAGCCACAAATAATCAGCAAATAAGCCCTTCCTAAGTAGCACCTCCGATACTTGTAAATAGAAAGAGGAACTAATAACCTAAACCTAATTGGTGTGCTGATCTTAACTTCTTCTTTCCGGTCAGCCACCAGAACCTTAACCTATTTTACGATGCAATTCGAGAACGGATTATCCGCCTCCTTTCAAGTAACCGGCGTTGGTACCGCCATCATTCACGAACAGCCCGATCTTACGCCTCCACCCAATGACTGGGATGCTCCGGGACCCTTTGATCCCAACCAGTCTAATCGCCTGGTACAAACCGATCAACCCTTCCATGTGCACACCAAATTCAAGGTGACGGGCATGCTGGCTGGCGTATTGACCGGCCAGTGGAAGGCGCAACTGTACTTTGAGAAGTACGGCCAGGGTGAAGCTGCCCCTGGCGTGTACGAGCAGAAGGTGAACCACGTCTTGTCTACCAACCAGACCTACGACATCGCCATCAGCGTACCGGGTAATGATTTGACCCCAGGCTTGTACAAGATGGCGCTGGTCGTAACTTTCATCGGTGCCAGTGGCAGCCCGCTGCCTATTTCCGGCTTTGAGGAAATCGGTCCGATCAATGTTTACCAAGGCTAAACTGTTGAGTTAATCCCTGAACTGGGGGAGTCATCCACACTGGATGGCTCCCCCTTTTTTAGGCACTTTCTTGAATTAAACTGGCCATGCCCGGCAGGTCATATTGTAGTGAGTAACGTACGAGCGCTCGCTTAACACGCTTGCGTAGCTCCTCGCTTTTTTCCCGGATGGGCGTCAGGAAATCCTCCTCATTAGCCAGGCTTTCCAGGAAATTGCCCTGCTGTAATTGATAAGCGTACAACCAGTGTTGCAGCTGCTCCTGACTGTTCTCAGCGACGGCCTCGGCCTGTAAACAGGCCGTTTGTAATTCCTGCCAATCGCTAACGATCTGATACTGTGGATTAATGAAATAACAATCATCTTCGTAGCGGAGAATATCTTGCAGCCCGAAATCCTGATCCAGCGCTTTGCGGATCAGATAGGCCGATTGATGCAGGGAATTGAGGGCGGATTTACCCCCGTACACCCAAAAGAGCCGCGCCAGGTTTTCCTTGTGGATGCGCCGCCGATTTAGCAGAAGATAAACTAATGCTTTACGCGCTTTACGTGCCAGGCGTACATTACCGGTATTTCGCTCACTGGCCAGCTTAAGTCGGCCAAAAAATTGTAGTCGAATTTGATAAGGAGCAGGCTGAGTATGGCGGAGGAAGTCGAGCTTTGCTTGTCGAAGCCCCTGTAATTGTTGCCGCAACTCACTAGCGATTGGCGGCTGCTTAGTAAGCGGCTGTTGCTCTGCTTGAGCTAGACCTAAAAGCGCATTTAGCTGCTGAAGACAGAGCGGCGCCTCAGGCGGCCAGATCATTTGCGGAGTACCCGCAAAATAGGTTTGTATTTTTTGCCACAGCGCCGCCTGGGCTTGAGGGTCAAGTTGTAGTACCAGCAGATCCGGTTGTGGTATACTAGAAGATTCCCAGACGAGCGCATCGGTACTGATTACACTGGCACTGAAGGTAGCTTGGAGCAATATATCCCGCAGTTGGGCTACCCGCTCGGGAATCGCCAGAAAGAGCAATTGTGGTGAAGGGTTTGGCTTAAACATGACAGTAGGCTTGCTAGGTGTAAGTAGGTCCTGCTTTATTCCATGGATAGTTGTTATTATGAAAATGCTTAATTTGAGAGAGAATAAAGCTTTTTGCTATGCGCTTGGAATTATCGCCGACCAATCCAGACACTCACGAGTGCCAAAGTCATCGGGAGGGGAAATGGATCGTCTATACTTGCCCAAAATGTCCGAATTACGAACGACGATACAACTACGAAACCGGGCAAATGAAAGTGCGTCAAGCTGCTGATCCCAGCGTTTCACATCGAGGGACCAGCAACAACTACGATCCATCCATGATCCAGCGTAGCTTAAACTAGTTACGTAAGTCACTGCCGTCAAAAAAGGGCCGGATCCAGGGGAGATAGACCCGGCCCTGTACCTAAGGGCTGCTTTATCCTACGGAATAAAGCGGTGTTTATCGAGACCAAATTCGCAAGGGTGTTCCTATGGGTTTTAGGTGGAGTAGGCGAATCAGGTCCAACTGATTTAAGGTAGCTAGTTGTTAGTACAAATTTCGTGGCCTGCTGCGGGTCGTGCAATAGAACTATTGTTTAATGTCTATCGAGCAGTTAGTTGTTGAAGAGCAATCATTCCAGTAAGATTTCTAGCTAATTTTGTACTACCGCAGGTATATCCGTATGGCCTCAGCCAGGCAATTGACTTCGAGCTTCTGATAAATATTGTGCGCGTGAATGCGGACGGTCCCTAACTTAATATTGAGCCGATCGGCCACCATTTTATACGATAGGCCTTCGATCAGTTCTTCCAATACTTCGATTTCGCGTTTGGTGAGCTTTTCGATCAAACGCAGCTCTTCCTGTGAACGGTTGAAGTGGTCCATGATCAGTTGGGCAATAGCCGGGCTCATCGTAGGACTGCCCGCCTGAAAACGCCGAATGGTATCGGCTAGTCGGTCGGGTATATCGCCTTTCTGCAAATAAGCTCGGGCTCCTACCTTTAGGGCCTCCAGCACATGGGTCTCATCAACGTGGGAAGAAAGGACCAGGAATTTTAATCCTGGTGCCTCCAGGCGCAATTTGAAGATACATTCACAGCCGTCCATACGGTCTTTGCCCAATTGTAAATCCATGATGACAATATCAGGCCGGAGCTGTGGGATGACCTTTAGGGCCTCTTCTCCGGTAGAGAAAGCATGCAGACATTCGATGTCGGTGGCTGCTGCCAATTCTTCCTGAATCCATTCCTGGAAAGAAGGCTCATCTTCGACGATGACGATTTTAATGGTGTCCATGGGTTTTGGTTGTAGGGAGTTCTTAGATCGGGTAGTTGTTGTGGTGGGCTGGTTACCTTTAAAAATCGGCAGCAGACCGGAAATGAAGTTGATGGGAGACATGCTGAGTTAAGTTTGAAGTGGTCGGTGATCTAGGACAAAGTTGCCACCCCTCGCTCAGCTGTGCAATATAACTTTTAGTCTATACCGAGGCCGGAGAGGTTTGGGAATCCAAACCGACTCCGCCTCGAGTATATACTCGCTAGAAGTGATCTGGGCTAGCCAAAATCACTTCGTTTGCGGTATAGTTGGCCATCTTGATCACTTGGTAATGGAAGACTGATTTGTGTACGAGTACCCTTGTTTTTTCGCAGCTCATAAGTCAGTTTTCCGTTTAATTCTTTGCTGATTTGCTGGAGACTACCCAGTCCAATTCCTTTTTCGAAATCTTCGGCAGTAGGTACAAAACCGCTACCATCGTCTAGTATCGTCAATTCCAGCATTTCTGCTGGACTGATACGTAATTGGAGGGCTACCGATTGGGCATCTGCAGATTTGGCAATGTTGTTGAGTATTTCCTGAATTAACTCAAAAAGCTTCAGTCGAAATTCTGGCGGTAAGCGCCTTCCGGGAAACTTCTCTGGCCAATCAAAACTAGACTGGATACCACTATCCTGAAGAAAACCAGCAGCCTCGGCCTTGACCAGTTGCATACTTTTCTGTAGTTCGTCAAACTGAGGGTTAACTGCGCGCAGGAAGCTGCTGAAACGACGGCGGGTCTCGCGTACGCGATCATTAATTCGCTCGTTCAGCTCCTGGGCTTTATCCAGAGAAACAGCGTTTTTGATTCTGCTGGATAGCATATTGAGGGTGGTGAGTTGTCCACCCATTTCATTATGTATGCGCGAGGTAATCAGCCGACGCTGTTCTTCAAGGTCGATCTTGGTTTGCAGACTGGCCTCTCGCAGGTCCGCCAGCCGTTGATTTTCAGCATTGCGAGCGCGGTAGTACTCCATCAAATAGGCTACCACAGCAGAAAATAGGGTAAGGGTAATCAGTAGCCAAAACCACCAGGTTTTCCAGAAGGGGGGGGTAATGCGAATAGCTAACCAGTGCGGCTCTGGCGCCCAAACGCCCTGTGCACTTTGTGCTGTAAAACCAAACCGATAGCTTCCTGGCGCTAGGTTGGGGAAAGGGACGATATGTTTTTGTTTAAGATCAAGGGTGTCAATATCCCCTCCATCCTGTTGAATTAGGACTTGAAAGCTGGTACGATTTGGATCTAGAAAATCCATCGCTGCTAACCTGAATTGTAAGCTATTTTCGAAATATTTTAGAACAATACTTGGTGTATGGTGTATGCTCTTTCCTAAACTCCAGGGTTGATTGTGGATTAAGAGTTCAGCTAGGAATATTTTAGGGCTCCGATTTTTATCAGAGATACTATCTGGTTGGATCCGATCTAGCCCACGAGAACTGCCAAACCAAAGGCTACCATCAGGATGTTTGACGGCTATACCTCTTTGGTATTCGTTTGAACTTAATCCATCACGTACCGTATAATGCTTCGTTCTAATGAAGCGACCGGATTGATCAAAGTGCGCGGGGAAAATTCCGTAAGCGGAACTTAACCAAAGTTCTTGTTGGGGTCCCGGTAAAATTCCTTTGATATCTTGACTAGGTAGACCATCAACAATAGTGTAAAGTCGGTAGCTCAGGTTTTCAGGGTCAAAAGCATATAAACCATTTGGACTACCAACCCAATAAGTGTTTAACTCGGACTGATAATAGTGATCATTAAAAATACCTAGGCTATGGAAAATAGTGTCAGGTGAGCCTAGAGTGTCAGGTCGGTTTTTGTCAAAAGGGACAACAATAACTTGACTGCTACCGGTGGATATCCATAATTTATCATCGATGATTTGTAAGCCAACAGCTAATAGTTCTTTTAACTCTTGAGTGACGGGGTGAAATGCATCAGTTGCGATATTCCAGTAAATGATACCTGAAAAAGTGGCCAATAAAAAGCTCGTTGAATCCAATTGAAGCTGGTCAAAGCAAGTGACTTTAGCAGCTGGGTCAGGTTCCCAGCTTTGAAAAGAAGAGAAAGGAACCCCAATGAAAGATAGTCCTCTCACAGAACGAACATATTGTAAGCCAGTTTGACTGACAACTGGTTTTAATTGTCGGGGTATTCTAAATTCATCAATAAGCTGACCACGTGGAAAAAACCTTTGAGCATTTGTGTTATGAGTAGCCCAAATGTGTTGATTAGGATCGACAAATACCCCCCTAGGAGGTTTATTGGGTAAGTCATTTATTCTGAAAATACTACGTGAATCTGCGGGTCTAACCGGGCCCACAAACAAGCCTTCTTCTTTGCGGCAGATCCAAAGAATAGAGTCGCGATCAAGGAAGAACTCTTTTCCCCCGGACAAGTAACGCCTTTGCGCATAATCCCATGCTTTTATTGCTGAACCAAGCCACCTACGATTCTTAGAGTCATAAGCTTGTATACCCGCTAGGTCTGTTAAGATCCACAATTCGTCAGGGGAGATGCATTGGAGGTCATTTGCTCTGACTCCACTAGGGAAAGGGTGGAAGTGTATAACAGTGTTGAGCTGCTCAGAATCTAAATGGATAAAAGAAGATCTAGTCAGTAAATAGAGGTAACCATCAGGACTGATGCAGATATCAGAAAAGTTGTTGTTTATAATTTCATTCGTCGGAAGTGTGAGATGGAATATGGAGTCCTGTAGTACGTTTTGCTGGTCAATTACTAGGTGATTTATGCCTGTGTATTGACTAGTGTTGAAAACCCCAAAAACCTCAATTACTACTCCTTTTTCGTTAGTTTTTACAACTGCTCTCTTGATGTTTGTAGAGTCTAGTAGAGGAGTAGGGGAGTAGTTAGAGTAGGAAATAGAGTCTGTATCGAATCTGAAAAGTTGTTGGCTAGCTATCGTCCATAAATAACGGTCTTGTTCGAGGAAAAAGGCGTAGTGGGGTGATCCGCTTTCGGTATTTCCTAGAATCTTGGACTGGAAAGTCCCACACGTTTGATCATAGGCAACAATCGCCTTTCCGGTAGTGAACCAAATCTTTCCATTGGGCGCCTCGAAGAAAGAACTTTGAATGTCCGTCCCCATAAAGCCTGGATCAGACTGTTCGCGATAGACTTCAATGGTATGTCCGTCATATTTATTCAGGCCACTTAGAGTGGCAAAAAACATATGTCCTGAGGTAGATTTTTGGAAAAAATCTACCGTTGTAGCGGATAAGCCATCCTCTTGATCAATTTGCCGAAATACATACTCAGGCTGCCCAGCAACGGTTAAAGGAGTAACTAGCCATAATAGTATACTTATCCAGAAGTATTGATTCATGTAGGCTCCGTACTTATTAAGTCATTCAAACTGCTCCCACTACTTGGTGCCTTGTAGACGCGAAAAATGATTATAATTAACAAAAGAATGATTAGCGCCAACGCGGCCCACAGGAACCAAGGCAAATCCTTGTCCCCTGATGTCCCCTCTTGTGTATTCGCTTGCCAAATTCCCCTTGCTTCCCGATTCTGCATGGAAAAAATTTCTACTGTTTTAAGTAGATTTCTGGCTTCAATCACGGATGATTGGGAAGTATCAACGTCTGATTGTGCTTGGTAAAAGAATTGAAAACCGTCGTTGTTAGAACCACGTTCGGCGATTAAGTTCTCATTTTGCTCATCCCAGTATGGAGGACAATGATAGCCATCTCGATAGGCAATGGTAGATTCTTCACTAGGAGCAAACATTGGAGCAGGCTCCGGCCAAAAGGATAGACTGCGGTGGTTTTCTAGCGTATCTATTTCTCCAGTTTGAGAGACTCTAAACATTTGTGCAGCAAGCATACGCTGACCAACGATATAGCGTATACTTGGATCATCAGTTACTTGTTCTTGGAGGTCAGGAGTATAGTAGCTAAGACCTTCCGCTAAGTATAAGTAGTCCGCGTAATCGAGAAATACCAACCTGAATTCTTCCGAGTTTTGAATTAACCACTGCTCCTTTCGCCCCGTGAAATCGATTGGATTAAGTGAGTCTACGATGATGGAGTAATTCTCATTTGGGTCTTCAATTTCAAGGCGATTAAAAGCAGCCTCTATGTTGGTAGTGCCAAATAGCTTTAAGTGCTGATTAAATTCAGCGCCCACCCAACTGGCTAAGTAAACATGATAGGCCGAGGTCTCGAACCCCTGTATTCCTACAGTGTCAAAGTAGGGTATAAAAATAAAACCAGCTATCCGTTCTCTACCTTCTTTAATGGCTTCCTCATAGGTGGTGAGGTATTGGTCGATTAGAGATTCAAACCTACTGACTGGGACAAAGAACTGGTGTTTTTTCACACCTGTTTCGGGCAATACTACTTCGTTAGTGCCAATCTCTACGGTAGTGTTTTCACCGCCAATAGGAGACTCATCGTCAGTAGTCTCTTCATTCGACTCACCATCATCATCTGTCTGAGCAGCAAGTTGAATACCTGCGGAAGTACAACTCAAAAATAAAAAGAGTAACAGCCCACTTAGGACTTTTGTCAATTGGTACATAGTGCTGAAAGGTTTAGGTTGAAAACTAAGGGGTAGTGAGGCAGCGGTTTAGCTACCTGTGCTACAAATTAAAGGGAAATAAGCCTTAGTTGCTGGTTGTCAGGACTATAACTTTTGTTTAGTTGCCTTTAGCTAAGCGGGAGATTTGAGCGAGTATCTTGATGATCTTAGTACTAAAAGCGCTGATCAGACTCGCCTAAAATCCAAAGTTGTAATTTCAGCCCTATGGGTTTTCTTTCGTTACTTCCTCCGATTTTAGCCATCGTACTGGCCATCTGGACACGCCAGGTATTTCTTTCACTCAGCTTGGGGATTTTCCTGGGGTACACCATGCTGGCTGGCTGGAACCCCATTGAGGGTTTCTTTGCTAGCCTGGAAGCACTGGTCCAGGTTTTTGCCGACGCGGGTAACACTCGAACGATCATGTTTTGCGCCTTAGTGGGTGGACTGATCGTATTCATGCAACGCTCGGGTGGGGTAGAGGGCTTTATCCGCTGGGTGACCCGGCAGTTGGAATATTTCGAGCAAAAACAAGGAGTAGGGAGCCGCATCATGGTACAGCTATTGGCCTGGGTGACGGGTACCCTCATTTTTGTGGAGAGCAGTATTAGTGTTTTGACCGTGGGTACGCTCTATCGTCCCTTATTCGATAAGCTGGGCATTAGCCGGGAAAAACTGGCTTACATCGCTGACTCCAGCTCTGCACCCAGTTCTATTTTGATTCCCTTAAATGGCTGGGGAGCTTTCCTGATGATTCAGCTAGCAGCAGTTGGCTTTGATAACCCTTTTGCGGTTTTGCTTCAGGCTATCCCCTATAATTTCTACGCTTTAATAGCCTTGTTCTTAGTACCTGCCATCATTCTTTCCGGACGCGATTGGGGCCCCATGCGCAAAGCAGAAGCGCGGGCACAATCGGGGAAATTACTGAATGATGGAGCTGTCCCGATGGTCGATGAAGCGCTCACCAGTCTGGAGACTAAAGCGGGCGTTTCACCAAGGGCCTTTAATATGATCTTGCCCATCGTTTTTATGGTGGCCCTGATGCCCATAATGCTGGCCGCCACGGGTTGGACAGCAGCCAGCGAGCAATTGCCCAACGGGGGCTTTGGAGCATTACTGTTCCTAGCTATCGGCAAAGGGAGTGGATCAACGGCGGTACTAGTTGCCGTATCAGCCAGCATCGTGTTATCAATGCTGCTGTATAAAGCCCAAGGGATTTTAGGTATCCGAGAATCGGTTGATCTGGTTATGAAGGGTATCGCCGGCTTAATGCCACTCGCCATCCTGATGATGCTGGCACTAGCGATTGGCCATCTCTGTAAAAACGAGTTGGATACGGGTAACTATGTAGCAAGCGTAACTCGAGAGTGGCTGTCTCCTAGTTTGGTACCTTTCTTGGTTTTTCTAGTTAGCTGTTTCATCGCATTCAGTGTCGGCTCCTCCTGGGGCACTTTTGCGATTATGATTCCTATCGCCGTACCGATGGCCCAGTCGATGGATGCCAATGCTATCATGGCAGTGGCTGCCGTAATGGGCGGTGGCGTTTTTGGCGACCACTGTAGCCCGATTAGCGATACGACCATCTTGTCTAGTATGGCTTCCACGACTGATCACGTAGATCACGTAAAAACTCAGCTACCCTACGCTGGCCTGGCTGGCATTACCGCTGCACTTATGTATTTGGTGCTGGGCTAGAGCTCCTCCTTTAGTAGCAAAACCTAAACGCTTTTTCACAGAGGAATTATCTTGATTCTTGATTCTTGATTCTTGATTCTTGATTCTTACCCTCCTACCCATCTAACTCAACCCACTAATCCAATCCAAGGTATGAACAACGAGCACTCCTCGCCCAAGCCCCAGTGGTTAGCCAAACTTGAAGAAGAGAGTTGGCAAGCAGAGCTAATTATTTCCGGGGTAGCCATTTTGGGAGCTTTACAACTGCCTGCCCTGATCGAGTCTTTCCAATACTATTTGCTGGATACGCTCTATCGGTCCGAGTTCATGTATTGGTCGTTTGTTTCTACGCTCGCTTCTATTGGCGTGAATCTGCTCATTATTACTTTTATCCTTCACTTTTCGATTCGTACCCTTTGGATTGGGATGGTGGGTATTAACTCGGTTTACCCCCAAGGCTTTACCCGCAACAAACGCTTTAGTGAAGACTATCAGGATAAGTTAGTAGAGGAATTTGGAGATATCAACGGATATATCCAACGGTTGGATCGTTTGGGCTCTTCTATTTTCGGCATGGGGTTCAGTGTAAGTTTAGTCTGTTGGGGGTATATCTTTTTAATGCTTTGTGTCGGGGTGCTTGCTCATCTGCTACATGCTTATTTACCTCCTGATTTTCTGTTTTATACGGGTATTACCTTGTATGTTTTAATGATATTGGTCGCTGTGATTTCCGCAACCCTTAGCTCGAAAAAATACCGAGAAACAGCTTTTGCCAAGCGCTGGCATTTTCCCTTAAGTACCAGTGTAAGTAAGATCTTTTTCAATATTGGTTATCGGCCCGTGATGATCATCACCAACCTAGCTACCTCTGCGGTGGCAGATAAAAAAGGAGGCCCAATGTATGGCTTTATTGTAGGTATGCTAGCTGCATTCATCGGAGGTTTTCTTTCTGCGCAGAGCAACTTAATTACCGAGTGGGACGACGGTCGTTATCATCGCTCACCCAGTGATACAACGCTCGTTGCGGAATCCGCCTACTTGACCGGCGCCATCAATAGCTATTACTTCCAGCCAGTGATTGACAAAAAGGAGTTACAACCTGAGGAGGTCCTAACGATATTTGTGCCCCTGCCACAACGGGAAAAGGAAATGATGATGGATAGCTGCTCTATAGCTCCCTTGCCCGAAGGACTAGAAAAATCTGAAAGACGACAAGCCAAGCGAGAGCGAACTTTGCAGTGTGCCGATAGCTACATCAGCATAGCATTAAATGGAGAAGTCCTCAATAACTACCGTTGGCGAAGACACTACCAATCTGGTCGTCGCGAACAGTTTGGCGTACAAACCGTACTCTATGACTTGCCTGGTCTTCGACTGGGAGAAAACTTACTCCGGGTGACTACTAACTTCTTTAATGAAGATGGTCAGCCGCGTGACGCATTTATCTATTTCTATTATTCTGGCGCTACTAATCCAGCGGATAGCTTATAAGCGGCGTATATTTAGGCCATGCTAAAGCAGCGTAGCAAAGGCCGTTTATTAAGAGAGGTGGAAAAAGCCGGAAACGACGATTTCGGGCTCATTCTATTGGCCGGCCCTAAAGCCTATGCTACCCATGAGTTGCACGTTCTTTTACGCTTGTTACGCATCAAGGTTCAACAAGTCAATCGCATCCGTCGCTGGTCTTATATCCTGGGGTGGTTACTGCCCTTTAGCCTCTTTGTCGCCACTATAACGGCCATGCAGGGCTGGTTGACCATTACTTATTTGTGTTTGGCTTTGGCACCGCTTACTTTAGGAACGATGATCCTGTTGGAAGGCTGGCAAAGGCGAGTGCTATCCGTTTATGATCAGGCAGGGCAAGTTCGAACGAAAATCGAAACTGAGTTAGCCTGGCGTAGAGCTAATCAGGAGTTTTATCATTAATATCTTGGAAAGCGCCAGCTACTTTAACTGTTGAAGTAGTGCCTCCGCTAGCCCAGCATGCGTCGTCTGTGACAGTCGGGCTCTTTTGATCGGTGATTGCCAGTCATTGGCCAGCGCTGCCCGGGCGTGGAAGTTGCCGGATGGATCTTGCTCACAATGGACGCCTAGGGGCATTTGACAGCCACCTTGTAGCAAGCTGAGTAGCTGTCGCTCCACGTTGGTACATTCCCCTACTTCTGTATGGTGTAATACTGCCAGCTCCCGACGCAATTCTAGTCGATTCGTCTTTACCTGAATGGCCATTACCCCTTGTCCGGGAGCGGGAACGAATTCTCGCGGACTCAAACGTACCTGAATTAACCCATCCAGCTCTAATTGTAGGCGCTCAATACCAGCTGCAGCCAACACGACGGCATCTACCTCGCCGGTTCTGGCCTTGTTAGCTCTGGTCGGTACATTACCACGGATATCTACCAGTTCAAGGCCAGGATATAGCGCCAATAACTGTGATTTTCGCCGAGCACTGCTCGTACCTACTTTGGCTCCCGCTTTGAGCTGGAAAGGCTGTTGTGGATCGTGCGCTGCTGGGTTAATCAGCAAACAATCTGCTGGATCGGCCCGGTAGGAGAGGGCGGCCAGGCAAAGACCTTCCGGTTGTTGCGTAGGTAAGTCTTTGAGCGAATGTACGGCCAGATCAATTCGGCCTTCCAACAAAGCATCTTCCAGCTCTTTGGTAAAGAAGCCTTTACCCTCTAGCTTGTCAAATCCCAAGTGCTGGATGCGGTCGCCCTGGGTCTTGATGATTTCCAGTCGGCTTTCAACGCCTTTCTCCGCCAGTTGGTCTTTTATAAAATTAGCTTGCCAAAGGGCTAGCTTACTGCCACGGGTACCAATGATGCGCATGTACTTCCATTTAGCACTGCCCGAAAATGGAGCAGTAGGTGGCCCGCAAAGGTACTATTTGGCTTGTCGATTGAAAGTCAAGATTGCCCGCCAGACTTCCTGCTCGTTGGGCCTCACAGCGTAGTCTTCCGCAGTACGGTAGCCCATCACCCAAAGAATCTGATCCTCCTGATCGATCAGCAGCCAGGCATGTGCTCGCTCCAACCGATTAACGCCCCCATTGACGAAAAAGTCCTGCAATTTTTGTCGCTTACCTGCCAAACCGAATGGGCGAAATTTGTCGCCTTCCTGCCAGTGTCTTACCCTTAGTTGGAGGTCTGCTAAATCGGGAGAAAAATAAGCGACATTGGCTGTGCATTTTAGCGATTGAGGGCGCTTGATTTTTTGTAGTGATAAAGTCCAATATTTATCGATAGCATAATTACCTTCTTTTAAAGAAATAATAATTTCGTTTTCCACCACAGCGGGAGAAATTATGAGCTGTTTTTCGGTAATTAATGCCCAATATTGATCCGCTTTAATTAAGCTGCTTTTTTTTGCACTGATTAATTGTCTTTTTTGCTCGGGCGTGAAACCCATTTCGGAAAGTCCTTCATGCAGCAGTGTCGTTTGGGTGTCGGCGGGCCATACTGATAATTTTTGACGATCTACTAATAGCCACCCCCTTTCGTCGGTTTGCGTGATTTGCTGCCATTTTTCTTGTACGGCTTCATGATAAATCTGATAGCTGCTGCGCAGTTGGCGAAAGTTTTCAACGGCGCGTTTATTGAGGCCAGATTGGAGCGCTCTTAACTCCCCCATTACCTGATGTCTAAGCTGGTTGCGCAGATAATCGTTGCTTTGATTACTGGCGTCTTCTCGCCAGCTTATCCCGTGCTCCTGTGCGTATTCGAGGATATCTTGCCGACTAATCTCTAATAAGGGCCGACGATAAAAATCTCGTTTAGGCGCAATTCCGCCTAAGCCGGCCAGTCCGGTACCGCGCAGGAAATTAATCAGGAAAGTTTCCAGGGCGTCATCAAGATGGTGGGCCGTAAGGAAGTAACTGTTCGGATTTTCTTGCTGCAAGTCGGTAAACCATTGGTAACGCAAGTTCCTTGCCAAGCTCTGCAAACTAGGTTTGTCGCCCTTTGTATTTTCTTTTTTTAATCGATTTAATTCCGCCCCAGTATCTACTTTTTTTAAAAAAAAATTTAAATTATTTTTTTTGGCTAAATTTTGCACAAAATCAGCGTCTTTTTCAGAGGCTTCTGCGCGCAATTGATAGTTGAAATGCAATAATTGAGGCTGATAACCCAATTCTAATAAAAGGTACAATAAAACGGTGCTGTCCACACCACCACTAATGGCCAAATAAAGCCCGTCTCCCGGAGCAAATAATTGCTCGCGTTCGATAAATGCCTTTGTCCGTTGTGCCAGGGGGCTTAACTCAGACATTATGGTAGGGTTCATTGCGCAAAATGGTCATCGCTCGGTAGATTTGTTCCAGCAAAAACAAACGGATCATCTGGTGACTAAAGGTACCCTTTGATAAGCTCAACTTCCCGTTCGCGCGCTGGTAGACTTCAGGGCTGAAACCGTAAGCTCCCCCAACCAACAGAATTAAACGCCGATAAGGTTGCTGCAACTGCCTGTCCAACCACTTTGCCAGCTCTACGCTGGTGTATTGACGGCCGCCCTCATCCAGTAGAATCAAGCCATCATCTGACCGTAGCCGGCTCATGACCAGCTCTCCCTCCCGACTCTTGAGTTGCTCCGCACTCAGCTTTCCGGCTTTTTTAATGTCGGGCAGCTCTTCGACTTCCAGCGGCAGATAGTGCTGCAGGCGTTTACGATAGATGGCTTCCCCCTCGCGCAGATAGGCTTCCTTGGTTTTGCCAATGTACCAGAGGTGCATTTTCATAACCTAAAGGTAACTACAAAACAACCGCTTTTGCTGTACCTTTAAGCCTATGCGATGCTTAGCTTTTCTACTCCTGTTGCCTCTAGGGCTTACTGCCCAAATTCTGACGGATAATTTCGCAGACGGCGATTTGCTCAATCCTGATTGGCAAGGCCAAACTGAAGACTTCGTAGTAGAAGCAGAACGCCTGCGCCTCATGGCCGATAATGCCGGTACCAGCTTGCTGTATTTACCCGCTCGTACTGAATTAAGCGGCAATACCATTTGGGAATGGCTCGCAGAGCTGGACTTCGCTCCTTCTGGCAGTAATTATGCCGAAGTCCGACTAACGGTCGATGCCCCGCAGGGCTCGGCCGCTGATCAAGGCTTTGCCCTGCGCATCGGCGGGGTCATCGGCGATCAGGATGCGCTGGTCTTTTATCGACTTGACCAGGGCGACGACAACCCAATGATTACAGGCACTGCCGGGGCAGTAGGGCAAAACCCCGCCCTGGCCCGGATTCGCCTCGAACGCAGCCCAGCCGGACTTTGGAGCCTGAGTGCCGATTACAGCGGCGGCACTAATTTTGTCCTGGAAGGAGAAGCAACCGATGCCAGCTTTCCTATCCTGGCCTACTGGGCCTGGCAATGCAACTACACCAGCACCCGCTCCGATGCCTTTTATCTGGATGATCTGCGCATTGAGCCGCTGGTCGAAGACTTGCAAGCTCCCGAGCTCACCCAGTTAAGCGTTAGCAATGCGACGACCATCGAACTGACTTTCAACGAACCACTGGACGTCGCCGCGGCAGAAATTGCTGCCAATTATTTCATTGTCGGTAGCGATGTGCCGGCCGTGATTAGCGCGACGGTGCCACCTGCGGAAGTACAAAAAATTATACTTGAACTAGCTGATCCCTTAGAACCCTTTCGGGACTATCAGCTCGATGTTTGCTGCCTGACGGATCTACCGGGCAATGTATTCGATCCACAACTATTCGCTTTTCGTTATGAACCAACGGTCTTGCCAGCTCCTGGCCTTTTGCTCATCACGGAGATTATGGCGGACCCCTCTCCTCAGGTCGGTCAGCCCAATACCGAATACATTGAGCTGTATAACGCTAGCGATCTGCCGCTACAACTCGAAGGCCTGGGGGTGGCCAGCGGTGGTAGTCCCCAATTATTACCCGAGTTTTTGCTGCCCGTTGGCGGCTACGTAGTAGTGGCGGACGAAGACGATCTGGCCGATTTTCCCGCAGAGGTCCCCATCATTGGGGTAGCCTCTTTTCCGAGTCTGAGTAATGGGGGAGATGAGGTCATTTGTACTTCCGCAGGTCTAACCGTCGACCAGGTCAATTATACCGATGAATGGTATGCCGATCCCGAGCGCTCCGGCGGTGGCTACAGCCTCGAACGTATTGGACTGGATGCTGACCAAAGCAGCGATTGCTCTGGTCGCTGGCGCGCCAGCCTGGCACCAAGTGGTGGCACCCCCGGCGCAGCGAACAGCGTCAATGACCAGACATTAGAAACCGAACCTCCACGTATTACATCAGCTTTTGTCGATGCCGGCGATCCTAGTATAGTCATCCTTCAGTTCAGCGAAATTCCCCTAGAACAAGGAATTCTGACTGATTTTGAGCTCAGCTTCTCTCCTTCCGCTCCGATAGATTTTGTAGCGATTCAAGGCGCAGAGCTGACCATCCAGCTCGACGACGAACTGGACGCAGGTATTCTCTACACCTTGCAAGCGCTATTGCCACTGCAAGATTGCCTGGGTAATGAAAATAGCCTCCAGCAAAGCTTTCAACTGGCCATCCCGCAAGTAGCAGCCGCCGGCGAGGTGGTGATTAATGAAGTACTATTTAATCCGGCGACGGGTGGGGTAGACTTTCTGGAATTATTCAACTGCTCTGACCGCATTTTTTCAGTGCGCGACTGGCTCCTACTCAACGCCGCTAGCAGCAGTAGCACCGCCAGTCAGTTAGTAGGTGTGGATCGGCTGTTCTTCCCCGGCGAATACCTGGTATTTGCCTCCGACACTTCCGATATCCTGATGCGCTACGAACAGGCGCAAGTCGAGTTTTTACTGGAGCAACGCTTACCCACCATGCCCAATGACTCGGGTAACATCAGCGTCTTCAACGAGCTGGGCGAAGAATTGGATGCCTTCGATTACCGCGAAGAACTACATTCTGATTTACTGGATGAAGAAGATGGCGTCAGCCTGGAGCGTCTAAATGCTAAGGCGACGACCCAGTTGGATGGCAATTGGTTTTCGGCAGCCAGTAGTGTCGGCTTTGCTACGCCTACCCGCATCAATAGTCAAAACCGCGCCGACATACTGCCTATGCCCGAAGAAGAACTTTTCTTTTCGCTGCCCGAGCGCACCTTTAGCCCCGACGGCGATGGCTTTCAGGATGCCCTGCGCATCGATTATGAAACCCCAAATGCTGGCTGGCTAGCCAGAGTGCGTATTTATGATGGGCAAGGGCGTTTAGTGCGGGTGCTTCGTAGGGTAGAACTATTAGCGGGGCAGGGGAATTTGCTCTGGGATGGCGCTACTGATGATGGCCTGCGCGCCAGAACGGGGGCCTACATAGTCCTTATCGAGCTCTTCGAACCCGATGGTGGTACGCGCACCGAGCGTCTACTAGCTGCCTTGTACAATGGGTAAGTGTCAACGCCTAAAAGCGCCGGTGATGAGTTGATAGAACGGTGTTTAAGATGGAAAAAATCTTCCGTTAGCTTAGATTTTAACAGCGCTATCTTTTTTAAATAAGCCCTCTATTTGCTACTTTTACCGCAGAGTATATCTACAACGACCAAAAAAGACAATGAGCCACGGCTCAATGTGTTAATAATCAACCTTTTATGTAGCGCGGTATATGCGACCGCTCTACGGAATTTTTCAAATCGTAATCTTATGTTGAAAGCTAAACGCTTATTAATGTTCCTAGTTTGTGCCGTTTCTGCGGCCACTTTAGGGGCACAGTACGTGCAGGATGCAACAATCGGTTTAGCCGATTATGTTGACATCAGTGGCACAGGTACTTTTATTGGAGCGGGTGATGAAGATGAGTATCCGGCCATCCTTCCTTTTGATTTTGTATTCTTTGGTACTACTTACGCAATGGGCACAAATGTTACCGTTGCGGATAATGGTGTTATTGTCATGGACGACGATGATGCTAATGTCACTGTTTTAAACGAAGCCTTACCTACAGCTGATTTTGGCGATGCGATCTTCGCTATGTGGGAAGACCTAGATGCTGACCCTGGTGTAGTTGCTGATGCCGGTATCTACGTTGAGACCATTGGCTCCGCTCCCAATCGTACTTGGATCGTACAGTGGAACATGACTAATTTCTTTGCAGTTACTGACCCAGATTTTGTTATTACGGTCCAGGCACAGTTAGTTGAAACTACTAATGAGATTCGCTTGTTGTACCCTGATATCGATGCTGGTCCAACCGATGATGACGCTAATGGTCAATCCGCCACTACTGGAATACAGGGTAGTGGGTCGGCCTCACAATTTACTTTAAACGAGTTCATTGCGAGTGGTACTGGGGTCAGTTTCGATGACCCTGATGATGACATCATTATCGTTCCTCCTGGTGTAGAAGAGGTTAACCTGGCTGCAATCAGCGATGTAAACATTACGCTAAACAGCGCCTGTAATGCTATGGCACTGGTTAGCCAGGTACTAAGTGGTGATTTTGACGTTGACGGTAACGGCACCATTCCTAGTGACGATGCCTTCAACCTGGTTGTAATGGACGATAACCCTGACAACGGTGCAATCATCGATGGTTGTGGTACTTTCCAATGGACAGTAACTGCTGATCCAGAGCGTATTTTTGGCTTTACTACGGCTTGGGGCTTTATCAACGCAGAAGATAAGACCTCTCCTGAGTTGGATGACGAGTTGGAGGCTCCCGAGCCTCTTTACTGTGATGCTATTGACGGCATCAACATCAGCCTGTTGCCTAGTAGCGTATCTCGGTGCTGGATCCAGTCTGGCTCTTCGGGTACAACGCTGAATGGTTCTATGAACCCAGCGCTACGCGCACGCTTGCTGGCCGGTGGTGGTATCCCCAACTTCACCGACGGTTGTTCTGATGTAGAAATCTGTGTCAACGATATCGTATTTGATAACGGTGCTTGTGATGACGTGGTACTGACGCGTACTTTCACGGCTCGTGACGGTCTGGACTGCACGGCAGTTTCCGGCGAAGAAAATGATCCTACCGTTTACAGCTACAACATCACCTTCATCCGTCCTTCTATTGATGACGTGGAAGGCGTTGATCCTACTGCGATCTTCGAGTGTGATGACGATTCTTTCGATCTGTTGCCTCCCAACCAGTTTGGTCAGGCTAACCCCGCTCCTGAAGCGGACGACTTCCCCTTCTTCGAAGGTCCTAACGGTCCAATCTACCTGGGTACTAACTTCTGTAACATCGGCTCTACTTTCGAGGACGGTCCTCGTATCGAGACTTGTGACCAGACGTATAAGTTCGTACGTACGTTCACGGTGATCGACTGGTGTCAGCCCGACGAAGTAGAAACTTACCAGCAGCTGGTAAAAGTGGGCGACTTCGAAGCTCCCGATATTACTGCACCTACGCAGGATCTGAACTTCGACGGTCAGCCTGACGATGGTCCACTTGTCTTCTCGACTTCTAACCCGGACTGTTCTGCGAACTTCATCGTTCCTGCTGGATCAGCCACGGACAACTGCGATCCTAACCCATCGGTTATCGCTTTGATTTACCCTAACGGCAACACCAACGGTCCATCTGTTGGCCCCTTTGCTGTGGGTGGAGGTGCATTTGGTATCCCTGTTGGTGATCACATCTTGCGCTACATCGCTGCTGATGCTTGTGACAATCGTGACACGCTGGACGTAGAGATCAGCATCCAGGACCGCACGGCTCCGGTTGCCATCTGTGAAGATGGTCTGGACATTTCTCTGGGCGGAGCAGGTGTAGCTATCCTGACACCAGATGACATTGATCGTGCTTCTTACGACGAATGCTCTGACATCGACCGCTACATTGCTTTTGTTGGTGCTGACAATCAGCCACTGACGGATCAGCAAACCTTAGACCTGACGGGTATTGCCCAGGGTGGTTGGCGCGAAAGCATCACGCTGACTTGTGAGCTACTGGACGGAGACCCCGATACAGAGGATTTCACGGCTGTTGGCTTACAGGTAGTTGATGCAGAAGAAAACGCTAACACTTGTTGGTTAGACGTACTGATCGAAGACAAGTTGCCACCCCTGTGTGTAGCTCCTGGTCCTGAGACGACGACTTGTGACGACGAAGACCTGGCTACTTTAGCTCAGGATCTGGAAGCGGCCTTTGCTGCTGACCCAGCAGGAGTAGGCGCTCAACTAGACGCGATCTTCGGTGCTGCTAACGGCCTGGACAACTGTCCTGGTGTAACGGTTACTCAATCGGTAATCGACACGCGTAACTCTTGCGGAGTTGGTGCGATCATTCGTAGCTTCTCTGTCGAAGACGCGCAAGGCTTTGTCTCTACGGGTACTTGTAGCCAGTTCATCCAGGTACTGGGTGTGCACGACTACACGGTGGTCTTCCCAGCCGATGCTGGTAGTGAAGAGTGTATCGAGCCTGACTACAACGGCGTTACTTACGACGAGCGTGGCTGTGACCTGATCACGACTACGGTAGATATTGACACTTTCGAAGCTACTGCTGATGAGTGTTACAAGCTGCGTCTGACTTACGAAGTACTGAACTGGTGTGAGTACTCTACGGAGGAAGATCCTTACACGATCCCACGTGATGCTGACGGCGACGACTTCCTGGAAGAGCAGACTTGGCTGCACATCCTGCCACGTGCCATCAGCACGCTGGATGATGACATTGCCTACCTGGACCGGGACAACAACCGTTTCAACGGCTTCATCTCTCCGCTTGATCTGCACGATCCAAATGGTCAGGTATTCGGTTCTTCAACCGAGCCTTACGGTACGGACGAGTCTCGCGGTGCCTTCTTGTACCGCCAGTTCATCAAGGTCTACGACGACGTAGCTCCGGAAGTAACTACGGTTAACCCCGATCCATTCGAAGACGAAGACGGTAACTGTACCGAGCCAGTAGAGCTAGGCTTCACGGTTGCTGACGACTGTACGACGGCTGACGACTACACGGCTACTGCTGAGTTGGATGCTTTCTTCCAGGACATCGACGGTGATGAGATCCTGACCTTAGCAGACTTCGTACCAACTGCAGCACCTGCGCTACAGCCAAACGTAGTTAACGACAACGGCAGCTTCACGATCAGCTTTGATGTAGAACTACCACTGGGCCGCCACGCGGTACGTATCCGCGCCACTGATGGCTGTGGAAACGCAGAGGTAGCCTTGATCATCTTCGAAATCGTAGATGCTAAGGCCCCAACGCCCGTATGTATCAACGGTCTTACTGCTACACTGATGCCTGACGGCCAGGGTGGTGGCATGGCTGCGATCTGGGCTTCTGAGTACATTGCTTCTGAAGCAGAAGATTGTACGGGTCCTGTTGAGTACGCAATCTACCGTTCTAGCACAGCTGCTGCTGCTGACTTCGACGGTCCGATGGTAGGTGACACTGGTCTGATCCTAGACTGTGGTGACCTGGGTCTACTGGCCGTACGCGTTTACGCAATCGACGGTGCT
>JBCCDS010000064.1:0-31448 GCA_039030655.1 Bacteroidota bacterium | reverse complement strand
GCTCAGCTCCGTAATTTCCAGTCCGAAATCATTGATCCGGCCCTTCAACTCATCGCAATAGACCTTGCTTTCAGCTGCCTGTTGCAGATCAATCAGGCGATCATCCCAAGTCGGGAGCTGAATACCTTTATAGCCCAGGTCGGCCATGTACTGACAAATACTGTCCAAGGAATTGAAAGGAGCTTCATCGCCCATAAACTGGGCTAGGAAAATAGCGGGGCCTTTGATGGTAGTCATGGTTAGTTTTTTAGTTCTTGGCCTCTCCCCCGACCCCTCTCCAGAGGAGAGGGGAGCGCCAAACGGAAAATCTTACTATAATAAGGGTTCTTTAATTTCAGAAAAGTCCGTGTAAGGCTAAAGTCCCTCTCCCCCGGAGAGGGATTTAGGGAGAGGCCTCACTAGCTTCTCGGCGCGGAATTTACGAACGTTTAAGTCTTATCGGATAGGTTCTGCCAGAATTCCACTGTGGAACGTAGAGGTTGCCGTCTTCATCTACACAGACATCATGGGGATTGAGGAAAGTATCATCGTAGCCGACCTCCCGGAAATCCTGACTGGCGGGTGGTGGGCTTCCTCCGGGCAGCGAAACGACCTTCATGTCTTTATCCAGAACGGCGATCATACCGTCGTATTTCCACCAATCCTTGGTGACGATGACCGCGAAGTAGGTATGTTCTCCATCAATCACGGGCCGACATAGCCATAAACCCGGTGTTTCGTAGGTCTGGAGATGCTCGCCGCCGAGCGTCCAGCGCTGAAAATTGTTGCCCGTACGAGAGGTAATCAACAAGGTCGGTTCCGCTGTGCGGCTGTCCAACGCAATACCGTGGGCACAATCAAAATGCTCTGGCCCACCAAAGTGGTGTTTCAAGCGTCCCAGGCTATCGTAATGCAGGATCAGGTTACTGCCGTAGCCATCAGCTACATAAATATCGCCATTGGGGGAAATGGCCGTTTCGGTGGGCTTGTATTCCTTATCAGCAGGAATGATACCGGAAGGCAGCACCAACTCGCGGATGATCCGGCCATCCAGGCTGACGTTCAGCACCCGCCCGGCTGTACAGTCCGTAATCCAGAGGCTTTGATCACTCCCTTCCCCGGCAATGGTCAGTCCATGCGCTTCGGGTAGGTCGTGCGTCCAAGAATTGGTCACCTTACCATCTTTATTATAGACGAGGATGTTGTTGCGCCGATCGGTAGTGAGTAAGATCAAGCGCCCCTGGTGGTCCATCACCATTTCGTGGCAATGCATAACGGGGTACTGTTCGGGGTTTTGCTCTCCCCAGCGTTTATCGACGGCATAGGTAAAATCCCCCTGACCGATCCGGTTGCGCCTGGCGGGTGCTGGCTCCGGAGGAGTTTCAGTAACGGGAGCAACTGGCGTACCGCAGGCTAGTCCTAGCGTGGTTAGACCTGCGGAAGTCAAAAAATTTCGCCGGCTATTCGACTTACTCATTTTTAATTATTTTGAGGGTGCTGCAAATTGAAACCCACCGATAATCTCCAATTCAGGACGAGCCGCTTGTAGTACAGCGATCCCTTCATCGGAAGTAGAGGTTCCCCAGAGATACAAGCGCTTTAGGGCGGGAGCCGCTGCTAATTTGGCCAAACCGTCGTCCGTGATGGCGGTGCCATAAATATTGAGAGTAGCCAGGTTAGGCAAATCCAACAAGGGGTCGAGTCCCGCATCCGTTAGTTGGGTATTATTGAGCCGTAGGTGGTGAAGATTGGTAAACTCATTCAGCACCCCTAAGTCCTCATCAGCTAACGGTTGTCGATTGAGGTCCAACTCTACTAAGTGTTCGGATAATTGAGCCGCCAGAGTTTGTAAGGCTGTGGCATCAACGGTCTGTCCGGCTCGTACCGCAGCCATTTGCGCAGGATTGGTGGCGGCTACTGCGTCTAGCCGCCAAACGCCCGCTTCCAAAGCGCGAATCACCTCGCTGGTCAGCGGCGGTAAGCGAAGTCGTTCGACAAAGCTTTTTGCTCGGAGTTCCAGCCCATAATCTCTCTCCAGGAGCCACTTTATTTCTTGGGGCACTTCCGCAGGTCGCAACATCGCTGCGGTATCGGCCCCCTGATCTACCCAGTAGCGCATCAGGGCCACCTCCGTGTAGTCCATGGCCTGGCCCTGCGGCGGCATGGCTTTGCTGTGCTTACGGGGCAAAGTAATACGCCGCACTAATTCACTGGCCGTACTATTGCCGGCGAGAATCATTGGTCCGTTATCGCCTTCCCCCAGTAAATGGGCTGGGGTGTCCATGCGATAGCCTCCGTTCTGCTTATCGGCATTATGACAGCGCACGCACTTCTTTTCGATAATGGGCTGTAGGAAGGTGGTATAGAGATCGATGGAATCGATGTCGGTCTGGCTAAAATCGAGCGTATCCTGACTTCCGCCCTCAAAGCCGACTAAATTCTGGACGAGACCAGGGGCGTGTTCCCATAGGTAGGTTTCACCGTGAGTCAGGTTGCCGCCTTGATGGCCCGTAAACAGTAATAAGGCCGCCACGAAGGCCGCGTACCAGCGACCACCGCTACCTCTTTTTCTACTGAAGTATAGTCCGAGAGCAGCCGCGACCATTACCCCAACCCCCAGCCAGCGGTGCCAGAACAATGCATCTCCGCCGTAGTCGCCACTACTGGCCAGTAGCCAGCCAAAAACGACTGAAAACAGGGCCGTTAGCGCCCCTAAGCCCCAGGCTATTCTGGCGGCTACTTGCAATCGATCGCCAGGCCACCATTCTAAGATAGCCGCCAAAAGCAACATTCCAATAGGTAAATGGACCACTACGGGGTGGAAACGGCCAAAAAACAAGGACCAGTCCAACAGAAAAATCTCAGGCATGAATCGATAAGCTAGGCGTAGCCTACACTGCGGGTGTAAAGTAGGGAATTTTGGGGGAAGTCAACACCCCCTTTTCACACTAATGAAGTGTTGAACGACTGGGAAGACTGTGCGCCAATATATGGCGGCTATTGTACCGATTTGATAATTCACAAGGTGTAGCTGCGATCAAGCGTAATCGTTTGGAATGATAATGGCGGACTAATTGTAAGAGGTTTTTGCGCTGGACTAGCTATACAGTCTGGGCTTTCAACCAGGCGCGCGGGGGCATGCCCTCTTTCTTTTTGAAAAACTCATTGAAGACCGTCTTGGAATTAAAACCGCTTTCAAAGGCCAGGGCTAGTAAAGTCAAGTGACGATTAGCCGGATTGAGTGCTTTCTCCTTAAATGCGTCGAGACGGAAGGTATTCACGTACTCGTTGAAGTTTTTACCGATTCGGTCGTTGATGAGCCAAGAGAGCTTATTGGGATGCAACTCAATGTTTGCGGCCAGGCTACGCAGGCTTAAATCCGCCTCTAAGTAGGGTCGCTCAGCTTGCATAAATGCCTGCAAATTTCCGAGTTCCTCGCTGGCTTCCTCCTTGGTTAACAAAGGACTCGAATAAGACTTTTTTAGAGCTTTAGATGACCGGGAATGAGCGTAGATAATATCCAGCGCAGCTTGAAAAGCCGGGAAGGTGTGGAGAGGTTTTAGAACTGGATCGACTTTAAGTAAAGTAAGTAGTGGCTCTCGATTCGGGATTCCGTTCTGGATGTGCGTCAAGGCTCTTTCAGGGTTTCCGCGCAGTAATTCAACATAAATAAGGAAAAAACGAACTCGCTCCCGGCTTGGCCCAGTCAACTCAGCATGCATGAGCTTTAGTGTTAGCGAGTCATTTTCCGTTACGGTGGTTGCTGCCTCCGCTAAAGCACGCATAATCAGGCGCTCTACCCTAGCCCCCTCCATCTCGGGAATTAAATTCGTGACCTGTAGAATTTCTTCGGTACGCCCCTGCGAAATTAAAGCAAGCGCATAAATAGAGTAACCTACTAGAAAGCGAGGGTCCAGCTCAAAAGTACGCTCAAAATAGTAGCTCGTATTTTCAAAATCCCTCACTAAATAATAGTAATAGGACATGAAATAATTACTAAGAGGAGACAGCGGATCTAACTCCAGTGCTTGCTGGATGTGGTAAAAAGCTTGGGATAAGTGCCCTTCGAGCGCCAGACTTATGAATAGCTTCTGATGGGCTTCTGCATAGCCAGGCCTTAGTTTGATAGCCTTTAGCAAATAAGCCTCAGAGCTTTTAAAATCCCAATCTTGATTTAGACTATGCCACCCCAGCGAGTGAAATGCTTCGGGCAATTGATGATCTAGTGCGATCGCGCGATCTAGGTAGGCTTTCCCAGTACTTAAGGCTTCCTGCATCGGCATTAAACCAGCAGCCGCCAAAATATTATAGCCATAATGAATGCTAACATAAGCTAAAGCAAAACCTGGAGATTCTTCGATTACTCGCTCTAGAATCGAGATACCTTCTTTGACCTGCTCAGGATTGAACAACTGGACGCAGTACCTGCCTTTTAGGAAACGCTGATAGTTTTCAGAGCTAATCTTTGGCGGAATGACCAGCGCTTCAGAAATAACCAAGTGCCCAAAATTTTCCCGGATTTGATCAGCAATCAACAAGCTGATTTCATCCTGAACGGCAAAGATATCTTCCAATTCCCGATCGTAATTTTTCGACCAAAGATGAGTTCCTCCCCGAGTTTCAATCAATTGTGCGGTGATTCTAATCCGCTTTTGCGACTTACGCACGCTACCTTCTAGGATACTGGCGACGCCCAGCTGCTCACCGATGGAGCGGACGTCTTCATTCTTCCCCTTAAAGGCAAAAGAGGAAGTACGAGCGATCACTTTTAAGCCCGGAATACGAGTCAGCGCATTGATGATTTCCTCCGTGATACCATCGCTGAAATATTCATTCTCCCGGTCGTTACTCATGTTGACAAAGGGTAACACAGCGATAGAACGCGTCTCCATACTTGCTTGGGCAAGCTGATCCATATGGGCGAAAGGCTTAGGGTAACGAAAGTACTGAATCTCACGAAGAAGTCCGCATTTATAATCTCCGACGATCAGGGCGGATTGTCACCGCAGTTTTGTCCCATCAATCATTCAGGCTACTAAAGCATAGTCAGTCCATCAAAAAACAAAACAATGAGAACTCCCAATACCTTCACTATCGCTCGCTGGGCAGTGCTACTCTACGCCCTTATTATGGGCTACTTAGTCACCCCTACCCTACGGGCGCAACAAACCCATCTGGATTACCTACTCAATTACACGGCCACCAATTTCCATTACGGCGATCAGCAAGAGCAATTCAAGGGCTTCCGCAAGCCCGTCTGGGGCGTACAGGCAGGCCTTGCTTTCCAGGCGGGTATCACCCCTGCGCTGAGTCTACAATCCGAGTTCTACTTCATGATGAAAGGTGGCGCCCTTAAGGCCAACAATCCGCTGGGCGCCGCAGCCACAAAAACGCGCTTGTTCAGCCTGGAGCTGCCCTTACTCGCCCGCATTCACCTGGGGCGCTTCTACGCTAATGCCGGCCCTTCAATGGCCTACAACCTGGCCGGACGCATAAAGACCGAAGGCCAAGAAGGACTGCCCGATCAAGTAAACAGTCGGGTCTTCAGTGGTACGGAGGCTAGTTTCCGGCGCTGGGAAGTTGGACTTCAACTAGGAATGGGCTACGAGCTGCCCCTGCGACAATCCCGGATTGCTTTTGATCTGCGCTACCAGCATGGCTTATCCAATCTCTCCCGCAACGCAGAGGTCTATAATCGCAACTGGGTCTTCAATATCCTCATTTCAGCTCCCTGGGGGCATAATCCGCTAGCCGCTACCTCGCGCTCTTAAAAACCAACCCTTCCTTTCAACTACCACAAATATCTAATTATGAAAACGCTATTCAATAACCTCTTGCTGCTGCTCCTGTTGATCCTGCCGTTTGTTTCGGCCTGCGACCAAGATGATGAGCCCGCACCCCCACAAAGCATTAGCACCGCCGCTGAATTAACTAATGCCCTCGCGGGCATCCTGGCCCAAAACGCTGCTCCAGGTTTTGCGCTCACCATAGTCAGTAATGACGCCATCATTTATCAGGAAGCTTTTGGACAGGCAGAGGTCGCCAATGAGACTCCTTTTACCAATCAGACCGTACAGCCGCTGGCATCCGTCAGTAAGACCTTCGTTGGAGCAGCAACGGCTAAAGCTATTGCCCTGGGGCTTTTCGAACTGGAAACTGACATCAACGATTTACTCCCCGTTTCCATCGTCAACCCCAAGCAGCCTGATGCAGTGATTCAAGTAAAGCATCTGCTTACCCATACTTCTGGTTTACTCGACAATCCTTCCACTTACTTTGTAGCCAATTACAGCATTCTGCCCGGTCAGGACATCAATACACCCGGCGCCCGCATGCTTACTGATCAGCTAGGGATTCTGCAACGCCCTAGCCGTAGTCTGGAAGACTACCTCGCCGATTATCTCCTAGTGGACGGCGACTTCTACAGCCTCGACAACTTTGCGGACGCCACCACTGGCAGCAGCTGGTCTTATTCCAATATGGGTACGGCTTTGATGGCCTACCTCATTGAGCAGGCCGCGGAGCAGCCCTTCCACCTTTTCGTTAAGGAGCAAGTACTGGAGCCACTTGGCATGAATACTGCCACCTATCAATTAGAAGAGGTGGATCTGGCCCAACTCAATCACTGGTACTTTGATCGCAACACCCCTTTTCCCTATTACGATAACGACTCTTACGCAGAGGGCAACCTTTTTACCTCTAATACGGAACTCGGCTATTATCTACTCGATATGGTACATGGCAGTCAGGGACAAAGCAATCTACTGTTTTCAAGTGACTACTACGACCTGCTCTTCTCCGACCAATTACCAGCTGGTCAAGTACCTGCTGATTTTGGCGATAACCATAGTCTGTTCTGGATAAAAGACGGTAGCAAATACCGGCACGGCGGCAATAGCTTTGGTGTCTCTGCTTACCTGGAGGTCGATCCGGCACGTGCACAAGGCTACAGCTTCATGACCAATCTAGACGCCGTTTTCAACCAACAATCATATAACCAATTAAGCAGCGCTATCGCAGATGCGATTAACAGCTTCCTGGCTGCTAACTAATCCTTAAGGGCAGGGCGGCTTACTAAAACCGCAGCTTCAGCAGTCGTCCGCCCATTTTCCTTCCTCTTCTAATTACCAACTCATGCACTACTCAACTAGTAAAATCACGGCCGCTAGCGCCCTTTTTCAAGCTCTGGCCTACATTTTCGGCTTTGCGCTAATGTTAACGGTTTTAAATCCACTAACTGAGGAAAGCTGGACCAGCGAGCAGCGGCTGTTTTTTCTAATCGAGCAGCAAGTGCTCTATCAAGTCTGGATCTTGGTCATTTATATCCTCTTTGGTCTGGTACTAATTGTTCTGACAAGTGGGTTGCGAATTTTTCTGACTAAGCGGAACGACCTGCTGGACTTCAGTAGTCCCATCTTCGGCTACGTTTGGTCTGGCTTAGTCATCGCCAGTGGTATGATTACCCACGTCGGCATAGATCAGTTAGCGAGTCTTTTTGACCGGCATCCTCAACAAGCTGCCATCACCTGGAGCACGCTTGAGATGCTGCAAAATGGACTAGGTGGTGGTGTCGAAATCGTGGGTGGTATATGGGTACTACTCGTCAGCATTCAAGCGCAGCGCCAGTCTGCTTTTCCGCGTTGGCTCATTTACTTAGGCATGGCCGTGGGCCTATCAGGGATGCTCACTATTCTACCTGGCTTGAGTGAGCTGGGGGCGGTTTTTGGGTTGCTTCAGATCGTTTGGTTTCTGGGGATAGCTCGGCGACTTTATCGAGCGTAGTTCACTTGTACTTCCACAGCTGTAAATCTGATCGCTTCTTCCTACCTCTATCCAAACCCCCTGTCCCCTTTTACCTCATCCACCTAATCATCTCCACCAGGGTCTCTAGATTATGAGCTGACGTGAAGTAGTCGACGAAAGGCAGGGCCGTTTGCATCCCGACGGTCTGTGGTTCGTAGCCGGGTCGGCCGGCCAGCGGGTTGATCCAGATGATGCGGCGGCTGTGTTTTTTCAGGAAGTGCAACTGCTCATCTAGCTGGGCAGCTTCGCCCTGATCCCAACCGTCGCTGAGGATCATCACCGTTGTCTGACGGTCGAGGTAGCGGCGACCGTAATCCCTGCGGAAGTGCAAAAAAGACTGACCAATATTGGTACCGCCCGACCAATTGGGTACCAATTCACTTAAGTGTTCCAGGCTTTCGTTGAACTCTCGTTGGTGCAAAGCCGGACTAATGCGCGTCAATCCCGTGCTGAAGACAAAGGTCTCTAAGCGGGTACTGACCCGATGAAAGCCGTACATGAATTGGATCAGGAAGCGGGCGTAGAGGTCCATCGATTTACTGACGTCGCAAAAGAGGGTCACCTTCTGCCGCTGTGGTTTACGTCGCCGCCACATAAAGTAGTCCAGCTCCCCTCCCCGACTACTATTTTTGCGCATGCTCCGCGCCAAGTCAATTTGCCGGGCCTTGCGGGCCGTTACCCAGCGTCGCCGTTGCTCGTGGGCCAACCAGTGGGCCAGTTGACGAATGATGCGGATGATCTCCTCCACCTCCGTAGCAGAAAAGGCCGAAAAGTCTTTTTGGGTGAATACTTCCGCAGCGGAAAAAGCAGCAATTTCCTCTTCTTCCGTGCTTTGCCGACCGTTGTACAACCAGTTTTTCAGCTCCTGTATACTTGGTGCTCGCTGTGCTGGTTTTCGGCGGCCTTGTTCCTCTTCCTGCTCAGTTACTTTGCTGTTTTCTGCTCGCTCTAACTGACTCCAATACTGCTTAAACAGCTCTGGAAAGCGGAAGTACTGATCCTTACTTTTCACCAACACCGCCGCCAGTAATTGCCCGAATTCTTCCGGATTAGCGGGCACATGCTGAACGAAGGCTTGGAGCGCATCGGTCTCTTCCTGCGGCCCACTAAAAAACCCTTGTCCCCTCAGGTAGCGACAAAATTGAACCAACTGCGCGGGTAGATCGGTCTTACGTGAAATCAGGCCCGTTTCCACTTAGCCGACTTTGGAAATGATCCCTACCCGCTCGAAGAGTTCCGACAGGGAATCTTGGGTTTCCCGCACGTCCTTCCAGTCCTTGAGGATGACACCCAGCGTATCTTCCACGATGGCTTTATCCAGATGGTCGATGTGGAGCGCCGCCAGGGTCGTGGCCCAGTCCAGGGTTTCAGCGATGCCCGGCACCTTCTCCAGGCGCTGTTGACGCACTTCCGCCATAAAGGCCCCAATTTGCTCCGCCAATAGCTGATCAATCTGCGGCAAGCGACTGCGGATGATGGCTACTTCTTTCTCTGCATCCGGATAGTCAATCCAGAGATACAGGCAGCGCCGACGCAGGGCATCGGACAACTCCCGCGTCCGGTTAGAGGTGATAATCACGGCGGGTATTCGCTCGGCCTTGATCGTACCCACCTCCGGAATGCTGATCTGCCAGTCCGATAAAATCTCTAGCAAGAAGCTTTCGAATTCTTCGTCGGCACGGTCCAGCTCATCGATAAGCAGCACCTTAGGTTCATCGCCCGAGATGGCTTTCAGCAAGGGGCGTTCCAGTAAGAAATCGCGTCCAAAAATGGCCGTTTCTTTCTCTGCCAGACTACGCCCGTCTTGCTCGCTCATCTTCAAATAAAGCAGCTGTCGTTGGTAGTTCCACTCGTAAATCGCCTGATTGGCATCCAGCCCTTCGTAGCACTGCAAGCGGATTAAGTCAGCGGATTGCAGAGTCGCCAGCACTTTTGCTATTTCTGTTTTTCCTACTCCCGCAGGTCCTTCCAGTAGTACGGGCTTTTGCAGCAGCTTGGCCAGGTGCAAGGTCATGCCGATTTGCCGATCAGCAATGTAGCCCTGCTTAAGCAGCTGGGCGGTGATACGGGCTAATGCTTGATTTACCTCCATACTTTAAGCAGCTGGCGGTAAATGGATTAATGGCAACAAATTCTGGAGCATAAGCTAAAATATCTTGCTAATTTATTGTTTAGGCCTCTCCCCCCGCCCCTCTCCGAAGGAGAGGGGAGCAGAACAGGGCAGGAAAAGTCATTCATTATTTTCCGTACGTGATGAAGTCCCTCTCCTACGGAGAGGGATTAGCTTCGCTGCTGCCTTCGGCGGTTAGGGAGAGGCCAAAGCAATCTCTAAGCTACAAACAAGCATTTAGCGCCCGTTTTGTAACTACTCGTGCCAGGTTGGCTCGGTATTTTTCAGAGGCGTAGTGATCGCTCATCGGGTTTTTACCTTCGCCAGCCTTTTGTGCGGCAGCAGTGGCAGTATCCGCATTGGCCTTTTGGTTCTCCAGGGCGGCTATCACGGCAGTATCGAGGTAAGCACAATCGGCCAGACCATTTACTCCAACGCGCGCTTCTCGAATGCTGCCATCGTAAAAGGTTAGGACAACGGCCACCCCAACAATAGCATAGCGCGAAGCCGGCTGCGCAAACTTTTCGTAACTGGCGCGCTGGTCCGCGTGCATTTTAGGGACGTGCACCGCTGTGATGATCTCTCCTTCTGCCAGGGCAGTTTCAAAAAAGCCCTGGAAAAAATCTTCGGCCTTCAACTTACGACTGCCTCCCGAGCCTACCATTTCGATCTCGGCTCCGGCGGCAATCAGCAGACCGGGCCAATCCGCAGCGGGGTCGGCATGCGCCAGGCTGCCGCCGATGGTGCCTTTATTACGCACCTGGATGTCTCCGATCTCTCCCGCTCCCGCAGCCAAAAAACCACAGTGCTGTTGCACCAATGCTGAAGCAGCGATCTGGCCGTGGGTAGCAGCGGCGCCTATCACCAAATGCTGTTCACTTTCACTAATTTGCTTTAGGGCCTCAATACGGGATATATCTACCAGAGTCCCTGGCTGATTAAGCCGCAATTTCATGGCGGGAATCAGGCTGTGACCGCCCGCTAGCAGCTGGGCATCCTCCCCTAGTAGCGAGAGGGCTTCTTGGACACTAGCCGCCCGTTGGTATTCAAATGAACTAGGTATCATCTTTATGTTTTTACTGAGTCAGAGGCCTTAGCCACCAGCTCAGGACTATTAATTTATGATTGCATGGCATTCCAAACCCGCTCAGGAATGAGGGGCATCCGGATGTCTTTGACCTGATGACCATTCTTCCAAAGCGCGTCAATGACCGCATTGACCACTGCCGGAGTTGAACCGATACAGCCCGCTTCGCCTGCGCCCTTTACTCCCAGTGGATTATGAGGACAAGGGGTGGTCGTACGATCAATTTCGAAGCTGGGGAAATCGTCCGCTCGGGGCATGCAATAATCCATGTAGGAGCCATTGATCAACTGACCGTAGTCGTCGTAGATCGCTCCTTCAAAGAGTGCTTGTCCGATGCCCTGCGCCAATCCGCCGTGAATTTGGCCATCGACGATCATCGGGTTGATGACGTTGCCTACATCATCTACTGCTACGAAGCGCTTGAGGGCGACCTTGCCGGTTTCCGGGTCGATTTCTACCACAGCAATGTGGCAACCAAAGGGATAGGTAAAGTTGGCCGGGTCGTAGAAGCTGGAGAAATCTAGCCCGGGCTCCAGACCTTCGGGATAATCGTGGGGCACGTAAGCCGTGAGCGATACGTCGCCAAAAGCAATCGAACGGTCGGTACCCTTGACGGTCCATTTACCTTCAGCATACTCCAGGTCATCGACCTGCGCCTCCAGCTTATGGGCAGCAATTTTAGCGCCTTTTTCCAGTACTTTATCGATACTCTTTACGATGGCACTGCCGCCTACGGCCAGACTACGCGAACCGTAAGTACCCATTCCAAAGGCTACGGATTCTGAATCGCCGTGTACGATCTCGACATCTTCCAGCGCAATACCCAATTTATCTGCTACTACCTGAGCGAAGGTCGTTTCATGTCCTTGTCCGTGGCTGTGGGACCCTGAATACACGCTTACTTTACCCGTAGGCTGTACCCTTACTTGGGCCGATTCGTAGAGCCCCGCTCGAGCACCCAGTGCACCGACTACGGCAGAAGGGGCGATGCCGCAGGCCTCAATGTAGGTTGAGAAACCAATGCCCAGGTATTTACCGTTTTTAGCCGCTTCTGCCTGCTCTTTACGGAAATCTTGATAGCCGACCATTTCCAGGCCGCGATCCAGTACGGCGTGGTAATCACCGCTGTCGTACTGTAAGGCTACCTGGGTTTGGTAACCGGGTTCAGTGACCCCGTCGAAAGCTGGAATGAAGTTTTGCTTACGCAGCTCAGCTGGGTCGCGATCCATTTCAAGGGCCGCCAGGTCGAGTAGGCGTTCTAGCAGGTAGGTTGCTTCGGGGCGACCAGCTCCACGGTAGGCATCTACGGCATTAGTGTGGGTAAAGGTAGCCGTGACGTCGACATTAATCTTAGGTGTAGTGTATAAGCCTTGAAGCAAGGTGCCGTGCAGGTAGGTAGGAACCGCTGGTGCGAAAGTGGAGATGTAAGCGCCCAGGTTAGCGTAAGTATTGACCCGTAAAGCAGTAATGTTACCAGCTTTATCGAAGCCCATTTTGGCTTCAGAAACGTGGTCGCGGCCGTGCGCATCGGTCATAAAGCTTTCGGAGCGTTCGGCCGTCCATTTTACGGGGCGCTCAATCTGCTTCGACGCCCAGATTACCAGAGCCTCCTCCGTGTAGTGGAAGATTTTACTGCCAAAGCCACCACCTACATCTGGAGCTACTACCCGCACCTTGTGCTCGGGAAGTCCCAGTACGAAAGCACACATCAAGAGACGAATCAGGTGGGGGTTCTGCGAGCTGGTGTAGAGCGTGTAGTAGTCACGTGCCGTTTCGTAGTGGCCAATGGCGGAGCGAGGTTCCATGGCATTGGGAATCATCCGCTGATTGACGAACTCGAGGCTGGTCACGTGATGTGCTGCTGCTATCGCAGCGTCTACTTCTTCTTTGGGATTACCCAACTCCCAGTCGAAGCACATATTATGCGGACAATCTTCATGGACCAAAGGAGCGCCTTCCTGGGCCGCAGCTCTAGGATCGGTAACGGCATCCAGTTCTTCCCAGTCGACTTCCACCAGCTCGGCGGCATCTTTAGCCTCGGCTTTGGATTCCGCGATGACGACTGCGACAGCATCCCCGATGTGGCGGGCTTTGTCGCGTATCAGGAGCGGATGGGGGGGCTCCTTCATGATATCGCCGTTTTTGAAATTGACCTGCCAACCTGCCGGTACGCCGGCGATGCTTTCCGGAATATCCTTTCCGGTAAATACCGCTACTACTCCGGATGCCTTTTGAGCCTCGGAGATATCAATGCCGTTGACTTTGGCATGGGCGTAAGGGGAACGGACGATGTAGGCGTAAGTCTGCTGCGGCAGCACCATATCGTCCGTATAATTTCCCTTGCCCGTTAGGAAGCGCTTGTCTTCTACTCTTTTTATAGATTTTCCTATGTACTTAGACATGTTTTTCTTTTTCTTTTTGATGAGGGTGATTAGCTTGGCCTTCGAGTCTATTCCACCACAAGCAACTGCGTTTTAGGAAGCCGATACCGGCGTTTCGCCGCGCATTTTAGCGGCAGCGTACTGAATAGAGCGAACGATATTATGGTAGCCCGTACAGCGGCAAAAGTTGCCTTCTAAGGCTTCGCGGATTTCGTGCTCCGTTGGATTGGGGTTACGCGCCAGGAGGTCTTTAGCGGTCATTATCATCCCGGGCGTACAGAAGCCGCACTGCAAACCATGTTCCTCCTTGAAACCTTCCTGTATGGGGTGTAAACCATCTGACCCGGCCAGGCCCTCTACGGTCAGTACGGAGCCACCATCTGCCTGAACTGCCGTCAGGGTACAAGACTTGACCGAGAGCCCGTCTACTTCAACTACACAAGCACCGCAACTGCTGGTGTCGCAGCCGACGTGTGTGCCGGTCAATCGACATTTTTCTCGTAGTACATCTACCAGCAGGTCGCGGGCCTCGACCTCGAGTTGCTGCTGTTTACCGTTAACGGTTAAGGAAATTTGGTGTGCCATATGCTAATGCTGTTAGATTTGATAGATGGCGATAGTTAGCCATTATTATGAGTTCCGATCTACGAGACCGGAGGGTTGTCATACAATAGAGCAAGCAAGCCCGCTAGGCTTAGCTGCCTAATTCTTCTCTTAGGCCGTCGAAGAATTGTTTGGTCAGTGAGTTCGCTACCCCGGTCATTACCCGCGCACCGGTACGCGCCAGCAGGCCAGACATTTTTGCCTTCCCGCTGAAAAATAAATCGGTCTCTGTCTCGGAAACAGCCTGTAAGCCGATATCAACGGCAGCATTGACATTGCCAATTTTACTCTTCTGCAATACGTTGAGCGTAAAAGCTTCGCCTTCTTGTTTGTTGGTAATGGACATATCTCCCTTGAAGGAGCCTTTGACCGGGCCAATTTTCACATCGGCTACTGCGATGTAGGTATCATCACCATTGGCTTCCAGTCGAGAAAGGCCCGGAGTGATGTTGGCCAGCTTGTCGGTGTTCATAAGGATGTCCCAGATTTGCTGAGGACTAGCGTTAAAGGTTTCACGGCCTTCGAGTTGCATACTTACAGTAGATAGCGATTAATGCAGTAGGAAATACAGACATGTGTACGGACTAGGCATCACCTATGCGACACATGAATATTGATTTAGCTAATATAGTAATTCATCTGAAAAAATAGTCTGTTGCAGAATTTTATCTATAAAAAATAGACACATTCCAAATAACAAGACGATTACGATCCCCAACATAGCCCTTAGTGCCCCTTTGTCTTAGGAATAAACAGCTCCATCAGCCGTTGCTAAAAGCTCGTTAAATCCCCGTTAAAGATTGACCAAAAGGCAACTCCTGATCGAACCTTTGACGTCTTATGGTATATCCATTGTACCTGACGTACTTATTGGAACCACCTCATGACTGCATTCAAAACCAACTACTACACTGCGCTGCTGCGTCACGGGCTCAGCCTGTTGCTCTTATACGGGCTTTTGCCTTTGGGTGCACAGGTCATTACGGGGCGCATCACTAATGAGTTTCAGGAGCCGGTGCCTTTTGCCAATATCTTTGTGCAGCAGTTACAAACCGGCACCATCAGCGACGATGCCGGTCAGTACGAGCTGCGCCTGGACGTGGAAGGAGAATACAACCTGGTTTTTTCCAGCCTCGGTTATGAAAGTCGGTCAGAGCGCGTCCTCTTAGTAGGCGATACGGCCTGGGTCAATATTCAGCTGCATACTTCGGGCGTCGAGCTAGATGAAATTGTGGTTTCTGCCAGCGAACGTGACCCGGCCTTTGGCATCATCAAGAAAGTCATTGACCATAAAGAAGTACAGCTGACCGCCGCAGATAGCTACCGGACCAACATTTACCTAAAAGCCGTCGAAACCACCGAAAATCAACGCCCTACCCCTTCCCCTCAGTCCACCCTAACGGTAGAGCTAGACGCTCCCGATGCAGATCCATTTGCCGCGGAGGAAGCAGCTGCCCGTGCCGAAGAACAAGCGCTTTTGAATGGGCTTAATCTGGTAGAGCTGGAAGTTACCCTCAACTATCAATACCCGCGGAAGTACAAAGAAGAAAGAACAGCCTACCAGGCCTACGGCAATACCTCCGGACTGTTTGTCCCCATTTTTGCCGAGACGGACTTCAACTTCTACCGCAACCTGGTCTACCTGCCCGGCATTGCCGATGCCCCCGTCATTTCTCCCTTAAGTAATACGGCCATTCTATCCTACAAATACGAGCTGGTCGCCACGGTTATGGAGGGCAATCAGCTGGTCTATGAGATCAAGGTCATTCCGCGTAAAAGCGGCAATTCTACCGTCAATGGTACGCTCTGGATCAACGAAGGTAGCTGGACGATCAACCGGCTGGAATTAGATCTGCCCAGCGGCACCCTGCTCATCGCCGATGATTTTCGCATTGAGCAATCCTTTAGCCAGCTCGACGAGCAACTATGGATCGTTAATCGGCAGGCTTTCACCTATTCAGCTCGCCAGGGGCGCAATAAGATTTTTCGCGGCTCGACCGTACTGAGTTATTCCGATTACGAACACAACTACGAATTTCCCGAACGCTTCTTCGGCAACGAGGTAGCCGTCACGACCCGCGAGGCTTATGAGCGCGACGGCGACTACTGGGCCGGCACCCGTACCGAAGCCTTGCAGGAGCGAGAAGCCCAGATGATCCGCCTTCGCGATAGTATTCAGGCGGTACGCAATAGTCCCGAATACCGCGACAGTGTCGAAGAACAATACAATCGCATCAATTTGCTGGAAATCGCCTGGGATGGCGTGGGCATGCGCAACTGGAGGGAAAAAACCCACCTCTATATTGGTTCTCTGGCTTCGATGGTCGACTTTAGTCCGGTAGGTGGCTGGCGGGTGGGTCCCTATTTGTCGCGCTTTAAGCGCTACCCCAGTGGTCGTATCTGGAGCAATAGCGGTTCGATTGATTACGGACTACGCAACCAAGATATTCAGGGCAACTTCAGTTCCTGGTTCCGCTACGATCCTTTCCGTCGGGCTGACGTTTCGATTAGCGGTGGCCGTTCCTTCGATGCCATCAACGAATTCGACGCTTACCTCAATCTACTCAAACCCTCCAACTACATTCTGAAGGATGCCTTGCGGATGGGGCATCAGATTGAAATTGTCAACGGGTTGATGTTGGAATCCCGGGCTGAATGGAGCGATCGCCGCCCCATTACCGGCTATGATGTAGGCTCCTTCGTCGACAATCTGGTGGAGGATGAGGATGAGATCATCGACTTTGAGCGCTACCAGGCCTTCATCGTTTCCAATCGCCTAAGTTTTACCCCGGGCCAGCGCTACATGCGCGAACCTGACCGCAAGGTAATTCTGGGCAGTAAGTGGCCTACCTTTAGCATCCTGCACCGCCACGGGGCCAGTGGGGCTTTTAGCAGCGACATTCGTTTTGATTATCTGGAAGCGGCCATTGAGCAGGAAATCATCCTCGGCCCACTGGGTAACTCCCGCTACCGTGCCCAACTGGGCCAGTTTGTCAATACGGAAGATTTGCGTTTTGTCGACTGGAAGCAATTCCGGCAGAGCGACCCCCTACTCTACTCTAATCCTTTGCAGACCTTTCAGTCGTTGGACACCTCATTGACCACGACCGACCTGCACTTTGAGTTGCACTACATCCACCACTTCAACGGTGCGATCATCAACAATATCCCGCTGCTTAAAAAGACCGGACTTAAAACCGTAATGGGCGGTGGCTTACTGTGGCTGCAAGATGGTAATTACCGGCATCAGGAAGTCTTCGCGGGTATCGAACGCGTCTTCAAGATCGGAGCAAGGCGACGGCTGCGGGTAGGACTATTTGGCGTCCTGGCCGATGCCAATAACCGTCGCCCTGATACCAGCTTCAAGATCAGCTTTGATCTGATTGATATCTGGAAGCGCGACTGGAGTTTCTAGGGTAGCAAGCTGATTAGCCAGCTGCACTCATACAGTAGATCTGGAAGCCGTCCTCTACTTCGACGAAGTAAAAACCGAGCATCCAGCCATCGCGAATGGCCTCGGGGTCTTCGGTGTTCCACAGCTTGGAGAAATGATAACGTTCGCCCGTCGCCTCCACGCCCAACTCTTCACCACACCAGTCACAGTGGTCGAATGCACAGTGAGCCACGGAGTAGGTAACGGTACTCATTTCGTCGCCGAATTCTTTCTGGCCGAACTCCCGCAGGATCATCTCCGTACTAGCCATTTCAAAGCCAGGGTATAGGGTAGATTCAATGTATTCCTCGTTCTCCATAAAGGCTGATTGTAGCCAGTCTTGAAGAAAGAGTCTGAACCTAGCGGAGATGTTACCTTCCTCTTCGATGTCTTTTAGCTGGATAGCGACGGGCGTATCCACTGCTGTTTCTGCTTCCTGCTGCGCATGGCGTAGCTGAGACTCTGCCAGTACGATCATTTCGATATTGGCCTTGTCGGTAGCGGTCAGCTGATCATCGATATAATCGTCGGTAGCGGGAAAGCCGGCTGCTGCAAAGTGGGTCGCCCAATTGGCATTTTTGAATTGATAGCCGTAGTGGGCATAAATTTCATTACGCATCATCGCCAGGTCATCCAGGTTGTACTCGGACAGGTCCGCTGCGGCGAGTACGTCTTCATGATTAAAGGCATAAGTTGCTCCTTCCAGAGGCATAAAGCTGGGTGATGAGGCTTCCTCAAGCGGGGCCGTAGCAGTACCGGTAGCGTTTTCTTGATCAGTTGTATTTGTACTTCCGCTGGTGGAGGCCTCGCTGCCGAAATCCTCGGACTGATCAGGGCTTGTAGCCTTTTCGCCACAAGCAGTGGTCAAAAAACAAAGGATGATCAATTGCAAAAATGGTAGTGATCTCATGTTGTTTAGCATAATAGGTGGTTAAATAAAAGGTGTGCTATCAGAAATAGACACTAGCCCTGAAAAAACCGCTGCTGCAAATGCCGTTGCAAGCCCAGTGCTAGCAAAACTTCCAAAACTAGGAGGTTGCCTACCCAGCTTAACCAGGCATTGCCGATATAAGTCTCGGTGGGGTAAGTTTCGATGAGTAAAGGCGTAACATAAGCCAAAATCCGCAAACTGACGGCGCCCAGGGCCAAAGCATAAGAGTAGAGCATTAACTTCAGATGCGCGCTCCAATTTCGTTTACAGGCCCACCACCAACCCAGTGCCGTAGTGCCCCACCAGAGCAGCGCCTGTAGACCAAAAGCCAGCTCACTGGGGTAGCCGCCATTTGCGAAGCGGGACATCCAAAGTGCTGCGGGGGCACTGATTAGTAATACTAAAAGCACGTAGCTGCGCCCTATCCAGCGGTGCCAGACGGGTCGCCAGCGGTAAATTCGGGGCCAAAACTGCAATAGTCCTAAGACTAGCACGAGTACACTCACAAAGGCGTGTACATAGAAAGACCAGAGGTAGCCTGGTGCTTCCAGGTAGGCCTGTTTAGCGATCAAAAGTCCCTCTCGAGTATCCCCGTTGCTGTAGCGCAGGGTCTTCACTGCAATCAGATAGCCAACGTAACTGATTGGGGCAACTAATAGGTATCGGGCGATATCCCAGCGATGAATCCTACGCATAAGATCAAAGGTAAGCTGCACAATATTTATATCTTGGCTGCCCCCTCACTATCGTACGATCCTCATCATGCGCAGCCTACTTTTTTGCCTGTTTTTCTCTCTTGGGTCATCCGTGATCGCCCAAAACTATTACGTCGCTATCATTAAGGGAAGTGTTACCTACAATGGTAAAGCATTAAAGGTCCGTGACAAAATCCAGCCAAACGGAGAGCTCCGCTTTTCTGCTGCTGGTGATTACATCAAAGTTTCCGGGCCGGGCGGCATTTATACCCTAACGCCCGAACAGCAATCCTCTGGAGGAGGGGAATTTTTTACTGCTCTCAGGGAGGAATTGTTTCCAGCGACCAGGCTAAGGGGTAGTTTTTCCAGCGCCATCGGTATGGGCCCCTTTGAGCCCGATTACTTTTCGCTCGCCAGTCACCTCTCTTATTTCGATAAAACACTAATACCCTTGCGAGAAGCGCTACTCGGTCATGAGCAACAACTCGCTTTCGTCACCCAGAGTACTGACGGTACCATTCACAGTATTGCCGCTCCCATCAAAGACGGAGCGCTGGTGCTAGACCGCCGCTCCTTTGACGGTATCGACATCAGTGCCGGAACCATTGTGGGGGATTCCTCTTACCAACGTCATTCCACCGCCGTCGTGGTCGTTAATAACCCAGTAGCCTGGTCGGAAAGCCTGGCTACCGCCAACTCGATCAATGAACTCAATTGGGACAGCTACACCATTGCCAAAGACTATAGTGGAGCCGGCATGTTTATGATAGCTACCAGCGAAGAGGAGTTGAGTCCAGCGGAGCTCGCCGCCCGGCAAACTCTTCTTGCTGAGCAGGAGGCCGCTGGCCGCGCCTTTCCCAGTGTGGATTACGCCGATGCCGCGGCTACCGTACTGGATTATTTCTCGCCGCTTAACCTGGTCGACTTTCGTGTTTTCAAGCGCGATCTAAAGCGACAAATCCGCGCGATGCGCCCTTCCAGTTACCGGGAGTTGATGCACGACTTTTACTTCGATGAGTATCTGGAAGAGGTATACGGCACGTTGATCTTCACGGAAGAACAAACAGCATTAATCAACAACTACATTGAGCGCTTTAAGCGCTAGCTACACTGCGGTAAGGGTTTTACTCGCTATGGAGTAGCGGGGGCGATTGGTCGATTTTTTGGGGAGGCTAGGAATTATTCTACCTAGACTGCTGTTCTACCCACCTGAACGTCAAAATCCCCCACCCCATGAGCAGCCAAAAGACAACGACCACTTCTGCCCGCCAGTTGTTTTCGCAGTTTAGACAACTCCTGCAATACTGGGCGAAAGCCACCCACCAATATCGCTGGTACTTTTTGGGTATTTATGGTTGTTACGCACTAGGCATTATCGCTGAATCTATTATTATCCCGATTTACTATCAGCAGATGGTAGACAGTATGGTAACCGGCACTGAAGGGATCAGTGGCCAAGCCTTACAAGATCGCTATCAGCAGCTACTAGTGATTGCCCTATTTATTGGTTTAATGCACCTTTTGCGCAACCTGGCCTTTCGTTCGGGCGATTGGTTTTACGATAGTTTCCAATTGGGTACGGTCCGCAATCTGGAGAATGGGATGTTTGCCCATTACCTGACCCATGGCAGGCAATTTTTTGTTAACCACTTCGCGGGTGCCTTACTCAACGACCACCGTCAAATGCGCGGCGCCTTTGATGTCTTCCTGGATCGCGGAACCTTTATTTTATTCTGGTGGGTCATCGTCTTCTTTGGTAGTATCATCGCCCTCAGCTTCATCTTTCCCGTCATGGCGGTGGGGATTGTAGTATGGTTCATCGCCTTTATGGTGGTCGTGCTACTGATATCCAGGATCAAGCTCAAGCATGAACGAGCAGTGTCTAGCTTAAACTCCAGCATGACTGGCCTCTTAGCAGATAATCTGAGTAATGCCATGACCATCAAAACTTTTGGGGCTGAGGCCCGCGAGGATGCTTACTTCCGGGAGCGGAACGAAGTACGCCATCGCGCCCGACACCGCAACCGCTACTGGAGTCGCTGGCGTAATGGTCTACAGGGCGTGATGCTGATGGTGCTGGATATTGGGGTCCTACTGGCTTGTGCTTACTACTGGAAGCTGGGGCAGATCACCCCAGGGGTGATCGTATTGGTGCTGTATTATACGGATAGTATATCTCAGGAAGTGTGGAATTTTTCCAGGATGATCAATGCGATGACCCAGGCTTTCGCGGATGCTAACAAGTATATGGAACACGTTCGCCTAAAGCCTAGTATAAGCGATACAGACAGACCAGCGGAAGTACAAATTCAAAAAGGAGCCATTCAGCTAAAAGGAATTGACTTTGCCTATCCCGACGGAGTGGATGTTTTCCAAGGCTTTGATTTACGGATCCAAGCCGGCGAAAAGATTGGAATTGTAGGGCCAAGTGGATCGGGCAAGTCGACGATCGTCACGCTGCTACAACGCCATATGGATGTGCAGGGCGGCGCAGTTCTAATCGATGGTACCGACATCAGGAAGCTGCCTCAGGCTTATTTGCGATCGAAGATATCGCTGGTGCCTCAGGATCCTAGTCTGTTTCACCGCAGTCTGCGAGATAACATCGCCTACGGTAAGCCCGAAGCGAGCATGGATGAAATCATTGCGGCTGCCCGACAGGCTCAGGCGCATGAGTTTATCCTGGAAACGCCCAAGGGCTACGATACGCCAGTGGGAGAACGCGGTATTAAACTTTCAGGTGGACAGCGGCAGCGTATTGCTATTGCCAGAGCTATTCTGGAAGCGGAGTCGGCTCCAATCGTGATTTTCGATGAAGCGACCAGTTCGCTGGATAATGTAGCGGAGAAGCAGATTCAGGCGGCCATCGATGCCGCTCTAGCCGATACTCGACGTACCGGAATCATCATTGCCCACCGCTTGTCGACCCTGCGCAACGTGGATCGAATTGTGGTGTTAGATAAAGGCCAGATTGTAGAAAGCGGCCATCACGCCGAACTACGTAGTGCCGGTGGCCTATACGCTGACTTGTATTACAGTCAGCTGCTGGAAACAGGGACCTGAAAAGGGGGAATCGGCGATGCCGATTCCCCTTACTTTTGCTTATAGAAAGTCGATCTTACCGCTTTCCAGGTTGTAATATGCCGGTACGATTTTCAGCTTACCAGAATCAACTGCTCCGCGGATAATTGCTGAGCGATTAACCAGTTCTTCGGCATTTTTTTCAGCGTTTACCTTGACGATTTCATTTACGCTCGCACCTTCTTCGGCCGCGTGCAAAGCGGGGCTGATATGTGCCAATAAGTGGTTTAGATTATAGCCGTTATCCCCTCCGGCGAAAGCAGCCGTCACTGCTCCGCAACTTTCGTGACCTAGCACAACAATGACTGGTGAGCCAATATTGGCAACGGCATATTCAATACTGGCGATGGAAGAGCTGTTGGCCACGTTGCCAGCTACTCGAACGACGAACAACTCTCCTAAACCCGCATCAAAAGCCAGCTCAGGTACCACCCGACTATCTGCACAGCTAAGAATAATGGCGTAAGGGTCCTGACCAGCAGTAAGTGCCGCCCGACGGTCGAGATCTTGTAGTTTACGTTCGTTTTGATCCGCCATGTAGCGAGCGTTGCCTGCTTGGAGGCGGGTGATTATTTGCTCTTGGGTCATTGAAGATTGAATTTAGTGATTGCGTATAGTAAACCCCAGATTAAAAAAAATCCAGGTCTAGCTATTGTTTAATTGGTGATACGAGCAATATGCAGATAATTTGTGATATCAGCTCATTTTATTCGTAGCCAAAGTCACTTACCTGCTTGTCGGCGAAAGACAATTTGCTAAGATGGAATGACTATTTAGCCTTCTAAGCGCGTTAATTGGAAAACACATTCAGTTATGCACTACCTGCTGTTGTTATTTATTAGTCTTAGCCTTTTGGCCTGTGACTCGCAGGCCCAAGAAACAACGGAAGCTACAGCTCCTCCGGAATCACAACTAACCGCCCCCCCTCCCGAAACCGCTACGACAACAGTTCCCCCGCTTGCCGCTGAAGAGCAGCCCCTTGCTAGCCCGGAAGTTGAAGAAGTCAGCGTAGTCGAAGCTCCAGTACCTAACCGCAGCAGTCAGACCCAAGCAGAAGAGATAGCTGCTGCTGAAACGTCAGCTCCTGCCACAGCGCCTGAGCCCGTATCTTCTACCCAAGAACCCAGTGAGGTAGTTGCTCTCCCTAAGCAAGAGGCGAAGGAAATCCCGGTGATTGAGGAGTCTCCTGCTCCATCTGGACAAGAAGTAGCTACCGCAGCCTGGGCGCGCTTGCTCAGCAGCAGCGTGAGTGGTAATGGCAAAGTGAATTATGAAAAAATTAAAGCCCAGCTAAACGTACTGGACGACTACCTGAATGTCAGTGCTACCGGCCCACCTAGTGGCACTCTCGCCGCGCGTGCTTACTGGATCAATCAATACAATGCCTATACCATTAAGCTCATCCTCAACAACTGGCCCGTGGCTAGTATCATGGACCTGCACGGCGGAAAAGCCTGGGATGTAAAATGGATTGAAATCGGCGGTCAAAACCTCAGCCTCAACCAGATTGAATTTGAAAAACTACGACCAGCCCAGACCGATGCCCGCATCCACTTTGCGGTGAATTGCGCAGCAAGTTCTTGTCCCCCACTCTACAATCAGCTTTTCACCGCTGGTAACTTGAATGCAACACTAGAGCGTCTGGCGGTCAATTTCGTCAACGATGGGCGCTTCAACGATTTAGAAAGTAGCCCCTGGCAGCTGAGTAGCATTTTTGATTGGTACGCTAGCGATTTTGGTGACGTAACCGCCTTTATCCAAGAGCGTGCTCAGGTTGGAGCCGCTGATCCGGGCGCTTCGCCAATCTTCAAAGATTACGACTGGAGCTTGAATGATTAATGAACTCAGCTAAAAAAGTAGGTCCCCAGTCAGCCTAAAATTGGGTAGAGGCCTTACCTTAGGTCCCATGCGCAAATTATACCTGCTGGCCGGCTCCTTACTCCTATTCTCAGTAGCCTGCAAAGCTCCTTTCTACCAAGCGGATACCGTAGTGGCAAAGCGACAAACACTAGACGCAACGAGTCCTACTAACTCCGCTGGAGATTTGGCCGAAGCCACTATTACCCCTTACCGGGAGCAGCTAACGGAAGCCATGACGGAAGTTATCGGCCAGGCCGAGACTACCCTATTTAAAAATGATGGAGAAAGCACACTGGGCAATTGGGTTACGGACCTGCTCTACGATCAGGCCGTCGCTATTTTCCCCGACGAGCAAATAGATTTTGCCATCGCCAACAGCGGTGGCCTGCGGATCAACGAACTTCCCGCTGGGCCGGTCAGGATGGAAGATATGTACCGCCTCATGCCCTTCGATAACGAGTTGGTCCTGGTGGCGCTAAACGGTGTAGTGTTTGAAGAGTTTCTAAGCTACATGGCTGCTAAGTGGCAGGGCTGGCCCCAAAGCAGGCAACTGCGCTACCGGATTGAGGACGGCCAAGCGGTAGATATCAAAGTGAACGGCGAGCCACCGCTACTCAACCGCAATTATCTGGTAGCCATGCCTGATTACGTAGCCAACGGCGGAGATGATGCCGAAATGCTGGCGGATCGCCCCCAAATCAAAAGTGGACTACTGATCAGGGATCTGCTGATCAAAGCCATCAAAGAGGGTGCCCCCGTTAATGCTACCTTAGACGGACGCATCGAATAAGTCTACCATCTACCTTATACCTCGTACCCAATACCAAAATGCAAAGAAGAACCTTCCTCCGTCGTGCTTTTCAAGGCAGCCTATTTCTGGCTGCTGCTACTCCTGGGCAGCTGGCTGCGCTCAGCTCTGATCGTCGTTTGATCCAGCTGACAGTACTACATACCAACGACTGGCACAGCCAGATCGACCCGATGCGCCCCAGTAGTCGGGCCGGAGAAACGGAGCCTCTGGGCGGTGCAGCTCGTCGGGCGGCGCTGATCAGCAAGATCAGAGCCGAGCAAGAACGGGTACTGCTCCTGGACTGTGGCGACATCTGGCAGGGTACGCCCTATTTCAATGTGTTCGGCGGAGAGCTGGAATACAAATTAATGAGCCAGATGGGTTATGATGCAGCCACCATCGGCAACCACGACTTTGACGCTGGCCTAGACGGCTTATTGAAACAACTCCCCAATGCCAGCTTTCCCTTCGTGAGCTCCAACTACGATTTCAGCCAAACCATCATAGCTGGCAAGACCCTCCCCCACCTCATTTTGGAAAGGGCTCCACTTAAGATTGGCATCTTCGGCTTAGGACCAAAACTAGAGGGCCTGGTACCCAAAACAGGTTACCTGGAAACACAGTGGCAAGACCCCATTGCCCGGGCTCAGGAGGTGTCTACGATGCTGAAAACCGAGCAAAAATGTGATCTGGTCATTTGCTTGTCGCATTTGGGCTACGAAATGGCCCCTTGGGAGCCAGATGACCTTAAACTTGCCGCTCAGACGGAGCACCTGGATCTCATTCTGGGAGGGCATACCCATACCTATCTTCAGCGGCCGGTGAGTGTGGCCAATGCAGCAGGTCGCCCGGTACTGATTAGTCAGATGGGCTACGGCGCTAAATACCTCGGTCGACTCGATTTGTTCTTCAGCCCGAGCAAAGAACGCATCTGTGTAGATTGCAACAATTTGCGCCTGGACGGGCAAATTTGACAACAGTTTGCGAATGCTCTTAACACTTTTGAGGGCTTTACGCATGAAAGAAAAATATCTTTGAAAAAACCTTCTTAGATATTTGGAAACAGAGCCGATCTATCCTCATATTTGACCTCCCGCGATGATAGAGTCGTGTTTGGAGAATGCCCAATTTTCCGGTCAGTGTCCCCTTTCTTTTCCCATCTGACCAACTTATTTCGCCTTTAGCTAGGCTTGAGCTCTCCACTTCTAACTTACTGATAGACAGATCATTTTGTTAACTTTCCTAACTGGGATTTCTATGCCCAGCAGGAACACTAAACCTCGCTTGTAGAATGCCTCAGGACCACTCTACGATTTGGAATAGCTGTCTGCAGACGATTAAGGACTCCGTTGACCCACAGAGTTACCGGACTTGGTTTGAGCCCATCAAACCCGTCAAGCTGATGAGCAATGAACTGACCATCCAGGTGCCTCACCGCCTGTTTTATGAGTGGTTAGAAGAACACTACGTAGAAGTCCTGAAAAACTCGGTACATAAAGCACTGGGGCGTAATGGTAAGTTGTTGTACCAAATCCTGAATCGGAACAGCAACCGTAATCGCAAAGCAGCTGTTCAAAAAGAGAACCAGAGTGCTCAACAATTACAATCCAATCAAAAGCAAGGCTTGACTAACGAGGACGAAGAAGCAGAGCAAATTCAGAATCCCTTCGTGATTCCAGGCATCCGTCGTCCGCGGATTGAAAGTAACCTCAACCCCCGTTTCACCTTCGATAATTTCATTGAAGGCGACTGTAATAGCCTCGCCCGAAATGCTGCCAAGGCAGTAGCCGATCGTCCTGCCAATACGGCCTTTAATCCACTGGTCATTCACGGTCCGGTGGGACTGGGCAAAACCCACTTGCTACAAGCCATCGGCAATCACGTCGTGGAGCGCTTCCCGCGCAAGTCCGTCCTTTACGTTACGACCGATCAGTTTACGAATCAGATCATTGATTCCATCCAAAAGAACGCGACCAGTGACCTGCTCAACTTCTATCAGCACGTCGACGTACTCTTGGTGGATGATATCCAGCAGCTCTATAACCGGACGAAGACACAAGACATCTTCTTCAACCTCTTCAATATCCTGCGCCAGAACAACAAGGCCATTGTCCTGACTTGTGACCGCCCGATCAAGGACCTAAACATTGAAGACCGCCTCAAGAGCCGTTTCCAGTGGGGCCTCACGGCCGATCTTTCGGCTCCTGCCCTGGAGACCCGCATGGCTATCCTAAACGCCAAGGCAGAAAACGAAGAAGTTGAAATCCCCAGCGAAGTAGCTGAATTCATCTGCTTCCACATCCAGGAGAATATTCGTCAGTTGGAAGGCGTACTCAACAACCTGGTCCTCCACCGTGGCGTAAAGGGGCAGGAAGTCGTTGATCTAGAACTGGCCAAAGCAGTCATGCACAACTTCGTGACCCAGATCAATAAGGAAGTAACGCCCGAGGTCATCCAAAAGACTGTTGCTGACCATTATGGTCTGGAAGTGGATAAGCTGCGCTCCGCCACCCGCGTCCGCCAGGTGGTGCTGGCCCGCCAGGTAAGTATGTTCCTGGTCAAACAGTACACTAAAGTCAGCCTCAAAGCCATCGGTAGTCTGTTCGGGGGGCGCGATCACTCCACGGTCCTCTACTCCATTCGCACCATCAAAGACCTGATGGAAACCGACGACGATCTCAAGCAGACGCTCGAAGAGCTGGAGCGCCAGATCAAAATCGGTAAAGGCGAGTAATTTGCCCGCTTTATCCCGTCTGTTTTTGTTTTGTACTTCCGCAGGTCTTCCCGTCGCTGGCCGAATTCTGCCGCCCGAAGGAAGGCAGTTCGCCCTGCGACTATATACTTACTCGCAGGACTACCCCTATCGCTCCGCTTCGGGAAGTAGGCCAGCGAGCGGCAGTTCGCCCTGCGACTATTCCCACACCTCCGAAGAGCTCTCTACTTTCGACGCTTCGCAGGAGGGCAAAGTTAATGCACCCCTACCCTGTACCAAGTACCAAGTACCAAATCATAATTTTATCTTTGGTGACGTTTTTAGTTGGGACTTCGTCCTAGATCATGCAACCAAATAATTAGATGACTCGATTTACTACGCTCCTGCTAGTGGTGGCTTTCCTGAGCCTCACGAGCAGCAAAGCCCGTGCCGATGAAGGTATGTGGCTACCCCTCTTTCTACAATCTTTGAACGAAGCTGATATGCAAGCCCTGGGCATGCGCATTTCGGCTGAAGACATCTACTCCGTCAATCAGGGCAGCCTCAAGGACGCGATCGTCCATTTCGGCGGCTTCTGTACCGGCGAGCTGATTTCTGACCAAGGGCTGATTTTGACCAACCACCACTGTGGCTACAGTCAGGTGCAATCGCACAGTAGCCTGGAAAACAACCTACTTGAAGACGGGTTCTGGGCCAAGGATCACTCCCAGGAGCTACCCAACGAAGGCTTATACGTGGAGTTCATCGTCCGCATTGAGGAGGTAAGCGAGGCCGCGCTGGCTGGCGTGACGGCTTCCATGAGTAGTGAGGAACGCCAATCTACCATCGATAAGAACCTGGAAGCCGTCGAGGCGGGCGTTACTAAGGAAAGCTACCAGGGCGTCAAAATCCGACCTTTTTATCAGGGCAATCAGTACTTCCTCTTCGTAACGGAGCGCTACAACGACGTTCGCCTGGTCGCGGCCCCACCCAGCAGCATCGGCAAATTTGGCGCTGATACCGACAACTGGGAATGGCCCCGGCACACGGGCGATTTCAGCATGTTCCGGGTCTACACAGATCCCGATGGCCGACCTGCGGATTACAGCCCCGATAATATCCCCATGAAGCCTCGCTATCACCTGCCAATTAACCTGAACGGTATTGAGCCGGGCGACTTCACCCTGGTTTTTGGCTTTCCGGGCCGGACCGACCAGTATCTCCCCGCCGAAGCCATGACCTACCGCACCGAGGTGATCAACCCCATTAAGATCGGTATGCGCGATTCCAGTCTGTCCGTGATCGATGCCTTCATGCGCGCCGATCCCGAAATCAAGATCCAGTACGCTAGTCGTCAGGCGCGCATTGCCAATGCCTGGAAAAAATGGCGGGGCGAAAGCGAAGGCGTGGCCCGTACCGAGGGTATTGCCCGACGACGAGCGCTTGAAGCCTCTTTTGAAGAACGGGTAGTCGCCAAAAAGGAAGAGAATGTGCGCTATACGGAAGTACTTCCAGCGCTTGCCCATCTCCACCGCCGTAGCCTGGATTATCAAGTAACCGACGCCTACGTGCGCGAACTCAACTACAATCTCGACCTCTTCCGGATTGCTAACTATCTATCGGGATTGATCCGCCGCTACGAGAATAACGGCGAGGCTGGATTAAGAGAAATCGCTCCGCGGGTGCAGCACTACTTGAGTAACCTCTACGCCAACTATCGCCCAGAGGTCGACAAGGCCGTGATGCATAAACTCCTGCCGATCTACTTCGAGCAAGTAGCCGAGGAGCATCGCTCCGTGCAGGCTTTGGCCCAGCTGGAATTTGCCGGCAGTACCGCTACCCTGGTCGAAGAGCTCTTCCGCAGCAGCTTCCTGACTAAAGGTGATGCTATGCTCTCCTTACTGGAAGAAGACCCACTGGCCTTCGTACTGCAGGTCAAAGGCGACCCCGGACTCAACTTCGTTCGTCAACTTAACCATGATCACCAACGAGTTGTGCTCAGTGAATTGCGGCCTTTACAAGCCCAGATCAGTACTGTCCAGCGCGAATACATGGCCGCCCTGATGGCCACCTTCCCGGAGCGCACCTTCTGGCCAGATGCTAACGGTACCATGCGGGTCTCCTACGGTAAGGCCGAAGGTTACCTCGACGCCGATAATATCGACCAGCACTTCATGACCTATCTCGATGGTGTGGTGGAAAAATATGTCCCCGGCGACTATGAGTTCGATCTTCCGGCAAGACTACTAGAGCTGGCCGAAGAAAAAGACTACGGCCAATACGCAACTTCTGATGGTCGTATGCCCGTTTGTTTCCTGGGTTCCAACCACACCAGCGGTGGCAACAGTGGCAGCCCGGCCATCAATGCCGACGGGCAGTTGGTTGGTCTCAACTTCGACCGCGTCTGGGAAGGCACGATGAGTGACATCAACTACGATCGCAGCATTTGCCGTAACATCATGGTGGATATCCGCTACGTTCTTTTCCTCACCGACAAGCTCGGTGGTGCTGGCCATCTGATCGAAGAAATGACGCTGATTAAGTAGTTCACCCAAGATTGGATAAGTGGACACTCAAGATTTGGACAAGAGGACACTCAAAGGTCCTCCTATCGTCGGACGCTTCGAGGTCCGTACCTAGCTGGTCCTTTAGCAAGTAGCCTCAATTTTTGGGGTAAAAAATCAGCTCATAGGTTTTACAAATCAATGCAATAGCTTACTTTTGCATCCGCTTAGCCGCTAAGGCTAATCGACCATGAACCGGAGGAGTGGCAGAGTGGTCGAATGCACCGGTCTTGAAAACCGACGTAGCGAGAGCTACCGGGGGTTCGAATCCCTCCTCCTCCGCCCAACGAATCGGCTTTCCAGCTTTGCTGGAAGGCCGATTTTCGTTGAGGGCCAGCGTCGAAAGCTCGCTTTCGTAAGCGGTCCTCCACGAAAATCGGCCCTGCGCGCAGCGCAGAAAGGCGATGAGTTGGAAGCCTCCCCCACCCAGGGATCAGCGAAGCTAATCCTCTTACCCAGTCACCGTAACTAAGTCCTCAACGAAAATCGGCCCTGCGCGCAGCGCAGAAAGGCGATGAGTTGGAAGCCTCCCCCACTAAGGGATCAGCGAAGCTCATCCATTCACCAGCAACACTAATCTGAACTCTAACTGGTTAGGAGTCGAATTTGGACGCTCAAAGGTCTCGGCTATTCGCCAGAGACGCTTCGAGGTCCAGAGGTTGGCAAGTTATGAGGATCTCAAAGGTGCCGAACGAAGTAGGACTTTTAACTACTCTGATCAGTTACAGCTTAGAGTTGAGCGCTCGGTTATTACAGCTTCAAAAGAAAAGCTTTAAATTGTCGGAACAAGTAAACTGGTTGCTTAACCCTCTAAACATGTACAACCTAAAATCCCCGCAATGGTAAAAACTCAAAAAGCTCAGCCCCGAGCAGTTGCTCCAGCTCATCCGTCAGCTGGCCGCCAGCCCCCCCAATCCGGAGGAGCGCCTAGCCGAACAAATTGCACTACTGGATTTCCTCAAACAACAACTGGCAGCCGCCCAGCTGCCCTGAAGAAGTTTAGTAGTATTAGGAACCTGTATTGACGGCCTTTCCGAGAGGGGAGGTCGTTTTTTAGTTGAGTTGCTATTTGTGAAATTCGAGAAAAAACATTGAATAGGGAAAATTATCGGATAGTCGTCATGCATCTACATATCTAAGGGGCTGTTAACAAGGATGTTGACAACATGTAAAACACTATGAAAGAAGAAATTTACAAGCTAATCTCAAGAGATCGAATCAAGGAATCTATACAGCTGTTGACTAAGAATGCTGAAGAAAATAATTCAACATCATTATATAAAGAACTAGTTCTTCTTAGTGCTAAGCATTCAAACCTTACATCTTCGTTTAGAAAGGGTATTATATCAAGTGAAGATTATGAAGTCAAGAAACGAAAGGCCGAACGGCCGCGATCACGTGCCTAAACTTTTGAGCCGCCGCAAGCTCCCGCTCCCAAG
>JBCCDS010000063.1:0-32702 GCA_039030655.1 Bacteroidota bacterium | reverse complement strand
TCGTTGCTCGTGTTCTACCAGCATCTGCCGACAAGCGCCGCAGGGGGTGGCAGGTTGGTCAACCGTTTGATTAGCACTAGCAACGGTAATTGCCAATTCGACCACTGCAACACCAGGGTATTGACTGGCCGCGGCGGCCAGCGTAGCGGGCTCTGCGCAGATACAAAGCGGGTAGGAAGCATTCTCGCAATTAGCACCGTTCACTATTGCGCCATTAGCAAGGCGGGCCGCAGCTCCAACCTGAAAGTTGCTGTAAGGGGCGTAGGCTTTGGTCAAGGCTACTTTAGCTTCGGCCAGGAGCTGTACATCTGCTGGGGGCAGTTCTTCGAGCTTGTCGTAAGCCGTGAAATTCAGGGAAAGCGTACGCTTCTTCATGTTGCTAAAACTAAGGTTTAGTCGGGAATAGTACTGACAGCCAGCCTTGATGGCACTACTTGACTACCTTCAATCTGTAATAATAAAGCGATTTACCCCTAAGATTTGCCCACTATTCGACCTTAATTCTGCCACGTAAACCCCAGGTTTTAATAAGGGGAAATTGAGCTGACTGGTAGAACCGCTAATCCGACGACTGGTCCTTCGCCTGCCGCTGCTGTCACGTATAATCAAGCGTGCCGGTAAACTGATATCTTCGTTCAGAGCTAGCTGCAAACGCCGAGAAGCTGGATTAGGATAAAGTGTAAAGGGGGCCCTACGGGCTATAAGGGGAGTATTACTGCTACTACTGTTTCTGGACACGATTTCGATTTTCACTAAAGAAGCCCCTCCCGAGAAATAGATATCGCCCGATTCAGCAATGATGTGATTATTGCCTCCGTCGTCCCAGGGATTATTGGTGAAGCTGCCTTCAGGCCCTATATACTGGTCCCAGCTAAGGCTACCATCCGACCAGTTCAAAGCGTAATAGTAATAGTTGCAATCGTCTGCCCGGCCAGCACCGTACACCAAATCGGAGCTACGCGAGTAAGTGAGTACCCCGTTCATATTGATGTCGGTATTCACCCAATCCAGGACCCATTCATTGGCTATAGTATCCCAGTGTAGTTTCTGCACCCCTTTGATGGTGGGGCAGTCCTGGCCGAGAAATCCATTGAATTGAGCGACCGCGATTTCATAACCACTAACGCAGGGAGAGTTTTCGATAGACTGAAAAAGATTGCTGAAAATAGCAGCTGCTGGCAGCTGAATTTTTCCCGCAAGACGCAGCTCTTCTCCCGGAATTCCCATCCAGTCATCCGGTATTTCCCGCCAGAAGGCGACCAGGTTATTATTCGCGTGGCCATCAGCCACGACAACCAATTGATCCTGACCTGCGCCCCAACCCATTAGGGTAGGGGTCGTGCCGCTGCCTTCAGCAAAGCTCCCCGTTGGCCCATCAGCTACAAAATCATAGGGTACTTCCCAGCCGATGGATAATTGCTCTCCATCCCAATCAAAACGGATCATCCGGTGGGTAGTGACTAGGTAAATGGAGTTGTTTTCATCAATAGCCTGGGCGTTGTGAAAGGTGATCTCTCCAGGCAACAGGGTTAACTCAAGGGTGTCGAGTAATTCAAAGGAAGTATTGAGTAGGCCGATGGTTGTTGCATTGGTAGCTTCATTTTCGTTGCTTACAAAGGTGATCTGCCCGGCATAGTTAATGGAGAAATGTTGCACTACTCCTACCGGCAATTCCTGAAAGCTAAAGGTATCGACTACTTCCAGGGGTGAATAGGGATCGCTGGAATCTACATCTTCAATGCGATATAAACTGGGGTAGCGATTGTTTTCAGGCTCATACTTTGAATCGTAAGTAAACCAGACCTTGTCGGGGAGCTGGAGAAAATTCCAGCCAAAGGAAGTAATGGGGTCAAAATCGATGCGGATACTGTCTACGGTTTCCAATTGGCCGCCCTGGTCAGTGATTTTGAAAAAGTGGGTGGCATTGGATTGGATCAAAACCCGCTCCCCATTGGGGTAGGAATCACTGAGATAAGTCCAGGGAGAAGTAGATCCTTGAATCCCCGTTTTGGCGATGACCCGAAGGCTATCTCCAGCTTCAGGGCCACGTAGACAAGTGCTGCTCTGGGCGTAATTGTTGCGATGATAGATAGGCCAGGGGGATTCCGCAAGAAAAGGATTGAGTGGCGGATCATCTGGGCAAAAGCTGGTTTGGCCAGGGAGATATTCAGAGAAGAATAGTAACAATAGGAGCCCTAGGGTGCGTATCATTAGCTAAAAATAGGGAGCTAAGGCTTAAAATGATGTTACTGCATTATTAAGGCCCACCTAAATTGTAGCTGGTTGATGTTGCAAAGTCTTGTCGGAAACTCAGCCTTCTACAACTATGCTCTCTATATCCTACAAGCGCCTTAACCATGGCGGAACGTTTAGACCCCATTATGCGGGAATACCCCGTTCCGAGGGAATACCTGCGGAAGTACAAAAAAAATGAAAGGGCTAACTGTATATTTGCGCCTTCGCCTATCAATACAATAAGACCAAATACCTAATGGCAAATATCCTTATTATCGGGGCTGGGCGCTCTTCTACGGCCTTGATTAATTACGTTCTGGCTAAGTCTAATGAGTATGGCTGGCACGTGACCGTTGCCGATATGGATCCGCAGATGGCGGCTGCAAAACTCAAAGGGCATCCTCGTGGGCAAGCAGCTTGGTTGGATGTGAAGAAAACCAATGATCGACGCGATCTGATCGGCAGAGCTGACATCGTGGTTTCCCTACTACCAGCTCATCTGCACATCGAAGTGGCACAGGATTGTATTTCGCTGAAGAAACACCTCATTACGGCCAGCTACGTCAGTCAGGAGTTGTACCGATTGGGCGATGAAGCCCGGGATCGCGAGTTGATCTTCATGGGGGAAATGGGGCTTGACCCCGGCATCGACCATATGTCGGCCATGCAGCGCCTGGATAGTATTCGGGATCGCGGAGGAAAAATCTTAGCTTTTCGCTCCTTTACGGGGGGGCTGATCAGTCCGGAAAGTGATAATAACCCCTGGCGCTATAAATTTACCTGGAACCCTCGTAATGTGGTTTTGGCGGGCCAGGGAACGGCCCAGTACCTTCAAGATAGCAAGCTAAAATTCATCCCTTACTCGCGGCTATTTGCGGATCCCTGGGAGATTGATGTACAGGGATTGGGCAAGATGGAGGCCTACGCTAATCGGGACAGCTTGCTTTACCGTGATCAATACCAATTGCAAAATATTCCCACCATTTTGCGAGGTACTTTACGCTATCCGGGCTATTGCCGGGCCTGGAATGCCCTGGTGCAAATCGGACTTACGGATGCGGGTTTTCCGATCCTGGATAGCGAGCGTATCTCCTACCACGAGTTGCTAGAGGCCTTGGCCCCCGTCGGTTCGGGCTCGGTTAAAGACCGGATTGCTAGCCTCCTGGACGAGGAGCCCGACGGCGAAGTAATGGCCAAGCTGAATTGGCTAGGACTATTTCGCAAGAAGCGTATCCGCTTACGAGATGCTACACCGGCACTCATCCTGGAAAATGTGTTGCTCGATAAGTGGAAACTGGAAGAGTCGGATCGGGATATGATCGTGATGCAACACCAGATTGATTATCTACAGGATGGCAAGAAAAAACGAGAGATCAGTAATCTGGTCATGAAGGGTAAGGATCATCTCGACACGGCTATGGCCCGCACCGTTGGCCTTCCGATGGGGATTTTTGTGCGCCTGGTCAGTCAGGGAAAGATCAAAGCGAAAGGAGTACATATACCGACTATGCGGGAGGTCTACGAACCGGTGCTGGAAGAACTGAAGGAGTACGATGTTAACTTCCAGGATCATACCATCGATCTTGAGTAAACTCGGCAATCCGCGGGTTAGGGCTGGTCAATTGGCCCAGGGGGTGCGTCAGTTGGTTTTAATTGCTATTGCCCTGTGGTTGCCCCGTTTGGAGGTAGGCTTGGAAGCTATCGGCTGGTGGGAGCAGTTCCAGTATCTAGGGTACTTGTTAGGCTTTAGTTGGCTAACTGGATTGGGGCAGGCCTATTTGGTTCGCTTGCGCGATTTGGATACACCGGCAGCCAACCGACTGACCGCTCAGGTCATGACGACGATTCTGGCGATTAGTCTGACGATATTATTGCTGGGGGTACTGCTACAAGGGCCGCTACTGCAATTCCTCACGGGTGACTCCTATTTGCCAGGCTGGTTGTTTTTTCTCTGTTTTTTAGCAGCGCATTGGCCTGGTCTATTGGCCGAACAGGTGCTACTAGCCCGGGCGCGACCAATGCAACTGATTAGTTATTCCTTACTTACTAATGCTGCTTTGCTGGCTGCGGTGATCTTGCCACTTTATTTTGGATATAGCTTCGAAACTGCCCTGCCATACCTGCTCGGCGTAGCGCTGCTGAAATTCCTGCTAACCTTAATGTTTTTACGCCCCTGGCTGGATTTTCGAGCCTGGGTCAGGCAGCATTGGCGGAAATGGCTGTTGGTGGGTAGCCCTTTGGTCATCTACGCTGCGCTTAATGCGCTCAATCTAAGCTTCGATGCCTGGTTTGTCAACTTCTGGTACGAAGGTGATGATGACCGTTTTGCTATATTTCGCTACGGCACACGCGAGTTACCGCTCTTAGCTGCTGCGACCAACGGTATCAGTCAGGCGGTTTTACCCATTTTGAGTACTTCCGCAGGTCTAGCCTCGCAACGGGGATTGCAACAACTGAAAAATAGCTCGTTGCGGCTGATGCACCTCTTCTTTCCCGTAGCCATTTTGCTACTGCTGAGTAGTCCTTACTGGTGGACCTGGGTATTCACCGAGCAACTGGCAGATAGCCTGTCGTTATTTCAGGTCTTTTTGCTCCTGGGCATTAGTCGGATGCTCTTTCCCATTCCCGTAATGACGGCCCTTGGCCTGGGGCGCGAGTTGATGATCGTCGGGCTCATCGAAATTGGGATCAATGCCGTCCTGTCCATTATGCTGGTACAATCTATGGGGCTGATCGGTGTTGTGTGGGCTACGGTAATTACCTACTTACTGGACAAGCTGGTGGCCGTGTTCTGGCTGTGGCGTCGCCGCGGGGTTCCTATAAGTGCGTATTGTGCCTGGGAGTGGTTGCTGGGGTATTCTCTGGTTTTACTGGGTGTCTATTGGGTGGTAGGGCAATAGGATTAACGTATTTTATCCTATATTGGAATTTTAAGTCTGTCTGTTTATAATTAGATTAGCTTTAACTGCTATTAGCCAGAATGTAAAGCCAAAATAAGGACAGCAGGTCACTAGCCGCTAACCATCAGCGTAATATGACTTACGAAATTATTATTGAGAGTATTCTGCAAGAAGAATGTATTCTCGCACTAGGGCCCGGAATTTTAGTAAATGATAAGGGGAAGTCGGTGCTTGAAAGTTTGCGTTCGGACTTGTTAGAAGTATTGAATACAGATTATCGGGAAAAGTATCGGAAAGAGTATGAATTTGCTGATTTAGGATACCTCATTGAAGAATTGATGAGTTTCAGCAACGGTCAACGAAAATGGAAGGAACTGCGCTTGCAATATCTCAATAGTGATCCGCCTAATAGTTTTTACGAGAAAATTGCTGAGCTTCCCTTTAACTTAATTTTGACCACTTGCCCGGATGGATATCTGGACCAGGCAATTAGAAAATTTGGTGTGATTCCTCAACGTGACTACCTGACTTCTGCGGGAAGAGCCAACACTGAAATTAATCAGCCGTTGACCAAAGATCAACCGGCCGTTTTTTCTTTGTTTGGGAGTGCGGAAAATCCTGAATCTTTAGTTCTAGATAATTACAATAAGTTAACCCAACTCATTTCTAATTTTTATCGTGGCGAAAATCGCCTGCCTGCACTTATCGAAGAACAGATCAAACAATCTAAGAATTGTGTCTTTTTGGGCTTTGATTACAGTAAGTGGTATTTTAATATTTTGTTGGATATTCTCCAGTTTAATAATAATACTAGTGGTCATTGGGATGCCAATTATTACGGTGTTTCTTCGATCCCTGAAGATCAAAGAATGCGGCATTTTTATCAAAGTAATTTTAAGATAGAATTCTTTGCTCCCGACGATACGAACGCCTTGTCGTTTATCGATGAACTCCATACTCGATTTAGAGAAGTACAGCCCGATAAAATTCGAAAAATATCCAGTGGAAGCCAAAATTTACTGAGAAAAAGCATTAGTGATATTCGTAGTTGTTTGAAGGAGAGTGACTATCATGCCTTGAAAAAAGTACTGGAAGCTTTCCCCCTGAAGGAGATTGATGTTTTTAGTGATTCAGAAAAAAGAGATAATCAAAACCTGATCATTAGATTTTCTGGACGAATAGCAAAAACATTTACGGATAGTTCGAAGGAATTGCTAACACGTGAGGCTACGAATGTGGAGTTTGGGAGAATAAGTGATGATATATTAAATTGGCTTAACGTTCTTGAAGAGAAGATCAATGAGTAATTCCCTACGTCTCCGCTATCCAGGCCTGAACTACTTTCGGGCAGAAGATCTTCCAGTATTTTTTGGCCGGGAAGAAGAAATAACTCGGCTAAGTTCCTTAGTCTTGCAACTGCCTAAGGTTTTGCTATTTGGGAAATCAGGCTTGGGGAAAACTTCCTTGATCAATGCAGGCATGATGCCTTATTTGGTAGACAATAACGAACAACTGTCACCAGAAAATTTCCTGTACTTACGCTTTAACAACTTTATTCAAAAAGAAGCTAATTCTCCTCTGGAGACTGTACAAAATAAGATTCGAGAGGGCCAAAATGAAGAGGGGGATAACCCGTTTTTAAAGATTGAAACCTATGAGCCTAACCTGTGGCTCTTGTTTAAGGAGTATATTTACCGTAAAGAGTTGGATAAAACCGCTCCTTTAGTAGTTGTTTTAGACCAATTTGAGGAATTAGCTTCTTACCCTGATTATTTTATTAATGAATTTGGAGAGCAATTAGCTGAGATTTATAGCCAATTCTGTCCTACACGGGTCCGAAGAATTTTGGATTCCTCCTATATTTTAGACCCAGAGCTAGAAGGTTATTTTATCAGCCTGCAACTCGATGAATTTATCGAATCACCTATGCAGGTGAAATTATTATTCGCTATTCGAAAAGATAGGTTGGACTTTGTCAAGCATTTCCAGCAATACATCCCTCGTTTATTGGACGAATTGAATAGTTTTGAGCTAGAACCTTTGCGTGAAAAAAGCGCTCAAGATGCAATCATCAAACCCGCCGATGCTCAAGGCGCGTTCGCTTCCAACTCTTTTACCTTCGATAGGGATTTAGTTGATGATATTGTCCAGGCCTTAGCGATCTCTGAAACCGATAGTTTCATTGAGGCTTATCAATTACAACTAGTATGCAAAACAATTGAAGAGCGGGTCATCCAGACCTCTCCACAAATTAGTCATATAACAACTAGTTTCTTCCTGGAGGAGGAGCACCAAAATACCGCCGATCAGATAAAGGCTATTCTAAATAATCATTACGAAAGTCAGATTGCGCGACTAAATACAGATGAACAAAATATTGCTCGAGATCTCATTGAGGAAGAACTTATTTCACCTTCAGGGCATCGGCGATTGAGTAGAGACGTGGATGTTTTAGAAGCTTTCGTCTGCGAGGCTTTTCAGAAGGAACCTGGTGGAGGCGATGCCGCTGAAGCATTAGAAAAGGCTAAAGCCTTGCTGAAAACGCTTCAGGATATAAGATTGATTCGGGCAGAACCGAATTCTACCGGAGGTGTAAACTATGAAATTAGCCACGATACACTATTGGCACCCATCTTAAGATCTAAAGATAGACGCCTATCACAAGAAGTGGAATATGAGAACATCATTAAAGGTGCTTACCTCTTAGAGAAAGAAGGTTTCCGGTATTTTCGTGATAATCGTCGTGAAGATGCGGCGCTGAAATTTGAAGAAGCTCTCGCGGTACTAAAGCCTTATGCCACAGAAGTGGCAGGGCAAGTTCGAATGCACATCAATCTTGGTCGAGCTTTATCGATTTATGAGGTTGATAAAGCAGATTTTCATTTCAAGCAGGCTTTTAATCTTGCTAGTGATTTAGCTGATCCAGCATTAATGGGGTTGGTCAATGAAAGTTTGGGGAATTTTTACGAAGAATTCAAAGATAGACTAGGGAAGTCTGCACAATTCAAGAAAGAGGATATTGTCGCATTTTATCAGAACGCCATTGTGAACTACCAGGAAGTAGAAGATCACGTTTCGATCGCCCGAGTTTATGAAAACATCGGTTTCTTTCAGCGTAAGCAAGGGAATTTTGTTTCGGCTAAGGAAATATACGATGCCGCTCGATCTCACTTATTGATTACCGGTGAGTTCATTGCTTTGAATAATATTAATCGTCTCATCGAAGATCTGGAGCAAAATATTAGGGAAAGTCAGTTAAACGTCCCTTGGGGGTACTTGCGAAATATCTTGAATAATGTGATCTACCCGTTAGAAGGCGCTAAGCCTATTCAAGTGGGCAGAGACGCGAGTTATATGCATGCCAATAATATCAGTTTCCCCTACATGACCATTTCTAGAAGACATGCGGTGCTGAACTATGATGGAAAGACACTTGAAGATATGAAGAGCCTTAATGGTACTACAATCAACGGAGCTGTATTGCAATATGGAGAAACATATAGCATGCAAGATCAGGACCTCATTACGCTGGCCAGTCTTATTCCATTGCAGTTCTGCGAACAAGTTCCGAATGCTCCTGAAGTGCCTGAATCTATCTGGGGCGTTTGCTTGCTTAAATCTGAGTTGAATTATGAGTACTTAACGGAGACAATCCACTATTTTACCTTAGACGATGATAACTCATTAACTCTTGCCAGCCAAGTCGTAGCTGATCCAGTTCTAAGCTTGCAAAGGGTAGCTGATGGCGTCCGGGTTCTTCAAGCTAACGGTGAATGGTCTTTGCTATCGATTCTGAAAGAAGGGACGAATAATTACAAGATGTATAAGTTAAATACCGAAGAAGTAATGAAAGAAGGAAGTCCCCCACTGCGCTTTGCGCAGCTAAATGATGGAAAAATCACTAAGATTGGCCCTTGTTTACAAATTGTACTAACCAGTAGTACCAAAATAAATTAATACGCTTAAGTATGGGCGATATAATAGAACGGTGCCAAGAACTCATCCGTCAAAATAGACTTGACGATGCGCTGGCTTTGATGCTGGATAGTTTCCAACAGAGTGATGACCAAATATTAATTTCTACCTGGATAACAAAATTCAGGAAGTTGTCCAGGGACAATATGCTCGGCATTATCTCCATGAGTGATTCAAATGTCGAAAGGGGAACGGTGACCTACCATATGCTAGAGTTCCTCAGCCAAAAGGAAAGTGAAGAGACCAATAAGCAGGTCGTCTTGTTTATTGGTGCCAGTCCCACCGACAAATCCTCGCTGGAAATTGAAAAGGAAAAAAAGCTGATTGATAACCTACTGGAAAGTCATCAAGGATTCCGTCTGGAAGCGAAACTATCAGCAAGTCGTGATGATTTACAGGCACTTTGTAACAAGTTCAAGCCTAAGGTTATTCATTTCGCTTGCCATAGTAATCATGTAGGCCTTTTTTTAGAAAAGAACGATGGAAGTCGTTCTACGGAATTCTACAACTTTGTCGACTTCGTTGACTTCCTGAAGCAACACAGCAGAACGGTAGATTGTATCATCCTCAATTCCTGTGAGTCGGAGAACATCGGAGAACATATTTCTAAATCGGCCCTCATTCCGACGATTATTTGTATGAATCAAGAGATTCATGATAGCGCTTCCCTAAGGTTCGCCGAAGGATTTTACCGAGAATTCGGTAATAATGAGCCTAAGAATCCTAATTATAAAAACGCTTATCTTGCTGGTAAGCAGCGACTTCAAGGTAGTGAAGATGCCTTTACCGTTGAAATCATTGAGACTGAGCTATACCAATAATTGAGTACTATGAAACCCTCTGAGTTTATTCTTCTAGCCCGTCAACAAATTAGTAGTGATCCGATGAGCCGATTGTCTGCGGTTACTCAAGAGGTTTTGGATAGAAATAATTACATCTTTGATACCCATTGCCATTTCTTTGATGTTAAGACCGTAAATATAAAATACCTTTTACTCCGGTTCTTAAAAGACAAACTAGGGCTTAGAGACGATCAGGTAATGGTACCCTCTAATGATCCAAATGTTCATTACTTAGCCACTAGCTATGATCAATTGCACGAACGGGATATTTTAAATAAAGGAGCGGATACCGACGAGGATTGGCAGCAGCTTTTAGCAGAAATCGATTATGTCGATGAACAGCAGATCCAAGCCAGTAAAGGGACTAACAAGAATACCCGAGGGATCTTTGATATTATCGATAATCGTTCCTTGCTGTTGAAAGACAATGTCACTGAGGTTTATGAATATTACCTTTCTAAGTACGCCATTAATCAGTATAATCACCCTCATTTAAAAGACAAGGAGCTCATCGTTACTCTCCTAATGATGGACCTAGAATCTGGCTGGGAGGTGAAGGTTAGAAAAAACATGCGTAAGCAAATGCAGGAAATTAGGGACCTGTGCCGTAAATATCCAGTGTTGCCCTATTTTCCAGTTGATCCTCGACGGACCCACGTGGCGGGAATTTTTAATCTGTACGAGCTGTTTTTGGAAGCCTTTCGACCGGGAGAAGAATCCTTTTTCGGAGTTAAGGTTTATCCTGGCCTGGGATACCTCCCTTCGGATTATCGCTTGTTGCCAATTTTCGAAATATGTCAAGAAAAAAACATCCCGATCATTACCCATTGTGGTGGAGAAGCCGTGACTACACATGAGCCGGATTTAAAAGCTTTTCGCCTAGATGATCCAGTGACCATAAGCGGTGAAAGCCGACAAAAAGTCGCGGCTGAGCTTAATCACCCTAAAGAGTGGCTGCCTGTGCTAGAGAAGTTCCCTAATCTGAAAATAAATTTAGCTCACTGCGGCGGCGGCTCCGCTTGGGCAGCTTACGGTAAAAACGGGTATAATGATAAGGTAGAAACGATTATCCAAATGACCCGTGACTATCCAAACGTATACGCTGATTTTTCATTCAATGTGATCAACAGCTCTTTGTTCAATACCTACAAAGCGGTGATCTCTGCTTATGGAAATATGCGTGAACGGGCCTTGTTTGGTTCTGACTATTGGGTCGTTTGTGGAACGGGGAATTTGAAGAAAAAGCAAAGTCAATTTTTTAGTCAGTTGAGCCAATTTATTCCCGAGCTGGTTCTTGAAAATCCGAAGAAATACCTATTCGATAAGGCGTGAATTTACTGTTGTAAATTTTTGACTAACTATTATCTGCTTCGTCAGTGGTTAAAATTTACCTAGAGCGGTTAACCGCTTTTAGAGCTCATCGAATTATGCGTACTTGGCGCTAAATTTCACCCATGTCCAAAATTGTCATCATCGGTGCCGGGGGCGTCGGTCGGGTTACTATCATCAAGTGCGCTCAACACCCCAGCGTATTTTCTGAAATCTTGTTGGCCAGTCGTACCCTTAGCAAGTGTGTGACAATTGCAGCAGATGCCAAGCGTCGAACTGGGCACGACAAGATTTCGACGGCAGCTATTGATGCGGAGGATGTGCCCGCCCTCACGGCGCTACTCAAAGACTTCGGCCCCAAATTAGTGATCAATGTCGCTCTTCCCTACCAAGATTTGACTATCATGGATGCTTGTCTAGCAGCTGGCGTTAGCTATCTGGATACCGCTAATTATGAGCCTAAAGACGAAGCCCGCTACGCTTACCACTGGCAATGGGCCTATCAAGAACGCTTTAAAGCAGCCGGTCTTAGCGCGATTTTAGGCTGTGGCTTCGATCCTGGCGTAACGGGCGTATTCACTGCCCATGCAGCCAAGCATTATTTCGATGAGCTGCATTACCTCGACATCGTAGATGCCAATGCTGGTGACCACGGCAAGGCTTTCGCTACCAACTTTAACCCAGAGATCAACATCCGCGAAATCACCCAGCCAGGTAAGTACTGGGAACATGGCCAATGGATTGAAACGGCTCCCCATGCGATTAAAAAAGAGCTGAATTACCCTAGGGTAGGCCCCAAGATGAGTTATCTCATCTACCATGAAGAATTGGAAAGTCTGGTCAAAAACTACCCAACGCTCAAACGGGCCCGCTTCTGGATGACCTTCGGTGAGGAGTACCTCACCCATCTGCGGGTCATCCAAAATATCGGCATGGCCGGTATTGAGCCCGTCATGCATCAAGGCGTAGCAGTAATTCCTATCGAGTTTTTGAAGACTGTTCTTCCAAATCCCGGAGAGTTGGGCGAAAACTATACTGGAGAAACCAGTATCGGTTGTCGTATCCGCGGGATTAAAGACGGAAAAGAGCGGACTTACTACATCTGGAACAACTGCTCACACGCCGCTGCTTACCAGGAAACAGGCGCCCAGGGCGTGAGCTACACCACGGGGGTGCCAGCCATGACGGGGGCTATGCTTTTCCTAACGGGCCAGTGGACCGGCGCCGGGGTCTTCAATGTCGAAGAGTTTGACCCAGATCCCTTTCTGGAAAAATTGGGGCCTCACGGCTTGATGTGGGAGGAAGAAGTAGGCGCAGATCTGGAATTCGATGCCGATTAGGCTAATTATCGGCTAAGGCCTGCTCGATTAAACTCAACATCTGCGGTAAATTGTAGCGGTTCTCTGGCAGCGCATAAGTCGTACCATCTTCAGCGCGTAATAAAAGGATGTTTTGACTTTTTCCCCAGCTTCCTGCAGAGACCTCTTCCCGTTCAACTCTAAACTCTGACCGACGGGGCATGCGCTGTGTTTCTCCATCAATGGTCATGACCGTTCTACTCAGTGTGAGGGTCGGGAATTTATTGAGCTGCCAGATGTTACCCACAATAAGCATCATCGCAATGATGGCCAGGATGAAGCCCAAGTAGGGTAGGAGAAGTCGTTTACGCTTATCCTCGGTCGTTGGTAATCGGTTGGCGTATACTGCCGTGCCGATACCTGCCAACAACAGAGCTATTCCCAAGAAGATGTAGGTCCATAGGTCAGATACCGTAGGCTCAAAAGTGAATACTGTGGAGGTGGGGTTCATCTTGCAAAGTTACATCGGTTCCACGGCACTTTGTGCCGGGCGTAGTTTATCGCCACTCGTGGTGATTAGATTAGAATACAGCTACGAATTTTAAAATCCAATCAATCTTGAAAGCCCTGAAGATGGTAAAGGAAAACTTCGGCACGGAGTGCCGCAGAACGATACCCGACACGGAGTGTCGTAGAACCTATCGCCCTTCTTCCTCCTCAGCCGTAATCAATTCCATCAATTCATCCAGCTGCTCGGCACTGATGCGCTTGGAAACGATCTCCTTGTTCGCGTCCAGGACGTAAATCTGGGGAGTAGTCTGCAGATCATACTTCACGGCATAGCGGGACCGCAAATAAGGATCGACCGTATGCAGCCAATCCCCAATTTCTTTTTCGTCTACGTATTCCCAGCATTCTCCCACATCATCAGCATTCTTAGCGCAGACCGCAAAGAGCGTTACACCACGCTCTTGCCACTTGTCGTAAAACTCCTTCATAAAGGGCGTAGACTCTTTACAATGGCCGCAGTCATAACGCCAGAAGTACAACACGGTATATTCCGAGTCTATTTCGTGCAGGCTGATACTGTTGCCTTCCCGCGTTTGCATCTGAATATCGGGAGCGATTTCACCGATCAGTAGTGGGCGTAAGCGATTGGCATTATCCAGAAAGCTGGCCAGTTGTTCTTCCTCCGTCCAGGGGGCAAGCCCTTTGGCGTAGTAGTTGTCGATCAGATGCACGTAGATGGCATCCATTCCGACAAATTCGCTATTGGCAGCCTTGTTCAGGTAATGAATCAGATAATACTTAAAGGTCTCTGATTCTGTATCCATACGTCCCAGTACGCGATCAATCGCCACGGAGATGGAATCTGGGGCTTGCACGTGGAGTCGCTCCACAAAGAAGTTGATGCGTTGAAAAAGGAAGGGCGTGCGCAACAGGCGAGGGTCCTGGAGGTCCAGATTATCCAAATAGTGTTCTTGGAGGTAGCGCAGTTGAGCCGATCGACGAGCGTCGGTATCGCTAATTTCCTCAAAAGAGGGGGGCTCCACGTTCTTATTGGCCTTAATGATGGCTGTCACAAAGCTATTAGGGGCAGTAACCAGCCAATCTTCCTGATGCGCCTTAACTTGCTCATCTAGTTCAGTGAGCTCACGTTCCAGGCGGGTTTTATCCGCCATGCTGAGGTCTTCACTCTCCAGCTGAGCTCGCATAGCCTGATTGCGTTCTCCCGCTTCCTGTAGGTAACCCAGGTAGCTGAAAAAGTGCTCATTTTCCTGGCTACCCTCAATTTGAGCCCCCTTCACCTGATCCGCAACGGAGTTCTTGATACTGAACTGCTGCTCCTCTTCCGTCACCAGAAATTGGAAATAGTCGTTTTGGGGAGCCATGACCGCCAGATAGATACCGGGAGACATCGCTTCTTCACGCTCGTAGATAAATACACCGTTATCATCTCGCCAAACTGTATCAACGATGTACTGATTGTCCAGCAGGTTATTGGCAATAGCCATGAAGTCCTCTTCGTAGCCTTCGATCTCAAATTGAATTTGAGTCGTAGGTGACTGGGCAGCCAGGAGGCTCGCAAAAAGAGTAACTAGTAGGGTAAAGTTAGTTTTCATCATAAGGAGTAGCGCCTATTCGATTTACTAACGGCAAATTTAAGGAGGTATTGGCTGATAAATTCAAAAGATTTTCATAAGATTACAATATTGTTAGACACTACCCGTTTAACATGCATCCACGGCAAAAACCAACCGTGTGATTTAAAGATCTTATAACTGGGGTTTAGTTACTGAAGGGTCTGACTTAGGTCAGGCCCTTCTCTTGTTTACTACTATCTTTTCCACCCAATTCGGGCCAACTTGTCCTCAGGAGCGTTAATTTATCTTCGTTTAAAGCCTACAGGGCAATACTATTACTAACTTGTGCGTATCCAAGGATAGCAAGGAGGCGGAGCTTGTTGCCGTCATCCCGACACGCACATTTATGGTCCCGAAGATTACTACTTACCTCCAGCCAGTTTCCGGCTGCTTACATCATTTTTTGGAGAGGAGTGCTGCAAAGCTGGCAACGACTCGGTTCTATTTATCGAACGGTCGATCAATCGGTCGTTTTTTTGTACTTCCGCAGGTAGCAATCTCTTCTACCATCATAGCCTTACTCCTACTGGCTAGTGAGAGCGTTTCGGCACAAACGGTACTCTTTTCAGAAGACTTTACTGATCCAGACGGTACGACAGCCGGAGTGAGTCCTCAAGGATTGAACTGGAATTCCGCCTGCCCGAGTTGTGATCCGGCAACCCCTTTAGAGGATTACTTCGAAGTGAGGAATAATACCTTGCGTGGGCAAGACACCAACGGCCCGGCCACCTACAACATCAACAACATCGATGCCAGCGGCTGTCAGATTATTACCTTCCAGTTTGACTACAATTCCTCCGGTTATTCAGGTAGCGGCAACCTGGAATGTGCCAATGAATGTCCCTTCAACGGCCCTCCCTTTTGTTCCGGCAACTTGGAAGATGCCGTAAGTGACCCCAATTGCAGCAACTGTTGGGATTTCCTAGCTTGGGAGATCAACACCGGTAGCGTAAACAACAACAATGTGGTGTTGGGCATAGACTGTAATGCAGTGGCCAATGGCTCGGCAATTAGCGACCCATTATGTGTCCAACAAGCAGGAGCTAACCCCTCGGACGTTGACATTACTATCACTATGTCGATGTGGGCCACCAATGAATTCATGGAGATCGACAACGTTACGATTCTATGCTATACCGAGGCTCAGGCTAACGCGGCCGGTATTCCCATTCCTGTCGAATGCCAAGTACCTTGTCCCGCCCCCCAGAGCGAGACCTACGACATCTGCGTGGACGGCCCCGTGATCAATCCTCCGGGGGAACCATTGGCACCTGCGGAAGTACTATTCCAAGAAGCAGGCGTCACGTCGGTCAGTTTTCATACCAGTCTGGCTGCTGCCAATGCTGGCTCCGGAGCCATTCCGCAATATAGTGGGGCGACTAGTTCTTCCGTCACGCTTTTTACGCGCGTGGAGTACAGCGACGGTTGTGTAGTAATCGGTGATCTGACCCTAACCTTCAGCCAACCCGACGGCAATGCAGGCAACGACGCCAGTGTTGCTATTTGCTCGGGGGAAACGATCAATTTGCAGGCACTCCTGGGAGCAGGCGTTACTGCTGGTAGTTTTAGTGACGATGATGGCAGTGGGGTAGATTTATCCAACCCCAATAGTGTAACCTTTAATGGTGTGCCACCGGGCGCTTATTCTTTTACCTACACCACCAATGATGATGTCGGTACGCCTTGTCCGCCCGATGAAGCAATAGTTACAGTAACCGTTACTCCCGGTCCTACCATCACCTCACCTACCACAACACTGACGGCCTGTTATACGACTTCGCCGCCCTCAGTTACCAATAACCTGGCAACGGTCACGGCGGAGATCAATGGCGGTACGGGCCTAGCCGTCGATTATTTCTTCGACGCCGCCGGCGCTAACCCAATTAACTTCAACCAGTTGGGGGATATCCAAACGCTGGTTTTTGGTGGTTTTACCCAGATCTTCGCTCAGATTACCCAGGGCAACTGTAGCTCATCGATCATCGCTGTACCGATCCAGGTCGAAGAGGAATTCGTTGCTAACCCAGCTGGCCCATTGACGGCTTGTGATGACGGTGCTGGAGCGGGAACTTTTGACCTGGGCAGTTTAAGCAATATCATCAATGGAGGAAACGGAGAGCCTGTCAATTTTTTCTTCGATGCCGGACTTAACGTTCCTATTGGCAATAGCCATCAGGCGCTTACCAGTACCGTATTTGCTACAGTAGGTGGCAGTACTTGCCCTTCGAATATCGTCGCTATTGACCTGATCGTTGCGGCTCCGCTGCAGGTGAATTGCTCTACGCTGGCCAATTCCACTACGGCTACCAGTAATGACGGTATGGCCAACCTGATCTTTAGCGGAGGTATTCCACCCTATACCTTTACCATTACAGGGCCCAACGGCACCCAAACGCAAACCACTAGTACCACCCCTTTTACCCTGACCAATCTAATGCCGGGCGGCTACGCGGTCAGTGTGGCCGATGCCGGCGGCTGTATGCTGGTTGGAGGCGGTTGTGCCGTTATTATCGATTTTGATAACAACTGTACACTGATGGTGGATACGTTGATTACTGATCCAGATTGTGCAGGCAATAATAATGGCTCTATCAGCCTAATTATCAGTGACGAGATCGGCCCACTTGATATTCAGTGGAGCGTGCCTGGCTTTGAAGATCAAACCCTATTACCCAATCTAGGCCCTGGCTCCTACAGTGTAACGGTGAGGGATGAGGGGGCTACCAGCTGTGAAGTGATACTGGACCCCATGGTGATTACCAATCCACCAGCTCCTAGTTTGAGCTGCTCGGTGCTGCAAATAGAAAGTGGACCCGGAGTCGGTGACGGGATCATCCAGTTGGTCCTTAACACTTCCCAAGCGCCATCTACCATAATGGTCAATGGGCCGGCAGGAACAGTGACCTTTACCAATGTGGCCAACGGACCCTTCGATATCCCTAATCTTGGCGGAGGTGCCTATTCCATAATGGTCGCTGATGCTAATGGTTGTGAAACTGATTGTTCACTCAATGTAAATACCGAAATTCCTTGCGACGTCGACCTGGACCTTAGTCTGATTAATCAAACCATTTGTGAGACAGAATGTCTGGACGTCGTATTTGACTTTACGGGCACTGGCCCCTTCTTTTTCGAAGGCTCTTTCTTTTTCAACGGTTTGCCATTTGCTGTCAATGGGCCACTGCAAGGAGACACTACCGTACAGTTTTGTCAATTCCCTGATTTTTTCACTTTAGACAGCTTTACTATTGTTAGCATTGCCGATGCCAATTGTAGTGTAGATACTTTGATTAGCCTTGCGCCGACCGTTTTACCAACCATCCTGATCGATAGCTCAGCTACTCTCTGTTCCACGGATTCGGTTATTCTGGGCGGACAGGTATTTTCGGTCACCAACCCCCAGGACACCTTTACCATCGCAGGGGATGGATTCACTACCTGTGATTCTGTTTTTCAGATAGGCTTTAGCTTTTTCTCCTCTACCTTAGATTGCCAGCTTACCGCTAATGCCAGCGGCCCCGCTACGGACGATGGCAGTGCCAGTATCACTACGACCAGCGATGCCAGTATGGTACAGCTTTTAATTAACGGCCCCACAGGATTGATCGATACTACGGTCGCCAGCAATGGTACGCTAGATCTAAATGGCCTGAGTATTGGCAACTACACCGTAGAATTGATCGACAGCCTGGGCTGCGACACCCTTAGTTGCGACTTCACCGTAGGGCAGGCCAACTGTACTCTGGACGTTCAGTTTACGCAAACCGACGTGAGTTGTGCCGGAGACAGCAACGGTACCATCACCTTGATCGTAATGGGCAATCAGGGGCCAATTACGGTAGATTGGGATGACGATACCTTCGATGGACTACAAGATTTGATCAATCTGGCACCGGGAGACTATTCCGTGGAAGTAACCGACGGAGTAGGCTGTTTCTTCCCTTTAGGGCCCATCACGATCAATGAGCCCGATACCCTGGAAGTCAGTTGCAGTGTAGCCCAGCAAGTGACCGTTCCCAATGGTTCTGATGGGATCATTGAACTGGATCTGAGTGGAGGAACGGGGCCTTACGCTATTCAAATAGACCGGCTTATCCCTGCCGCCAGCATTTTTGACACTGTGGCGGTAGACGGCATTCACACCTACCCCAATTTGACGGCCGGAGACTACAACATCACGATTATTGACGTCAACGGTTGCACTACCGATTGCACGCTCAACATCACCGCACCGCCCTGCCCTAATCTCTTTTTCAGCCAGACTATCACGCAGGTAGCCTGCTTTGGAGAAGCCACGGGATCCATCGACATTAGTGTCAATAATGCCACGGAACCTATCTCTTATCAGTGGACTCCCACTCAACCAGACACCAGTTTTATTGACGGTCTGGTAGCGGGCGATTACATTTTGGTGGTAACGGATGCCAACATGTGTACCGCTGCCCAGTCCTTTCAAGTCACTCAACCTTTGGTTGCCCCTTCTCTAAATTGCAACGTGACGGCTGACGTCTCTGCGGTAGGGGCCGATGATGGAGTAGTGCAAATTACCACCACCAGCGAAGGACCTACGGTGGATATTCTAGTAAGCGGCCCCCTGGTTTTTCCACCCGTCCAGCTCAATACCGGCTTAGATTCCTTAACCAACCTGCCCCCGGGCGATTATACCGTTCAACTGATCGGTGACCCTGCTTGTGATACCTTGACGTGCACGTTTACCATCATGGCTCCTCCTTGCGCTATTGATTTGGTCCTGGATGACGTAATGGATGCCAATTGCAGCCAGGGCGGTGCAGTAATGACTACAGTTAATGGAGCACAAGGAATGATCACTTACGATTGGTCCTCAGATTCTTTTGATGGACAGGAAGACCCCACGGATATGCCACCGGGAGCCTACGGTCTGACCGTTACCGATGCGGCGGGCTGTCAGGATTCTATCTTGCTGACCATCGATCAAGTAAACGATGCGCCTACCATTGATGTAGGACCTACGCCAGCTACAATTTGCGCTAACGAATGCTACGATTTAGCGCTTAGTTTTACCGGCACGGCAGCCTTTAGTATTGATCTTTTAGTCTATACTGGTGGCCTGCCTGTCCCCGCTTCGTTTGACAACCTAGCGGCAGATACGACCCTGTCTTTTTGTGGCCCATTCGACTTGAGTCTAGTCGATAGCGTGGAGCTAATTCGGGTCATTGACGATCGTTGTTTCAGCGATACTTCCCTGGTGTTCACGTTTACGGTGCTGCCTTCTGTAACCATCGATAGCACGGGCACATTCTGTGCTATGGAGACCGTTGAGCTTGGAGGGCAGACCTTTTCCATCACTAATCCGGCAGATACTTTTAGCGTTCCGGGCGGCCCGCTGAGCTGCGATACCCTCTACCAGGTGGCCTTTGATTTTGTCGATCCAGGCCCGATTGATACGCTGGACACCACGCTCTGTCTGGGCGACAGCCTTTTACTTGGAACGGAGCAATTTGATGCTAGCAATCCCGAAGGCTTGACCAGCTTCCCCGCTGGAGGATCAGGAAACTGTGATAGCATGCTCTACGTGCGTCTCAGCTTTTTGGAGCCCACGCTCGGCTTTTTCTCTCAATCTGCCTGTGCGGGCGATACCGTCGTGGTCGAAGGACGGCCCTTTTTCTTGCAAGATCCCGATGGCTTGGTCGTGCTGGAGGGAGCCGCTTTTAACGGCTGTGATAGCTTACTGACCGTAGTGATCAACTTTCAGCCTACTCCAGAGATAGAACTAGATGGGGATGCTACCATCTGTCTGGGCGATACCGTCGAACTGGAATTCGATGTCGATAATGGAGGAGGTATTAATGTACAGATCAGTCAAGACGGCGGCCCGCCATTTCCCATCAATGGAGTAGGGAATGGTACTACCCTGGAGGTTACGCCTGAGTTCAGTACTACCTACCGCATCGTAGCTGCTACGAGTAATAATCCCTGCCCAGTCGTCTTTGATCCAGATGATATCGTAGAAGTTAACGTTAATCGTCTGGTCGCTAGCCTTAGCGCTGGGTTTAATCAGGATGGTTTTCAAATCCGCTGCATTGATAGCAATGACGGCAGCCTGAGCCTCAACATCAGTGAAGGAGCGGAGCCCTACGATATTCAGTGGTCTTCGGGCGAGAGTGATACCACCATTGTGGGCGGACTGCCGCCCAACGTATATACGGTCACGATTACGGATGCCGAAGGCTGCGTAGATAGCCTTTCACGCTTACTCCAGGCACCACCGCCCATCCTGACCAATGTGCGTACCCAAGGCCCCAACTGTCGAGAAGCAACCGGCTTGATCATCATCGATTCCATTGCTGGCGGCAACGGCTTTTATGAGTTTACCTTGGACGGTGAATTTTTCCAGACGACCACTAGCTTCCCCCTTCAGTTTCCTGCTGAACCGGGCGCTTATACCCTAGATATCATCGATGGTTTCGACTGTAGTACCAGTGTTGATTTTGTGGTGCCACCCACTAACGCTCCACAACTAAATGTACCAGCCGATACGGTCATTTTCTTGGGGGATAGCGTATTGGCCGTCACGCAGGCAGACTTCACACCCGACAGTATCTACTGGGAACCAGCGGCCGGAGTCAGTGACCCCAATAGTTTGTCTACCTATTTGACGCCGCTGTTTACGACTAGATATCAGCTTACGGTCATAGATAGTAGTGGTTGTAGTACTTCCGCAGGTTTTACCATCACGGTTGATGAACGGGTACCAGTTTATGTGCCTACGGCATTCTCTCCCAATGGCGATGGGCAGAACGATCTCTACCGCATTTTCCCGAGTGCTGCGGTGGTGGAAGTTCAGGTGTTCCGCATTTATGACCGTTGGGGAAATATGATGTACGAAGCAGGGCCCTATCCCGCCTTTGATACCAGCCAGGGCTGGGATGGCAACTTCGAAGGACAACCGATGAATTCGGCCGTCTTTGTGTATTACGGTGAAGTTTTGTTGACGGACGGTACCATAGCGGTCTTAAAAGGTGATTTGGTCTTAGTAAGGTAGTTTTTGTACTGATGTCGCGACATCAATTGTCATCGAAAGTTTTTTATCTTTGCGGCATCGAACAGGAGTGTTGGAGCTATACTAATATGCTTTGTCTTCAATACCATTTCCTATTACCTACTTACTCTTTTACTAAAAACCGTATTTAAGCCGTCGGCAGCTTTCCCCATCCCTCTTTCCTTTTTTACACCTTCCTATACCTTAAATAGTTTACCGTAACCGTATGGGCTCCTACGAGGCCGAACAAGTAGTGTCCACCCAAATAGTAGTGTTTCAATGTCAGATCAAATGACGAAAATTGGCGTCTATTACGACGGCAATTACTTCTTGCACGTAAGTAATTATTACAACTATGATCATCCTCGTAAACGGCGCTTAAGCGTCATGGGGCTACATGATTTCATGGTCAATCAAATTGCGGAATACGAGGCCACAGAACCCAGTCGCTGTCGGATCGTTGATGCCCATTACTTCCGGGGCCGCCTAAGTGCCCAGGAGGCCTTTCAGCGTGGTCAGGTTATTTACTGGGACCGGGTTTTTGATGACATTTTGATGTCAGCAGGCGTTACGACACATTACTCTTCCTTAAAAACGGCACACGGCCGGCGCGAAGAAAAAGGCATTGATGTATGGCTGGCCCTGGAATGTTATGAGCAGGCCGTATTGCGAAAGCTGGATGTAGTGGTCCTGGTAGCGGCGGATGGCGACTACTTGCCTCTGGTTCGCAAACTGAACTCCCTGGGTACCCGGGTAGTGATTCTTTCCTGGGACTTTGAAGTGATCAGCGATAGCGGAAATTCTACGGTTACCCGCACGGCTCAGGACTTGCTGGAAGAAGCCAGTTATCCCATTCCGATGCACGAGGTAATCGACAACCGACTCAAGCGGAATGACCCGATCGTCAATAATATCTTTGTTGCCAATAGTTCAGAAACCCAGCGCTCCAACCATCCTGATTTTGAAAAAAATCGCCCGGCAGTCAATCCGGAAGCAGCTGAGGGTACGACTAAAGGTAAAGAGGTCGTCTACGAAGAGCCTGAGCAGGGCAAGGTCGGCGATTTGATGGTCAGCAAAGTGCTGAGCCTGAAGAACGGCTACGGCTTCATCAAGTACCCGCCGAATAATCTATTTTTCCACTACACTACGGTGCAGAACATTGATTTCAATGACTTGCTGATCAATGACTTAGTCGAATTCAGACTATCCTATAATGATCAAGGGCAGCTGATTGCTACGGAAGTACAGTTGCTGGAAGAAGAATAGAGTAATTTGATGGCCAGCCTATTTATTTCCCGATCGCTTGCTGTGGATAGCCCACTACGGGCCTGGTGTAGCCAGCAAGGGATAAAGCTGGTGGACCAATCCTTACTCCGTTTCCAGGCAGTGGCTTTCGGCCCATTACCGGCTGCAATCGACTGGGTATTTTTCTACAGCCCGCGGGCAGTTGAGTTTTTCTGGGCAGCCCAACCAAAGCTTCCTGACGATATCCGTTTCGCGACGCTTGGACCAGGAACGGCCGAGCGGCTCTCGGACTATACCGCAGAAGTAGATTTTGTTGGGAGTGGAGATCCCAACCAGACTGCAGCCGATTTTGGTCAGTTGGCTGCGAGCCAGCGGGTGCTCTTCCCTCGGGCGGTGCGCAGCCGACGATCGATTGAGCGCTACTTGGGTGATACCATTGAAGCGCTAGATCTAGTGGTATACCAGAATGAGCCGCAGCCCACTGCCTTTGCTGAAAACTTCGACTGGCTGGTTTTTACTAGTCCGCTGAACTTTGAAGCTTTTCTCGCAGCCAATAAAATTGACGAGGATGACCGATTAGTGGCTATCGGCCCCGCTACTGCAGCAGCCATCAGTGGGCAGGGGTATGCCGTTGAGCAAGCCGAAGCGCCTACCGAAGCAGCCTTAGTAAAACTGCTGTCGGCTAGGCCTTAGTCGATCTAGTACAAAAGACGGGCTAGTGAGAGAGTTTACTAACTTAGCTAACCCAAGAAGATTAACCATTGAAAGCGATATCCCTTCTAATTACCCTTTGCGCTAGCTTACTATTGAGCAGCTGTGGTATGGCCGCGGCGGATCCACCTGCGGAAGTCCAAACCTCCACCGCCGATACCGAAAAGCAACCTAACCGCAGGCAACTGATGCGCAGCCAACGACGCTCGGCGGATTGGAGTATTGTCGTTTGTGTCGATGCGCAAAGCGAAGCCCTGACCGCAGCCCTAGACGAATTGATCGCTGCCCGCCCCTTTGATCGGGAGCTAAAACTGAAAAGTTGTGATAGCCTCAATGCTGCTCAGCTCGGGGCCGAAAACCTAATCCTGGTGGGCAATCGCTTGCCGGAAGGAGCGGAGTCTTTACCCCTGACCTTGGCTGATCAACAGCTGTCTTTTCAGGAGGCTACTTACGATTTTGAACCCATTATGGACGGGCAGGCAGAGGGGCCCTGGTTAAAGCTGTCCTATTATTTAAACCCTTGGTCGGGCGTGGAGCAACCACGACTCCTGCACTTCTGGTATGCACCCGATGCAGCTAGTGTAGCTCATTGTCTGCGGTCAGAGTTTCGTGGAAACTGGGATAATGTATTCTGGACGAGTTGGGCCTACGAGTTGCTGACGCCTCATGAGCGCCGCCTGGGGAATTATCAGGATACGACCTGGGCTTTTGACGAACAGGGATCTTTTGTCTTGAAGCGCACGGGAAGCCCTTTTGCAACGGATGAATTCTGGTCCTTCGAACTTCAGGATGAAGCATTTGATCCACTGGTAGCACAACGGGTACGTGACCAGCTCCGCGCTCGCGCACTTAGCCTGAAGGTTGCCGCCCCTGAAAGGCCTATTCCAGTCTATCTGTACCCGACGGTAGAAAGCATCGGCCTACATACCGGGCGAATGGATACGGCCTACGTCGAGACTGAAAACCCCGCACTACACCTAGTAGCTAATGAATGGACTTACGGAGAAAATGCGGCAGAGGTTACTTATCTCTTGCTCCGAGATTCACTGCTGGAACGAATGGGGAGCGAAAATTTAGCCTGGGGCGTAGCCAGGTATTTTAGCCCGGAAGCCAGGACACTTTTACCCTATTTAGTCCCCTTGGAAGAGTTTGGAATTAACCGAGACCACCAGGCAATGATGGTTGATGCTGAACCAGAGGATGGCCGGTCGAGACTATTTTTAGCCATTGAACAGTTAGCTAATTTGTTCCCTTATTTAGAAAGGATAGGTAAAGATCATTTTACAGCAAGAGATACTTTTAGTTGGGATCTGGTTGACATCGCCAAGATATACCGTGAGGATGCAGAGGATCATCTGGCTAACCTAAAGCAAGCCGTGCTCAGTACTCCATCTAACCGTCCTTCCAGCCAATCCTTCACTACAACGCATAACTCTCCCGTTGCTCTCACCCAAAAGGGCATGACCTTTGCTCATGAGGGCTACCGCATCTACAATGGCTACGGTGGTAGTACGGTCTCGCCAGCTTTAGATGCCTTAGCCGAAATAGAGGCCAATAGTATTGCTCTGGTCCCTTATAGCTTTATGCGTGGCCCTGAAAGCTTGCAGCCCATTCCGGTGGTAACCAGTGCCGGGGCAGAGAACGATCACGCCACCCTGGCCAGTGCTAAGGATGCCCACCGCAGAGGGTGGTCGGTCTTGCTAAAGCCGCAAATCTGGATTTCAGGCTACTGGCCGGGCGATATCGATCAAGCCACCGAAGAAGGCTGGGACCAGTTTTTCTACAATTACGAACAGTGGATTCTACACTATGCAATCCTGGCCGATCGGCATGGCATTGAGACCTTCTGCATGGGGACGGAGATGCGGCACACCACGCTTAAGCAACCAGAGCGTTGGCGGGCGTTAATTGCTAAAGTGCGACAGTTGTATGGAGGAAGACTGACCTATGCTGCTAATTGGGGAGAGGAAATGGAGCAAATGACTTTCTGGCCAGAATTTGATGTCATTGGTCTCAACGCCTATTACCCATTGACTGAAGAAGAAAATCCCTCCGTGGGGCAGTTGCAAGCTGGAGTAGAACAGTGGTTAAGCCGGGTCGATAGCATCGCAAAAGTCGCCGACCGGGAACTTTGGTTGACCGAAGTCGGCTTCCGCTCCGTAGAGCAGACTTGGCGAAACCCTCACGCCGAAGCCGGTGAACGCGAAGCGGATCCAGAGGCACAGGCCCGAGCTTTTGAAGCGCTGACTGCTGCCTTAGCAGAGCAAGATTGCATTGGAGGTATCTACGTTTGGAAATGGCCTTGCCGTTTGGGATATATGCGTGGAGCGCGTGACCGTGGCTTCACACCTTACGGGAAGCCAGCCGCCGATGAGCTTAAAGCCTATTACTCTCAATAAGTAGTCCTTACTGTTTGAGCAGTTTGGTGGAGTAGATCAGTTGCTCGTTTTGTAGAATCCGGAGGAAGAAAGTACCCTGTGGGAGGTCCGCGCCGAATCTCAGCATTCCGTTGGTAAAGGGAGCCAATCTTTGTTGGAAGACGGAACGACCGAGTAGATCAATTATCTCTACCCGGGTACCTGCCGTCGGAGCCGTCGGAAAGCGATAGCTTAAGCGAAAATCAGCGTCACTTGGGTTGGGAGCAAGTTGTACCTCTAATCCGGCTAAAGTGATTCGTTCGGTACTGCTGATAAGATCTCCAGCTATGAAAAAGTCGTCAAAACCACCTTCGACGATATTTCCTGGTCCCAAATCACTAGTGGTAACGGTAAGTTGCATCTGATCAGTCAACTCGATAGAGTCACCGATGAAGAAACTATCAGCTCTCCAACCCAATCCCGGATCTCCATCCAGATAACTAGCTAGTTCCACAGAATTTAGTCCATTGGAAAGCGTAATGACCAAGGGGTCATTAGGGTCTCCTCCAATGTCAGGTACGCCGAAGTTGAAGTACCAATACTGGTAGCTAAGTACTACTGAGCTTGGATCATAAGCGTTCAGATCAAAAATGGGACTTTTTAGAATTGTAGTACCGTCATCGATATCATCAAAGCCAGCGGAACCGCCCCGATTTCCGGTGACATAAGCATAGATCCCTAGATCGTCTTCGGCATCCATACCTGGGTTGCCCTCGGCCCCAAAAGCACTGGTGCCGATGGGTAAATCACGCTCCCAAATACCAGTGGCGCTTTCTTGGATAGAGGTCCAGCCCTGATCGATCTGGAAGCCATCCTGGTAGCCAATGGGTAGCTCGAAGGTGAGGTTGGTCGTACCGTCGATCACCAAACCCTCGATGAAATCTTCGCGGTAGCCCCAACGAGCAACGTAGACATCGTAGGTGCCTTCGGGTACAAAATCGAAGGCGGCGATGCCATTGTCGTTGGCAGTCAGGGTGATGGATTCCGCTTCGTTTTGCAGTAAAATTTGCGAAGTGGGAATACCTGCGGAAGTACCCTCCTCAATAACCGTACCACTAAAGGCATGGCGGATCTGCGTACTGGTCAAACTCGTATCTACCACCAAAGTGGTTCCGTTGGTGAGTTCCAGTTCGAGGGTGAGCGGCAGAAAGCCCTCTTTACTGAAGGTGACTTGATAGAGGCCGCCATTACCGAGGCCAGTAGCGTAAAAGCCCGCAGCATTGGTATTGGCTTGGTTATCTTGAATGGCATCAATGTCAACCGAAACATTGTTGAGTGGATTACCGCCTTCCGCATCGGTGATGGTGCCTTCCAGGCGGGCAGCGCGCAGGAGATTAGGCTCCAGCACAAAAAGGCCGAAGGTGCGGTCTGAGGCCAGGATAAGGCCCGAGGGTAAAAAGGGATAAGCTCCCCAGTTGCCTTCGGTGCCTCCGGGCGGGTTGGGCCAGGTATCCCAATTGCCGACCTCAATGAGGTTAGTGGGTTCGCTGGCATCCACTACGGTTATACCATCAGTATAATAACTGGTGAAAAGGTAGTCGTCCTGGACGTGCACATTGTGCGGAAAGGTATTGGTGCCCAGGCTATAGAGTGGACGGTATTCGTCAAGCAGTTCAGGGGAAGCGGGATCACTGATATCGTAGGCCGCAACGGAAGCATTGCCGCGTTCGTCGGTGGTGAAGACGAGCTGATTGTCAGGGGTGCTCCAGGCGTTGTGCGTAAAGGCGAAAGGCGTGAAGGTAGCACCCACTTCAACGGAATTGTTGAGATCGCTAATGTCCCAGATACTCAGGCGGCCGTCATTGATTTCAGAGGCGTAGAGCAGGTTCCCATTAACGTAGACATCGTGCGCGTAGTTGTTGCCAACGGTGGTGATGTAGGTCGCTTCTCCCGGCGTACTGGCGATATCAAACACCAGGGAGCCATTAGAAGCATTGGAGCCTGCAATGAAGGCATAGCCCTTGGTCGTGTCGATGTACAGATTATGGGCCTTGTTGAGGATGGCACCGGGGGCAATTTCATAGTTGTTGTGGGTGAAATCGAGGTTGCCGTTAGCAAGATCGCTCAGGTCAATGATCGTCAGACCCTCAGTAGTGCCACTCTCATCGGCAACGACGTAGGCATATTCTCCGAAGGTTTTCATGTCCCGCCAGCGGCTGAATTGGCCAGGGATGGAGGCCGTCTCAGTAATATTATCCGGATCGGATACGTCCACAAAGCGGACGCTGTTTTCCAGGCCGACAATCGCGTATTCTGTACCATCGGGTGCTACGTAACCCCAGACGTCCGTTGTTGCATCGACAAAGTCGATGGAGTCACGAAAGATCATGTTGAGCTGGGCGGAAAGAGAAGCGCTGAGGCTGGTAAACACCAAACAGAAGAAGATAATTCGCAGCATAGTAAGTGAGATTAGACGGGCAGCAAAAAGCTGGAAACAACAACATATTAACCATTTTAACCCAAAAAGCCCGCTGCACGATCGTACAGCGGGCTTTTTTGTCGCACTGCGGCCAATTTACAACCTTAGAACTTGATCACTTTTGTGCTGTAGATCTGCTGTCCGTTTTGGAGCATTCTTACTAGGTAAGTACCCGGAGCCAGTTCTTGGCCAAAGCGTAATACGCCATTAGCGAAGGGGGCTAAACGCTGGGTAGTGAGCTGACGCCCCAAGATATCGAGCACCTCCATACGCAGTTCTCCAGTGGGAGCGCTGGGTAAGCGGTAGTTGAGTTGGAAATCTGCATCGCTAGGGTTGGGGCTTAGGTTGACCTCCAAGCCAACTAGGGCCAGATTTTCGGTACTGGTTAATAACTCGCCGGTGATCAGAAAATCGTCTAGGCCACCTTCAGAAACGTGACCACCGTTTAAGTCCGTGGCGACTACGATGAGCTGCATCTGATCCGTTAGTTCGATGAAATCGGCCAGTTGAAAATCTTCGGAAAACCATTCATCACAAGAAACATCTTCGTCGTAATTGGCCAGCTCAATGGAAGTTTGACCGTTGGAGATGGTGACGCTCATCTGGTCATTGGGGCTGCCATTGCCACCAAAGTTGGCAAACCAGTACTGATAGTGCAGTACTACACTAGCGGCTTGGTATAGGCTGAGGTCAAATATGGGGCTGAAGAGTGTGACGGTACCATCGTCAATGTCATCGGTACCGACTCCGCCACCACCGTTACCGGTCATGAAAGCGAAATTGCCAAGGTCTCCTTCTGCGTCCAAACCAGGATTGGCGAAGCAATCTCCAGAGGTTGTGCCAATGGGTAGGTCGCGGCTCCAAAAACCACTAGAAGCTTCGGAGAGGATCGTCCACCCTTGATCGAGTTGGAAGCCGTCCTGATAGCCAAAGGGTAGCTCGAAAATTAGGTTTTGAGCCTCGTCAATAGTTACGTTTTCGGCTAGAATCTCCTGATAGCCCCACTTGCCTACATAAATGTTATAGGTGCCTTCGGTTACTTCGGTAAAATCGGCGACGCCTAATTCATCAGCATCCAAGACAATGTCCAGGTTGAAGCCTCCGACGCTTTCCAGATAAATTTGAGCTTCAGGTACAGCATTCGCCGTCACTTCTTCGATAACGTTGCCGACAAAGGGAAATACAGCTGCCTCGCGCAGGCTTGTGTCCAGGGTGATGGTCTGGCCGTTGATCAGGTCAACATCCACAATGACCGGAATATAATTAGGCTTGGAGAAGATGACTTGATAAGTACCAGCATTAGCAATACCGGTAGCATAATCGCCAGCAGCGTCGGTATCTGCAATATTGAGTTGAGGGGCATTGATCTCTACGGAAACGCCGTTGAGTGCTCCGCCGTTGGTCTCGTCCATGACGGTGCCTTCCAATCGGGCGCCGCGTAGTAGGTTAGGTTCAAGGACAAAAAGGCCGCTCGTCTGGTCGGTTGCGAGGATGAGGCCCGAAGGCAGAAAAGGGTAGGCCCCCCAGCAACCGTTGAAGCCACCAGGACCGCCGGACCAGGTGTCCCAATTAGCTACTTCGATCAGGTTGGTAGGGTCAGAAGCGTCTACGATAGTGATGCCATCCGTATAGTAACTCGTGAAAAGGTACTCGTTGAGCACGTGCGTATTGTGCGGAATCACGCCCTGATTGATGCTGTAGAGCGGACGGTATTCGTCGAGTAGTTGCGGATCGGATGGATCAGAGATATCGTAGGCGGCTACTGAGGCATTGCCCCGTTCATCGGTAGTAAAGACCAAGTTATTGTCGGGAGTACTCCAGGCGTTGTGGGTGAAGTTGAATGGCGTATTTTCGACTCCGAGTAAAACGGGATTCATGACATCGGAAATGTCCCAGATGCGTAGTCCACTCCCTAGGCCAGAATTGTAGAGGTAGTTTTCATTGACGTAGACGTCATGAGCGTAGCGATTACCCACACTCGTCAAATAAACGGCCTGACCAGGATTGGAATTGAGGTCGAAAACCATACAGCCGGTGACGACATTGGAACCGGCTAGGAAAGCCAAGCCTTTAGCTTCATCGATGTAAATATTGTGAGCCGTATTGAGCACTTCTCCAAAGCCAACATCGTAATTATTATGTGTAAAGGAAATATTTCCGTTATCGATATCGGTCAGGTCGATGATGGTTAAACCTTCGGTGGTGCCGCTCTCGTCCGCTACGATGTAGGCGTACTCGCCGTAGGACTTCAGGTCGCGCCATAAGCTTTGTTCGCCGGGAATGGAAGCTACTTCTACCACATTGTCTGGGTCAGCCAGACTTACGATGCTAACTCCGTCTACCCGACCTACGAGGGCATATTCGGTGCCGCTGGGAGAGACGTATCCCCAAATGTCGTTGAGATTAGAAGTAAAGTTGAGCTGGTCGCGCAGCACCATATTGAGTTGCGCATAGGAGGTCGACGCCACCAGCAGTAGGGCGAGTAAGGAAAAGAGTCGCTGCATTTCAGAAAGGTTGGTTTTTCAAAGCGAACACAAAGATACATCTTCGACATTCCGACCAAACCTTTAGACGCCTGATTGGCGTGTAGGTGACAAGAAAAACTGTCTGCCTTCTGACTTAAGGTAAACTGTCTTCATCCTCAGGTTTGATTCCCAGCTTTTACTGCTTCGCTATAGCTTGCAGAAATTAGGAGTCGCTACCGATCGTAGACTTCCAAAAAGTAGCTGATAGGGACCAATTTTCGATCAAATTTCCAGCGATCTTGATCCATGGAGATGCGCTTGCTTGCCAGCTAGTACTCCAAGGTCATCTTGCGCAACTCGAATGCTGTTTGGACTACTACCTGGTCGTCTGACTGACTAAAGTCAAGCGACTTACGGCCAATTTTGACCTGCTTTACGGCCTTGGGCAGTCCGTGGAAATGCCATTCGATCTGTTGAAACTTCGGCTGAAAGGCTCCTGTGCTTTTGCAATCGAGCCGTAAGCCTTTGGCATCTGCGGTCCAACTATAGCTTTGCTGCAAGCTGCCATTTTCTAAATAGTCGTAGCCTTCGCCCTGGTCGAGATACAGTTGGCTTTGCCCTGTTTTGGCGTAGTAGACATCCATTCGGAGCTGTTTCGCTTGCAGGAGCTCAGCCGTAGATTGCGGAGTGGTGTCGACCTGCGGAAGTACAGATCCTCCAGGTACAAAAATCGGAATTTGGTCGGCCTTCAAGCGCAATTTGATCTTTTGACCACCCTGCTGGAAGTTATTCGTCCAGTAATCATACCACTCGCCTTTAGGCAGGTAAACGGTCATACTGCGGGCCTTAGGTTTCATCACGGGGCAGACCAGTAAGTCATCTCCTACCAGGAACTGATCGCCGTATTTACGGCAGTTGGGGTCTTTTTGATCCAGGAAAAACAGGTTGCGCAGCAGCGGCCGGCCGTTTTCCAGATGTTGTTGGAAGGCCGAATAAAGGTAAGGCAGGAGGCGGTAGCGCAGATCAATGGCGGCGCGGGCGTGGCTGGTGTAGGGCTCTCCGTAGACCCAGGGCTCCTGATCCTGGCGGTTGTTGCGTTCTGCTTTTTTGACGGCTTCGGCTTCGGCTTCGGCGGCACCGTCGCTGTTGTTGCCCATGCTGTGTACGCGCATCACGGGGTGAAAGGCGGCCAGCTGTAGCCAGCGCACCATCAGTTCGCCCGTTGGTTCGTCTACAAAACCACCGATATCGGTCCCCACGAAAGAATAGCCGCTGATGCTAAGGCGTAGGCACTGGCTGTTGGCCAGGCGCAGGTGCTCCCAGCTGGCTACGTTGTCGCCCGTCCAGAGGGCCGCGAAGCGTTGGCCGCCGCTAAAACTGGCGCGGCAGAGCAGGAAAGGGCGTTTTTGGGGCTGCAGCGCTTTCAGTCCATCGTAGGTAGCCCGGCTCATCTGCATGCCATAGATGTTGTGCGTTTTGGCGTGATCGGCGCCGTGGCCTTCGTAGTCGTGGCGCACATCTTCCGGGAAGGTCATCTGATGGACCTTGAAGACGGCGGGCTCGTTCATGTCGTTCCAGAAGCCGCTGATGCCTTGCTGATTGTAAAGCTCCTTGTAGAGTGGCCCCCACCAGTCGCGCACTTCGGGCTTGGTGTAATCGGGCCAGACGCACTCGGGTGGCCAGACGGGACCGGTCATCAGG
>JBCCDS010000062.1:0-34820 GCA_039030655.1 Bacteroidota bacterium | reverse complement strand
CAACAAGGAAATTCTAATGGGGAAGTTCCGCAGTTTGAAAGCCGACGTTCAGTTGGAATTACCATTCGATCCTTGTCAGCCCAACTTAGCACGACTTTATGGCACAACGTTAGCATGACTTTGTGGCCTTCAACAATTGATACAAAAGGTAGAGCCAAAAAATTAAGCCTGCAATCAAGAATCAATGTAGCCTTCCCTTTAATCAAACAAGTATAAATGTAAGACTTTTGGGCTGACCATTATTGATGCATATGCCAGAGATGCTAAGGCGAGGGTGACTTATGGGTAAATAGCATAATTTTTATTCGAGCTTAATCATAAGCCTTGAAATTAGAATAGCAATCACAACGCTAATAGCAAAACAGGTTACTAAGTGAGGTACTCTGTATGGATGTACATGCATCGACTTGAAAAATACTAATAACATTAATAGCGCTGCAAAGAAGCCAAGCCACCATTTTCTTTTATAGAAAAGTGATATCGCCACCCACTGTAGCAAACCTATCAATATCGAAATGACAAAGCTAAATTTATACGTAAGTCTCCACTGATAGCTAAGCTCAACGGGCCTTAGTGACACAATAATTTCCCAACTCACAACATATAGTATTATATATAAGATCGACTGAATAATTGCGAGAACAATTAAAATTGGGTATATCTTTTTTTGATAGCCTTTCTTAGCGTAACCCATTGCTCTCTGCTTCATCTGAAGTGATCGGTTGATTAAAATCTCTTCCTTCTAATTGCCAAAGTATTCCCCTCAGAATGTAAAAGTTGTCATAGCTTGGAGAAAAGTCTGGCTTTCCTCTCATAGTACCGTCAGCATAATTAGCTCCAACTCCTCTAATCCAACTTATGACCATAGATCTTTGCTCTCCTTTTTGTATTTCATCTTCTTCACCAACTGAACGACCACCTATTAAAATAGGTGGTCGTTCATTTAGAACGACTAAAGTCGTTACCGTCACTAGACTCACTCCAAGATGAAATCGCTCTCTCCAAGATCGTTCGGCTTTCTATGATGCTCTAAATATTGTTGTACCATCTCATCTGTTATGTTGCCAGTACTCCAACATCCATAACCTCTAGCCCAAAAACGTTGCCCCCAATAGCGTTTCTCTAAATGCTTAAACTCCTTTTGCAGCATTCGTGAAGAACGCCCTTTAAGCTGCTTGACAAGCTTACTTATGGAAAGTTTAGGGGCATATTCAATATGAATGTGAATATGATCTTTGCTAACAACTCCTTTGAGTATTTCAATATCTAAAGCATCGCAGTCTTGTATGATCAAATCTCTACATCTTTTCTGTACCTCTCCGGTCAAAACATGATACCGATACTTGGTAACCCACACTATGTGAACTGTCAAACGGCTAACTGTGTGCGAACCCTTTCGTAACTTATCCATCTCATAAAGATACCCGACTGAAGCTTCGCACTAAAGTGCGAGGTTTTAAACCTAGCATTGAGACCAATAAACCTAATCCAGAATTGTAGATAGATTGCCATCTTCCTACCATATCAGCAGCAAAAGGAATTTGTCCAATTGCGTCAGCCCAAATTGGATTTGCATCCAGTGTAACTAAAAAATAACCATTAGCCCCATCTTCTGAGTCTTTCCAATCACCACTCCATCCATTTTGGTACTCCCATGCAGGCCTTGACTCCGAGGCAAAGTTCGAGATGTCTTCAGATGTAAAATGAAGTATACCTTCAGATTGACCTAAGCCTGGGTAATTCCCTAGATGAGCCATGTAATTGTCTGCTTCAGGTTCAAACCATTGAATACCTTTGTCATAGATTGACTTAGCAGTTTCAATAGTATATCCACTCTTACCATCTTCAAGTAAAAATAAATAATTCCCCTTGCTATCTGTAACTATGATGTCCTCTGGAGCACTTGGTGCTTCCCCATTGGGATCCACTAACCTCACCGGATTCCCCAGCACGTAACTATAAGAAGAGTATGCTCCAAACTCCTCCGCCAATGGATCGACACTCAAAAACCTCCCAACTTCCGCATCATACAAACGCGCGCCCCGATTATCATAACCCGTCTCCGCATCCCGCTCATGCTGGGTCGTCAGGAAACGCACTGGTCCACAAGCATTGAACTCCCGCAGGATCTTTCCGTAAGGGTAGTAATCAGCTGCGTAGGTAATGGTCATGGCCGTGGGGGCATCTGCACGGAAGAGCATCCGCGTATTGCCCAGGTGGTCGTAGAGATAGTAGCTGACCGGAGTGGTAACGTCCGTAACCGGTTGATTGGGGTCTTCTCCGGTGACAGGGTCGATGGGGTTGGGGTTAGGATCTGGCGGTGGCAGGTTAAGTAGCTGGAAGCTCAGGTCTGAATTGCCCGGACGCACGCTCAGTAAGTCCACTACGGTGCCGGTAGAGCTTACGCCATTGTCCAGTATAAATAAGCTTACACTAGTATCGGGTACATATCGCGCACTCAAATAGCGGTAGGCCACGGTGGCATCCTCCAGCTCTTCCTCCAGGACCAATCGGGTGATTCCGCCGCAAAACTGCACTTCCAGGAAGCGAGCGGGGAAGCTGAGGTTATTGGTATCTACGTTGGCCATATCCGAGTCGAGTTCTGCTAAATAGGCCGTTAAGGCTTCAGCCTCTGTCGGACCACAGGCTTCCTCATTGGCTAGATCCGTACATACATCTCCACAGTTGCCGTTGTAGCAAGTAAATTTGGTGGTGGCGCCACAGTTGAAAATCCAGTCCGGGTCAAGCGGCGGATTAGATTTCTCGGGATCGTCTAATGGGGTAAATTCACCTTTACTAGATTGGGTACCACCCGATACTGCTACTTCCCAAGCAGAGTTTAACCGTCGTAAGGTCGCAGGAATCACTTGCACCTCACTTTCCAGCAAAAGGCCAAGGCCGAAATCAGCACGGCCGTTTTCAATCAGCTGTTGATTACCCCCCACGGTCAGTAACTGCTGCCCCATCGCTACGGTTTCGATCAAATTCTCCTGGGAAAAGATACGCCCGTCAGCCGAGATGCGCAATTGCTGTGCGTCGGGCTGCCAAGCCTGCGGAATACAGATTTGCAGATAGGCCCCGGCCTGTGATAAACTTAATTGCCCCAAGTCCGATTGGACCCAGGGCAATTAAAAATTGAAAAGAGAAGTTACTGACTACTGCGCCCACTTAATCGTACAGCCAATAGCGCGCGTAAAACTTTCCGCAACTTCTTCACCGGCTTCCAGGTTAGCGATGGCGGCGGCCACGTAGTGCTCATCGGCGGCATCAGCATCGCCGCTGTTGTTGTCAATCGCACCGGTGTAGACCAGCTCTAGCTCTTCATCGGCATTGCGGTGCACCAGATAGATTTCTGGGGTACGCGTAGCACCAAAAGAAATGGCCACTTTGCCACCTACATCATGTAGGTAAGGAAAACTATATTCCTTTTCTTCGGCACGCTCCTGCATACTGGCGTAGGAATCGCCTGGCTTACGTACTGGATCATTGGGGTTGATCGCTACTACAGGGTAGCCCAGATCGCGGAATTGTACATCCAGCTCCATGATGCGCTGTTCGTACATCTTGGCCACTGGACAGCTGTTACAGGTAAAGACCAGAATAAAGCCCTTAGCGTCCGGATGGTCAGACATGGAGAAGTTTTCTCCGTCTACATTCAGCAGGCTGAAGTCAGGAACGATATCACCTACGGATAGGCCTTGCGGAGCGGTAGTAAACACGCCGAGGCTGATCAGTAGAGAAAAGAGTATGGTTTTCATATGGAGGTATAATTAAATTATAAGGAGTAGCAGTTTACTAGGACCTTAACCTTTAGCTAATTAATCCTTTAAAACTTCCTGCACCCAAGTTCGGATTTCTTCTTCGGATTCGAAAGCATCCAGCCATAGCGTTGCGTTATCGGACTGTGGCCGACGAATAACGGTTATTGGAATAGCGCCGGTCCAGTCTTCACTGACTTCAGCAATAAACTCTTGCTCACTAGACCAATTAGTCAGGTAAATGATTTTAGCTTGGATATCTCTACGAGTAGCGAAGGCCGCCAGACGCTCTTCCGCATTCGCAAAATCGAGGCTGACCAGGACTACTTCAAGCGGAGCTGCACCCGGATCACGATGCAGGGCTTCGAAATACGGCAGCTCCTTCACGCAAGGGCCACACCAAGTCGCCCAAAAGTTATAGAGCACGGGGGTCTCCTGATCTACTGACCGATATTGTTCCATGAAGGCAGCCACCTCCATAGCCTCTATATTTTGTGCTTGAGTTGTACTTCCGCAGGTGTAGACCATCAGGAAGATCAATGCAATTTGGCGTAGTCTCATGCTTAGTTCAGCCTTGAATTAAGGGCTCCATTAAACGAGCACCTAAAATGGTAGACGCAAAAGCAACGAATTAGTTTAAATCGGCCTATTCCCCTGCATTAAATATTTCAGCCAGATTCAATTTAAAAACTAGCGGTGCTTTAGCCCGATCCTCTAGGAAGTTCCCTTCGCGATCGTAAGCCCCCCAGGGGCTATTGGCCAGATAGTAGAATTCATCTGCGGTAATAACGCCTAAAGTAGGCTCTCCCATCTCAGCCAGTGCTTTATCTAAGTAAGCGAAACTGATGATCGTCTTCCCTTCCCGGCTCAGTTCGTAAGCCGTTAACTGAAAAGGACGCAGCCCATTGTGCAGGCCAATAAGTTGGCCATTATAATAGTAAAGCCCGTCAATTCCTTTTAGTGGATGGGGCGTGCTATTCTCTAGAGGATAAACCTCCTGACTAGCCAGCTCCAAGGAAAATAAACCATAGCGATAATCAGAAAAATAAAGCTGCTTTTCCTGCGGCCCCAAGCAAAGCCCCTGCAGAGATACGAGCGCTTCAAGATGAATGAACTCTTCCAATTCCCCAGCGGAAGGTCGTAGTCGATAGATAGCGGGATGGGGCGCAGAGCTGCTACTACAATAAATCGTGCCGTCAGCCGCAAGGGCTAAATCGCCCAGCCAGGCCCCTTCCGCTTCCAGTTCGTAATAGTGCAGGACCTCTCCAGAAACTAAATCCATCCCTACCAGGGCAGATCGGTTAGCCAGGCTATCTTGATAGCCAATCATTTGTGGGGCCGGTACGGTCGTAGCCCAGAGTAAGCCTCTTTTACTGTCCACTTGCAAACCCATCACGGACCATAATCGTGGATCGTCGCAAAAGCTGCTCTGGCTCCCGTCACTATGGTAGCGGATGATATTACGGTGGCGTACACTCCCCAGAAAAAAATCTCCACTAGCCGGATCGACCGCTACACCTTCCGGGTGAAAACCAGCATCTTCCAATTCAAATGCCAGCTGACTATTCCGAACCTCTGCTCGATAGTCCTGGGCGAAAGCGACTAATTCTTGATAAGATGGGCGCTCACGTAGACTAACGAAATCTTCATCGGCCTCGAAATCCACCTCCCCGTTTTGCCAGATGGATCGCTCCAATACATAGATGGCTTCTGCCGACTGGCCGTTCAAACTATAGGCCGCCGCTAAATTGTATAAGATCGTTGGATGATTAGGTCTAAGCGAGTCAGCTTGTAGCATCCGAGCTAGAAAAGTGGGATGATCAGCGGATTCATAGGCCTGTAAGGCTTCAGCATAGACTTGCTGCAAACTTTGCGCTCCTAAAGTTGCGCTCCGAAGGAATAAGACTAAAAGTACTGCTGCTTTCATACTAAAAGAGACGAATGTCAAAGCCTGATGGCTGCACCTCAGAAACGAATCAGCCGAGCGAATAGCGGCCAGCCTCTTTCAAATTAGCAAAAACTTGACATCCTGCGGAAGTACAAAGAAGGATAAAATCATCACGGTCGATTAGCCAAAGGCCTCCAACCAGGAGTCACGCCCGAGCACCCAATAGAAGAAAAAAGTAGCCAACCAGCCATGGTAAAAGCCCAAGGCAATAAGATTGCGCCCCCGAAAATAGAGCGTAGTATAAACCAGCGCCAGTAAGAAAGTAGCACCAATCAAAAGGAGGAAGGGATAATGCACCAAACCAAATAATAACGAGGTAGAACAAACGATAGCCCAAAGTGGCATTTGCCCTTTCAAGCTGTCTTTCAGGTTTTTTCCAAATAAGTTCAGAACCAGAAATTGCTGTAGAACACCCCAGATAGGATACAATAAAAAAATAGGTAAAATATGCCAGCTTACCATCATTTTCCCACTAAGTCGCCCATAAATACCAAAACTAAATACCAGCAAAACCGCCCAAGGGAGCAACTCTTTTAAGGTAGTAAAGAAGCCATCAAAATTCAGTCCCCAATCGGAAAACGCTTGGGGCGATTGCCGTCGCTTCCAAACCACGTAGGCGGTCCAAGCTAGCAGAACTACGATTATGTAGGGCAAGCGCAATTCCCATACATTCATACACAGAATCTTACCAACGGCAGTCAAGACCACGGCAAGTAGCTCAAGGAGACGGAAGCGATTTGCCGCCTTATCATCACTTGTTTCGGCGGGCCTAGCGATCATTGAGCAGTACTGGATCTCCGTAGCCAAGGGCCGTTAAGCGTTCTAATTGAGGGACATTAAAGCTGCTATCATTCTGTACTCCCGCAGGTGTACAGCTGGAAGTTATCCGAAGGTTAGCTACATCCAGAACAAAGCTTAAGCGCATTTTCATTAGGGTTAAGGCTGGTAAATATAAGTGCTACTGCCAACTGCGCCTCAACTAATCACCGAAGACTTTTGCGGGCATGGCTAAGATCGGAGTAGTTAAATGATAAGCCAGCTTTTTAGTAAGACTATAGGAGAAAAACTCTTGGATCATATTTCGTTTGTGAATCAGCGTAGCCAGGATATCAATCTTCTCAGCACCCAAATAATTCGTGAGGGCTTCTTCAAAGATGAATCCACCGACCACACTAAAATTGATGAAGTCCTCCTGATCAGCGACTTTGCTTGCCAGCTCCGTCATTTTAGTATTCAGGGTATCGGCGGGCCCCAAATCAATATGTACCACTTCAATTTTGGCTCCAATCACCTTCGCTAGATCAGCAAACCACCTGATTGCTTTCGGATCCTCCCGGTTATAATCTGTGGCGAAGGCCAGTTTATCCAGATTTCCATCAAAGACTGCGGATTGAGGAACGGCTAATACCGGGCAAGGTGCTTTTTCCATTACTTCGCCCGCTACGCTTCCTAAAAAGACCTCCTTCAGCCCCGTTGCACCGGTAGTACCCAATACGATTAAGTCGGCCTCTTCCTTGTGGGCTTGTTTAAAAATAGCCCGGGTAGGATTCCCTTCCTGAAGCACGTGCTGTACTTCAACGCTCGTCATCCCCTGTTCCTCCGCAATTTTGTGCAAGACGGGAATACTATCGCGATAATCTTCAAACTCCTCCAGTTTGATGGATTCGTAGACTTCCGCCAGCATCCTCGATAGATTGGCCCGACGTAGATCCGGCAATTCGTAAGCGTGTATGGTTACAATCTTAGCTTCTAAAGCATAGGCCAACTGTAGTGCATAGACAAAAGCATGATTGGCAGCATCGCTAAAATCAGTTGGAAATAGTATGGTTTTCATGTTCAACAGCTTTGAATACAAAAGAAGTGCTGTTGCAGTACTTAGCTAGTGATTTAAATCAAGCTAGGACCAGAAATTGGTCATTAGCGGACCTGAAGCATACTGCTTAAGGACTTAGCCATTTGCTGCGATCCTCAGCTGTCTGAAAAGTCCAGGCCACTATTCGGCTTTTTTTCTGACCATGCGCCATATTGGTCAATCGGACATCGGCGGCTCCTATCTTCTTTAGGGTTTTCTTTAACGGCCGTACGTGCTCCTTGCGTGATAACAGACTAGTAAACCAGAGACATTGGTCGGCATAGTGTTTACTTTCTTGGGCCATCATGCGCACGAAGCGCTCCTCTCCTCCTGGAAACCAAAGCTCGTGAGCCTGACCGCCAAAATTAAGGGCGGCAGAGTTGGCCTGCCCCAATCCCTTTCGCTTGCGTTGATTGGCCAGACTGGCGGCCTCGGAAGAAGCATGAAAAGGTGGATTACAAAGGCTAAGACTGTAGCGTTCTCCCTCTCGAATAATCGTCCTGAAGAAGTGTTCGGAACGAGCTTGTAAGCGGCAATCCAGTTTTCCATTCAAGGAGACATTCTGATTTGCAATTCGTTGCGCAGCTTCAATGGCCTGCGGACTAACATCACTTCCTACCATCTCCCACCCGTATTCCATGACGGCAATAATGGCGTAGATGGCATTGGCTCCGATACCGATGTCTAGTCCGCTGATCTGGGTAGCACTTAGTACCCCATCTTCCGCTAATAAGTCAGCTATATGATGCACATAATCCGCTCGACCTGGTATGGCTGGACAAAGAAAACCAGGAGGAATATCCCAGTAAGCTAACTGATAGTAGTCCAGTAACAAGGCTTTGTTTAAGGCCTTAACTGCCATTGGGTCGGCAAAGTCAATGGAGGTTTCTCCTGCCTTATTCTGCTTAAGGAATTGGGCCAGTTCGGGGAGGAAAGACCGGAGCTGATCAAAATCGTAGCGCCCATGATGGCGATTACGTGGATGAAAGCTTGAATTGGGCATCACTGCAGGTACTCTTCAATATTAGCCACTAGCTCTTCAACCTTGGTTTGCATTTCCTGGTAATAGGCCAGTACAAAGCCACGGTTAGTCGCTATTTTCCATAGAATCGATTGCATCCTCACCCGATCTATTTCGGGCATTGCTACCGTTCTAGCTATCCTAATTTGTCCTATCTCATCAAAGCCTAGGTAGGGGGCCATCAAATCATTGATGGCGTGAAAGTAACTTCGGTGAAACTGCGTCTCCGCGTAACTCTCTTCCAGTTTTTCCAAGGTAGCAAAATCGTACTCGTAGAGGGAGATAATCTTGATTCTGAGATCATCATCCTGGATCAGATCCAATCCCTTTGATTTCAAGGATTCATAACCCGACCGGTTTTGGATGGATACAAAGTCGCGGGTGATGCCGAAGTAATGTTTAGGGAAGGAATCCAGGTTGACCTCTTCCTGATAAATAAGTTGGGTCCAGTACGAAATGGATTTCATCCCCTCTTTATGTCCAAACACATTAAGCTCAATATCTTCTATATCCTTTATGAGTCCATTGCGAATTTCTGAAAGAATTTTATCCTCCGTGATCCGGTCGCGACGGTTATCGTTCCAGTTATTAAGGGCTAGGGCCAGAATAACGGCTACGAAGATGGACAAGAATTCTAATCCGTATTTACGCCAGCTGTTGGAGTTCATAGTGGTTGTCTGTTGAGGAAATTAATAGCGGGCAATTTTACTAATTATTCATAGTAGCGAATCCTCTCTTCCAGGATGTGAGCAGACCAAAGATGGGACCAATACTCAAAATAGTAAGGATACCAATAGCTCCCGTTAGTTTAAGTAAATAAGGTAAGACGAGCAAGCTCACAATCGTGACGCCAAAACCGATGCAGGTCACGATGGTAAGTGCTGTTCCACGCAATTTGGCCGGAGCCCGCTGCGCTACCAGTGTAGAAAACAAGGGGGAATCTGCTACCGTCACTTACTGGTCCATTGGTCCGAAGGCTTCGTTTATCCCCGATTCTGTACGCAGATGCATTTGCCACACCGCCACCAGTAAGAGACCTACACTAATGAGCGTACTGTAGATGGTACCTGGATCCCAAACTAGTCCCATGATAGAACTACAGGAAAGCAATAGCCCTAATTTTATCATCAATCGGGCGGAGTAAGGCTGAGCAAAATCCCAGCGTTCTTGACTGGATCGTGAATTCTGAGTACGATAACCGTAAAAGTCGTTGATCTTAGTGGGGGGCCAAATAAGTTGATAAAGCCCGACCAGGGCAAAGACAACTCCTGTAGCCAGTGGCGTAATGAACAAGGGAGAGCTATAATCCATAGTTTGGATGTTTCCCTCACAATTTAAGCCTTAAGCTGCAGAAGAGGGTCGAAATATCAGTCAATAAGTCGCCAACTGATACCGATGCGCAATGCCGCGTCAGGATAAGGGTGATCTGCCGTAGCGAATAACAACTGTGGATTGTCACCAATGATGGTATTTAACATGCTGTAACGGGCGAAAAACCGAAAGCGGGTCACCCGCATACTGAAAAAAGGATCTACCTGCACGTAGGTCCCTAAGTTCTCACTATCGCTCAGTTGAAATTGCTGAATCAAAGGATTAAAATAATAGGGTCGGTAATCTCCCAGTATCCGAAAATCAGCTCCTAGGTTCACGTTGAGGACCTTAAACCACTTGCCGTTATAAAACAGCGAATGTTCGCTCATAATTCGAGGCAGACGCAAGGTTTCATCATCCCGTAACTGCAACAGCGCGCGATTATTTAGCTGGATAGGGCCAAAACTAAAATCACGGGAAAGACTTAGCTGAAGTAAACTCAGCGGGTTTCCGTTTTGCTGAGGCCGGCCAGTTTCATCGTAATAAATCAGCTCGTTGAGTAAAGTATAAGACAGCTCAGCTCTCAGCTCTACTCCAGGAATGGTATAGGCTCCTCCGATCCTTGTTTCCAAGGTCTTCATGAAGTTATTATCCCAAAGCAACTCTCCAGTCAACACATACTGCTGTTGCACGAGAGTAGGCGAATAGAGTTGATTTTGAAATTGTAGTTCCAATTTGCCCGCCTTGCCTAGATCCAATTGGCCACTGGCTTCGAGACGATAATCTCCGGTTTGTCCGAGAAATTCTACCTGGCCAAATAGCAAAAGGCGCAGGGCATCGCTCGGGCGAAAGCCCAGTTTGCCTTGAAGCAGCAAATGATTACTCTGATTCAGACCTAGCTCTTGATCATAGCGTTGCAACTGGTGCGTTATCCCTACTTCCAGCAGGTCTTTTTGAACACCTTCTCCACTAGCTGACTTCCCTGTTCGGAAGGTACTTAAGCGGAAGCTGTTTTCCAGGATCGTATGTCGTATGGCCGAGCGCTGACCACGATCATCGATCAATAAATCAGGAAAACGGCTATAGAAACTGGTATCGATCCCGGACTCCGGGTAGCGAGCAGCCAAGCGGAAATTGCGGCGATCGTAGCGCAGCTGATGGGAAAGGGTAAAAGCCCGGCTTTTGCGGCCGCTACTATCTACTCGCCCTCCAAATTGATAGTACTGCGTCAGCATCCATTCACGATAGGTATGTCGAATTTCCGTATCGTTGAGTAATACTTCGGCCGATTGCGGCGTAGCGAACTGCCCTTCATCATCCGGTAATACCCGGACTCCCCCACTCCACTGCTGCTCGTAGGTATTGGCCGCATGGGAGATAAAGGCTTGATAACGACTTCCCGAAGGATGGATCCAAAAGCCGCCCGAGGTGCTATTATTGAGTAAGCGCTGGCGCGGGTATTGGTCTTGCGTGCCAAATTGCCGCCATCGCTTATGGTCAATTACAAAACTTATTCCATCGGCGAAGTTGCGACTGAAGTTCGCTTCGATATAAGTGTCATTAGCATTGCTGCCACGCAAGTAGCGCAGATTGGTGTAGGGGCGCTCTAGGCGATAAAAATCCAGATTACTGCCCGTTCTTTGGTAAAGGTCAAATTGATGAAAGCCAAAATCAAGCCCCCGACGACCACGCGGACGGTACTGCAAAGCATAGGCCGGTGAACCGACAATCCCTAAATGTGCATAATCAAAGCCAGGCAGTTCTGCTGGGTCATAGACGGCAAAGCCCGACAAAAGACTGTCCTTAAATGCGATTTCTTCATTCGGGTTGTCCACCCGGAATTCAAATACGCCAAAAGTATCGGGGATAAAAGCCCGCTGTTCCTGGGGTTCCCGTTGCCGATCATCTAACGGGTCATAATCCGTAGAGGTCGTACTTCCTCTACCATAGCTGGACGGATCCAAGCCCTGTGCCCACAGCCCTTGACCGACGGCCAAGGCCAGCAGCAAATAGCAAATCTTCCAACTGATTCCCCCATTCATCCAATCATTCATTCATCCATTCATCCGTCCATCCAATCATCCATCCACCCTATCCATCCAACAAAGCCGGGCTCATCCCCATATTGCTGAATCCACCATCGTGATAAAGGTTCTGCATGGTAACGCAGCGGCTTAAGTCACTGAAAAGGCTTACACAGTAGTCGGCGCAGCTGTCGGCCGGAGCGTTGCCTAAAGGCGACATTTTATCGGCATAGTCAAAAAACTCCGTAAAGCCTTTCACACCTTTTCCCGCAGTAGTCATAGTCGGTGATTGACTAACGGTGTTTACGCGTACATTATTCTTAACACCAAAATGATAACCAAAACTGCGAGCGAAGCTCTCCAGAAGCGCCTTAGACTCAGCCATTTCATTGTAATCTGGAAAGACCCGTTGGGCAGCGATATAGGTCAAACCAAGAATACTACCCCAGTCTGACATATGATCCCCTTGATAAAGGACCTGCATCATTTTGTGGAAGCTAATGGCACTTACATCAAAGGTCTTCTGCATCCAATCGTGTTTCAGGTCCGTGTATTCACGCCCTTTGCGCACATTAACCGACATACCGATACTATGGAGCACGAAGTCCAACTGACCGCCCAGGATCTCCTGCGACTGGTTGAAAAGTTGCGAGAGGTCCTCCATTTTAGTCGCATCAGCCGGGATGATCTCAGCATTCAGTTCTTTTCCTAAATCCTGAATTTGCCCGAAGCGCATGGCTACCGGTGCGTTGGTCAGGGTGATTTTCGCCCCTTGTTCAACACATTTAACGGCTACTTTCCAAGCGATCGAATCGGGATCGAGTGCCCCAGAAATTACGCCGCGCTTCCCGGCTAAAAGTTGATTAGACATAAGCAATAAGTGTCATTTTGCGTGGGCAAAGGTACACGACAGTTTGCAATTAATTTTCTTCCCCTATCCGCAGGGCCAACTTGCTAAAAAGCGCAGCTCTGAGTAACTTCCTACCCTATTTTCAGCTGTCTGCTACAGCAACTTCTCAAAAAAATCGAATCATGTCTAAGTCTAGTCGACGCAAAAAACGTGCTAACGCCCAAGATCAAGCTAAGCTGAAGCGCTTTGTATTGATCGCCTTCGGCTGCACAGCGGCCTTATTAGTACTCCTATACTTGATCTACAGCTTTAGCTAACGGGTCCGCTCCAATTGGCGGATAAAGACACACATCTCTTCCGCTGTACGACTAAAGTGCAATTTTCTTCGCGCTTTACTCACGTGATCGTAGGTGTCGTCACGAAACACTGGGCGTGGGTGCATCGCCGCTGAAAAACAGCGCTCTACCTCCATCAGTCCAAAGGGGTACTCTCCTACGAGTTCATAAGTTACCACCAATTCGGTGTTTTGATCATCCGCTTGAGTTGGTCCGAGGTTCAGTAAAAAAGGACCGTCCAAGTAGCGATCGGGTGCCATCCGCATGGCGTAGCGAACGTCACCATAGTAGTAACGTTGCAACTGATTTTCAATTCCACTCTCGCGCAGTAATTCAGAAAGCTGGTGCAGCTTCTGTTCCATTTCGCTTAAAGGCGCTTGAGCCATCTTGGTCTTATCGAACAGCTGCCAGGATTGCGACCGAAAATCAAAATATTCCATGCTCCCTAGCCGCAGTTTGTAATCGAAATCACCGATTTCTACGCCTACGTAGCCCGGATAATACCAAGAGCGACCGGCCCACTTACAAAAATCTATTTCCAGCAGCATCGTATAAATGCCCAAGCCCCATTTCGCATAGGCCGGGTCATAGATTCCTTGCTTGGAATAAGCCGAGTTATCCCCTAAATCAAAAAAAGAAGTAGCGACCAACCGATGCCCATCGTACACCTTAGTTTGCCAGGTACGGATCAGTCGTTCATTGGTCTGCCTGCCTTTCACGTGATAAGACAGATCGTCAATAACCTTCTCAGGATGCGCTAGCTTATACAATTGATTAAGGGCCTTTTCTTCAGCTAGATCCAGGCTTGCTGGCCCAATCAGGCTTCGAAAGCGAGTATCATTCTTTCTTTTGGACTTCCGCTGGTTTTTCCGCGGCTCGTAATTTTTTAGTCCCAAACGAAGAGGAAGAACACTGACTAATTGGTTCTCCTTCAGCTTAATATACTCACTGGTATAAACAGCCTGGCCAGCTATGCGGTAGCCCATAGCTAAGTAATCGTCCAAATCAGCAGGACTTACAAATTGTTCTCGATGAATAAGTGATGGCATAAAAGCCTAACAAACTGTTTACGACAAAAATAGTCATTGCCTTGTCGGTAGACAAATCACCCCCATTTTGATAATTCACCTCCGGCCTGAAACAGGCGATCAACCTGCTTACTCACTTCAGGATCAGTTTCCAGACCAGGAGCATGCCAGGGTTTTATTCGGGCGTCAATAATGATCGGGCCGGCACAGCCCCAGTGCTTATTCACCACTTTGCTATTGACGCCATGCAAATCATGGCTAGGGTTGGAACGAGTGAAAGTGACCCACAAGAAATTACTGAAATTTTGGGCCACAAAATCTGGGTCGTCACAAATCACCACCAGCGGTATACCTGACCAATCCTGAGTTTCCATACTCTTTTTCAGTCCATCAATATCCCGATAAGCGCGCTCTTGCTCAAATGCAGGCCCACTCATCGCTAATATCCCTGCTTGTACGAAAGCTGCACGATCAAAGCCTTTGGGCCCACTCCAATTTTTGGGTAATTCGGCAACTAAGTCTCGGCGTTTTTCTCCCCGGCAAGCCAGCACAACCTTAGAGCCTGCATTCCAACCCGAGCCACTGTAATCCAGGGTATCAATCGTAGTATTGGTATAAAAATGCAGATCTCTGCGTGGATCAATACGTTCCAGCACATGACGGAAGTAAGCGGGCATCCGGTGCGTGTTCAGCTCTGGATCATCTTCATCCGCTGCAATGATGAGGTATTTAGCCAGGCTCGTCTGGCCCGAGCCCAAAATGCGATTGGCCTGAGTAAGGATTTCCTCAGGTACTTTTTCCCGAAAGGGCATGTAACGCTCTGATCCAATAGCCAGTAATAAAGGGTGCACCCCAGCCTCATCTACTGCATTAATCTGGCGAATACCGGGGAATTCTTGCGGCGTCAGCTCCTCCACAATTTGATGAATCAAGTAACCGAAACTGCTGTCTTCCTGCGGCGGACGGCCAACTACGCTAAAGTGCCACAGCGGGTTTTTACGGTGATAGACCGCCTCCACATCCATCACCGGAAAGTCATGTTGCAAGCTGTAATAGCCCAAATGGTCACCGAAGGGACCTTCCGGCATTTTCTCTCCTTTGCGGATGGTGCCCGTAATCACAAAATCCGCATCGGCACTTAGCAGCTGATTGTTGCGAAAAGCGTAGCCAAAGCGGCGGCCAGCCAGCATTCCTGCGAAGGTCATTTCGCTAAGTCCTTCCGGCAGCGGCATAATAGCAGAAAAGGCGTGGGAAGGCGGTCCGCCCACAAATACGGATGCTCGAAAAGGCGCTTCGGATTGGTTGTATTGAGTATGGTGCACCCCAATTCCTCGATGCAGCTGGTAGTGTAGCCCAATCTCCTGGTTGAGTTGGTAATCGTTACCACTCAACTGAATGCGGTACATGCCGATATTGGATTGCATGGCCTTACGGCTACCGGGTGGCAAAGTACATACCTGTGGCATGGTTACAAAAGCACCACCGTCCATGGGCCAGCTTTTGATCAGCGGTAAGCGATCGATGGTCGTCTGCCGATAGGCAACAGGAACGCGCCAGCGGCGCTTACGTGGCAGAGCAGTTAGTGCCGTAAAGGGGGCACGTAGATAACGGCCTGGACGTTGCATCAGTCGGCTGGGGTCTGCCTTCAATTCCACTACCCGTTTTACCCGCTCTAGGGTATGCCGAAACAAAAATTCCGTACGCTCAAAGGTGCCGTAGATGTTGGAAATGGCCTGAAAGGGACTTCCTTTTACCCGTTCGAAAAGAAGTGCGGGTCCTCCCTGGTCAAAGATTCTGCGGTGGATTTCAGCCATCTCCAGATCAGGGTCCACTTCCGATTTGATACGAATCAATTGTCCGTTTCGTTCCAAATCTTCCGCGGCGGCGCGCATACTGCTGTAACTCATAGTAGGTGTAACCCGCAGTTGGTTTTTTCGTTTGACAACTAAATGTAAAAATCCCGCTAAAAACCGAGACGCCCGACTACCCACAAGTGGCAGCCAGGCGCTCGTCCAGAAAGGAAATGACCGCTGGTAAGGTCCTACTGTCGGATAACCGGTAAGACCAATAAACCCGTCTCAGTACGCAGTAGCAGCCGGTAGCTGCCTGCGGCTAAGCCCGTCCAATCCAATTCCATATCCAGGGTCGGACTGTAATTTGTAAGCCGCTGCTGCCAGAGTTGGCGTCCCAGCAAGTCAATTAATTCTAAGTTGATTTCACCAATTATCGCTTGTTCCGTCTGGAGTCGTACTAATCCCTGAGAGGGGTTCGGAAACAGCGACCAGCCAGTTGCGTCCAGCAATTCTTCTACCGGCGTATCACAAAACACCTGATCAGCATCCGTTACTTCAATCGAGCTTTCGGAGGTACAGCCGCTTACATCGTCTGTCACCAAAAGCGTATAGGTACCGTTTAGCGTTGGGCAAAAGCGTAGGCTTTCTTCATCGAATACTTGTCCATCCAACAACCACTGGAAGCTAGTACCAGGGGGGACATCGACACTATTTACCGTTCTAATGGCATTATCTGCTCTTTCAATGGATATTATAGGTACTGCAGGCAGCAGAGCAACTAACACCAATTCACTTTCATTCGTACAGCCTTCAGCAGAGACATAGCCTACGCTATAACTACCTTCCTCTGCAACAAAAAGCCCCGTCTGATTGGTGGGCAAACCAACATCCTGACCGTCAATGAACCAAGTTAAACTACTATCATAGTTGGTTACCAATAGTTGAATGCTATCCCCCGTACAGAGCTCAATACTTCCTGCTGGGTCTAAAGCTGGAGCTTCCGGAATAGCAAAGACACTGACCGTATCAGTAGCGTTGATGGTATCTATCGGATGGAAAATATCCAGGGTCAGTTGGAGCTCACCTACGTTGAAGACCCCCGAACTCATCCGAGTAAAGCTGACCGTACCGCAGTCATCATCGGCACCACCTAGACCACTATCATCGTCCACGACCTGGACAGAATAGTTGCCTGCTCCCAACTCGATGAAGGTAGAAAAGCTGAGTGGCGTTTCTGCGTTATCAACGATGGGCGCGGTATAGATGACCATCCCACTGGTGTCGAAGACATTAATTTTCAGATCCGGCAATCCTCCGAATAGATCGCTACAGCCCGTCTCTAATACATTGACTCCCGTCAACCAGAAGGAGGAAGTATCGACAATAGCTTGATAGCTCACTTCATAATCTCCTGCTTCGGCATACGTGAGTGGCGCCGGGTTTTCCTCATCAGAAGTGGAGCCTTCGCCAAAATTCCAGCTGTATTCAAAGCCAGGTTGATCACTAGGGTTATTATTGACAAAATCAACGGTGACACTCCCACAGCCAGAGTTATTTACCAGGGCAAAACCGTCATTAGAACTTACCGCTGGTTCAACCAGGATGGGTACAAACAATGAAGTTTGGGTATTGAAGATGGAGAAACCAGCTTCTAGGATAACTTCCATTTCATAAAGCCCAGGAACCAGAGGGGTACCACAAAAGCGCAGGCAACCATCCGTTTCTTCCTGGACCATGAATTCGGATTGGGACAATTCCCAATTTAGGCCAGGGGGAACGTTGAGGATGTTAAGGATTTCAATACGACTGATGTTCAGTCCGGCAGGTATTTCGAGACCAGTTTCGGCTACGGGCGTAGTGGTCATTGGTAGCCGAAAGGAGAGGGTTTGATCGTAACTGGCCTGTGCTTGAGCATTAGGAAGTGCGTCTAAATAAAGAGCATCCATGGCCAGGGTGTCGGGCAGTTCGACTACGCAATCTGGGCAGCCAGTTTGGGCCTTTAGACCCAAAAAACAGTAAAGTAAACATAGGGTAACAATACAACGCATAATAGCTTTCTTTTTTGCCTGGAGGCTAGCTGAGTGACAAACGACAGTAGCCCCCAAACCTCATGAGGTTTGAAGCGCAGGCATTATCCGTAAATAGTTGCTGAAAAAAGAGCTACCATGCCTGACAGAAAAGGGAAAATCAGGCATGGTAGCAAAAGGCGTTTCTTAACGCTGCACCAACAGTCGGGTGCTGACGCCCTGGCGGCCATCGGTTAAGACGGCAGTATATAAGCCCAGGGGTAGATCGGAAGTTTCTAGGCGATAGCGGTTACCCCCCGGAATTAATTGCCAGACGGCAGATTGGACCAATTGGCCCGTCGTGTTGTAAAGACGCACTTCGGTCAAGCGAGCCTGTTCACTTTGTACCATTAGCTCGGTGTAGGTAGCTGCTGGATTAGGAGCTAGCTGGAGGCTAAGACCTGCGGAAGTCCCTTCAACAATACTACTGGGATCACAGGCAGCACTACCCTCTTCACGTACATTCAGGAAGTAATTACCGGGAGCTAGGGTTTCATCTGGCAAGGTGTAATCCAGACTAAGGATGCCGGAAAAGACCGTCACGGAAATTCCCAAGTCGTAAGTACCCTCAGTACCGGCAGCTGGAATACCATCGATGCCAATACAGCCTACACTGTCAGGATAGAAAACACAATTTCCAGGATTACAACTGAAGCTTAATCCAGTGGGCAAGCCCGTTACACCCTCCTCGGTAACTACGATACTGTCAATGGGTACTTCACCAAGTAATTGCACCACTACGGATTGAGGCGCCACAAAAGTCAGTACGGTGGAATAGTCCGTATTCACACAAGCGGTGTCCTGGATACCTGCATCTGGAAACATTTCTGATTCCGGCAGAGGGTCAATGATGGTTCCATCCGGCAAATCCGGATCGGGGGTACATTGAGCATGTAGTGAAGAAAATGCACTCAGAAAAAGGGCTGAGATCCCTATAAATAGGTAGACATATTGCTTCATAGCAACGATTGATTTACGCAGTAAAATGGTAGTTCGAATCGCGGCTGTAAAGCTTGGGAAAAGCCGCAACCGAGGCGCTAGGGTGGCTCGGTAGCAAGATAAATTGCTGGGCACAAGATAGACACTTTCGGCAATTGACAGGCCCAAGACACTATTTTTTCCCACTGTTTAAGCTATCTTTGAGCCGCAACGACCTGCTTTAGTACGCTTTTTCACGTTACTTCTCTTTATTTTTCCCTTGCCTTTTTGATGATGAACGCTCTTGTAATCCCTATGATTACTATGCCTTTTTATGCCTGAAATGGGGCATCATTGGCAAATATCTACCTACCAATCGATCATATCAGTCAGATTATGAATAAGCACTACCATTTTTTGCTCTGCCTGCTTACTTTTTTTCTTCTTCATCAAATTCAAGCCCAAAACGGAACCCTTTACGGGACAGTTGTTGACAACGAGAGTTCGGAAGCTCTAATCGGCGCCTCGGTGCTCCAGGCCGGAACGGTAAACGGTACCATTACTGACATAGACGGCTATTACGAGCTTAGCTTACCAGCTGGTCGCCATACGATCATTCTCAGTTATACCGGTTACGAAAACGAGCAAAAAGAAATTGAAATCAAAAGTGGCCAGCAGTTACAACTGGATTGGCGCCTTGGTGAAATCGCTACTATTTTGCAGACGGCAACCGTAACTTCTGGCCGCTACGAAAAGCCGCTGGGCGAAGTAACCGTTTCCTTAGAGGTACTCAAACCTGGTCTACTGGAAAGTACTAATCAAAGCAGTATCGACGGTGCACTGGAAAAACTACCCGGTGTAAATGTAGTGGACGGCCAACCCAGTATTCGCGGAGGCTCTGGCTACAGCTATGGTGCGGGAAGTCGCGTACTACTACTCATCGACGACGTCCCCATTTTACAATCCGATGCAGGGCTGCCTAACTGGGATGACGTACCAATTGAAAATATCGAACAGATCGAGGTGGTCAAAGGAGCCGCTTCAGCTCTCTATGGCTCAGCAGCCATGAACGGGATCATTAATGTGCGTACAGGGTTTGCCCGCTCAGAGCCCGAGACACATCTGGCTACTTTTGGACGCGCTTATTTAGCGCCGGATAATCCGCTCACCCATTGGTGGAAAGACGAGGATGCTACCCCTTATGAATTTGGTACTAGCCTACGCCACGCTCGTCAATTGGGCAAATTAGACCTCGTATTGAGTGGCTACTATTATAACCAAACCAGTTACGAACGGACGAACTACGATAAGTACGGACGCTTTACCACTAGCCTCCGCTATCGATTTAACGACCGGGTTAGTTTCCAGGTAAACGCTAACTATAACCAGGGAAGTGGCCGTACCTTTTTCTTCTGGGGTGGTCTGGATGAGTTGCAGTACCGCGGGGCTGAAGGTACGGCTAGTATTACTCGTCCGATTCGTTACAATATTGACCCCAGTCTTACGATTTACACTGCTAACGGTGATCGACACCGCCTTTTAGGGCGATTCTACGGCGTCAACAATCGCAATAACGCGAATCGGTCCAACACCTCGGATTTATACTACGGGGAATACCAATTTCAAAAGCGTTGGGAGGAAGCCAACCTGGTATTGACGGCGGGTGCAGTGGGCCAGACCGCACGCACCGAAGCCGAGCTTTACGGCGACACCATCTATCGCAGCAGAAACGTTGCCGGTTATGTACAGATCGAGAAAAAGTTCTTTGAGCGATTAAACATTTCGGCTGGAGCACGCTGGGAGCATAATACTCTGATTAGCCCTTCCTTCGTACTGGGTGAAATCATTCCCGATGGTAGAACTACAGAGAGCCGCCCGGTCTTCCGCCTCGGGGCCAACTATCAGCTTGGACAGCAAACTTACCTACGTGGTAGCTGGGGGCAAGGGTACCGCTACCCTACTATCGCTGAAAAATTCATTACTACCGAATTCGGAGGTATTCTAATTAGCCCCAACCCATCCCTTGAATCCGAAACTGGGTGGTCCACCGAATTAGGAATTAAGCACGGTTTCCAAATTGGCCGCTTTGGTGCTTTTGTAGATTTCGCAGGCTTCTGGTCGGAGTACCAAAACATGATGGAGTTTGGCTTTGAAGACCTCTTTCGGATTGGCTTTCAAAGCCTCAACGTAGGTGATACGAGAATTAGAGGGCTGGAATTTAGTTTTGGCGGCCAAGGACGTCTATTTGGTGGCACGACTAGTATCATTTCGGGTATCACCCTGATCGATCCCACCTTTCAGGATTGGGATACTGACATTCCACCTTTGGGAGAGCCACGTACCCAGGGGCAACGTAATGCAGAATTAAGTACCAGTACGGAGAATATTCTCAAATACCGCAATCGGACTTCGGCCAAACTAGATGTAGAAACGACCTGGGGGAAGTTCAGCTTAGGACTATCAGGCATCTACAACAGTCGGGTGGAGAACATCGACGCCATCTTCGAGTTATTTGTCGTTCCAGAACTCGCAGAATGGAGGCAAGATGAAAGCGGCTACCTCCTGGCCGGAGCCCGAACCGCCTACCGCTTTACGGATGGATTTAAGGTGAGTTTCCTTGTCGACAACTTACTGAATCAAGCTTATGCTACCCGTCCGGGTCTATTAGCCGCTCCGAGATCAGCGTCCTTGAGGTTGGACTTGAAATTCTAAAATTGCGACAGGAGTCATCCTGGGCTTTAATTAGATACTCTTTTTTTGGACACAGATTTTTTCTTTTGATCGACTTGAGCCTAGGCTTATAGCAAGACCAATACTAGTTTTTTCAAAGCATTGTTGGTAGCATCATTGAAACGGAAGACCACTCACCTACGGTTCGTTTCACGGATTTTGGTTGCTGCCCTATTCAAATTGTAAGTTTAATGAGAGGGCTACTTTAGCCTCTCCCCCAACTCTTCTCCGGAGAAGAGTTGAGGGAGCTATCAAAATACCCTTAGTAGACTTAATCTTGCTGGTAGTAACCGTAATCCAGCAAGCTGCCTGGAAGGCAATCCCCTCTCCTCCGGAGAGGGTTAGGGAGAGGCCAACATCAGCGGTCATTTTGTCATCTGCGCGCAAAAAAAGCTGCGTAGCAGTGCTCTACAATAAAGTAGGAACAGCACTTATCGAATAGGTACTTTGCAATTCTTGAGCAAAAACTCGAGCACTAACTGAATCAGCATAACGACCTACTAAAACTCGATTGATCACCGTGCCATCTGCCCGGCTAACCGGCTTTACTTCGACATTGGATAATCCTAATCGCCGTAAGTTGCCTGCCATACGGTCGGCATTGGTCCGATTGCCATAAGCACCAACCTGAATGGTGTAAGGCAATTCCTCCTGTGGAGCTACAATTACCCTATTCGTCAATTCTCCGGTAGTGGTTGGTTCCAGCGTGTAATTCACTCGCTCTGGGCTAGCAGCTGGTGGAGTACTCGTGGCGGGGTAATAAGTCGTAGGAGCAACAGGATCTTGCTGCTGCTGGCGATTGACGTAAGCACGGTTATTCGTAGGAGTCCCACTGTAGCTAGCGTTATTCAAGCTACCTGGTTGGATTTCACGATCCGCTAATGGGTTTCTTGCTTGCGCTGTCGGGCTCATTACTGCCACTTCCTGCTGATTCGTCGTAGGAATAGGACGGTTAACAGTAGTCGCTTGGCGAACAGGCCGTACCGTTGCAGATGAAGGTGCCGCGGGAGCAGGATAAGTCTGCATGGTAGGCTGCTGGGGGTAAGAGGTGGTGCTGGTTGGACGTACCGTAGCGGTCCCACCATAGGTAGCTGGCTGATAGGCTGTAGGATCATCCGAAGGCGTGGGCTGATTCCTTAGTTCATTCTCCCAGCTCATTCTACGATCTTCGACTGAGCGGGTGACCATTTGTGGGTTATTGGTCTGCATCGCTGGAGGTTGTGGATTCCAATTACTGAAACCTACCTTTTCGATGCGCACTTGCGATCTTCCCGTTTGAATCAGGTTAATCGCTTGGGCAGCACGATTACTGAGTACAATTACACAGCCATTACATAGGCCTCCGCGATCATTAACCCGAACCGTTATTTGGGCACCATTATCTAGGCGCGTCACTTTCAGTAAGGTTCCCATGGGAAGATTGGCATGAGAGGCCGTCATTTCCGTGGGTTGGTAAGTCTCACCATAGGCAGTAGGCTGCCCGGCCAAGTAAGCGGCGTAAAAGGTAGCAAAGCCCGTTTGGGGGCCTGTGTAGGCAACTTCCTCCGATTTTTGGCGCCCAGTCTCTCCCTGGCCATACCAGGTAACGGTCTGTGCTGGTAGTGTTAGCGATGCAAGGAGAAGGGTGCACGCAATTAGGTGGTTCTTCATGGTCCTCATTTATGGGGTCGTCCCAACAATATTACTGGGGCGATTAGTACTCTCCAGTAGTTCGAATTACATATGAGTACTATCAATAAGACGTAAATAAACCGCCGAGGTTAAGATTTTAGTCCACCAAAGGCACTTTTTTGTGCTTTTTTAGTGAATTTTAACACAATTGCACACTTTTTGCTGACAAAATCGCTCTCTATTAAAACTAATTAGACGTAAGACACCTGCTTAACTGCCTGAATAATTTTGCTTGGATTAGGCAGATATTCCTCCACGAAAGTAGGCGCATAGCCCAGGGAAGTATCCGCACTATTCACCCGAATTACTGGCGCATCCAGGTAATCAAAGGCAAACTTTTGCACTTCATAGGCAACTTCTGACGAAACTCCAGCAAACGGCCAGGCTTCATCAATCACTACCAAACGATTGGTCTTCTTGACACTTTCCACAATGGTTTTGTAATCAAGTGGGCGAATGGTGCGCAGGTCAATCACTTCAGCACTGATCCCATCTTTGGCCAATTCCTCGGCAGCTTGCAGTGTTGTTAGTATCATTTTATTATAGGATACTAGTGTAACATCACTGCCTTCCCGACGCACGGCAGCTTTGCCGATTGGGACCAGGTATTCTCCTTCAGGTACCTCTCCTTCGAAACCGTAGAGTAACTCCGACTCCATCATACAGATCGGATCACTATCGCGGATAGCGCTTTTAAGCAGCCCTTTGGCGTCGGCTGGGTCAATACAAGAGATGACCTTCAGGCCAGGTGTATTAGCCATCCAGCTTTCAAAGGTTTGGCTATGCTGCTGAGCCAGCTGTCCTGCAGATCCAGATGGACCACGGAAAACGATCGGGCAACTGAACTGGCCAGCAGATTGAGATAAAGTCTTGGCAGCATTATTTACAATCTGATCGAAGGCCAATACGGCAAAGTTCCAAGTCATGAATTCTATAATTGGGCGCAAACCATTCATGGCAGCACCAACACCGATCCCGGCGAATCCAAGCTCCGCAATGGGCGTGTCGATGACTCGGCGAGCACCGAATTCATCCAGCATCCCTTTACTCACTTTGTAAGCACCATTATACTCGGCGACTTCCTCTCCCATTAGGAAAACGGATTCATCACGACGCATTTCTTCGCTCATCGCTTCACGTAGGGCGTCTCTCAGGGCAATTTTTCTGGACATAGAACGGTTTGTTTTCAGACGGCAAAAGTACAATTGCCATTTCAATCGTCCTAACACCAACCATTTTCGGTTGTTACAGGTTGAAGAAAGACTGTACTTTTGCAGCCCCTTGAACAATTACTACTCCTCTAGTTATGCAGAAGCGTAAATCTTTTCGCCCCTTCCCGATTGCTTTATTCGCCCTGGCAACGCTGTTTTTGAGCAGCTGCAACCGTGGTGTTGGTTGCCCTGCCAACAATATGTCGATTGATGAAAGCATTTTTGATCTGCTAGGCGGTGTCCTAGCCATTCTGTTCTAAATACTCATCCCTTTACAATCTGAACTTGTTGCCTAGTAATGCGGTTTACTAGCGGTCTACTGGTGCAGTAGACCAAGAAAGAATCGTATGAAGTGGCAAACAATTAGCCAGGCTGTAGACTTGGAACAGCTCATTGATCGCAGTAGAGTGACTCCATGTTTAATTTTCAAACATAGTACTCGTTGTCCCATCTCCAGCATCGCCAAGCATCGCTTAGAAGCAGATTGGGATTTTGGAGAAGAAGAATTGGAACCTTACTTCTTAGACTTAATTACCTATCGCCAGTTAAGTCAGCAAATTGCCGAAACCTTCGGAGTACATCATGAATCTCCTCAGATTTTGCTTATCCGAGATGGTCGCTGTACCTACGATAACTCTCATCTAGACATCAATTTGTCCGAATTGCACGAATGCTACAGCGATACCTTCTAGATGGATAATCAATTAGAGCTTACCGAAGACGGTTCTCACACGGTACGCTCCGGCCAATTTGGTATTCAATACCATTCTCGTCACGGTGCTGTCCAGGAAAGTGAACACGTATTTATTGCGGCCGGTCTAGCTAGCTATCTTCGTCAGCATGAGGTCGAAGAAGTCAACATCCTTGAGTTAGGGCTGGGCACCGGCCTTAATGTGTTGCTTTCGATGCGGGAAGCGGCTCAGCAAACGAACATCCAGTTTAACTACCGGGCAGTAGAATTGTACCCCCTGGAAAAGGAAATTATTCAAGGACTCAACTATACCCAAGCGCTAGGATTACCTGATCACTGGCTAGCAGAAATCCATAGTTGCCCCTGGGAAAAGGAGACTGCTTTAAGTCCTAATTTCAACTTACACAAACAAGCAGGAGACTGGCTGAAATTAGCTGGAGCAGGGCGGCCCGCAGACGTGGTGTTTTATGATGCTTTTGCACCCAATGCGCAGGAAGAACTATGGTCTGAAAAAGCCTTTGCCTTATTAGCAACCGCCATGCAAACGAATGGTATCTGGGTATCATATTGCGCAAAGGGGGCGGTCAAGCGAGCCCTCCGGGCTAATGGGTTTGAAGTACATGCACTGCCTGGCCCACCGGGAAAACGGGAAATGACTCAGGCCTTCCTTAGCAGGTAAGTTATTCTACTTCCGGCGCAGACTATCACGGTATTGCTCGGCCAAGTCCTTTCCGGATTGCGCACCCGGCCCCTGGATCATTTCTTGACCAAAACCACCAGCGGCGTGTGGGCGGATTACATTAATCTTTCCGTGCTCACCGTATAATTCTCGAGATTTTTCATTGTAAGCTAGAGCAGCTTCTTCTGGCGTTGAAAACATGCCAATATGTACACTCTTACGATTGACACTTATGACGGCGCGGTAACGATTGTTTTCTTTATAAACTCCCGTATAACCCAACTTACTAGAAGATTTCCGCTTTCTGCTGGCCACGGACCGACTACGATATTCAATATTCTCTAAGCGACAGTCGAGCTTATTGCCATTTTTGCAGCCCACCAGGTTGCTTTCTGAAGTTTTCTGCTCACCTAGAAAGTGCTCTGCGACTAGCTTATGGAGATAAATAGTCAAGGTGTCGTAACCTTCTCCCTCAGCCCGTTTGATTGTTTTTTGAAAAACAGCGCAACCAGAACTGTGCTTACGCAAGTTGTTTAAGAAACCCAGAGCGGCCAGTTCCTGATCTTTATTCAAGGTCTCGTACACCTTGCGGTCTAACAAAATATAATCTTCAGAATTCTTGAGTTGGATACGATAAGTCATAAAAATGCTATTGATATGGAAAGACGAAAGGCAGGAAAATTTTGCCAAAGAATGGGTAATCACTTTAAGCCACTTCTAATCTCCGCCAAATACTAGCGTCAATCAAGGGCCAAAAGCAACACTTTGTGTGGATACAAGCCTATTTGGTCAATATCTAGTTATGAATTGTCCAAATTCACGCATAAGTCCTATTCGTAGCGTTAATTTTATCCCAATTACACCCAAAACAGCATGAAAGTCAATGACTTACTCTTTCTGGATCGCTGCTGCGACTTAGCCCGTCTGGGCGGCGCTGCGGTCTCTCCTAACCCCAGGGTTGGGGCTGTCTTAGTATACCAGGGGCGCATAATCGGTGAAGGCTTTCATCAGCAAGCAGGTGGCGCTCATGCTGAAGTAGAATGCGTCAGATCCGTTCAGCAAGAAGATCGACCACTCATTCCCAAGGCCACCCTTTATGTCAGTCTGGAACCTTGTTGTTTTCACGGCAGAACTCCAGCTTGTACTAGCCTGATACAGGAGCAAGGCATCAAGGAAGTCGTAATTGGTCAGATCGACCAGACAGCGGAGGTGAGTGGTAAGGGAATTAGTATTTTGACTTCCGCAGGTGTAAACGTTCGCTCTTATCCAGCGCATAAAGGGTGCCAGCAAGTTGCCCGTGAACGTCAAGTTTTCGCCACGGAAAAACGCCCTTTTGTCCAACTGAAATACGCGCAATCTGCCGACGGATTTCTAGCCCCCCTCGAAAATACAACTTACTGGATAAGCTCTCCCCAAAGTAGGATACTTACCCATCGCTGGCGCAGCCGCAGCGGCGCGATACTCGTCGGTGCCAAAACGGTAATCCAAGATAACCCGCAACTAAATAGTCGCCTCTACCCTGGTCCGGATCCCTTGCGAATTGTCGTAGACCCCAAGGGGCAATGTAGTGGTAAGGAATTAGTTTTTCAGGAACAAAGTAGTAATGCTCCTACCCTATGGCTGCGCCCTGATGCTGCGATTGAATCAACTGCTGATCAGCTAGAGATTATTGACTTGTCTAAGCGACTCCCCTCTAACGAATACTGGGGCAAAGGCTTGCTAAAATTCCTCTTCGCAATCTTGCATCAGCGGGAGCTGCACCAGCTAACTGTCGAGGGAGGCGCCGCTATCCTGCGCCTATTCCTCGAAGCAGGTCAATGGGATGAAATACTGCGTTTCACCAACCCTCAAAAGTACTTTGGGGCTGGGGTTGAGGCTCCCTCACTAACCAGATTAAGCGGCACTCAGCCCGACGGTCAGCATATTCGAGGGGCGGTCACAGCTCCGGAAGTACAAAAAATAGGAGGAGATATTCTGGAAGTTTTCTATCCTCGGTCCTGATCCGATTCTTCAATGGTTGGCGCCGTCCATTTCTCTAAACCAACAGGCTCCCGGTTGGCCTGACGGATGGCTCGATTGGCTCGATTTCTCTCGGCGATGAGTGAAAAAGTCATAATCAATGCTGTAGAAATGATGACAAACAATAAGATGGCATCATCAAAGCCTTCGATCTGGGCTTCCTCTGGGATCGCATAGAAAAGTAGAATGGTAATCAACCCCCGTGGTGCGATGTAGAGCTGAGGAGTAATATCACGTCCGACAAAAATCAATAGGATCAACAAGCGGATGAGGTAAATAGACACTACAATCAATAAGCTAATCATCGCCACCTGTATACTGAACAAGGACGTCAGGCTGATCGTCAAACCAAAAATTACGAAGAAGAAAGTACGCACCACAAAGGCCGTCTCCATGGTAACGACGTGCAGGCCTTCGTATAGGTTTTGCACCTTGTCTAGATGCAGCCACTTTCTTAATGGCCCGCGGAAAAATAGTTTTAGGTTAGCGATCATCAGGCCAAAGACCAGAATAATGATCAGACTGGACAAGTGTAGCTTTTTACCGACAGCATAGAGTAGCAAGAGTACGGCGATCAGCAGGAAAAGTTTCACGTGAGTTTTTATCCGCTGAAAGACTAAAACAATGATGTAACTAGCTACCAATGAGGCCAACATGGTCAGCAGATTATTCAGGCTGTAGGCGATAATACCACCGCCTTCCGAAGCGTGGTGGCCATCATGCGCATGAGCGGCATCGACGGGAGCGTGTTCGCTAAAACCCGCTTGATTCAGCAAAAAGTAAAACACGATGATTCCAAGAATATCCGAAAAAGTAGATTCATAAATGTGAAATTCCCGCTTGGCTGGCTTCAGACTTTCTACACTTGGAATGATGATTGCGCTGGATAGGATGGACAGCGGAGTAGCATAGATCCAGGCCAGTTGATTGGTCATACCCGGCACCATCTCTTTGAGGATAATTGCTGCTACCCAAATACTTAGCATTAGTCCAACGAAGGCAATGAACAGCGATTTCGCAATGGGAATGTATTTATCCCGCTCCAGTTTTAGTTCCAGAGCAGCTTCCAACACGATCATTATCAGGCCTAATGTACCCAGCAAGGTCAAAAGCTTCATCAAATCGGGTAGTTGATAGCCAAATTGATCTAGAATCACCTTGAGAATCACCCCCAACGCAATCAGCAGTAGAACGGACGGAATATTCGTCTTTTTGGAGATCTCACTAAAGAGGAAAGAAAGAATGATAATTACCGAAGCCTCAATGATGAGGTTATAGGTTTCCATGATGTCCATAAGGGCCTACTTTTGCAAGATGTTGTAGCGGTATCCCCACTCTTCGAGCAGGGCCGTTAATTCAGAAAGGTAGTCGGCTTCTACCAAGGCCAGGCGTACGCGTAACTTATTTTTGGGTCCACGAGTGCGCAGGCTTTCCGAGGGGTGCCGGTCGTCGAGATAAGGTAAGCTGACTAGTCTGGCCAGCAGCTGGCTGGTATTCAATTCAGTATCATCTTCTTGAGGTTTGACCTCAAGCGTAACGAAATTGGTGGATTGCTCATTCCCTTCCAGCGTATAACCATCCCGATATAGGTGACCGTAGGGCACAAACTGTTGACCAGCACTACCCTGCAGTTGCACACCTAATCTCAGCTGTTGAGAGATGGTACCGTTGCCAGCTGGAGAGCGCAGCTGCTGCCCTACACTAAATGAGGGATTCAAATGCAGCAAAATACCATAGAAATAGTCGCGCAGGCGCTGGTAACCAGCCAGAAGTAGCAAGAGCAAGAAAAGGAGTCCAAAGCCTGAGTTTAGTTGTAGTGCAGAGGCAATAATTACCATTGCTGCGATCGGCTCAAAGAAGACAAGAATCAAATCTACTACTCGTTGAAGTAGCTCTTGGTAATTGCCAAAAAAGCCACCCTGTCCCAGACGTCTCTGGATGGTTTTTAATGCCCAATAACCGGCAATGAGGATCAGCGTCCGGAAGAGTAGTGCTCCCCAGGTCATTCCACTACCGAAAGAAAAAATGTCTTTTAGTAGATCCATAAATTATTTATCGTAAGTGATATAACCATTGCGCTGTAACAACTGTCCCACTTCATTGGCGATAACCATCTCCACTTCCAGTTGTCCGTTTTCCAGACGTTTCAATAGACCAACACCCTGTAGCCTACGTAGAACGTTACGGAAGCGATCAGGAAAGCCCGGACCGAATAGTTGTCGAAGGTGATATTCATCTGCTCTTCTCTTGCGAATCAATGTACTCAACAACAAGGCAATATCTGGCTCCAAGAAAGGAGGAAGTCCATAAACTGGAGGGAAATTTGCCTTAACGCCTCCTGCAGGATGCTCACAAATACCCGCAGCCCAAAGCCGTAAAGCATCACCTATATTGCCGTCGGCAGCTCGGTGTACTTGTCGGCACAGTTTACGAAAATCAGCATCGGTAGCTTCTTCCCCATCTGCCAATTTCAAGCTTTCGTGGGTGGCGCCGTGACGAATAAAAATAGCCTGAGCAAGATCAGCTTGTGTAACCCGCCCCAATTGAATCCGGGCTTGAAAGGTTTTGTCTAATCCATATACCCTATCCAGGCGGTGAAACATAGCAGTACCACAGCTTACTAAGAAGAAGAACTTTTGGGACTCCTCGTCAATAAATCGCTGTAATTGCTCAACATTTTCCCCGAGTTGTTGCTGATTGTTCCACCATAATTCTAGATCATCTATCCAGATCGCCACCTTTTCGTTGATGGTATGCTTTTTGATAAAATCTAGGGCTAGACGTAACTCATAGCCTATTTCCAACTTTCGCCCTTTCACATCTAGCACCTGATTAGGACGAAGGCGAATAACTTTAGCCGCAAAAAAACGATTAGTCGTTAGCTCCCCAAATAAGGACTTCCCAGCTTGTCTTCTCCCAGTAAGCACCACCGCCCCGCGGTAGCCTTCATCCCAGGATTTGACCAACTGTTCCATCCGGTCTAGCTGAGCCTCGCGACCAGCGAAAAAGCTTTCACCGACATATCCCCGCGTAATAAAGATATTTGAATAGGCAGGGCAACGGGGTTGTTGGTTGCGAGAAGAGACGGCTCGCACCACCTTTTCAGACAGGCTTAGTTGGTCTTCTCGCTTAGCCCGGTCGACCCAACCAAGCAATTTGCCTTGCTGCCGACCCAGCCATTGGCGGAAACGTGTCCAAATCGCCGTTTGGGCTCCTTGGAGATTTCTCAGTCGGGCCTGAAGAGCGGTGCGTGGCAGAAAGCCAACAGCGTTATCATAAATACGCTCAAAGCGGAGCTCCTCAGACAGCTTCTCTTTTAAGGGGCCGATATATCCCTCTAGAGATAAAATGATGCGTTCTGCCCGCTGCAGAAAATTAATCAGTGGTGTTTCTAAGTCAGCGGGGATGATCATACTCACCTCTTCCTGCTCAGTATCCGTTTTTTCTCGCATCAGTTGATCCTGGGCCGTCAACCGGTTTCTGACATTGGCCAGGGCCAGTAAGAGCTGCGCTTCCGTTCTTTCTGTTTCTTCCCAAGTTTCGTATAGTATGGGTAGGATTTCACTATCGATCCATTGCTGCACCCTAACCCGGTAGTTAATATCTTTATACTGCAACATTCCAGCTTCTGACCCAATGTAGATACGATCTTGCTGAGGCAACAAAAGGATGGCTTCCCCCAACTCCATACGTAGATCTCCTTCATGTTGCAGTCCCGCAAACTGGCCTTCAATTTCAGTAATAAACTTAGTGATTCGATTTGAACGAGGATGCTCATCGCTTCTGACCTCCTCAATGATGGCAATCAACTGCTTAAGTTGTTTCAGTTGCTGCTCAACTCGCTGCAACTGCAAATCGGCATTACTAGCCAGTAAGCCACGAATCTCTTCCAATTGACGAGCGATGGCCAACTGATCAGTCGGTGCAGTGGCTAATTCGTCCGTCTGACTGATCAGCTTGTTTAGTTGATCCCGGTAGATGCTCCAGGGAGCATTTTCTCTAGACCAGCGAAATAGTAGTTTTTTTTGTTCCGCTTCCGGTAGCTTAAGCGCTGTTTGAAATCCGTCCTCCCAATCTTGCAAAGCAGCCCTCAATCGAGCTATTGATCGCTCCTGTAGGCTAGCGAGTTGTTCCTCCGACCGCAGTTGTAACTGGTGAAGAATTCGCGCTTTTTTGTTTTCCAGCAAGCTGTCCCGCCACAGACGGACATAAAGCATGGCTTGTCTGCTCCAGTTGAATAGCAGTTGCTGATTTTCATAAGTAATTGACTGTTGACTAGCGTAGTCACCTACACTTATGAAGGCCTCTGCGCTGGCCTTAACAGCCGCTGCCATTTCCAGGGTGTAGGCCTCATCGGTAACGGCCATATCTTCTAGCTGCCGTAATTGATTGCTGACAATCGGGAAACCATAGCCTTCTGCGGGTGGAGCTAGGGTCGGCGGACTTTCAGGATTAGAGTTCTCGCTATGCATGGTAGGTCATTGCGGATTTCCGCTCATTTTCTGCAAAATACTAAAGCTCCCTGGATCGAGAGCGTAGATATTTCCTCCTATCTGAGCATCACTCTGGTTCCTAACAAAATGATTCGCAGCTAAAGAGTAGACATTTTCTCCTCCAGTGCCAAACAAAACACGATAACCTTCGGGCTTTGACCAGCTGACCGTTTCATTGGAAGGATTTAGTACACAGAGGATTTCCTCTTCTTCGTTACGTCTGACGTATTTAATCAGTCCTGCGTCACTATTGTCTGGCCAAATTAACGCTCCATTTCGCAATGCCGAATGTTCACTGCGCAATTGACTAAGCAAGCGGTAGTAATCCGTCACCCAATTATTGAACCAAAGAGTGTCCGTTTCCTTAGCTCCGCCATAAAAATCCGTAGCCTCCAGATGTGGTTCAGTATCCGGCCAGGCCATTGGTTTTCGGCAATGCGGGTCATCTGCTCCCCACATGCCAATTTCATCTCCATAGAATATTTGTGGAGCGCCCACCCAGGTAAACTGATGCACTAACAGGGGAAGTTGTCGAAGGAAAAAATTATCTGGCTCAACTTGGTAAATATCGTAGTTGGGGTTGGATTCTGGACTTCCGCAGGTCTTATAGGCGCAGTCATTTAACAATGAGGTACTCAGTCTGGGAGAATCGTGGCTGGCGCTCATATTCATCATGCTATACTGAAAGGCTTCGGGTATCCCTTTTTGTAAGCTATCCCAGGCTTGTTGGTAATTTTCGATGGCTACCAGTGGATTTCGCCCGGCAATAGTGCCTCTGGCCAGCTTGTACCAGCGGTAGTTCATTACTGCGTCAAATACATCCCCCTGAACATATACAGCAGGGTCCATTAGAACGTCTGGCCAGCGTTGCCACCAAACCTCTCCTATTAAATAGGCCTCCGGATTGATTCCTCTGACAAATCTTCGGTAATCGCGCCAAAAATCTAATCCGACTTCTGCTGCAACATCTAAGCGAAACCCATCCACCCCATCGCTGGGATCGCCATCACCATTGGGATCCAGCCAACGTCGGCTTACCGCAAAAATATGCTCAACGAGTTCGTCAGATTCAAAACCTCCCGTCAAGGGGTGAATATCACCTTCTTCGTAAGCATAGTCGGCTAGTGGTTCATTGTTTTCGGCCAGTACGGGCAGTGTTTGGATACCAAACCAGCCTTCATAGGCAAACTCATCCTCGGCAGTTGCAGGATCATCCAAAGACTCTATTTCATACCAATCGAAATAGGGGCTTTCTGCTCCATTCTCTCGCACATCGTTCAGCGCCCAAAAGTCCATGCCGGTGTGGTTCCAACTGTAATCCATAATTACCCGAATACCCGAACTATGCAAACTATCTATCAATTCTAAAAAGAGTTGGTCGGCAGCTGTCCAACGCCAATCCGCCGGATCGGCGTGATTTTCGGAATCCATAATGGCAACATCCCCCACAGGGTCAGGTCCAAAATTTCGATCAATATGGTGATAATGACGAGCATCAAATTTATGTAGAGTCGGTGCATCATTCAGAGGATTAAAATAGATAGCATTCACACCTAATGCTTCCAAGTAGTCTACCTGTTCCAGCACCCCTTGCAAATCGCCGCCAAAGCGACGTAGTTGCAGCCCCCGGTTAAAGGAAGTGTCTACCATATCTTGCATCCAGTCTTCTCTTTGGTACCAATCCCAATCCCAATCCGTCACGGTCCAACTATCTGGATATTGATCGATAAATCCGGGCTGAACATCTTCTATTCGAGGATCATTATTAGGGTCACCATTTCGAAACCGCTCTACAAAAATCTGGTACCAAATAGCGTCAGCTGCCCAGCTTGGTGGATCATCAACTTCTACTGCAACGGGATTCACCGTTTCACTAGGTTCACAAGCCAGTAAGAGAAAGAGTAGATTTATCGCTAGTATTGCCTTCATGGGCAAAAGATAAACGGAATAAGCAGAATACAAAAGCCCGTCCCACATTACTGCGAGACGGGCTTTGTCATTTTCAATTGATGCCGATGGCATCAATTAATTAATCAATGATCATGCGGCGGGTAGCTGTACGATCACCCATGGTCAGGGTGTACAGCAGCACGCCCTTGGCGCCGTTCAGATCACTAGCCTGTAGGTTCAACTGGTTGTAGCCAGCTGCTCCGTCGATTTCACGTACCAGGATCGTACGACCGATCGCGTCCTGTAGGAGTAGCGTGGCCGTACCGGCCTCTGGTAAGTTGAACGCAATCTGCGTCGTCGTCCGGAAGGGGTTAGGCGTGTTCTGCTCCAGGGCGAAGCCTCTCCCCCCGCCCTCTCCGGAGGAGAGGGAGCCGAAATCAAGGCTTAAATCAGCTACCCCGCCCCTCAGCGGGTAAGCGTCCGCTACGGTGATTCGATCCGTCATCGTCAGTAGGTCGCGCACCTCGGCATT
>JBCCDS010000061.1:0-34842 GCA_039030655.1 Bacteroidota bacterium | reverse complement strand
GAAATAGGGTAGTTCTGGGAAGCCAACTTAATAGCTTTGCGATCCTTTGCGGTAAAGGCGCGCAGCGCATGCTGTATTTTCAGTCCTAGTTGACCCAACACTTCTTCGGGGATATCAGCAGGGTTTTGGGTAACAAAGAAAATCCCCACTCCTTTAGAGCGAATCAGCTTGATGATAGCTTCGAGCTGGTCCAATAAGGCATCAGATGCTTCGGAGAAAATCAAGTGGGCTTCATCGATGAAAATACAGAGCTTAGGCTGCTCCATATCTCCTTCTTCGGGGAAAGTGCTGTAAACCTCTGCCAGCAGTTGCAGCATAAAGGTGCTGAAGAGCTTGGGGCGATCTTGAATATCGGTCAGCCGGAGAACAGAAACTATGCCTCTGCCCAACTCATCGATGCGCGTCAAATCTTCTACATCGAAGGAAGGCTCGCCGAAGAAGAGTTCAGCGCCTTGTTGCTCCAGTTCGACGAGCTTACGTACAATGGCACCAATGCTAACGGTACTGATGCGGCCATACTCTTGCTCAATCTCCTTTTTACCTTCGTTCGATAAGTACTGGAGCACTTTGCGAAAGTCTTCCAGATCCAATAGAGGCAGCTGCTGATCATCAGCGTACTTGAAGGCCACCGCCGTTATACCGGATTGGGTATCGTTAAGATCCAGCATTTTACTGAACAGCACCGGGCCAAACTCCGAAACCGTCGCACGTAGTCTAACTCCTGCCTCTCCACTTAAGCTGAGTAGTTCCACTGGGCTACTTCCCGCCGTGAAGGGCATGCCGATCATTTCGTGTCGCTCATCAATTTTGGGGTGGCCACCGCTGGCTTGTGCAATGCCACTCAAGTCACCTTTAAGGTCCATGACGAGGCTAGGTACACCAACTTTAGAGAGTTGCTCCGCCAAAATTTGCAGCGTTTTGGTCTTACCGGTACCCGTGGCACCAGCGATCAAGCCGTGGCGATTCAGGGTCATCAAAGGAATATTGACAAAAGTACCCGTCTTGGCCTCTTGGTCCAGCATCGCACCTCCAAGCACAAAGCTATTACCCTTGAAAGTGTATCCCTCCGTGATTTGCTGCTGAAAAGCAGCTTGTTGTTCAGTTGTCGACATTATTCCAGTCGTTTATTCTTTTCTGATACTTACCCTGACTAAAGTGCCAAAGATCGATATTCCCGTCTGATTCCAAAGCCTCTTCCACGTCTGAGGGCAATAATTCTGCAAAGAAGTCCAAACCGGTAACTTCTTCTACCTCATCAATACTGGCAGCATAATCGGTTAAGGGATCAAAACTGACTTGGTTGGGGATGAGGAAACCAATACCTTTTTGTTCGGGATCGTCCAGGTCGAGGATGACCTTAAAGTAAGCTGCCGGAATGGCTACTTCATTATTGCGGCCGATATGACCTTTGGGATCTAGGGTCATCACAGGGCCAGTAATGACATAAAGGCGTTTGAAACGCTTGGCCCAGTCTCGGGTAAGCTCTTCCAGTTCTCGCCAGATTCCCTGGTTGAATTGTCGGGCCTGAGGCGAGATATTGCTCATGTAAAAACTCTCATCCGCCCAATCGGCATTCCAAGCCAGATCCGCAAAAGGTACCAGATGTCCGCGATCGTAGCCCGACCCCCGATAATGAGTAGTAGTAGCGGACCCTCCCCGCACTTCGGGGTCAGAACGCCAATTATCGTTTCGACTACTCCATTCCTGTTCCAACTGTTCTTTGGTTAAGATATGGGCAGTCCATTCTGCTTGCTCCCATTCTTCATCGTAACTGAGGCTAAATCCTTGATGATGAATGATTTGACCGGTTCCACCTGAAGGTAAATAATAAGCTTCGCCAGCGTAATCCACCCGTTCATTGGGGGGGGTACCAGCTTGGTACTGTTGAAAAAAGTAGACCAAACCAGCGATGATAGCGCCAAATAGACCTACCCGGGCAATAGTACCTCCGGATGCTTTGCGGTCAGGACTACTATGATTACGTCTGATTTTTGCCATCGAGGATGCTTTATAATGAGGGTGAAGATATAAAATAGCCGACCCAAAACCGCCTTAAATGAGGTCTGCGGGGTCGGTATTCAAACTTACCTGTCGCTGGTCGAGCAGAGTGCGTTGCCATCCTTTCACCTTGGGCAGTTCGTAAGCGTAAAAGTAGTGGGCGGTTTGGAGTTTGGAGCGATAAAACCGAATTTCTTCTGATCCTTCTGCTTGTTGCAAGCCTACCTCAGCAGCTACGCTTTGTTGTAACCAGGTCCAGCCAAGCACCAAATGACTAAAATAGTCGAGGAAGATGGTGGCATCGGCCAAAAAGGCACGTGGACCTTTAGTTTTTGCGAGCCCCATCAAGTGATCCATCGTTTTGCTGACCCCCGCCAAATAGGATTGTAGCTCTTCGGCCAGGCCCTTAGCTTGTTCAAAGGCCTGTGCTTTGGCAATGGTTGCACTTACTTCTTCCATCAGTAGCTGCATGGCTTTACCCTCTTCCATGAGCACTTTTCTGCCGAGAATGTCCATACCGTGGATAGTGGTGGTTCCTTCGTAGATGCTATTGACGCGAATGTCGCGGTAGTATTGCTCTAAGGGGAAGTCGTCGCAATAGCCAGCACCTCCGAGGATCTGCATACCATTGCTGGTGGCCAGGGTGCCGTATTCGCTGGGGTAGCTTTTGGCAATGGGTGTCAGCAATTCCAGTAGTAGATGATTGTTGTGCCGTAGTTCATCATCATCAGCATGCTCGGCTAGGTCAGCATAATAGCTGCACTGAAGCAGCAGCGCTATGCTTCCTTCTACCACGGCTTTTTGCATCAGGAGCATGCGACGTACATCGGCATGCTCAATGATGAGTACCTGGGGTTTGGAAACGTCTTTATCGTCTACGTGTCGACCTTGTGGACGTTCATTGGCGTATTGCAAACTGGCATAATAAGCAGCAGAGGCGGTGCCTGCAGCCATCAAACCCGTACCGATACGGGCCTCGTTCATCATCTGGAACATATGGTGTAGACCACGGCGCTCCGTTCCCACCAAATAGCCTTTAGTCTCTCCCTGCTCGCCGTACATCAGATGAGCTGCTACGTAGCCTTTTTGCCCCATCTTACCGTAAATACCCGCCGTAGTGACATGGTTGTCGACCAACTCTCCTGCTTCCAGGCGGAATTTAGGCACCACAAAAAGTGAAACGCCCTTGGTACCAGCAGGACCATCGTGATGGCGGGCCAATAGCAGGTGAATGACGTTTTCTGTGCTGTCATGGTCGCCACCGGAAATGTAAATCTTTTGCCCCTTGATGGCATAGCTGCCATCTCCTAAAGGAGTAGCAGAGGTCGTGATATCGCTGAGGGAACTTCCCGCCTGAGGCTCCGTTAACGCCATGGTCCCTTGCCATTCTCCGGTGATCATCTTGGGCAAATACATGTCCTGCAATTCCTGGCTCCCAAAATTGCGAATTAGGTTGCCCGCTCCTGCGGTCAGAAATCCATAAGAGGCGATGTTCCCGTTAGCGGCATAAAAGGTAAATAAACCCGCATTTAAGATGGTAAGGGGCATTTGCTGCCCGCCTTGTTGGTAGGTCCAGTTAGCACTCAGCCAGCCATTCTCACCAAGTGCTCGCATTCCTTCACCGACAGCTGGCTTTACGTAGACCCGACCATCTTTATAGTAGGCCTTTTCCTGATCCATGATTCGGTAGTGGGGAAACAGGTACTGATCACTTAACTGTCGTGCTGCGTCCAAGGCCATGTCGGCTAAGTCAGGTTCGAACTCAGCAAAATATTGCTGCTTTTGCAGCTGGCTGAGATCAAGCATTTCGTGTAGTAAAAAGCGTAGATTGCGAGAGTTGAGATATTGCATGCAGTGAAGGTAGGTCTAGTGTGTAAATTACACCAAAAAATAGCGAAAATTCGCTAACTTTTGAAACCCTGCTGGCTCCTTTGTTTAACTTATGTTTTTAGCAGAATGAGCCTTGATTCATATGAAATAATTTAGATTTATTTCTTGCTGGCGGGCGAAAAGCCAAGTAGGTTCTGGCAAGCTGCCTTTTGAGTGCATAGCCCCAGCTATGGACGAAAAAAAACTTCTATCGGTAAGTAAACAAACAACAATGAAAAAACAGATGCTTTTCCACGCGGAACTATGGCTGCTTTTAGGGCTGATCACCTTTATCTTTACCGAGAGCAGTTGTGCCATTAGAAGCAGTAATTGTGTAGATAATCGTTCCAAAGAGGCTGAAGTAGAAACCTTCGGTGCAGGTAGCGGCAACGGAGCTAGTTTAGCTGCTTCTCGTACGGACTATCTCTACGGCAGCATTGGTCGAGGGCACTATCTGCTCACGAACCAATCAGGGATCAACGGTGGCAACTGGCACCGTAGTGAAGATTTTACCCCAGGAGATGTTGATGGTTATATGTTGCTTATCGATTCAGGGAATAAGGCTATGAAAATCCTAGACTGGCCCTACCAAAACCTCTGTTCTTCCACTAACTACCGTTTTAGCCTGCAAGCAGCTAATCTTGTAAAACCTAACCGCTGCGGTGGAAGTGGGGGTATCGCTCCGATTTTACGTATAGAAGTGGTCGATAACAATGGGGCATCACTACGAACTAAGGTGCAGCGCCTAACAGTTCAAGAAGAACTGAGCTGGCAAGAGATTCCCCTGGAATTCGTCACGACAGCTAACACTTCAAGTATCTCCGTTCATTTATCTAATGATGCACGTCTTGGGTGTGGCGGGGATTTTGTGATCGATGAACTTAGGCTGGAAAAAACTCATCAGTAGGCTACCCAAGTACACCCCTCAATTTTATGTACCGATCAATTTTTCTAGGCAGCTTATGCTTCTTCTTCGCTCCTCAATTGATAGCTCAGGCTACTTGCAGTGGGAGTATCGATGACTCGACAGCCCAAATCGAAACTTTTGGTTTTGGTCCAAATTTTGGTCCGGAATTGCCTAGTGGTGCAACGGCCTACACTTACGGTAGCCTTGGGGCTGGAAACTACGTAGTAACCAATAGTACGGGATTAAACGGTAACCTTTGGCATAGCGACCCTGATTTTACTCCCGGCGATTTTAATGGCTATATGCTCCTCTTCGACGGCGACGTCAATACCGAAAATGTGCTGAGCTGGACCTTTGATAATCTCTGCCCAAATAGCCGCTACGAATTTAGCTTGGAAGCAGCCAATGTGGTACGACCGAATGCTTGCGGAGGGAATAGTGTATTGCCCAACATCTTATTAAATGCCTTTGATGCCAATACTGGAATGATTCTGGAATTTGGCAGCTTTATGCTGCCGGTGACGGATACACTTAGTTGGCGGCAACTGCAGTTTTCCTTTGATTTACCCAGCAATACTACCAGTGTTGAAGTGAGGGTGATGAACACGGCGGGAGGAGGCTGCGGCAATGATTTTGCAATTGATGAACTGCGTATGTTGCGTTGTAACTATCGCATTACCCAAGACCTTGACCTCTGCGATTTTGGCGGCGCCTACTCCATCGGCAATAGCACCTATACGACGGCTGGTACCTACTTCGATACCTTGTATTCAGCCTCTACTTGTAATGACACCGTCTATACCACCAATCTTACCATCGGTGACCCGCTAACCTTTGCCCTGGATACGCTCTATTACTGCCCGGAAGTCGGGATCGAAGTAGGTGGGGTCACTTATTTTTCCGATAGCATCGTAATTGATACGATCTTTCCTGACCCCTGCCTATCCATACAGGAATATCAATTGTTGCGACTCGATGAGGTGGTCGTGCAACAGGCAAGCAACCTTTGTCCTGGGGAGAGCCTGCAGGTAGGGAGTAGTATTTATACTTCCGCAGGTGTTTACCTCGATACCCTAATCAGTAGTAGCGGTTGTGATAGCCTGGTAGCAACGACCCTTACCCAGGAAGCCGTAGGCTTGCAACTCTACGCCAATGGACAATTGATTGCCAACGGCAATACGGGCATACCTGCGGAAGTACAACTCATCCTGGGGGATAGTTTACAATTGGAGGTACGCAGCAATGGCTTTGGTATTCCCAGCTATAGTTGGACCGCCAGTGATCAATTGTCCTGTCCTAACTGCCCTTTGCAAACCCTACGAGCCATACGCTCGGAGCAACTTTCGGTCAGCGTCAGCGACCCTCGGCAGAGCTGTAGCCAACAGCTCGACTTCATCCTGGAAGTCTTGCCTTGCGAGCCGATCTACATTCCCAATGCGTTTTCGCCTAACCTGGACGGTGTCAATGATCGATTTCAAATATTTCCGCAAGACTGTGTCTCAAATATCGAAGCCTTCGTCGTTTTTGACCGCTGGGGCGGACAGGTTTACGGCTCAACCGAAGCCCGGGGATGGGACGGAAATACCAGAGGCAAGGCTGCTGTGGCAGGCGTGTACTTTTACTTAGTAGTACTGGAATTGGCGAATGGCGAAAAACTCGAGCGCAGCGGTGCGGTGCAACTCCTACGTTAAATACCGAGCTCTCTTTGCTCGGTCTCATTGAGGCCTAATTCATCTACCAGTCGATCCAGGTTCGGCCGCTGGAAAAATAAGTAAGCCATGCCGAGTAAGGCCAAGAGCATCAAACTATCGTAGCCTGAAACCAGGTAGGCTACCACGGCAAAGAGGGTAGTACCTTCGGCTAATCCCCAGCGGATGATATTGATGCCTTGGTAGGCTGCTAGCTGATAAGGCACGTTGTCCATCGCGCGGATCTCCTTTAGCTTAATATTGAGAATGGATAGGGAAATTAGGATCACGGCAATAAACAAGCCCGGTACGATGTATTGAAAAAGTTGCCCCAGCTCGTCATTGATTTCTCGTGGCCCGCTAGCGTAATAGACCACGGCTCCAAAAGTGAGGGCACCCGCGAATAAGGCCGTGTGGAGGAATCTTAGACGATTGAAGTAAACTTTGAATTCTGCGGCTGTCATCTCCGGTAGTTTGTGGAAAGATAAGAGATTGTCCTAAATTTGGGCTATGCCCAGTTTATTTCTAATCGAGACAGCGCTGATCATTCTCATTTCGGTAATGGTGGTGGCCTTGTCCTTGCTAGGTTATTTTATCTATCACTACCAACGCAATGTGACCCAAAGCCAAAGTAAGGTCCTGGATATTGAGATTCTCGAGCTAATGCATCAGCAGGTCGATGGTATGCTGACGATTCAACAGCTGACGAAGCTGACCGATTTGACGAAAGCGGAAGCTCGCAGTCGGATGACCTCCTTAGTCACCAACGGTCTGGTAAGAATGAATTATACGGCCACGATGAAAGGTTACTATCGTTTAGTTCAACCCTTGGATCAACGTCCTGGTCCGGAATTGTCGAAAGAACCGTTTTTGACCGTACAGGATATCATACAGCTTTTCAAACACTACAGCTATAACCCTACTTTACAAGATCTCCTGATCGCAACGCGCTTGCCAGTGAAGGTGATCATGCGGGAAATGAAGTATTTCCAGAAAGAGAAGATACTTACTATGCTCTACAGTTCCACGGATGGAATGGGGACGACTTACGGATCGCGCAGTTTCGTGCTACAGGAGCCTTACCGGACGAACCCCGACCAGTTTTTGGCCCGGGAAATGGAGTTGAACCGAGAAGTGAAAGAAACCCTGGTGAAAGAATCTTTACTGGTCTAGTGAGGGAGCTCATAGTAGTATTCGCCGCTGTAATCGGGATATTTCCCTCTAAGGCGATGATAGCCGGAGGGAGGGACCGAATCTAAGGCTGCAAGTAATTCGGTGATGCTTTGCAGTGGTTCATTATTGATATGGGTGATAACGAAGTCTACTTCGAGATTGGCGTCTTCCACTGGGCTATTGCGTAGGATGCTGATGACTTTGAGTCCATTTATACCTAGCTCTTCTACTTCTTCAGGGCGCAGCTCGCTGACTTCAAAACCATAGCGGCGTAATTGATCGTAGCGGTAGACCGCCAGGTTCTGGCTGCGATTGGCTTTGTCGAGTAGCCGGACCACAATGCTTCTGCGGGTCCGATTGCGGATATAGCTGACCGTTACTTGTTCTCCGGGGCGATAGCGGCTCAGTTGTTCCTGTAGTTCTGCGGGACTGTTGATGTCTGCATCGTTAATAGACAGTAGAATATCTCCTTCCCGTAGGCCTGCTAACTCCGCTGCTCCCTGCCGGCGAATGCCTGTGATAATGGCTCCTTGCGTAGCAGACAAGCGCAGCTGTCGAGCCTGATCGCCGCTTATACTACGCACATAAGCACCAAGGACGGCTCGCTGTACTTCACCAAACTGTCGTAAATCGGCCAGGATACGCTGGGCCAGATTACCTGGTATAGCAAAAGCAAAGCCCTCGTGGCGGCCGCTATTGGTAATAATTGCGGTATTAATACCTACTAATTCACCTCGGGTGCTGATCAGCGCACCTCCGCTATTACCTGGATTGACTGCTGCATCTGATTGGATAAAGGACTCAATCCGATCTTCCCCTTCCAGTACATCAATAGAACGGCCTTTGGCGGATACAATGCCAGCCGTAACGGTATTTTCCAGCTGAAAAGGATTCCCCACTGCCATTACCCATTCCCCAACCCGCAAACTGTCACTATTGCCAAACTGTAGAAAGGGCAGCTGGCGGGCTCGGATTCGTAATAAAGCCAGGTCGGTCGGGCCATCAATGCCAATCACTTCGGCATCGAAGCTGCGCCGGTCATCTAGGCGGATACTGATGCGACTAGCGCCGTCAATGACGTGTTTGTTGGTGGCGATGTATCCGTCGGGGGAGATAATTACCCCTGACCCGCTCATGGCAGAGCGTTCAGCATTCGGTTCATGGCGACTGAAGGCGCGTGAATAGGCCCTAACGGCAACCACCGAGGGGGTGGCCTGCTCGGCTGCGATACTGAAGGTAGTTGGCTCGACAGGAGGAATGGCAGGGGCTTCTTGATCATTGCCGGATTGCATCCAGTAGGGAAGGTCTGCTTGGGAGTTCAGCAGTAGTCGGTCTATGGTCAGGGCCAAGAGGGCACTTCCCAGGCAGCAAAGGAGTAAAACAAGGTAGCTGGGGGATTTCATGGGATAAATACGTCTTAGGGATGAGACTCCTCTTCTTCGGCTTCTCGTAGTTGTATCAGTTGTCGTTTGAGGTAGAGATAGGTTTCTTCCTGAGACTGCCGGCGGATACTACCACCACCACGATAAGAGTTACCTTGTTGATCCGAAAGGAGGCGAGCTTTGGTATTGTCAGCCAATTGTAGATTGATGATCGTCATAACTTGCTCGTGAATATCCGGATCGTAAATGGGAAAGGTAGTCTCTACGCGATAGCTCAGGTTCCTCGTCATAAAATCTGCGCTACTCATGTAGATCTTTTCTTCCCCAGCGTGATGGAAAATGAAGACCCTGGCGTGTTCCAGGAAACGATCAACGATACTGATTGCAAAGATATTATCGCTAACTCCTTTTACGCCTGGTACTAAACAGCAGATACCGCGAATGATCATCTTGATCTCTACACCCGCTCGGGCAGCATCGTAAAGGCTCCGGATCATCTCCTTATCCTGTAGGGAGTTCATCTTCAAAATGATGGCAGCCGGTTGGCCGGCTTTGGCCTGTTCTACTTCGTATTGGATTAAGGCTTGCAGCTGGGAACGTAGGTTGAACTGACCCACTAATAAGTGCTCGAAAGGATCCTGGGGCTTTTTGGAGGTTTCCAGGAAACCAAAAACCCGCGCGGCTTCTTCCGTGATACGGTGATCTGCAGTAAATAGACCAAAATCGCTGTAGACTTTTGCCGTATCCTCGTGAAAGTTGCCAGTGGAGAGATAGGTGTAAAGCTGCTCTTCTCCATCTACCCAGCGTCGAACAATCGCAATTTTAGAATGGACCTTAACCCCAGGGAAGCTGTAATTGACCTGCACCCCGGCTTTCTCCAGTCGCTCTCCCCACTTGAGGTTCGCTTCCTCATCAAAGCGGGCTTTTACCTCAATAAAGACACTAACCTGTTTGCCGGACTCCGCTGCTTTGATCAGTGCTTGCATAATCCTCGAACGGCGCGCTACCCGGTACTGGATAATTTTGATGTGGGTCACTTGGGGGTCGGCAGCAGCTTCCTCAAAAAATCGGATGGTTGACTCGTAACTGTGATAAGGTACATGAATCAAGTGATCCTGCTCCTCAATAGCCGACCAGTAATCTTCTACGTCTTCCAGCGCCGGGTAGGGCAGTGGGGGCATCGGCTGATTTTTCAGCTTGTACATGCCAAAATCCGGGAATTGGAAGAAATCAAAATTGTTGTGGTAGCGCCCCTCCCGCAGTAGGTCAAACTTCTCTAACTCAAACATATCCATCAGGTAATCGAGAAATTCCTGGGGCATTTCCCGGTCGTAGACAAAACGACTAGCCGGACCAACGTGTCTTCTTTTTAGACTGTGGCGAATTTTGTCGAGCAGATCTCCGCTGAATTCGTCGTCGATGTACAGCTCGGCATCCCGGGTCAGTTTGATGGAGAAGGTATCCACAATGTCATAACCGGGGAACATGGAGCTGACCGAATTACGGACAATGTCATCGAGCATGATGAGGTGCTGCTCCTCCGGAGGACTGGGCAATTCAATGAAACGCGGGAGGTGATCACTGGGTATTTTTACAATGGCATAGGCCGTTACCTTAGGATTTTCCTTTTCCGTCATGACGATGGACAGGTACAGCTGTGCATTATTCAAAAAGGGGCGTACCATATCCTTGACCAGTAGTACCGGCTGGACGAAAGGCAACATATTGTCTTCAAAGTAGGTATCGACAAAAACGCGTTGCTCCTTATTGAGCTGCAAGCGGCGCTTTAAATAAATGCCGTGTCGCTTCAATTCGGGGATAATCTGTTTGTCGAAGATGCGGCCGAATTCTACTTGCTGTCGGTTGACGATGCGTTGGATGGTTTTTACCATCGATTTGGGGTCAACGGCTAACTCCTTTTTGTCTTTCTTTTTGAGCCGGTCCAAGTTCCGGTGATTGGCCATGCGCACACGGAAAAATTCATCCAGGTTATTGGAATAGATGGCCAGGAACTTGATGCGCTCAAATAGGGGGAGCATGGGATCCTTAGCTTCCTGTAGGACACGGTGGTTAAACGATAACCAGCTGATATCGCGCGGGATGATGGGGTAATTCTGGCTCATTGCTTAGCGGAAAAAGGCGGTTTGGGTTCTGTGGGGAAGATAGCTTATTGCAAATGATAAATGTCATTGTCGGCATGGAAAAATGCCAGTTGTTTGGTCAGGGAATAGACGGATTTTTATCCTGTATTATTCTAAATCGCTTATTTATGGGAGATTTTCGGGTTCGTCCTATTCGGAATAAAGCGGATCGTCGACAAGCATACCTAAGTCAATTCGATGATCTACGGGCTTTTGAAATTATGATCGAGGAAGGCCTGTTTGATGCTGGCCCAGCGCATATCGGAGCAGAGCAAGAACTGTGCCTCGTTGGTCCGGATTTTCAGCCTACTCCTCAGGCTTTGGCCATCCTTGACGAGCTGAATGAACCGCACTATACTAACGAGTTAGCGCTCTATAATCTAGAAGTTAATCTCGATCCCTATCCGCTCAAGGGCGATTGCTTTCGCCAAACAGAGGTTTCTTTATTACAACTACTCAAGAAGGGGCAAAAGGCAGCGGCGAAGCATCAAGCGCATATTTTGCAGTGTGGCATTATGCCAAGCTTGAAGTATCGCAACTTACAGTTCAAATACATGACGCCCGAGCCTCGCTATAAAACGCTAAGCGAAGAGCTGAAAAAACTGCGCGGAGCAAAGTTTGAGATATATCTACAGGGTGTAGATGATTTAATCATGTCCTTAGATTCAGTACTCTTCGAGGCTTGCAACACCAGCTTTCAATTGCATTTGCAGATCGCTGCCCAGAATTTTGTCGAACAGCATAATTGGTCACAAATGATTGCGGGGCCAGTGCTATCGGCCTGTGTGAACTCTCCACTTTTGTTCGGTCGAGAGCTGTGGGCCGAAAGTCGCATTGCTTTATTTAAGCAAAGTCTGGACACCCGCTCTTCGAGCAAATATCTGCGGGATAAGCAGCCTAGGGTGTACTTTGGGCAAGACTGGCTGTGGGACTCTCCCGCCGAAATATGGCGCAATAATTTAAGCCGCTTCCCACTCCTGCTAACCTCTGATGATTTTGAAACGGCTACGAAGCAACTGGCCAAAGGAGAGATACCTGAACTTCGGGCTATCCGACTACAAAACGGGACGACCTACACCTGGAATCGACTCTGCTATGGTCCTACTAGCCCCCAAGCTCATTTAAGAATAGAATGTCGGTACATTCCTGCGGGGCCCAGTACCATCGATGAAATGGCCAATTTTGCCTTCTGGGTCGGATTGATGGAATCTACTACCGAATGGAAGCAGGATCTCCATCGAAAAGTAAATTTCAAAACCGCCAAAGAAAACTTCATTAAGGCGGCCCGAACTGGCTTAGGTAGTACCTTCAGCTGGATGGGGCAATTGCGACCCGCCAAAGCTTTATTGCTAGAAGATTTGCTACCCTTAGCCAGGCAAGGACTTGCGGCCAAGCAAATCGCTGCGGAAGATATCGATCGCTATTTAGGCGTCTTTGAACAAAGGGTGGCTGCTGAATCGACGCCAGCAGGCTGGACCGTGCGCAATTTCCGCAATTTAAAATCTACCTTCGGAACAACTGCGGCGGAGACGGAACTCACCCGACTAATGCTTCAGTATCAGGCGGAGAATCTCCCAATTCATCAATGGCCAGATTATCAGCAAAGCTTCTCGCTGAATTTTCTGGAAGAGCAAAGTGTAGAATACTTGATGAGCCGTGATCTATACGCGGTAAAAGCCGATGATTGTCTGGAAAAAGCTAGGCAGCTAATGGCTTGGAACGCTATTCACCACTTACCGGTTGAAGGCCCACAGGGAGAGCTTGTTGGCCTACTGACGGATGGAATTTTAAAGCGAGCAGAGGCGACAGCAGTAAACGTGAATTTCGTTGAAGAAGTGATGATCCGGGAGGTCCATACCATAGCACCTCAGGATAGTATCCGCTCACTTCGTATAAAAATGGCAAAAGAGGAATTAAGCGGTCTGCCCGTCGTATACCAGGGAAAGCTGGTTGGAATGGTAACCAATCGCGACTTAGAGCGCTTAGTTGCCGCTGAGGCGGGACCTAAGACCGAAATGGTACCTTAAAACAAACTGAGCTGATCTTCAGGAGGTGCCTCATAGAGCTGCGGCCCTCGACTGTTTACCCAATCGGCAGTAGCTAATTGCTGATTAAACCAGCTTGCTGCATCGGGAGCCAGCAAATTATCGGGCTGGTGAGGGAAGAAATAGACTTCGGGTAGCCGCCATTTTTGGAGCCGATTTATCCAGCTTTGCATACGCTCCCGGTCGCTCGCCACCATACCATTGCCCACAAAGCGGATCATGGTCCGTGTACTGGTGACGCCCATATGCAGGACATCTCTTCTGCCGGCTACATCGGTGATTACGGCGGTGGCTTGATGTTTAGCTAGGGTGTCTAACCACGAGTTGGTGCTCTTATGATCAGCAAACCAGCTGGCGTGCCTTACTTCTACGGCTAGGGGCAATAGCTGCGGCCAGGCCGCGAGAAACTGATCGAGTACGGCCAGTCTGCTGGCGTCGAAATAAGGTGGAAGTTGAATGAAGCAGCAACCCAGTTTTTCCCCAAAGGCATCCATGGCCCGCACTACTTCCGGGATAATGGTAGTACCTAAACCCAGGCCATTGACGTGGCTAATTCGCTGAGGAAGTTTGGGGCAGAAGCGAAAATCGTCAGGCACCTGTTCCGTCCATTTTTGAACCTGCTCTATGCTCGGTATCCGATAGTGCGTAGTGTTGAGCTCAATGGTGTTGAACAGACGTCCGTATTGTTGCAGGTATTCGCTAGACTTCGTTTTGGGGGCATACCAACGTCCCACCCATTCTTTCATACTCCAGCCGGTTGCTCCAATTAGTACTTCCGCTGGTATACCCGCTGCGTTTTGATAGCGGTCGAGACGGGAAAAATTATCAGGAGGATCAGCCGGTAGCTGAAAATCGACGGAGGAGAGGTCTGCAAGTTTCCCAAATTTCATGAGGCTGCCTTTGTCAAGAATCGAGTAAAAGGTAGTAGAAGGAGATCTTTAGTGAAGGACTAACGATTTATCCGCCGTAGAGTTTTAGAGCGTAATGGTTCGACCACTTTTCACACTTTCATCTGCCGCCAGTACAATCCGTAAGCTATCTACCGCATCTTTCAGATGATCCTCCAGATCCAGGTCTTCCTGGATACTGCGTAAGAAATAGGCCTGCTCGAGATCGCATAGCCCTTGATGATCGGGCTCATCAGTGGTATCGACCCAACGGTCGGGTTCGAGAAACGCTCCTTGCACGTCAGTAGCTGCTCGGTGAATAAGCAGACTATTAGTACCCACGTGGCCATCGACATCGTCGGAGCTGCCGCTTTTTTCCGTCTGGCGATTGACGATACTCACCGAGCCCTTAGGGCCAATAACGTCTTTGATGAAGTAGGCGGTTTCGCTCATCATCGGGCCCCAGCCAGCCTCGTACCAACCCACGCTACCGTCGGCAAAGCGCACCTGTAGTTGGCTGTAGTTGTACATACCTTCCGGCAGTTCATCGCTTAAGCGTGCGCCAATGGCACTAACGGCTACGGGGGGAGATTGCGTCATTTGGCACATGATGTCAACGTAGTGGACACCACAATCGACCATAGGCGACATCGATTGCATCAGCTGCTGGTGAGTACGCCAGCTGGCGCCATGGCTTTGTTGGTTGAGATTCATCCGCATCACCAGCGGTCGACCCAATTGGCGGGCTTCCTGAATGAAGCGTTGCCAGGCAGGATGTACCCTGAGGATGTAGCCGACTACCAATTTTAGGCCCTTGGTTTGGGCCATTTGCTTTAAATGATTGGCTTCCTCTACGGTCGTAGCCAGGGGCTTTTCGGTAAATACGTGAGCACCAGCTTCCAGGGCAGCGCGGATATAAGCGTAATGCGTGTCTGGATAGGTGTTGATCGATACGGCATCGGGCTGCGTAGCTGCCAGAGCTTGGTCATAGTCAGAGAAGGTAGGGTAGCCGCCCAACTCTTCTGACAACTTTTGGGCACTTGTGCCCCGGCTAACCAGGCCAACAATTTCTAACTCGGGCATACGGTGATAGGCACGCGCGTGGTAACTGCCCATATTGCCACAACCAACTACGAGGATTTTCATCATTACAAGAGTATTGGACCTTTAGGCCCGATAAAAATAATGGCGCAAGATGCTAACTACTGGCTAATTACGATTTTTCGCAGGCCATTATATCCTTCAATTTTCAGAAAGTACAGACCGTTAGGCAGCTGGTTGATGGCTAGACCTGCGGAAGTACAAATTTCCTCTACTACTAAACGACCATGAAGGTCAAAGAGTCGGATCTTAGGAAGGATCGACGCTTCGTTCAAGTTGATGAATAAACGATCATGAGCCGGTAGCGGATAAATCTGCAGCTGAAGATCATCCAAATGGTTGGTACTAAGTGGAGCACAATTGGTAGGCGCGTTGCCGATACCGTTGATGGTTAACTGGCCATTACTTACGCTCCAGTGCTGCCAGCTACCGCCGCTACCGGCCGTCCAGTTGGTAAGGTCAAAAGTGTTGGCGCCACTAGTGCGACCCGGAACTCGGTAAACACTCAGCGCCTGACCATCCTGGTTCCAGACGAAGGGTAGCCCGTCGGTCATTAGCTCGGGGCCGCCACTTTCGTTGGTACAGCCCGCCATGAGGAAAAAAGCATAGTCATTAAACGCAGGGAAGCTCCCAAAGACCCTAGCCAGGCCACTTTCGTCGATCGCCACCGCAGTTGCTTCATTGCAGGAAATAGCGAGGGCTGTTGCGCCCACTAATTCCCGGGCTCGGGCCAGAAATACGACGCTGCGCCCTTCCCGATCACGCTGCTGAAAATGGGTGTCGGTAATGACATTACTCAGGTAGGGCGCCTGTAAAAAGGGAAGATTACTGATACCGGAGGCATTAGGGTGATAGGGGTTAGACAGGGCTTCCTGGCTGATCAGACTTTGATTATTGGGGGCGTAATAAACCCCACTTAAAATAGCCATGCCGGCACTGGTGCCGCCGACGGTAGCTCCTTTAGTCTGGAGCAGATAATTGAGGGAAGCGGCTACTGGGGAGTCCCGCCAAAAGTCGCGATAGTCGGACTGGTCTCCACCCGCGATAAAGAGGACTTCCGCTTCACGTATTCGTCGATTGACGTAAGGATCTTCGGCGGCAGAAGAAGAATTGAACTTGATGGTTTCTACACTATTGACCGCCACGCCGAGCTCACTAAAGAAATAGTTATTGTAACCGTCTGATCCACTAATGCGGATGACGACCACGTCGCCGCCATCAGCACGCTGCAACATCCACTGCATGGCCTGATCATTATCCGGGCCACCTCCGGCCAGGACAATACCCGACTGATGGCTACTTTGAATATCGGTCGTGTCGCCGGTGAAGAAGGAAGTGTAGGTCTGAGCAAGGAGGAAACTAGCCTGTAATAGCAGGCAGAGCGATAGTGTTATCTTTGAGGGGAGAAATTGCATACTGCAAAGTTAATATCAACTTGACTGCCGTTGTACAAATTGGCAGAAAATGAAGTTTATGAGGCGTCGCATTTTTCAAATCCTAAAATGGTCCATTTTATTGCTCATTGTCTACGTAGGTGGTTTCCTGCTCTACGGCACGCTGACCGACTGGCAGCCGCCCGAGCAAATGGACTTAGCGGATATCAATATATCCGATAGGGGAACGGAGCGACTGATCGCTGATTCCAGTTTGACTTTTTTAATCTGGAATATGGGCTTCGCAGGCCTGGGGGAAAAAGCGCACTTCTTTTACGATAAGGGCGATTTCTTCTGGACGGAATTGGGGGAAGCTCGTGCCGAACAGGAAGAGGTGGAGCAGTCGCTAAAAGGCGTTAGTACCACCATTGGGGCCATAGCCGCTGATTTTTACTTGCTACAAGAAGTGGATACTGCTAGCCGTCGGTCATTTTATACCCAGCAATTGGACAGTATCCTGGCTAAGCGGGCGAATTATGGCGTGCATTTTGCGATGAACTTCAAAAACAACCGGGTACCCTTACCGATCTTTCAGCCCTGGGATCACTACGGTTACGTTCGTTCAGGCTTGCTAAGTATGAGTCCTTATTCGGCAAAAGAAGCCGAAAGACTATCTCTTCCGGGAAAGTTGAGTTGGCCCACGCGCTTGTTTTCCCTAGACCGTTGTGTACTTCGCCAGCGGTTTGCTACACAATGGGGGAAGGATTTAGTAGTGTATAACGTCCACCTTTCCGCCTATGATGATGGCTCTAAAAAGGCAGCCGAAATGGCCTGGTTACAAACACAGTTGCAACAAGACTATGCCGATGGAAATTACGTAGTGGTAGGCGGCGATTGGAATCAGGTGCCACCGGGTTTCGATTATGCGCAATTCACGCCCTTGCGACGCGATGATTTTTTCCAGTTTGATATTCCTTTCGATTATCTACCGCAAGGCTGGAAATGGGTCTACGATCCCGCCACGCCCTCTAACCGAAAGACACCAACGCCTTATGACGATCAGCGTTCGGCTAAAACTTTGATCGACTTCTACCTGATTAGTCCCAATATACGGGTCGAAAAGGTGCAGTGCCTAGACCAGGATTTTCAGTTTTCTGATCATCAAGCGGTAAGGGTGGAGCTGCGGCTACAGTGATGTTTTACGCGACGGCGCAAAGGCGCGACGAATTTTTGATCATTTACTTTTGCGTGATTTGGACGCCTAGGCGTGCAGCCAATCGAAACTTGTTTTAGTGGAAGCCAGGGGATCAGGACTCTGGTCCTGCTCAACAAAGCAGTAGTCTACACCAAAATCATGGCCCATTTTCATCAGGGTTTTGATATCGACCGTGCCATTGCCCAACTCCTGGTAGGCATCTTCGGGAACATCGTCTAGAACGGTCACCGGGGAGGTAGCTGCCTTGAGATCTTTGAGGTGCAGCAAAGAGACCTGGTCTTTTATGCTAGTCAGGACTTCCACAGGATCCTGCCCAGCAATGGCAGCCCAAAAAACGTCTAGCTCGAAAGTGAACACTTCAGGGTCGAGGCGTTCTGCCAGGATATTAAAACCGTGGCTTCCTTCCATAGGGTGCCACTCGAAATTATGGTTGTGATAGGTCATTTTTAGGCCTCGCTCTTTAGCTTTCAACCCAGCCTCGTTGAGCTGGTCGGCCAAGAGGCGGTAAGCATCAAGGTTTTCCCGCTCTCCAGGCTGGATGTAGCCGAATACGAGATGAGATAATTCTGCTTCATTGGCTTGGTCAAGTACCTCCGCAAATTCGAACGGGGTGTCTGCGGGTTCAAGATCCCAGCGGCCGGTAATGGTACTCCACTTCATGAAGGAACTATGCACTGCCAGGCCTAAATCTCGGCAAATGGGGACCAGTTTACTAAGGGTGCGGGTGTCGCCCAGCTCTACCTGTCGATAACCGATATCGCGTAGGATTTCCAGGGTGAGCTGCGGGTCTTCAGCCATCTGATCTCGGACGGTATAGAGTTGAAGACCAATAGTGTCTAAGTAGGGGAGGGGCATATCGGGATCGTCGCTGATAGCAGGCGAATTTTCGGTGGAGGAAGATGGGGCATTCTGTTTTTGGCAGGCCAGGGAAAGTAGCGGTGCTCCAGCTGCTAGAATGACGGATTGACGTAAAAAAGTTCTTTTATCCATGTTTTGACGAGAATAATTTGGCGGTAGGTAGACGTGAATATAATACGTTCCGGAAAAGCGACTATATTTGCCGCCAGCGAAAATTCGCTAAACTTGATTTAATCCCAAGTTGTTTGGTGATAAATCGGTACATTAATGCACCGAAATAATTATAGACAAACCTAGTCCATGTCGAGAAGTATTAGCAAAGCCGTAGTTCTGGGAAGCGGCGTAATGGGCAGCGGAATCGCCTGCCACCTGGCCAATATTGGCGTCGAAGTTCTTATGCTGGATATGTTGCCCCGGGAGCTTGATCCGGAGGAGGAAAATCCGCTAAAACGGAACGCTTTGGCGGCCAATGCGCTTAAAACGGCCATTAAAAGTAAGCCAGCTCCACTCTACGATAAGGCCTTTGCTTCGCGCATCAGCCTGGGGAATTTCACTGATGATATGCCTCGTATCAAGGATTATGACTGGATCATCGAGGTCGTAGTGGAGCGATTGGATATCAAGCAGCAAATTTTTGCCCAGGTCGATGAGCACCGTCGTCCGAGCAGTCTGGTAACTTCTAATACTTCAGGTATTCCAATCCACATGATCGCGGAGGGTAGGAGTGAGGACTTCCGCAGGTCTTTTTGCGGCACGCACTTTTTTAACCCACCCCGCTATCTGCGGCTTTTCGAGATCATTCCCGGACCAGATACCGATCAAGAGATCCTGGATTTCTTCATGGACTACGGAGATCGCTACTTGGGAAAGGTCAGTGTAATGGCTAAGGACACGCCCGCCTTTATCGGCAATCGGGTGGGGGTTTACGCAATGGCGAAGATTTACCAGCTGACTACCGAGTTAGGACTACGCATCGAGACTGTAGATAAACTTACAGGCCCTGCTCTGGGACGCCCCAAGACCGGCACCTTCCGTCTGGGAGATTTAGTTGGCCACGACACTGCCGCCCACGTCATGACGGGTATTCGCGAAAACTGTCCGGATGATGAACAGGCGGCAGTCATGCAGATTCCGGCCTATTTCCAGTTTCTATTGGATAAAGGCTTCCTGGGGAATAAGTCTGGTCAGGGCTTCTACAAGAAAACGGTCGATGCTGAAGGCAAGAAGCAAATCCTAGGTCTTAATCTGGAGACCTTAGCGTACGAGCCTAAGCAGCGAGAGGAGCTGCAAAGCCTCAAAACGGCTAAGCAAATTGATGAGCTACCCAGACGGGTACAGGCACTCTTTAAGGCAGAAGATAAAGGAGGTGAGTTGATTCGTCGGGCATTAGCTGGTTTATTTGCTTACGTCTCCAACCGAATTCCTGAAATCAGTGATAACCTCTACAGCATCGACGATGCTTTGCGCGCTGGTTTTGCCTGGGAAATGGGACCATTCGAATACTGGCAGGCGATCGGTATTCAAGCTGGCATCGACGCCGCAGAAGCAGATGGAAATACTGTAGCCCAATGGGTAAAGGATATGGTAGCGGCTGGTCACGAAAGTTTCTACAAAACAGAAGCTGGTGGCCTGTTTTACTATGATGTAGATAGTCAATCCTATCAGGCAAAACCTGGGGCGGAAGCCTTCATCATCCTGGATCGCTACCGCGACCAGAAGCCCGTCTTCCAGAATAGTGAGGTTAGCTTGCACGACATTGGCGACGGTGTGCTCTGTATGGAATTCACCAGCCCACATAACAGCATTGGCGAAGGCGTACTGCGCGGTATGCAGGAGTCTATTCAGATCGCTGAAGTTGGCGACTGGAAGGGACTGGTTATTGGCAATAATGCCCCTAATTTTAGTGTAGGCGCCAATCTGATGATGATCGCTCAGCTGGCCTACCAGCAGGAATTTGAGGAGCTGAATATGGCCGTAGATCTGTTCCAGCAATCTACCATGCGTTGTCGTTATTCGAGTATTCCGGTAGTTGGCGCTACGCAGGGTTACGTTTTCGGTGGTGGCTGTGAAACGATCATGCACTGTGATGCTGTGGCTGCTGCTGCTGAATCCTACATTGGATTGGTAGAAGCGGGTATTGGTGTTATTCCGGGTGGCGGTGGAACGAAAGAATTTGCTTTGCGGGCCAGTGACTCCTTCTTTGAGGGGGATGTGATGATCCCTACGCTAATTGAACGCTTTAAGGGGATTGCGATGGCCAATGTGGCTACTAGTGCCTGGGAAGGCTTCAATAACGGTACGCTGATTAAGGGGCGCGATAAAGTCGTCGTGAACAAAGACCGCAACATTGCCGAGGCCAAGCAAATGGTATTGGACATGGCGGCCGATGGTTACACCATGCCCATCAAGCGTACCGATATCACGGTCCTGGGGCGCACTGGTATGGCTGCGCTCTATACCGCTGCTAATGAACTCTACCGCGGCCACTATGCTAGTGAGCATGACATTAAGATTGCCAAAAAGATCGCTTACGTACTTTGTGGCGGAGACTTGACGGGAATCCAGAAGGTCAGCGAACAATATCTACTTGATATCGAGCGGGAAGCGTTCCTGAGCCTCGTCGGTGAGCAGAAGACTTTGGAGCGGATTCAGCATATGCTGACTACGAATAAGCCCTTACGCAATTAGCGGTTTTTTCGTATTGCGTATCGCGTAGGACGTATTGCGATGGGGCGAATTTGGCTTGAGTTTATTTCAATAATAGACAATGCATGAGTTTCAAAAATTGCGGGTATGGGATCGGGCTATGGATCTGACTAAGAATATTTACGTACTTACACGTGATTTTCCAAAGCACGAACTATATGGCCTTAGTCAGCAATTACGTAGAGCTGCGGTTAGTATTCCCTCTAATATCGCTGAAGGTGCATATCGGAATTCAAATAAGGAATTCAATCACTTTTTAGGTATTGCTGGAGGTTCCGCTGGGGAAGTCTATACTCAAATGGAAATTGCTAAACGCCTGGGTTATGTTCAAGAAGAACTTGCTACCCCAATTCTTGACGATGCAGATGCCATCAAACGCATGATTTTTAAATTACAACAGCAACTTTAATATCTCAGCAAATTGTGTTTGTTGTCTCAATACGCTATACGCAATACGCTGTACTAATAAAATACCATGGAAGCATACATCATCTCCGGCTATCGTTCGGCCGTCGGCAAAGCCAAAAAGGGCGGATTTAGGAACTTCCGCTCGGACGACCTGGCGGTGCGGGTCATCCAGCACTTAATGGCTCAAAACCCGAATGTCGATCCGCATACGGTGGACGACGTAATCGTGGGCTGTGCTAACCCGGAAGGGGAGCAAGGCCTGCAGATTGGTCGCCAGATTAGTCTGCGAGCACTCGGCCAACCAGTAGGGGGCATGACGGTTAATCGTTATTGTGCTTCGGGACTGGAGACCATTAGTATTGCCGTTGCTAAGATCAAAGCGGGCATGGGCCATTGTTACGTGGCGGGTGGTACAGAGTCGATGTCTACCATTCCCATGACGGGTTATAAACTGGCACCCAGCTACGAAGTAGCGAGTACTACTCCAGACTATGTAGTAGGTATGGGTATTACGGCGGAGTCAGTCGCCCAGAAATACAATATCGGTCGCGAGGCTGCTGATGCCTTTAGCGTGCGGAGTCATGAACGGGCTGCCGCAGCTATCGATGGAGGCTTATTTGCTGATCAGATTGTACCCGTTGAGGTAGAAGAAGTGTTTGTTAAAGATGGCAAACGGGCTACCAGCACCCACGTGATGGACACCGATGAAGGTGTTCGTCGCGGTACGAGCATGGAAGCACTGGCTAGTTTACGGCCAGTATTCCGAGCGAAGGGTAGTGTGACGGCTGGTAACTCTAGCCAAACTTCTGATGGTGCTGCTTTTGTACTGGTCATGAGTGAAGAAATGGTCAAGCAGCTCCAGTTGGAGCCCATTGCTCGCTTAGTCAGCTGCAGTGTGGGTGGGGTAGACCCCCTCTACATGGGCATTGGTCCTTGTGTGGCCATCCCCAAAGCTTTGAAGCAGGCTGGATTAAGTCTGAACGATATTGATCTGATCGAACTGAACGAAGCCTTTGCTGCTCAGAGCCTGGCTGTGATCCAGGAGGCGGGATTGAATCCCGAGATCACCAACGTGAATGGTGGGGCTATTGCCTTGGGGCATCCGCTGGGCTGTACCGGTGCTAAACTGTCCGTGCAGTTGCTCAATGAGCTGAAGCGCCGTGATCAGCGTTACGGTATGGTGACGGCTTGTGTGGGCGGTGGACAGGGTATAGCGGGGATTTTTGAGCGTTTGTAAGGAGAGTCGAGACCACCCCGCATTAGCGGGACTACGAGACACGAGAGTCGAGACAGCATGATCCATTTGGGGCTCGACTCTCGATTCTCGAAAAGCTGATGCTGAATCGGCTTGATCTAAAATCTTTCGCTGAAAATTTAGTTGAAAAAAACTAGAGCGGGGATTTCTTTAATCCAAGATCGCGATTGTATCTTTGTGGTCGCTTCGAAAGAGGGGTAGAATGTTACTCCAAAATTTCGGGCTTATGGAGGAACTTTTTCCTTCTAATTTGACATTTAAGATTGGGCTTTCACAAGCAGTAAAAGCCTTCAATTTGGTGACGTGGGTGAGTGGCTGAAACCACCGGTTTGCTAAACCGGCGTAGTCTTTTAAGGGCTACCGGGGGTTCGAATCCCCCCGTCACCGCCACCATAAATAAGATAGCGTCCATTCAATGGTCACTATCATCGGGGTATGGCGCAGTCCGGTTAGCGCACCTGCTTTGGGAGCAGGGGGCCGCAGGTTCGAATCCTGCTACCCCGACATTGATCAAAAAAGCCGACGCATTTGCGTCGGCTTTTTTTGTTTGGAGTAGATTTGCGGAAAAATTTAGCGTTCTCGATCAACAAGAGACTGTCCGTTATCCAGCCTCTGCTATTTCAAAAGCGTAGCAGCTAATTCATGCTCTCCACGCTTTTGATGGATACTGGCCAATAGTCGGTTGACATCAAGATTATCGGGGCGTTTTTGGTATTCGTTGGTAGCGTATTGAAGTGCTTTATCCAGATCACCTCTTAAGTCGCGATAATAGGCAGCGTATTCCATATCCATATTGTGGCCACTGGCTACGTCATCGGCTAGCATATCCTCTATTTCGACTAAGATGGCAGCCAATTCTTCCTCTCTATCCTGCCGCTGATAAAGACTAGCCAGGTCGATATAGAAGCCCACTTCTGGAATGATATTGGCAGCTTGTAGTAGTAATTCTTCGGCTTGTTGATCTTGATTTTTGTCCACAGCTAGCTGAGCTTGGGCGGTAATCGCGAAAGGATAATTAGGGCGTTCACTGAGGAGTACTTGCAGTTCGTAGGCGGCAGCATCGGGCTGACTATTTTGCCGGTACAGTTCTGCGAGTTTCAGGCGTGTCCAGGCGGTTTGTTCTTGTCCGGGATATCCGGCTTGTACAGCCATGCGCATCGCCTCGATGGCACCAGTTAAGTCTCCGTGCACTTCTCGCAGGTACGAAATGCGGGCATAGGAACGTAAATCCGGACGGATACTAACCATGCGATCTGCCATGGTTACGGCTTGTTCATATTGGCCTAGTTCCAGGTGAGCATCGACTAATGCCCCGTAGACTTGGGCATTGTACGGATTCAGTTGTTGAGCGGCCTTTGCTGTTGCAAGTGCTTGCTCAAAGTTATGCTGGCTTAGCTGTACACTGGCCAGAGTAGCGAGAGTCTGAAAGCGCTCGTCGTCGCTCAAATCACTCTGTTCAAGGTTGTATTCTAGAAGCTGGATGGCTGCTGGGTAGTAGTGACCGTGCTCTCCGGTGATGCGCGCCTCGTTCATGAAAAGCTGGGCAAGCAAGATGCGCGATTGATGCTCCTCTACTTTTTGGGATGACAGCGCTAGTGCTTGAAAACTTTCACTGACTTGTTGCCATTCTTGCCCAACTTGTAGGCCAGCAGGACGATCTAACAGATTGGCAATATGCAGGCTTTTTTCACGATTAGCTGTTTGACTATTCTCACTAGAGCCATCGGAAGACGAGCAAGAGTAGGTACCTGCGGAAGTAAAAAAAATAAGGAGGAAAATGAATGAATAAATCTTCATCGTGAGCTATTTAGGTGCCGACTTGTAACGCTCGGTTGTAGTCGGTCAGGAATAGAGGAAATGGCTGTTCTTTCCCAATTGACGATAGAATTGGCAATCGGGAAAGAACAGCAGAGGGAATTAAAGAACTAGCTCCCTTTTACTTATTGTTTTACCATTTGAATGACTTGGACCATTCGACCATCCAGAGTGCTGACGCGGGCTAAGTAGGTTCCAGCGGGCAGGTTGCTAAAGTCAAGAGCAAGGGGAACGATCACTTCGCCACCGGGATAGAAACCTTGAGCTGCCTGACTGATGTAACGGCCACTGAAGTCGAATACGTCCACGCGTAAATTCAGTTCATTGGCTAAACGCAATTCAAGGCTAACCTCGTCTACGAATGGATTTGGGAAAGAGCGTCCTATAACCTGAGGAGCCGAAATACCCAGACCGTTGAAATTGTCCTCGGTGCTGGTCGTGCCACCTATGACACAGGGAGCGGTGCCATCATTGGGCATGGCGACGTAGGGGAAAGACATTAGGAATGGCTGGTCGTTCTCTTCGACGCCCGTCGTGTAGGAAAGCACATCGATAAGGTCTTGGGTTACGGGGTCGGGGCCTCCAGCAGTATAATCATCATACCATAGACCGACAGCGGCCAATACTACACCTCCAACTGCCTGGAGTTCTATTCGCGTCACATCATCTTCCAAGCGTCGACCATTGGGGAAGCCGTCCATATTAGGGATGAATTCTAAGTCGGGAGTAGTGTTAAATCGACCATCTATTAGCCCTAGAACGGCAGCCTGAACCAAACCAAGGCTGGAAAAGTCTTCGCTGTTGCGTGGGGTTGCGGGGGTAGCCATATTAAGCCGCAGCATATCTCCGCCATTGGGTAAAAAGTTATGGATAAATGGCTTGCCATCGGCCAAGGGATTGCCCATTTTTCCCGTTGCTAATTGATAGGGATTGAGGTTAGGAACCCCGGTATGAAAGATGGGCCAAAGATCTACGGAACGGGGCATTCCTGGCCCGGGCAATAGTAGCGTACCGAAAACGGCATCATCGAGTGCGGTACCGGCCACTGCAGGGCTTCCTTTTAGACTAAAGAGCCCATCGGCGCCATTACTAAAGTCGAATGCCTGCAACGAATTGGTCTGGATACGTAGTGGTGTAAAAGCTGGGACGGCCGCACCAAAGAGGTCATCATCCATATACAAGGCCAGTTCAGGGTTAAAAAAGAAAGCATCCATTAAGGTGTCAGCTAATTCGTCGTAGGGACTGAGCGCATTCCAGTAGTCTTTGAATCCAATAGGAATTACGGCTTCATTAGTCAGCGGCATTCCGAGGCGAGAGACTTGCACCCAGGGCCCGTCGAAGCTCGGTTGGTAACTATTTTGTTCATTGACGCCTACCGTAGGGAAGGTGCGAATGGAAGGGCGACTTGCGGAAGCCCAAACGCCAATTACATAATCTGGATCAAGAATACTGGCAGGCATAGTGGCAGCGCCTTCCTTGAGTAATTCTGCAATGGGGAGCTGAAGTGCAATGGCGGAAGTGTTGAGACAAGCGAGGCCATCAACGGCTTCTCCATTTTGCCTGGGCGCATCACCCAGATCAAAGATGCCACCCAGGTCAACGAAGAACGGATCTTCTATGGGGCCGGCAAAAGCGCTACCTCCGCCAGGTAGCATCGTGATACCCATTTCAAAAAGGTCTTCATAGGGCGTATTCAAACCTGCACCACCTTCGATGGAGCGAGGGCCGATACGGTAGGGGGGAACAAATCCGTCTTCAATCAAGACTTCCTCCGTCGCACCGCCATTGGTGATTTTAGTGAGGGTATAGGTTGTTTTTAGATTTTCTTGTCCCAGGCGGATATTGAAAAAGGTGGTAGGATCTTGGTTGGTTCGATTAAAGGTGAATCGATAGATGATATCATCGCCTACTGTTTCGGTATCATTATCGATATGGATTTCGTAGCGAATGTTTTCTCCGAAGTGGTAATAGTTTGGACCACCCCAGGGCAGCTGTCCTGGAATGTAAGTTGCAATTAGGGTAATCATTCCCGGATCATCGGGAGATCGGAAGGCATAGACGTCAACGTTGTCGGCTAGTGGATCGTCAGCAATCATTGGCGCTTCGCGATGGCTGGAGGCCAATAGGCCGGTAGCCAGAAATCCAATGATCAGTAGGCATAGCATGCCCCTAATGGGTAAATGAGCTTTACGCATTTTAGAATGGTTTAAGGAAGTAAAAGAAGTATAAGGTGGGTGTTACCTGGCCTTACGCTCGAGTTGTAAGGTTGGCTTCATAACTACCTACGACGGTAAAGCGGAATTGGATTTAATCTCAAGAAGGTGTATAAAAAAAACTCACCCCACCTTCGAGCCTGAAGGTGGGGTGAGTCCACTAAGTTTTAAAGCTTTTCAGCCTAGTACCCAGGATTCTGCGTTAGATTAGGATTCCGTGCCAACTCATCTGCTGGCAATGGGAATAGGTAATCCTGATTAGGATCAAAGTTGGGCTTTTCGCCTTCCAGACCACTAGGACCAAACACTTCTGCACCAAGGCGACGACGAGCAATATCGTACCAGCGCTTGAATTCAAAGGCTAACTCCCACTTACGCTCTTCGAGCACCATGTCGCGGAAAGCATCCTGAGATAAGCCGGAAACATCAGCGGGGAACGAAGAGCCGTTATTACGGGCTCTGGCGCGTACACGGTTGACGTAACCATCAGCCTCGGCGCTTCCAGGGCTAACTTCATTTAATGCTTCAGCAGCGATCAGTAGAACCTCTGCGTAGCGAATCATCATATGATTGTAGCTGGAGCCACGACCGTTACCGGTAGCAGTTGGCCCAATACGACGCGTATACTTGGCAATGTGAGGACGATTGACTGCCCGCGTGTTAAAGTTTCTGAAGATGAGGTAGTTCTCGGTATTGCCATCGAAAACGCCCGTGGTATCTAGACTTACCGACTTACGGTAATCGCGACCATCCCAGGAGTTAAAGACTTCTAGACTGGGTACTGCCACTGACCAGCCACCACCATATCCGTATTGCTCATCGCTACGGATACCCGTAAGGGCGGCTTGATAGTCCCTACCGTCGTCACCATTAGTAAGACCAATATGGTCCAGCACAAATATGGGTTCGGGAGAGGAGTCAATCTTATCAGAATCAAACAGATCCTGGTAGTCAGTTTCTAGACCTAAGCCATAAGTGGCTTCATTGTCGATTACTCCTTTAGCTTCATCATAGGCACTTTGGAAGTTACCCATGGTAAGGTGAACTAAAGCTAGGTAAGCATGTGCTGCCGACTTAGCGGGAATAGAACGAGCTGGCTGAACATTGGGCAACCATTGTTTAGCAAACTCCAGATCGGAGATAATATTTGCATATACCTCAGCAGTTGGAGTTCTACTAATTAGGCTAGCTGCTGCAAGATCAGTTACTGGCTCGGTCAAGTAAGGAATATCTCCAAACTGTCGGACTAAGTGGAAATAAGCAAATGCCCGGGCAAAATAAGCTTGCGCTGTAACTGGATTCTTGATATCATCAGCAGCATCGACATCGGCAGCTCCTGCAATGGCTTGGTTAGCCGCCGCGATGATTTGATAAACCCGCAGCCAGTAACCTGAAATCATGCCATTATCGGCTGGCACGTTAAAGTTATTATGCTCAATTCTCCGGGTAGAAGTGGTGGGGTCACCAATATCAACCATATCACCACGCAGTAAGAGGGTTAGCGACATTTTCCGTCCCCAGAAGTCCTCGTGGACCATGTGGCCAAAGGCAGCATTTGCCGCAGTTTGGATATCAGCTGGAGTAGTGAAGAATCCATCGGGAGATAATAAGCCCACCGGTTCTTCTTCTAAGTCGGAACAGCCGACCAGGATAAACCCTAACAAGAGGGAAAAGATTAAATGCTTTTTCATGGTAAAAAGGCTTTTTAGAATTTAACAGCGAGATTGAAAGTCACAGATTGGATAGTAGGGTAATTACCAAAATCAAACCCGTTGGTTGTATTGGCTTCAGAGGCTCCTTCACCACCAGCACCAAAATAGCTTACCTCAGGATCTAGTCCAGAATAGTTGGTGAAAGTTAGCAAGTTCTGTGCACTAACGGCCAGTCGAACGCCACCCAAACCTAGCCGGTCGACGACAGATGCAGGTAAATTATACCCTAAAGCAACATTTTTCAGGCGAACGTAGGATCCATCTTCAACGAAGCGAGAAGTTATCTGCTTACCGCGCAGTGCCGCACGAGGAATATCGGTATTCGTATTCGTTGGTGTCCAAGAGTTTAGAATTTCGCGAGGGGCGTTCGAATCACCGTTGAACAACTGGACATTGGTTAGATTCATAACATCTCCACCGACAGCTCCTTGGAAGAAGATGTTCAGATCGAAGTTGTTGAAAGTAAAGGTATTGGATACCCCGAAGGTAAAGTCCGGGTTAGGGTCACCGATGATGGTTTGATCATCCGTAGTGATAACACCATCACCGTCCAGATCGGAAAACAACTGGTCACCTGCTTCCGCACCTTCGAATATCGCAGTACCAGCTGGTAAGTCGCCACCCTGGTATACCCCCTGGTAATCAAAGCCCCAGAATACACCAACTGCTTCGCCTTCGCGAAGAATGTGAGTGCGAGGAACGTTGAAATAACCAGGAGAAGCATCCTGGAAGATGTCATTTCCGTCGAGGAGGGTCACAAACTCATTACGGTTCGTAGACCAGTTCAAGTCAGTACTCCAGCTGAAGTTAGGCTTGACAACGTTACGCGTATTCAGAGAAATCTCAAAACCGTTATTGTTTACCTCACCTACGTTACGCAGACTGGCGGGGTTTAAGAATCCTAAGTACTCTGGTTGACTGGAATCCTGAATGATCAGGTCCTTGGTATCGATGTTGTAGTAGTCGAGAGAAAGTGAAAGTCGGTTGTTAAACAGCCCTAAATCCAAACCAATGTTCGTCTGGTAGGAAGTCTCCCACTTCAAGTTGGGGTTAGCCACCTGGTTAGGCGTTACGTTGATTACCGTCTGGCCGTTAATCGGTGTAAAGACAGAACCAAAGCTGGCCAGGGACTGGTAAGGCGAAATGGACTGATTGCCCGTTGCACCGTAACTAGCTCTGAACTTTAAATTCGAGATCGTATTGTGATCTCTTAAGAAGTTCTCATTGGACAGCCGCCAGGCAAAAGCACCTGAAGGGAAAATGGCATACTTTTCGTTGATGGCAAAGTTGGAGGCACCATCTCTTCTGACCGTTGCCGTAAACAGGAAGCGATCGTCATAATCGAAATTCAGACGACCAAACTGTGATTGGATTTCTGACTCCGTCAAGGAAGAAGTAGGAATTAGTTGAACAGAGCCAGTTTGTAGGGCACGGTAGGAGAAAGAATTAGAAGTGAAGCCTTGGGCTGCCGCTGAGAAGCGCTCATTGGTCGTCTTCTGGTAAGAGTAGCCAGCTAGTGCAGTTAAATTTCCTTTTCCTATTTGTACATCATAGGTCAGGTAATTTTCGCTGATTATACTAGTACGACGCAGGTTGTTAATACCCGCAGTGCCACCAGTACCGCCAGCGGTAACCACGAGAGTTGATGGACGGAAGATGCCTAAGGTTTGATTGGCAGTACTGAAACCGATAGTGCTCTTGAAATTAAGATTTTCCAGGATGTCAAAGCTACCGTAAAGGTTAGCTCGGTACCGATCAGTTTTAGTCTCATTGATGGCTTCCGTTGCAACTGCAAAAGGATTGTCTACATTGTCACCAACGGAGTTGATCGTGTTTACTCCGTTGCGGTCTTGTACGGGCACATCCGGCGCGAAGCGGAAGAGGAGGGAAACGACATCGTCGCCGCCACCATTTGCGGTTTGGCCAGTTGACTGGGTAGGTACACCATCCTGCGCACTTCTGCTACCGAACAGATTTGCACCTAACTTCAAACGATCGGTGACCTGTGCGTCAATGTTAGACAGGAAGGAGATTCTTTCGAAGGCAGAATTGAGGACGACCCCTTGCTGATCGAAGAAGTTGGCCGAAGCGTAGAAGTTAACGTTGTCACTTCCTCCAGAGAAAGACGCCTGATGATTCTGAGTATTTCCCGAGCGGTACAACAGATCCTGCCAATCGGTATTAGCCGTTCCCTGGATGTATCCAGGATTGAGGGCCTGCTGATAAGATGCAAATTCATCCGCGTTCAACAGATCGAGCTCATTCGAGGTGTTTTGCGTGGAGTAGTTAGAGTTTAATTCTACGGTTAGGGCACCGCTTTTACCTTTTTTGGTAGTTACCAGCACGACACCGTTAGAGCCCCGCGAACCATAAATAGCGGCAGCAGAAGCATCCTTCAGGATCTCAATTGATGCAATATCGGCAGGTTGGGGGAAAGCGGCTCCTACAAAACCATCCACTACGATGAGCGGTGAGCTACTGGCATTAATGGAGGTATTACCTCTAATGCGGATGCTGATTGGTGCTCCGGGCTCACCACCGTTATTGGACTGAACAACGACCCCCGCAGCTCGACCTTGTAGGGCCTGTGCAGCGTCAACTACAGGGAAGGCATTTAATTCTTCAGTATTCACTGAGGCAACTGCTCCAGTGATATCACTCTTTCTACGTGAACCGTAACCGATGACTACTACCTCATTTAACTGACTGGCATCTTCAGTCATCGTGACATTTAGAGAGGTTTGGTTGCTAATAGCAATGGATTGAGCGGCGAATCCCAAATAGGAAAATTGTACAACGTCTCCTGAACTGACTCTTAGTTCGTAGGACCCGTCTAGATCTGTTACTGTACCTGTGCTTGAACCTTCAACAAGGACGTTCACTCCGACTAGAGGGGTATTGTCCGTGTCCGTAACAGTACCAGACAGAGTGAAACTCCCTTGCGCAAACAACGATACGCTGCAAAGCAGTATCATCGCCAAGGTTAGCTGAGTTTTCAATTTCATAGTAAGTGGTTTAAAATTTTTAAACGTTAGTTGGCTGAAATAGAAGGAATGTACGAGGCATTCTCTACTCTTAAATTTTAGTGTTTCTTTTATTTTCGAGATTGTAGGTGATTGTCAAAAACTAAGACTACGGATTGTGGGGAAAAGAAAAGGCAGCTTACTTTGGATATGACCTAGCGCAAATTCAGATGAGAGCAAATTTTTTCTGTAGGGTATTGGGAGGTACAGCGCTTGCTATTTCTTTTGTTAATAGCTCTTTGGGTTTACTAATAGAAGGCCTTGGAATAGGGCTGTTCAGTTTAAAAGCTGGTGGGCTAATGATTTGGTTAACCGAAAAATTGGTCAACCAATTATTGGTTAACCAAATATATGCACATGGAATTTATCCAGCCAAATAAATCGTGACATTTTCAGTAAAATTCTGAATAGGCTTCTTTTTTGGAATAAAATTTTACGATCACGCTAGTTTTTCACATAAAAGATGGCTGCTTTAGGGTGGTACCTAGCTGTTCTCCTTGTGTAATTTCTTTGTCATCCTGACGCAGATAATTTAAGGCTACCCTTACTTTGGTGAAGAACTTTTGGAGAATCATTGAGCGTCCCTTCTGCAATTAGAGTACGAACGGTAGGGCTAGCGTTAGGGAGAGGCAAGAGGAAAGCGGATATAATAAGCTTTGCTAAGTCGGCCAACAGGCTCTGAATCAGCGGGTGTGAATAATGATTCGCTGACTAGTAATTTGACCGGCTTGTTCTAAGAGGAAGGATGTACGGTCCGCTCTCCAGGTCTCTAAGGTCCCACCCGCGTAGAAGATTGATTACTCCAACTGATGGCTTTACGTTGTCGGCCTAAGATGTCATAGAGCTGGACTTTGATTTCCTGCGAGGAATGGAACCGAAAGTAGAGCCACCCATCAGTAACGGAATTGGGTGGCGCAGTGAGCGTACGATCAATAGTGGTGGTTAGACCTGCGGAAGTCCTCATATTCTCATTAAAAAAAGACCGCTGGGCGTAGTTTCTAAGCGGAGCGCTTTGACCAGATATTGTAAGCTGTCCCATCGAAGTACAAAAAGTCTTGGCTACTGATTGCTTCTTAGCTATTGAGCATCGCCTTGAGGTCTTCTAATTTCTGTATTTCACGGCTCACTTTAGGAAGAGCGAACTGGCGAATTAGCAGATAGCCCAGTAAGAAGCTGCTCAGTACGAATGCCCACTGCCAGAGGGGTTTACCTCCCGTGTGGTACATGTTTAAGACTGCTGGGATGGCTAAGGGAAGAATATACCAGAGCAGGAAGGAATCCATAGCTCGTTTCAGGTAGTTTTGATTGCTGAGCGCCTCGTCTACGCTTGTCTTTAAATCCATAGCTGGATTATTGACCAAGCGAAGTCTTCTCCAGCGGAAGTAAGCAATAACCACCCCTATAAGCAGGAAACTGGCAATGACGATATTGTTATATAGACTGCCACTACCGATTAACAGTAGGATACTACTAGCCATAAGCGAGATCAGGATGTAGCCGATTTCGGAGATATTAACTTTCCGATTAGCCCGTGACAGTCGTCGCTTGATTTGTTGGTGCAGTCGACTTTCATCGATCGCATAGAGGGTTTGCTGGTTCTGCTGGTCCCAGATTTTTTGCAATTCAGTGAATTCCATAGGTTTTAAATATTTCTGCACGTTTGGATAGTTGCTGCTTAAGCCGATGCAGCTTTACGCCTAGCTGATTGGTACTGATTCCCAGGATTTCCGACACCTCTTGGTAGCTGTAACCATCCAGCTTCAACAACAGAATGGAGCGATCAACTCTGTTCAAGCGCCGGATTTCATCATATAACCAGCTGAGTCGTTCGTCCATGCCTTCGCTGGTTTCAATGAGCAGGTACTGCCGGTAGTCTGCGCCATGCTGTATTTGTTGTTGTCGGGATGTCTTACGCTCCCAACTTATAGCCGTGTTGAGCGCAATACGATAGAGCCAGGTACTCAACTTGGCTTGTCCTTTAAAGCGGTCAACGGATCGCCAGATTTGTAAGCAGATTTCCTGGAACAAATCGTCCTGATCCTCAGCTAAGACAGCGTAAGCTCTGACTACCTTAAAGAGTAGTCGACGATGATCTTTCAACCAGCTTTGAAATTGTGTTTCACGCTGCGCCTTGGTCATAGAGAGCTTAGTTCAACCCATTAGTCGCAGCATACTGGTTATTTATTACCAATTATTCTAAGTTTTTGTAAAAACCCTGCTCCAGGCCTCCGACGTCTGCTGCGAACGGCATCTGAGGACGTCACTACCGACTACCCATCTACCCAACTAACCTCCTCTAACTCCGCCGGTTAATCTCATCGCGAATCTCGGCCGCGCGCTCGTAGTTTTCCTGGCCCAGTACTTCGTCGAGCATTTTTTGTAGCTCGCCTACCGTGTAGCTGGATAGAGCAGGGCTTTGTTCGCCTTCTTCCATGGCGTACTCCTCTTGTTCTGGAGTTTCTTCTTCTTCGCCCTCTTCTCCTTCCAGGACAACACCCGCAGATTCGAGAATGAACTCGTAGGTATAGATCGGGCAGTCAAAGCGCATGGCCATAGCCAGGGCATCACTGGTACGACTGTCTACTTCGATGATTTCCCCTTCCCGGACTAAAACCAGCCGAGCGAAGAAAATGCCTTCCCGCAAATCGTTAATGATGACTTCCCGTAGGTCAACATCCAGGGTGTCGAGCGTATTCTTCAGCAGATCGTGCGTGAGGGGACGGGGGCCTTCCATGCCTTCAATGGCTACGGCAATGGCCTGGGCTTCAAAGGAACCGATAATGACCGGTAGGCGACGCTGTCCATTGGCTTCACCCAGTACAACGGCATAGTTGCTAGATTGGGTGACGGACCGGCTGATGGCCATTAGGCGAAGTTCGATCTTATTCATGGCGCTCTTTGAATGCTTTAGCCTCAACTAATGTTCAACAACAATGAAGTGATTTAAACTTATTTCTTGCTGGCGAGCGAAAAGCCAAGTAGGTTCTGGCAAGCTGCCTTTTTGAGTGCATAGCCCCAGCTATGGACGAAAAAAACAGCGAAGCCCAGGTTCTGCTTAGCTTTCCGCGCAGT
>JBCCDS010000060.1:0-35825 GCA_039030655.1 Bacteroidota bacterium | reverse complement strand
TTGTGTGGGTGAGGTTGTTGCCGGGGTTCGGACGTGTACCCGTGATCTTACATACCTACGACATCGTTTTGCTTTTAATTTCGAGGCTTTTGGCCGCTTGCGGCAAATCGCCTCGATATTAAAAGCAATACGATGTCTAAGGTATGTAAGCTCACGGGTAAGCGTCCGATCAGCGGCAACAACGTCTCGCACTCTAATCGCAAGACAAAGCGTCGCTTTGTACCTAACATCCAGAAAAAGCGTTTCTACGTTGCCGAGACCGGCAAGTGGGTAACGCTGAAGGTGTCTACTTCGGCCATCCGTACAATCAATAAGATTGGACTACAGGCCTACATCAAGAAGCTGGAGGCAAAAGGTATCGAAACGGGCGTAAAGCTTTAATATTAGGTCATCCCGACCTTCAACTTAACGCAGCATGGCAAAGAAGAGTAAAGGCAACCGCCAGCAAATCATTCTTGAATGTACCGAGCATAAGGCTTCTGGCCAGCCAGGTACCTCTCGTTACGTAACGCAAAAGAATCGTAAGAATACACCAGATCGTTTGGAACTCAAGAAGTACAACCCGATCTTGCGCAAGATGACGATTCATCGCGAAATTAAGTAAACTACTTTCGCTTCTGGTTGGGAAACGTTTTGATCCCGATTTCGTGCCCCCGGCACTCACTCACCGAGGATCAAAACTTCCAGTAGACGTTTCGACCTGCGGAAGTAAAAAAATAAAAATAATCAGCTATGGCTAAGGTATCTAAGAACGCCCGGGTTGCCCAGCGTGCCGCCAATGCCGGTTCCGGCCGCGACATGGTAAAGATCATCAAGTCGGTTAAGGATCCTAAGACGGGTAAGTACACTTACAAAGAAGTCATGATCCACAAAGACAAGATGGATGAATTCATGAAGGACAAGTAATCCGTATTCCGGATATTGTTGTTCTACTTAAGCCTTTGCTCCCACCGTGGGCAAAGGCTTAAATTATTTAAGAGCGCGTTGGGAGTTTAGAATTCGACCTTATCACGGCCTTTTTCAAGCTGGCTGCGTTAGCAAATTCCTCATTTAGCTATGGCTAAACTCCGGATTTGCTGCCTTACCAGCTCAAAGAATGCTCGTGAGCGGCCAGAAAACCAAATTTCCCAAAACGCTCTAAGCCCTAAGCTGGCGGTTGCCGATTGCTGCGCCAGTGCATATCAACTTACCGTATGAGTTTTTTGAAGAAGTTTTTTACGCGGGAAAAGAAGGAAGATCTCGACAAGGGGTTGGAGAAAACCAAAACTACTTTTCTGGGCCGCTTGGGCCGGGCGGTAGCCGGTAAGGATAAGGTAGACGAGGAAGTACTGGACGAACTGGAGTCGATTCTGATCTCCAGCGATGTGGGACTGGATACGACCGTAAAGATCATCGAGCGAATTGAGGCTCGGGTCGCTGCCGACAAGTACATGAATACTTCGGAGCTCAATCAAATCTTGCGCGATGAGATTGTCCAACTGCTGGGCGAGCAGCACGAAGAAGACCTGGAAGGCTACGATTTGCCGAGCACGGCCAAGCCCTGTGTCATCCTGGTGGTAGGGGTGAATGGAGTGGGTAAGACCACCACTATCGGCAAGCTGGCCCATCAGTATCAGCAGCAAGGTTTGAAGGTCGTGCTGGGCGCAGGCGATACCTTCCGCGCAGCGGCGGTGGACCAGTTGCAGATCTGGGCGGAGCGTGTGGGTTGCGACTTTTTCAGTAAGGGCATGCAAGCGGACCCGGCGGCTGTGGCCTACGAAACGGTGAAGTACGCCCAGGACAATCAGTGTGATGTAGCCATCATCGATACGGCTGGGCGCCTGCATACCAAGTTTAACCTGATGAAAGAGCTGAGTAAGATCAAGCGCTCCATTACCAAAAAGCAGGAAGATGCACCGCATGAGGTACTACTGGTGCTAGATGCCACCACGGGGCAGAATGCCATCGAGCAAGCCAAGGCTTTTACGGAAGCTACGGATGTATCGGCTCTAGCCCTAACCAAGCTAGATGGAACGGCCAAAGGAGGAGTAGCGATCGGCATTACGGACGAATTTCAGGTGCCGATCAAGTACATTGGGGTAGGAGAGGGGATCGAGCAACTGCAGATCTTTAATAAGGAAGCTTTTGTAGAAAGCCTTTTTGGCGAGGCGATGCCTACTTAAAATTTGTAAGAATTCGGCCATTTATTTTTGAAATTCTTAGCCTTCTGTTTACTTTCGTCCTATGGGATTGCTGTGTCAATTCCACACGACCTGAAAAAATGAGAGCTCAGAACACGTCTGAACTCGCTTTTTATTTTTGAACACTCAGTTGGGGCTTTCCCGGCTTTTTGTTGCAGACTGCTGACGAACAGTCTGTTATACTTATAAAATTTATTCAAATCGTAATCTTATGATGTTAAAACGACTTATCTCTAACGGGTTGGTTTTGGCGAGTTGTCTGCTTGCAGGCGGTGCGCTCTTAGCTCAACCGGTTAATGATCTTTGTGGCAGCGCCACTCCGCTGACTGCGGATGGCACTCCTTTTATGTCCACTACGACCGATGCTACGGCGAATGGTCCAACTGCCTGTGCATCACTTGGTGTCGGAGTCTGGTTTTCTTTTATGGGTACCGGTGACGTAATGATTATAGACGTAGAAGACGGCCAGGACCTTGGTGGTAGTAATGATGTGGATACTGAAGTTGCAGTATCTGACCCTGACGCCAGCTGTACTGACCTCGACGATTTTACTTGTTCGGATGACCCTGAACTGATTACTATTGAGTCAGTTGCTGGAGCGGAATATCTAGTTTACGTCGGTTACTGGAATACTGGTACTACTTCTCCGGGAGACTTCTCCATCACCTTAACTAACCTTCCTCCACCGGATAATGATCTATGTGGAGACGCTACTGAACTGGCGGTAGGTGTCAACGAAACTGGCAATATTTCTGCTGCTAGTAGTGCTGATGCTGAGCCTGCTTGTTCCGGTCTCGGTGGTGGTACTATTGATGCTGGCCCTGGTGTTTGGTACACTTTTGAAGGTAACGGCTTCGATATGACCGTATCCTTAGACAATCCTGGTACGGACTTCGACACAGAGCTGCAAATCTTCAGTGGCAGTTGTGGTGCATTGACCTGTGTAGGTGGTGATGATGATGGTGGAGTAGGCGTTACTTCTTTGATCGTAGTGCCTACTGTAGACGGTGAGACCTACTTCGTTTACGTAGATGGCCATGCAGGTAATACTGGTGACTACGAGTTGTCGCTCACTACTATCCCCGAAACGGTAGTAGATATTGCTACGGGCAATCCAGACTTTAGTACCCTGGTTGCGGCTTTAGGCGCCGCCGATTTAGTAGGGGCTCTACAAGGACCTGGTCCTTTCACGGTATTTGCACCCTTAAACAGTGCTTTCGATGCACTCGGAGAAGATCTGATTAACGAACTGTTGGAGGATCCAGAAACACTGGGCTGTATTTTGGGCTACCACGTAGTACCTGGACGCTTCTTGTCTACTGATCTGACTACTGGTCCAGTAACGGCACTGAATGGTGAAGTACTGAATATTGTTGTTTCGGGAGGTTCGGTCACCGTAAATGGTGTTCCCGTTCTTATCCCTGATAACGAGGCGCAGAATGGAGTAGTACACGTAATTCCCGAGGTATTGATTCCTGAGTGCTTCATTCCTGCTCCTGTATACGAAGTAAACCTTTCAGCCATTACCAACGTCAATAAGACGCTGAATGAAGACTGCCAGGCTTTATTAACCCCACGCCAGGTACTGAACGGTGACTGGGATGTAGACGGCGACGGCATGGAGCCAGGTGCAGATCTATTTGATATCGTCGTACAGGATGATAATCCATCCAACGGCCCTATCATTGATGGTTGTGGTACTTTTATCTACACTGTAGAGCCACTGCTTGAAGGCAGATCTGATGAAGGCTTTGAAGGAGTACTTAATCCTCTGCCTTTCAATGATCCTGCTTCGAACTGGAGTTTCGGGACTATCGATCTTCAAGGCGTCGGTCAGCAGGTAGGTGTTGACATTGACGAAGAGGAAGAAAGTATCACCATACAGACTTTAGGAAATTCTACTGATGCCAACGGCTTCCTTCTGGTTGCGGACTATATCTATTCTGAGTCGGGCATTCTGTCTATGGAGCTTGACTTTAATGATGCTGATCCTTTATTCGATATTGGTTTTTCTCTGTTTGACTTCGAAGGCAATCTAATGAATGCCCCGTTGATAGTATATGGTAATGGGCTATTATATGGTCTTCCTGCCGGCCCTACTTCTGTTATCTTATCTGAAGCTGGTGTTCCGGGAAGTATCCTGCGCATCGGTATCATTGATGACGGTGTAGCATCTGGAAGTGGAGCGATTACCGAATTTGAAATCAGCAATCTGAGCTTCCAGCGTCCTGATCCACCAGTAACTGTTACTGGTTTCGAGAATGCCTGGGGCTTTGTAAATGCAGAAGACAAGACGTCTCCTGAACTGGCAGCAGAATTATCTGCTCCTGCTCCATTGTACTGTGATGCTGTTGATCAGATTGACATCAGCCAGCTGCCTAGCAATATTTCTCGTTGCTGGATTCAGTCTGGTGCTGATGGCACAACGATCGACGCTTCTATGTCTCCAGTATTGCGTGCTCGCCTGCTGGCCGGTGGTGGTATCCCCAACTTCACCGACGGTTGTTCTGACGTTGAGATCTGTGTAAACGACATCGTTGTAAACACGGGCGCTTGTAACGACGTCGTACTGACACGTACTTTCACCGCTCGTGACGGTCTTGATTGTGAGGCTGCACCTGAAGGTGGTAACGATCCTGCTGTTTACGCTTATGACATCATCTTCACTCGTCCTACGCTGGAGGATGTAGAAGGTGTTCCCGAAGATGCTATTTTCAACTGTGACGATCAGCTGACCCTCTTGCCTTCCAACCAGTTTGGTGACGAGAACCCAGCTCCTGAAGCAGATGATTTCCCCTTCTTCTTCGGTGCTAACGGCCAGCCAGTATACCTGGGTGCTAACTTCTGTAATATTGGTGCTACGTTCACTGACGGTCCTCGGATTGAGACTTGCCCTCAGACTTACAAGTTCGTACGTACTTTCACGGTAATTGACTGGTGTGATCAGGATACTATCTTGTCTTTCCCTCAGTTGGTTAAAGTAGGTGACTTTGAAGCTCCAGACATCGATGCTCCTGCTCAGGACCTCGATTTTGACGGGGAAGCTGACGAAGGACCACTATTCTTCTCTACTTCTAACCCTGACTGTTCTGCCAACTTCATCATCCCTGCTGGTGATGCTGAAGACAACTGTGATCCTAATCCTGCAGTGATTGCTTTCATCCTTCCTGGAGGTGATGAAGATATTGCTGCTCTTGGACCATTCGCTGTTGGTGGTGCTGCTCTGGGTATTCCTGTAGGTGATCACGTACTGCGTTACATCGCTACTGACGCCTGTGATAACTCTGATACATTGGACGTAGACATCACCATTGGTGATCGTACTGCTCCTGTTGCTATCTGTGAGGACGGACTGGACATCTCTATTGGAGGTGCTAACTCCGCTATCCTTACGCCAGACGATATCGATCGCGCTTCTTACGATGAGTGTTCTGATATCTTCCTGGAAATTGCTCGTGTAAGCGAGAACGACGTTCTGTTGACCCCTTGGATGGATCAGTTGGAGCTAACTTGTGATGACATTGGTATCGTACGCGTTGCTCTACGAGTAACTGACGATGGTAACGGTGACGGTATCTTCCAGCCAGGTATTGACAACAGCAACGTTTGCTGGTTGAATGTACTGGTAGAAGACAAAGTTGGTCCTATCTGTATCGCTCCTGGCGTAATCACGACTACTTGTGACGATGAGGACATTAACAACCTGCCTCAGGACTTGACGGCTGCTTTTGCTGCTGATCCTGCTGGTGTTGGTGCTCAATTGGACGCTGTATTCGGTGCTGGTAACGGTATTGACAACTGTCCTGACCCTACGGTAACTCAGACGGTACTCGATCTGCGTAACAGCTGTGGCGTTGGTACGATCATCCGTACGTTTACGGTAACTGACGGTGCTGGCTTTACTTCAGCTCCTGGCTGTCAGCAAACCATTACGGTACTAGGTGTTCACGATTACACTATTGTCTTCCCAGCTGATGCTGGTTCTGAGGCTTGTATCGAGCCTGATTACAACGCGGTAACTTACGAAGAGCGTGCTTGTGATCTATTGACGGTAACTACTGAAATCGACACCTTCACCGCTTCTGCTGACGAGTGCTACAAGCTTCGTATCACTTACGAACTGTTGAACTGGTGTGAGTACAACACGGAAGAAGATCCTTACATCGTACCTCGCGATGCTGATAATGATGACTTCCTCGAAGAGCAGACATGGCTGCACGTTCTACCAAATGACGAGTCAACTACCCTTGATGATGTTGCTTGGTTAGATGCTGATGGTAACCGTTTCAACGGCTTCATTTCTCCGCTGGATGATGATGATCCTAACGGTCAGGTTCCTGGTTCTTCTAGTGAGCCTTACGGTACTGACGAAAGCCGTGGTGCCTTCTTGTACCGTCAGTTCATCAAGGTTTACGACGACGTAGCTCCGGTGATCACGACTGTTGATCCTGACGGACCTTTCAACGATGACGACGGCGACTGTGCTGCTCCTGTTGAATTAGGTTTCTCTGTAGCTGATGAGTGTACGGGTATTGATGCTTACGACGCTGAAGTTGAATTGGATGCCTTCTTTGAGGACATTGATGACGACGGTGTATTGACGTTGGCAGACTTTGTTCCAACTGGTGCTCCTGCGCTGCAGCCAATCGTAACGCCTAACGGCGACGGTACCTTCACTGTAGAATTCGGTGTTGACCTGCCATTGGGTACGCACGCTATCCGCATCACAGCTACTGACGGCTGTGGTAATGCTGATATCGCACTGATCATCTTCGAAGTTGCCGACAATAAGGCGCCAACGCCTATTTGTATCAACGGTCTGACTGCTACGCTGATGCCTGACGGTAACGGTGGTGGCATGGCTGCTATCTGGGCTTCTGAGTACATTGCTTCTGAAGCAACTGACTGTAACGGTCCTGTTGAGTACGCTATCTACCGTGCTTCTACGGCTGCTGCTGATGGCTTCGAGCCAATGGTTGGAGACACAGGTCTGGAACTGACTTGTGACGACCTGGGTATGCTAGCTGTTCGCGTTTACGCGATTGACGCTGGTGGACAGTCTGACTACTGTGAGACTACGCTCTTCGTTCAGGCCTTCCAGGAAAATGTATGTACTGGTGGTGGTGACGGTGGATCTATCCTAGGTACCATCTCTACACCATCTGAGAATGCAGTTGCTAACGTAGAAGTATCGATCACTGACGAAGGTCAGATGAACAACATGATCGTAACTGGTAACGACGGTAATTTTGCCTTCACCGACCTGACGGTAGGTGATGACTACACCGTTCAGCCAGAACTGGATGCTGATGTAGATGTAGCTACGGCTGTAACTACTTTTGATATCCTTCAGATCAATCGCCACATCCTGGCTATTCAGGAACTGGCTACGCCTTATCAGCACGTTGCTGCTGACGTTACGATGGATGGTGACATCAACGTTCTTGACGTTGTACACGTCCGTATGGTAATCATGGGCCAGACGCCAACTTTCCCGAATGCTCCAAGCTGGCGCTTCGCTAATGCTGATTACGACTTCGGAACTGACGCTACCTCTTGGGCTAGCGCTAACTTCGATGAAGTATACAATGTGAACAACCTGCCTGGTGACATGCTCGGTGCCGACTTCTACGGTATCCAAATGGGTGATGTATCTGGTAGCGCGACCACTACTGCTCAGGATGAAGACGGATCTCGTTCTACTGTCGGTCTGGAAACAGCTGACTTGGACCTGAATCCTGGCAACACTTACGAAGTTAGCTTCACGGCTGCTGATCTGTACGGTTTCCAGGGTACTCTGGAGCTGGCTGCTGGTCTAGAGCTAGTGGGCGTTGACTACGGTCAAGTGACTGCTCGCAATCTGAATCTGGATGCTGCTGCTGAAGGACTAGTTGCAGTTAGCTTCGACGAAGTAGCTGGTACTACTGATGAGGTGCTCTTCACGCTTCAGGTACGTGCAACGGTAGAAGCTCCTTTGAGCAACCTGCTGAGCATGACTGACCGTGTAACGGTTGCTGAAGCTTACCCTGTTGCGGGTGGCGTAGCTAATCTAGGTATCAACTTCGGTACTAGCTTCGCGGCTGCTGAGTTCTCTCTCGGTCAGAACATTCCTAACCCCGTAGCTGATCAAACTCAGATTAACTACAACTTGGTTAAGGCTTCTGAAGTAACTTTCGAACTACGTGATGTACAGGGTCGTACGATCCTAACTCGTCAGTTGGAAGGTGCAGCAGGTATGAATATGATCAACCTGAACAGTGCTGATTTCCGCGGTGCTACCGGTGTACTGAGCTACACCCTGACTGCTGGTGATTACACTGCTACACGCAAAATGATTGTAGTACGCTAGTCATAGCGTTGCTGCTTAGTAAGCCTTAGGCGGCTTACTTCTTATAAAGGACTTCCGTCAGTACTGGCGGAAGTCCTTTTATTTTCTATGGATAGCAGATTCAAATATCATCAAGCCGTTAGGTACTAAGGTTTGGAAGGTGTCGTAGGGCGACCTACTGTATGCTGTTAGAACTACTTGGGGAAGTTTATATTGACTACTACCCACCTAGGGCGTATATTAGCTTAGGGCTAGTTCTGCCTTTATTTTTCTTTTATCTGATTTTTCAAATCCCTAAATCAGAGAATATGCGCTGGATTTTTACGCTGTTTATTTTGTTGCTGGTAGCTAGTTTTCTTAGAGCGGAAGCCTACCGTGGATTCTTACATACCAAAGATGATATCCGCCTTACAGGTTACATTAATTTTATTCAGTACCGCTCGAATGGACTTGTCATTCAGTTTACCAACGATTTTGGGGATGAGTACATTATCGAGCCAAATCGAGTTGCAGGCTTTGGATTTGCGACTGAAGGAGAAGGGGTTTTGCGCTACGTAAGCCGCTTCCATCAAGGGCAGTGGCTGTTCTTACGGGTGGTAGAAAAAGGAAGAAGACTAGATCTGCTCAGATTACCAGACAATAGCCGCCAATGGGTGGATGGTACCTCTTACCGGTACAGTGGTGACCCGCTACCCATGTTTTGGTTAGAAGGGCACAACCAATTTATAATGCCAGTCTTCCGTGGAGGGTTCCGGCGTAGCATGCGTGAATTATTGGCTGATGTACCTGAAGTTGCTGAGAAAATAGGATCGCGAGGCTACCGATATCGCAACCTGCCGGATATCATCAAAGAGTACAATCAACGAGCCAGAAGAGCTAGCCGCCAGCTATAGGCCAGTAATCGGGCAAGGGAGCTTCAATAGTAAGCTGTTGGGCTTGAGCACCTTCGGCCTTGATGCCTTTAAAGCTGAGACGCCGGGCGTGTAGGGCGATACGATGTTCATGAACGAAGTCATTTTCTATATCTCCGCTGTAAAGTCGGTCACCAACGATAGGACAGCCAATTGCAGCTAATTGCGCTCTGATCTGATGAAAGCGTCCGCTATGCAAGTCTATTTCAAGTAGATAATAATTATTTTCCGCTTTGATAAGTCGGTAGCTAAGCTCGGCAAGCTTGGCATTATTTAAGGCCCGACTGGTAGCAATTGCTTTTTTCCCAGTACGATCTTTAAGTAGATAATGTTTTAGCTGTCCACTTTCTTTGGGCGGGGCGGAGCGAACCAGGGTCCAGTAGATTTTTTGGATTTCCCGTCGTTCAAACTGTTGTTGGAGGTTGACCAGCGTACTTTTATTTCGAGCCAGGAGCAGGCAACCACTACTGACCCTGTCCAATCGATGAACGATGCCGATGTAAGGCGGCTTGGTAGCCCCGAGGCGACGAAACTGCTGTAAGGCACGCATTTCTACGGTATCGTACTGAAAGTGCTTTTCTACACCAATTCCAGCGGGTTTGTTGACGACTACCCAGCGATGGCCTGCTTCAACGATACTAAGGGGAGGAAAATCAGGCTGACTCAACTGGCTGCGGATTCAAGGGAATAGGTGATTCCCAGTTTTTTGATTTCGTCGATGAAGTCATTGTCAGCATCGATGGTCCGCTGGTAGGCAACCATTTTAAGCTTCATACTTTTTTCACGGTCTACGAATACCAAGCGTAATTTTTGCTGGCCCTGGAAACGCTGGCAAAGGTCATCCAATTGTACCACTAACTCGGAAGTAACTTGATGAAGAGGGAGTTTGAGAATGACCCCTTGAGTTAAATCTCGACCGACGCCTTCCAGTAGGCGCAGGTCGGATATTTTTAATTCCAATTCGTCACTCTTCCAGCGCTCCTGATAGTGTGCTCGTACGAATACGGCCGTCCCCTGTTCAAGCATGTGTTTGTACTTGCGGTAGTCTTCCCCGAACAAGCGAAATTCAACACTGGAGTCAAAATCGCTCAGTTCCAGAATTCCCCAGCCGTTACCATTTTTAGACACCATGTGCCGGGCAGTAGTAATCATGCCTGCCAACTGAATTTTGGAACGGCCATAGCGTCTCGGATCGAGCTCGGATAGACTACAGCTAACGTAGTTCTCGATTTCCATTCGGTAACCATCCAGAGGATGCCCCGAAACGTAGATGCCAGTTACATCCTTTTCCTTTTCTAATTTTTCGGGCAAATTCCATTCGCGGGCCTGGGGAGGCTTAGGTTCTTCTGGGAGTACCTCTTCCTGGATTGCCCCAAATAGAGAATTAGCGGCTTGTGCCTTTTGAGATTGGTAGGCATTTGCATATTTGACGAGGTGTTCCAGAAAGGAATCATACTTGCCACTAGGAGCATAGTATTGGGCCCGGTGTACGTCTTCAAAGCAATCGAAGGCACCACCCTGGACTAAGGCTTCCAGGACACGCTTATTGATCGTGCCGGTCTCTACGACTTGTAACATATGAAAGACACTATTAAATTCGGCATGCTCCTTTCGGGCGGTTAGAATGGCATTTACCGGGCCACTGCCGACCCCTTTTAGGGCGGTCATACCGATTCGAATCTGCCCTGTCTTGTTTACAGAAAAATCCGCTTGAGATTCATTGATGTCTGGTCGTAAAACAGGGATGTCGATAGACTTACACTCTCGCAGGAAGAAAGTAAGCTTACCAATATCTGTCTTGTTATGAGACAGTACCGAAGCCATGTATTCAGCCGGATAGTGGGCTTTCAAGTAGGCTGTATGATAGGCGACCAGTGCATAGCAAGTCGAGTGTGATTTATTGAAAGCATAAGAGGCAAAAGCTTCCCAGTCTTTCCAGATTTTTTCGAGTTTGTCCTTGGGGTGTCCATTGCCTTCCCCGCCTTCAATGAAGGTCGGGTACATCTTATCCAAAACCGCTTTCTTCTTCTTACCCATGGCCTTTCTCAGGGTATCGGCCTGGCCCTTGGAGAAATTGGCCAGCTTCTGGGAGAGCAGCATAATCTGCTCCTGATAGACGTAGATACCGAAGGTTTCCTTTAGGTACTCTTCTTCAGCTTGTAGGGTATAGATAATCGGTTTGCGACCATGTTTACGCTCAATAAATTCCGGGATGTACTCTAGTGGGCCGGGGCGATAAAGGGCGTTCATGGCGATGAGGTCGTCGAAGCTGGTAGGTTTAAGCGACTTCATATGTTTTTGCATACCGGCACTCTCGTACTGGAAGATGCCATTGGTCTCCCCGCGCTGGAAAAGTTCGTAAGTCTTTGAGTCATCCAGGGGTAGCTCGTCAACATCGATCTTGATGCCGTGGTTTTCTTCGATCATGCGGACGGCGTCCTTGATGATCGACAGGGTCTTCAAACCCAGAAAATCCATTTTCAGCAGGCCGGCATCCTCCGCTACGGAGTTGTCGAACTGGGAAATGTACATACCCGTTTCCTTGTCGATCGTGACGGGCACGTGCTCCGTGACGGGCGTCGGGGTAATGACTACCCCACAGGCATGAACGCCCGTATTGCGGATCGAGCCTTCTAAGCTTTTAGCGGTTCTTACCAGTTCTCCGATCTGATCGGGCTGTTGGGCTAGCTCCCGGAACTTGTAGGCCCGATCAATATCTTCTCCATTCAGCTTACCCTTTAGTTTTTCGCTGATGTCTTTTGGCGCTAGTACGCCATTCAGGGTGGTACCCAAGGCAGTAGGGAAAGACTTGGCAACTTTATCTACCTCACCGAGGGGTACGTCCATTACCCGACCTACGTCCCGTAAGCTGGATCGGGCTGCCATCGTACCGTAGGTAATGATTTGTGCTACCTGTTGCTGCCCATATTTATCGATTACATAATCGATTACCTGCTGGCGGCCTACATCATCGAAGTCGATATCAATATCCGGCATGCTAACGCGCTCCGGATTGAGGAATCTCTCAAACAGCAAATCATATTTGATGGGGTCGACATTCGTAATTCCGGTGCAATAGGCTACCGCTGAGCCTGCTGCAGATCCTCGACCTGGCCCTACACTAACGCCCATTTGCCGAGCTGCAGAGGTGAAATCCTGTACAATCAAGAAATAACCTGGATAGCCTGACGCCTGGATAACGCTCAGCTCAAAATCAAGCCGTTCGCGGACTATTTCGGTAATCTCTCCGTAGCGTTTCTTAGCTCCTTCATAGGTTAGGTGGCGTAAGTAGTCGTCTTGATTTTTAAAGCCGGTGGGAAGCGGGAAGTTGGGCAATAGCACATCTTGCTCCAGGCGGAGGGTGTCGATCTTATCGTAAATCTCAATGGTACTGGCTACGGAGTCAGGCACATCACTGAAGAGCTGCCCCATTTCTTCCTGCGTCTTGAAATAGAAATCAGAGCTAGGAAAGTTGAAGCGGTTAGTATCTTCTAGTAGGCTACCAGTATTAATACAGAGCAGAATATCGTGTGGCCCGGCATCTTCTTCTTCGACGTAGTGGGAGTCATTGGTGCAGATGACTTTACGGTCGTACTTCCTGGCTAATGCCAGTAGTTTTTGATTGATGTCTTCCTGGCTGACGCCGAGGCCATCAATATCCTCAAGTCCTTTATGACGTTGTAGCTCGATGTAGTAATCATCGCCAAAAACATCGATCCACCATTTGAGTGCCTGTTCGGCTTCTTCATCCTTTCCTTGTAGGATGAGCTGGGGAATTTCGGCGCCAATACAGCAACTGGTAGCAATGACCCCTTCACTGTATTGAATCAGGATTTCCTTATCGATGCGAGGGAACTTAGAATAAAGCCCTTCGATGTAGCCAATACTACAGAGTTTAGCCAGGTTGTGGTAGCCGGTTTTATTTTTGGCGAGCATCAACTGGTGGTAGCGCCGATCCTGTTCACCCTTGGCACGGCTAAAAGACTTGCGGTGGCGGTCTTCTACGAGATAGAACTCGCAACCGATCATGGGTTTGAGGTCCCGTTTGGCGGCTTCGCGCACAAACTTAAAGGCGCCGAACATATTGCCGTGGTCGGTTAGGGCAACGCCCAATTGACCATCTTCTTTGGCTTTGTCCATCATTCTGCCGATCTCGGCGGCGCCGTCGAGGAGCGAAAATTGAGTGTGGCAATGTAGATGGACAAATTTCGACATAGGGGATGAAAATTAAATGCTCAGGCTGGTCTCCAAAGATAGGTAAGGGGAGAGGCATTAGGAGGGGGAGTTTTCCACAGAATTTGGGAGTTGGATTTTGAACCAGTTTAACCAGTGTACTGGTTCAAATGCTTGATAGCGGACACTACTTTATCGTCCATTTTTTACACAAAAAATGGCTAGGTATAAAATTAGATACAAAAATAAGTAAAATTTTTTTTGTACTTCCGCAGGTCCAAACTCAAGGCGTAGAGTTTGGACCTGCGGAAGTACAAGAAAAGAAACTAAGTGAGGGCCTCCAAGTGTTGAGGAGCTATGCGCACCTGTAATCGAAAAACGACTCCCAAAGTAAGAGGGGGGAAAGCCCTACGGAGGCAGAACTATCGCTTAACGCCGAGTTATTGGAACACTGCCGACGGACCACTGGTTATTGACCAACAACGTCCGGGTAAGGGGTTTAAGCACTTTTTGAAGAAACGCGATCTTCGGCGCTTCATCGAGTTGATCCCAGACTGGGAGCGGATCTCAGAGGGGCTGCGCGCCATTGTACTTGAACGGGGTGATTTTGCCGGAGTGGATGGCTACTATTACTATCTCGGTGTAATCTCGCTGACTGCCTGGCCAGTAGAACAAAAAATCTGGGTATCTCCACATTTTGAACGGGGTCATAGCTCGCTTTTTGACCGTCTGGGCATCAAGCGGTTGGAAAAGGAGGAAGGCTACGTTTGCTATTTCTCTCCGGACCAAATCCGGGCCTATCAGTTACTGCATGTGTTTTTGCACGAATTGGGGCACCATGTCGACCGTATGAGTACGCATGACCAACGAGTGTGCGGCCGTGGGGAAGCTTTTGCCGAGGATTTTGCCTGGGCGTGGGAAGCCAAGATCTGGCACGGTTATCAAGAGGTATTTGGCATGTTGGGTTGATTAGTCGCTCAATATTTCCTGTCGTAACTGGAGGAGGCTATCTATTATTTTCGGTTGTTGGCTACTCAGGTCCGTCAGGTTTAGGGGGTCATTGATTCGATCAAAAAGCTGTACCCCACTTGTTTCCCGATAGACTAAGGTGTGTGTGTGAGTTTTGATGCCAAAGTCATCAGGATGGTAAGCACGTTGGGAGAAAGCGGCCTGCCGGTGTTGCTTCTGGGGGGCTTCAATGATTGGCCGCCAGCTACTGCCGTCCAGGGGTTGAGGAGGGGGAGGTAAGTTGCAGTAATCGAGGACAGTGGGGTAGAGGTCGAGCAATTCTACGGGCTCATGAGAGACTTCTCCAAGACTGCCCTGCTGGGGGACCCTGATAAAGAGTGGGACCTGCGTCTCTGGGTCGTAGTTGTTGCCCTTGCCCCATTTACCCCGCCAGCCTAGGCTAAAGCCGTGGTCCAGGCTACCTACAATGATGATTGAGCGATCAGTGAGCTTTAGCTGCTCTATGTGCCCTAGCACTTGTCCAATCAAGCTGTCTACTTCAGTAATGGTAGCGTAATAGTCCAGCATCTTTTGCCGGTGTTGTTGATCGTCAAGGCTGTCCCCGCGAAAACTGGGGCTGCTGTTGGAAAGATCAATGTCCGGTAATTTATAGCGGGCCTGAAAGTGAGCTGGAGGCTCCCAAGGGGTATGGGGTTGACTATATCCAATGGCCAGGAAGTGGGGTTGCTTACTTTGGGCCAAAGTATCTAAGGCGCTAAGTACGCCCCGGTTGCTAGTTAAGCGGCGGGAATCGTCCTGGACAAAAGCACTGTCCATCCCTCCGCAGCGCTGGTCGTAAATTTTACCGATGGCCTGGGTATGATAGCCATGGTTACGCAGATGACGGGGTAGAGAAACGGCCTGAGGAAGGACACTTTGCCAATCATCATCGATTTGCAGGATACCACTTTTGGTGGGGCGAATACCAGTGAGGATACTGGTACGGGAAGGCGTACAGAGGGCTACCTGGCAGTGCGCGTTGGCGAAGCGTAGGGAAGACTGTGCAAATGCATCTAAATGAGGTGTTTGTACAAGAGGATAGTTGTAGCAGCCCAGGAAAGGCCCCAAATCATCAACCGAGATGTAGATGATGTGGGGGGGAGTGAGCTCTTCTCGCTGGGAGATACAACTGAAGAGGAGAAGCGCAACTACCGAGGCAAGAGAATAAGCGCGAATCATTCCTCCATTTCTTTTAAAGGAAAATGACCATTCTCCATGAGGGCAATCAGGCCTAATAAACCTCCCCAGGCATAGAAGGGGTCACTATTGAGCACGTCGTCACCCCGGCCGGTGGTGGCGTTATAGTTTTCGTAGACGTGTCTTTCTTCGCGCCACGATTCGAGGAGTAATTGGGCTGATTTTTCGGCGATTAGCCGGCGCGCCTGAGGTAATTCATAGTTGTGCAGGCCTAGGTAAACGAGAAAGTTCATCGGCGCCCAAATACGGCCCCGCCAGTAGCTATTATCTGAAAATCCAGGATCATTGCGGGCTATGGAGGGAATCATATACTCGCCAAAAAATTCAGTGGGATTCAGCAAGTGTTCTTCTACCATGCGGCTGGCTTGTTCGGGGGTTGCGGCAGCAGCCAGTAACGGATAAAAATGGGTGGGAGCAAGGTGATCGGTGAAAGCGCCGGTGCTGAGGTTTTTATCGCGGAAGATGCCGCTGGCTTCATCCCATAGGGTTTGCAACTGTAGGGTATAGGCTGCTGCACGTTCAGTTAATTCCTCTATGGCCTCATACTGCCCTAATTCCTCGGCAATGACCGCTAGATATTTACAGTCGGCAATGTAGAGCGATAGCAGACCGACGGAGGCCAGGTCGAGCATGTGGGTAGTAGCGTCAAAGCTGGCCTCGTCAAAGAGCGGAGAATTATCCAGACCGGATTCCCATTTTGCGGCCTCAAGACTGTGGGGTTCCATGCCCTCAGGATGTGGGTCAGAGCCCCAAGACAAGTAGCCCTGATTGTTACGGCTTTGATCCCACCAGCGATTCCAGCGTAGCAGTTGGTCGAAGGTAGCTTCCAGTAGCCAACGATCTCCGTAGCGGTCATAGAGGAGTTTGATGGCCAGGGCGCCAACTGGAGGTTGGGAGCGATCGTTAGAGAGATGGTTGGTAGCTGCTACGTTAGGAATAAAACCATTTTCAGTAATGCTATTGGTAATGGCGAGTACGTTGGCGTAGGCTAACTCTTTGTTGTCGATACCAGCTAATAAGGCAATGAAATACGTGTCCCAGTCAAAAATGATGTAGCCCGCCCAGGCTTCGTTCCAGATTCGGCTTACGGAAGAGATAGGACGATCATTGAAGGCGTCGTAGATTAAATTCCAGGCTACAACGGACTGTGCGGCCTGATATACCTCTGCTTGTTCGCCGAAGGCCTCGGCCTTTTGCTGATGCGTAGCCAAATTCTCCGTAAATATGGTTTCAATTTCCGCTGCGGTACGTTCTGGACCGGTATAAACGATGATCTCCTGATCGGATTCGAAACTAAAATAAGGAGCCGTAAGTGGAAGGGGGACATTTACCGCCTGGCCCAGATAGCGGATTTTGTGGCGTTGTTGACTGCTCTCTGCTAGGATTAGCTGCCCGGATTTACTAAGTTGTCCCGGTTTGTTCCATAGATAGCCAGTCTCCAGAATAAGGCTGTGTACTTTTTCCGGGATACTATCAGGGCGGAAGCGCATGAATACTTCCTCACCCTGGGTAGCAGATTCTATGGTGGCGGTACAGCCCTCCCAGGATAATTTCAAGCGGGTGTAACTGCCGTCGTAGGCATGTTCCAGGGGACGGATTTTTTCGGCGAAATTGTACTGGGGCTTAGCTACGTAGGCATCCCGTAGCCAATAGGGCCCGCCTCTCTTTTTGCGCAGCAGCCACTGTAGTGTCAAACCCGTGGGCATATGTACCTGAGCCAGCAGACTCGGATTGTTCCAGGTGTTCCAGCCACGGACTAAGGCCTCCTGATTAGTAGCGGCCGCTAGCTCAACTGGATCAAGATCAGGCATAGTGGCCTCAGAAGAGCAACTAAAGAGTCCAGCTGCCAAAAGTATTAAGAGGACTAAAATAGGCTTCATAGTGGATGGGCAAGAATTAATGAATCAAAAGGCAGCACTCCTGTTTTGTGTGCCCAATTATGATAAAGCTGGTGGAGACTATCGACTAGTTTAGGATGCCTAATTGCTTGATCATACCTTTCAAAAGGATCCGTTTGTAGATTGTAAAGGCTGGGCTGCCCATTCCCGCCCCGGTAGGTGTCTCGTAAATATACGAGTTTCCAATCACCGTCCCTTACTGCCCAATTACCCTCATGTTCCCAAAAAAGGGTGCGCTGGGGAAGCGGGCTGTCGCTACTAATGGCCGTCAATAAGCTTTGGCCGGGAAATTGATCAATCGGTAGTCCGTTTAGGGCTAAGCAGGTCGGGACAATGTCGATGAGATGTCCGACACCGTTCAATGTTCTACCCGCAAGGTAAGCCGCTGGCCAATGAACGATAAGGGGGGCTATTACACCACCTTCAGTCGTGAATTTTTTAAATTGTCGGTAAGGGGTATTGCTGACTTCGGCCCAGCGACTGCCATAACTGTCGAAGGACGCTACGCTACCCAATTCACCGCTGCGATCCGCTATCCAATGGGTGGCTGCGTAGATGGCTGCATCGGTAGCACCATTATCCGATAAAAAGAAGATGAGACTATTGTCCAGTTGATCTTGAGCTTTCAGGAAAGTCAATAAGTGACCAATGGCACGATCCAGGCCATAAACCTGAGCGGCATAGATTGCCATACGATCTGCCCATAGCTGTTGTTGATCGGTCGTCAGAGTTCCCCATTCCGGCGTATGGGCTGGTCGCTGCTGATTCTCCCAACTAGCGGGTAGATCTAGAGTATCCGCAAAAAGACCCAGCTGCAATTGCCGGTTAAAAATAGCTTTTCGTTCGAGATCCCAACCGTGGCAATATTGATCAGCAAAAAGACGGATATCGGCCGGAGGTGCCTGTAGAGGCCAATGAGGAGCAGTGTAGGAGAGGTAAAGAAAAAAAGGCTGGTCTGCCGGCCCAGTCCGGATGAATTCCTGCGCATATTCAGTGATCAGGTCCGTTAGGTAGAAGCCGGTATCGGGTTGGTAGTCCTGGCCATCGAGGCTATAAGCCAGGAACTGATCCTTCGAAATCCAGGGGGCGGAGCCAAAATAATTGTCCGCGCCGTGGATCATGGCAAAATGTCGTTGAAATCCATATTGGTCGGGCCAGTGCTCCCGGGCGTTGCCCAGGTGCCATTTCCCAGAAAGAAAAGTCTGGTACCCTTGGTTAGCTAATTGTTCTGCCAGGCTAGGGATAGTCTTATCTAACCAACCCTGATAGGCAGGCAAAAAGGAGGAGTCGCGCCACAATCGCCCCTCAACCATGTCCCCCATTCCGACTTCGTGCGGGTAGAAACCCGTCAGCAGGGCCGCACGACTCGGACAGCATCTAGCCGCAGTATAGAAATGGGGGATCAAAACACCATCTGTTGCAAGCTGATCCAGGTTAGGCGTAGGAATACTACTTCCCGTACAACCAAGGTCCGCAAACCCTAGATCGTCGGCCAAAATGATGATAATATTTGGAGGATCTGGAGCTGTATAATTGCAGCTTAATCCAGCACTCAGCCAAATACTAATAAGAAGTGGTAAAATCCAGCGCACGCTTAAAAATACGTGCTCCTTGAGATATTTAGGAGATTGATTAGAATAAGATATTGGCGATGGTGCAACGCTTGAAGATGGTGTTCGTCCTTACAGGAAACGCATCACTAAATGAGACGGACTTTACAACGGAGTATGCTGTTGGCCCTTTGGCTGGCAGGAGCTGCTAGCTATTTAGTAGCCAACAATGGAGCAATTGCTTATATCTACCCACTTTCTAACCTTACTATCGATGGTAATCTGGATGATTGGCCGGCAGATATTCAAGTTCACTCCATGAGCTTTATTCACTATGGAGGGGGCATCGATGGACCAGAAGACGCTGAGGCTAGTTGGCGAGCAGGCTATGATCCTGTTCAAGGTGTCCTGTACTTTGGGGTGACCATGGCTGATGATGATTACGTCAAAACACCCGATAACAATCATTATTCCAGCCATGATTTTCAGGTCCTTTACCTGGATCCGACGCATAGCCCCGATGGGGCAGGGGTAATTGCGTTTGAGCTAGATGAGGACCACCGTAAGATTGTAGAACAAGAGCAGCTATCCTTTTACCCGCAGGTTAGAAATGCCAATTTTGATCAAGTCGAAATGCAGATTGATCGGAAAGGAAGGGTCGTCACCTACGAGTGGAAGATCCAAATATCAGGTGATTTGGAAGCGGGCAGAGTGATTGGTTTTGACTACGCAGTCTTTGATAAGGATACTGAGCAAAACCACGTGATGATCACCTGGGGACCAGGCGGTATGAAGTTTTTGAACACCAACCGAATTGGCGATTTAGTTCTGGCGGAACCGGGTAGTCAACCGGCACAGGTGAACGGAAACTTAACCTGGAAGGGGCCAGCTTCGGAAGAATGGCCAGGGGTAATCCGCTTTAGTAATCAGGATAATCCACAGTGGTTTTTCTGCACCCTGATAGACTCACTCGGCCATTATAGTTTGTCGCTACCAGCAGGGGAATATGAAGTAAATATTCCTACTAGCCGGCAGAGGATTGAATGGAACGAAATCGATTTGGTTAGTGCCGCTAACGAACCACAGCGTATTAGTGTAAGAGCGCGTCAAGAGCTGACGCTAGACCCCATTGAAGTTGCCAAAGTCCCTAAACCAGACCTGATCTCTGAAGCTGGACTGCTTCTCCAATCCTTTAATTCGAATTCAGCCGAGCGGGTAGACGAATTTGTAGCGGCTTACCAAGCGCACTTCAATATTCCTGGCGTATCCTTGGCACTAATCCAAGAAGGAGAAATGGTGTATCACCAGACTTATGGGGTGGAGAACGCGAGGACGGATTCTCCCCTCAGGGCAGAAGCGGTGTTTGAGGCGGCCTCCATTACTAAATTGGTGTTTGCCTATGTGATGAACCGCTTGGTGCAGCGTGGTGAGTTTGACCTCGATAAACCGTTGCACGAAACGGTAACCTTCCCGGAATTAGAAGAAGATTTTCCGGAATACAAGTCGATGACTGGTCGACACGTACTTACTCATGTTTCTGGTCTGCCGAACTGGGGAGCAGAAATGATCAACGAGCCCGGTACGACCTACGGCTATTCTGGGGAAGGCTTTGAATACCTCAAAAAAGTACTGGCTGGTGGCGTATCGGATGATTTGCCGGGAATCATTCAAGCGCACCTAGAGCGAGAGGTACTTGATCCACTGAAGATGAGCAATACCTACTTTATGTGTAATGATCAGTTACCCGATCTAAAGGTAGCCGGACACTTTGACGGTGTCCCTAATCCTTATGATTGCCCAGATTGGCCCGGCATGGCTTTCAGCATGCATACGGAAGCTAAAGACTTTGTGCCCTTTGCACTAGCGCTCTTAAACCGCGATGGTTTAACGGAAGAGCAAGCTGAAGAGATGTTTAGTTTCCACACCTTGTACGATGAAGAAGATTGGACTAATGGTTACAAATCAGGCTTTGGTCTGGGCGTAGCCTTGCGAGAATCCCCTCATGGGTTGGTCTTCGGCCATGGAGGCAATAATGGAGACTTCCGTTGCAGTTTTGAAATTTATGATGAGCTAGGTACAGGCTTTATCGTGTTTACCAATGCTGATACGGCCGAACCTTTTCTTTACGATCTTATGTATTTTCTCGTAGAGGGCAAAAAATAAGCCAGCAGAAATGAAAACTCTACCTTTGAGCCTCCGCTAGTAAATAGTGGAGGCTTAATGGTTTTGTATGCAGTCTATTGCTATCTATTGCGGCTCGAGCCCCGGTTTTAATGATCAGTACCGACAGCAGGCCGGCTTGTTGGGCAAAAAACTCGCGGAGCGAGGCAGTCGCGTCGTATACGGTGGTGGAAAGGTAGGCTTAATGGGAGCCGTTGCTGATGGTGCTTTAGCGGCTGGTGGAGCAGTAGTTGGGGTTATTCCTGATTTTATGATCCCGAAGGAAGTGGCTCACCAAGGCCTTACGGAGCTGATTATCACGGATTCTATGCAGACGCGTAAGCTGGAAATGCACGAATTGTCCGATGGTATTATTACCCTGCCCGGTGGGTATGGCACCATGGAAGAACTGTTTGAAATGGTGACTTGGGCGCAGCTGGGCTTACACGCTAAACCAATCGGCATCTTGAACATCAATGGATATTACGACTCGCTATTATTAATGCTGGATAAAATGGTGGAGGAAGGATTCTTACGATTGAGTAATCGCGAGGCTGTACTCTCAGCAACGACGATCGATGAACTACTTTTCAAGATGGAAGCCTTCGACCCTGGCTACGTCGAGAAGTGGATGGGAGATGGGCAGACGTAGGGGTTGGGTAGGGGGTAGATGGATAGAAATTAGTCTTTTTAGGATGTACCTCCTTTAGCTTTATTGATCGTCCTTTTGGTCCTTGGAGTTGAGTGCCTGAATGAATAGGGTAGGTCGTCCATTGGTGCTATCTTCAGACATCAAATTCAGGCTATGCGATTTGCTTTTGGTTGTACCTTATTAATTTTTTTGGGGCTATTGACTAGCTGTACGGAAGAACTGCCGGCACAGGCTTTTTTCTTTGGTGCTGATTTATCCTACGTTAATGAGCTGGAAGATTGTGGGGTCGTTTATCGGGAAACGGGCGTAGAAAAAGACCCGTATGCCATTTTTGCCGATCATGATTTCAATTTGGTACGCTTACGTCTCTGGCATACGCCTAGCTGGTACGATGCCTTAAACAGTGGGCAACGGTATTCGGACCTGGTGGATGTAGCGCGCAGCATAGAGCGGGCGCATGCGGTAGGGATGCAGGTACTGCTTAATTTTCAGTTGTCGGACAATTGGGCGGACCCCTCCAAGCAGATTGTGCCGGCGGCCTGGGAGTCAGTAGTCGATGACCAACAACTGCTGGGAGATTCGCTTTACCAGTACATCTACGGAAGTCTAAATTATTTACATGAACAGGATTTACTGCCGGCGCTCGTCCAAATTGGGAACGAAACCAATCGAGGGATCCTGTTGACCCAGGCTCAGAATGACGCCGGCTGGGTGTTGGATTGGGAGCGTAATAGTTACTTGTTTAATCGTGCGATTAGCGCTGTTCGTGATTTTGAGGCAGCTACCAATAGTGTAATTGAGCTAGGGCTGCACATTGCCGGTCCGGCTAATGCTGCCTATTTCGTTGATGAATTTATTGCTAACGGGGTCACTGATTTTGATTGGATTGGTTTGTCTTATTACTGGGCTTGGCATCAACCGACTACTATTGCTGAAACGGGTGATGTGATTGCTCAGTTTCGGGCAGATTATCCAGACAAGGACGTAATCATTTTAGAAACGGGTTACATCTGGACGTTGGAGGCTAATGACAGCGCCAATAATATAATTAGTGAGACCCACCCAGATTATGCCCCTCCCAGTCCGGAAGCACAGTATCACTGGTTGGTAGATTTGACCCAGGAGGTGTTAGAGAGTGGTGGCCGGGGAGTTTTATACTGGGAACCCGCCTGGGTATCATCAGCTTGTTTTACGCAGTGGGGGCAGGGTTCTCATCAGGAACACGCTACTTTCTTTGATTTTACCAATCAGGTATTGAGCAGTAGTGGTTTGGAATGGCCGCAAGCTGAGTTTACCACGGCAACCTTTTCCTCGCCGCCGTGGCAGGCTCCTCAATTAGCCTTTAGCACTTTTTATGATCCGGGCGCTCAGCAGCTACAATTAGATTTTGATCAACCTTTAGAGGAAGGGGTTTCTGTGCAACTGGTGCATTTAGATGGTGCACTGCTTCAGCAATGGGAGCCGCTATCGGGGCAGGTCAGCTATCGTCTGAATTTACCGGACTTGCCTAATGCTTTGTATTTCCTGGTGCTGGAACAGCGGGGGAGATGGGTTGGGAAGTCAGCGGTGGTGGTGCAGCGTTAGGGCGGGGGGGGGGTAATTAGTTGAACTGGTTTAACCAGTGTACTGGTTCAAACGGCTACTCCCACCCAAAACCCCCTCACCTCATCAAAAGATAAGCTACTGAATGTGCCCTACCTTTTATCAGAAAGGCAGGCGCTATATTTGCAAACAAAATAGTGATTAAAGTCATAAAAATTACAATTATTGGTAAAATGTCTTTTCCAACAGCGATAGTACAATAGCCCGACAAACCGTAGCTTAGCTGCTCAATGCTCTTCAACTCAGCCGAATTTTTACTCTTTTTTCCGCTGGTGGTTGCCGCCTATTTTCTATTACCCGCCCGCGGAAGAGTATACTGGCTGCTGGCCGCCAGCTACTATTTTTATGCCGCTTGGAAGCTGGAATACGTATTGTTGATCATGGGCTCCACCCTGGTAGATTTTTGGGTAGCTCAACGCATGGCTGCTACTGATCATCAGCCCACCCGTCGTCGCTGGCTCTACTTGTCCCTGGGTTTCAATCTAGGCCTACTGGCCATCTTCAAATACGCCAATTTTCTGGGTGAAAACCTCCAGTTGGTCTTCGATAACTTCAATATCATGGCGGAGCTCCCCCACTGGGATTTCTTGCTCCCCGTCGGTATTTCCTTCTATACTTTCCAAACCCTGGCCTATACCCTTGATGTGTATCACGGTCGTCTACAACCCGAGCGTAGCTTAGCGCATTTTGCCCTCTACGTCTCCTTCTTTCCCCAGCTAGTAGCCGGGCCCATCGAGCGGGCAGGACGCCTACTTCCGCAGTTTCGCCAAAAGATGTCCTTCGATGCCCAACGCATCATCGGCGGTGTCCAACAGATCATCTGGGGGCTTTGTAAAAAACTAGTGATTGCTGACCGATTAGGGGTTTACGTCGGACAAGTCTACGGTAATTATGAGGCAGCTGATGGCCCAGCATTATGGCTCGCTACCATCTTCTTTGCTTTGCAGATCTACTGCGATTTTAGCGGTTATTCCGACATTGCGATTGGCGCTGCACGAGTGATGGGCTTCGAGCTGATGGACAATTTTCACCTGCCCTACCTGGCCCGTTCACCGCGCGAATTCTGGGCCCGTTGGCACATTTCCCTATCAACCTGGTTCCGTGATTATGTTTACATTCCGCTGGGCGGCAATCGCGTAAAAAGGGGGCGCTGGCTACTCAATATTCTTCTGGTATTTGCTCTGAGCGGCCTCTGGCACGGCGCCAACTGGAACTTCGTCATCTGGGGCGTTGGACACGCCACTTTACTCATCGCCAGCCTCCTACTCGCCAAGACCTGGCAAAGAGTACTGGGGCAGGGGAGGGGCGTCAAGCTGCTCAACTGGTTTTTGACGCTCCTTTTCGTGCTGTTGCTCTGGGTCTTTTTTCGTGCCGAAAATCTGTCGCAATCTCTACACATCCTCACGGAACTTTTGAGCACGCCCTTCAACTGGACCGCTGCGGCCTGGCAAAACCTGTTTAACTTCCGCGAGGCAGGGCGGTTGTACCTCGACTTGTTCTTAGTGCTGGCCTTTATCCTGGCCGACCCCTGGCTCGACGGACAAGTGAAGCGCCTGCGCTCCGGGGAAAGCTTCCGCTATGGACCACTAATCGTGCCCACCTTATTGGCCATTATCCTCATTTTTGGCTACTTCGGCGAAGTAGCCTTTATTTACTTTCAGTTCTGATGGCAAAGTTGATCAAGAACGGCTTAATCGGTATAGCGGTAGCTACAACCGTTTATTTTGCTTTGTTTTTTGTACTTACGCAGGTCCAACTCTCCGGTAAACCAGCCATCTACTGGACCTCCGATGTCCTCTTCCCCAAAGGCGGACACGCCTATCAACGTTTTCAAGAATTCGATCCTCAGCGACAGTACGATGCCTTGATTTTGGGCTCTAGTCACGCCTATCGGGGGTACGATCCTCGCATTTTTGCCGAAGCTGGCCTGGAAGTGTTTAATCTGGGATCCAGCTCTCAGACCCTGATGCAAACCTATCAACTGGCTAAGGCTTACGCTCAGCCTTCGACTACCTCATTCGTTATTCTTGACCTCTATGAAGCGGCCTTGATCGGTGATGGGATGGAATCGACAGCAGATCTATCCCAGAACCTACCGGAAGATGCCCCCGCCAATGCTATACTCTGTGCCCAGGCCGATATTCGCGGCATCAATATGTGGACACTCCGGCAGTTAATGCGTGCCGATAGCGCCAGCTATCTGACTTCTGCCTATGTGAGGCAAGGCTACGTGACTTCCGCTGACTCGGTCGGTCAGCGAGCTCCCTACGTCGAAAAAGCTAGCATTCAAGACTTTCAACTGCATTATTTAGAAGAGCTGATCATCCTTTTAAGGACCAGAGGAATTCCCCTGATGCTGGTTTACAGCCCTCTACCTTCGGATTATGTAGCGGCCACTGTACCGGCCTTCGATGAAGCGGTCTTACCGATCTTAGAGCGTTATGATCATACTTTAATTGATTTCCGGACAAGGTTGCCACTAAAAGATGAAGCCCATTTTTACGATGCACATCATCTTAATCAAGCAGGAGTTCGATTATTCAACGAAGCGCTCCTTGAACGAATTCAGCCGCTGGTAATAGAGTGAAAAACGTTTAAGCCTGATTTAAAATGCTAAGCCCGCAGGAAATTGAGCGATTCAACAATTATCACCCTCGCTTACGAGCCTGGGAGAAAATTTGGGCGAAAAACGAGACCATTAGCCTCCATACACAGCTGACTTTCGAGCAGCGGCGCGCTGTCATTCCCCCTCAATCGAAAGTTTATCGGGATGGAGGTAGGAATGCCATGCAGATGTTGCTCTTTATAGTGCCAGTACTTGTAGGCCTATTCATCGTGATGAGCTTCGGTGACTTGCCAGATTACTACCCACCAGACTGGTTGGCCTTTTGTGCGGTATTGGTAATGGTGGTGTATAGCCTCAGAAAAGTTTGGGCCCGCTGGTCAGACCGTGGTCCCAGTCTTCAACTGCAACTAAATGAAAAGAGTATTCAACTACCTCCTACCGGTGAGTTTTTCTGGGAGCATATCGCTGATTTGCGGCTGCTGAGTTACAACAATGGAGCTACCTACTTAATCCTACTGCTCCGAAACGGAAGTATAGTTGAACACCGCTTCAAAACCTTGGACGAAAAATGGCGCGTCCTGAAAAAGCCAATTGACCTTTATCAACTGAGGGATATCTTAAGTTGGTACTGGCTGGAGTATAAGCGTGGATAGGTCGGATGTTGGTCAACTCGTTTATTTAGGGATCTTCAGGGAACTTTCAACTGCTATAAGCCAGTTTTTGTAAAAACGCAAATATGCGCCCTAATTCTTCCTACTGGATTTGGTTTTCCCCCCGGACGGGTAGTACCCTGCTTTGTGAACTATTGACTAGCACTAAAGCAGCAGGACGACCGCAAGAACACTTCAATATCGAAGCAGAGAATGGGATCGGCATGGCCCAGAAATATAAAGTCAGTAACTATGCCGAGCTGCGCCAAAAAATATGGGACCTAGGAGCCACGCCTAATGGAGTATGCGCCGTAAAAAGCTCATTATTCGCTGCTCGCTGGGACCCGCTCTGTGAAGAGATGAAAGCTTTGCTACTCGAGGATGGAAACCTTCCAGGGACGTCTGATCCCGATTTCGTGCCCCCGGCACTCACCGTGGGTCCAAACCTCCGGGGGACGTTCGGACCTGCGGAAGTACAAAAAAACAGCTTTCAAGTCCTTTGGGGCGACCTCTTTCCTAATTGTAAGCACATCTTTCTAAGCCGCCGTAATAAAGTTCGCCAGGCGGTTTCCTGGTGGAAGGCCATCAAAAATGAAAGTTGGCATCTGCGAGAGGGTGAAAACCAACAAGATGACGCTGCCTTTTATGAGCAGCATTACGATTTTGACGCGCTTTCCCACCTTTTTAGGGAAGCAGTCTTGCGCGAAGCGGCTACTCAGGCCTATTTTTTGGAGAATGACATTCAGCCGTTCAACCTGTTCTACGAAGACTTTATTCAGGATATATCGGGGACTATCCAGCGAATTTTTCGTTATCTCGATTTAGAGCTGGTTAACTTAGCTGAAATAAAGTCCTCCTTACGGCGCACTGCAACCGACAACTCGGAAATCTGGGTACAACGTTTTCGTGCAGATTTACAGGCCAAATGGGATAAGCAAAGCTGGTAAATTTTACCACTTGGCCAGTCGGACTAGCCAGCGCTGATTATTATCGGCTTCTTGTAGCTCTTGGTAATGTTCGCGTGCTTTGTCGGTATTTCCTGCTTGGCGATAGGCCATCGTTAGCAGATAATTATAGATAGCTTGATTACTGGTTTCGACCTCCTGGCGAAGCTCTCCCAAATCTTGTAAGGAACGTACGTAGCGGCCGCGTAGCAACTGATTCTCGATCAGCAGCAACTCAATGCGTTGGGATAAACCTTGCGGTGCAGCTTCGTCCCTGCGTAGTAGTCGCTTACTCTTGCGCAATGCGCTGGTACTTTGTGATAAGAATTGGTCAGCTACCGTTGCTCCCGCTTGGTAAGAGTAGCGCTGATATAAATCTCCCAGTCGGAAATGGGTACGGTAGTCGGCATCTGCTTCTTTAACGGCTTCTTCGGCCTGATAGATGCTTGACATATTCTGGGGGAAACCACCGATTTCTTCGATTAACTGCGCCTGAGTTAGGTAGCCTTGATAGCGCCAGTATTCGTTACCAAAACCGTCGAGAATGACGAGGGTTGGTATGGCGGACACCCCAAATTGATCAGCAAGGCCAGGTTGCCGCTGCAAATCGATATTTAAACTTACAAATTCGCCCTGAATCGTTTGAACTGCTGGCTGTGACCAAGACTCCCGTTCCATTGCCCGGCAAGGGCCACACCATTCAGCCGTAAATCTTAGTAAGATAAATTGACCTTGATGCTGAGCTATAGTTTCGGCGTCATCCAGATCGAGCGTCATCCAGCTGTTTTGACTATAGGATACAGCAAGACCAGCTATCCAAAATAAAAGTACTAATGCATTTTTCATCAATCAGGGTTTGTGTCAAATATAGCTGTCCTGCTGCATTAAATTAGGAGTCTTAAGCCTACTACCGGTCATTTAACCTCCCCCTAACGTCTCTTAAATTAGCAACTTGGACTAGAGCTAGCATGTTAACATGACCTATGCTAGAAAAAACAATAAACATTGATTTGATCCAGCGAGCCTGGGAGTTAGCTAGTTACTACCATAAAGATCAGGTGTACGCTGGGCCTGAAGAAGGTCAGCAAATTCCCTATTTAACCCATCTCGGGGCCGTGGCCTTTGAAGTTCAGCAGGCTGTAAGTCACCGACCTGAACTGGATGCACAGTTGGCGCTTTTGTGTGCTATCCTGCATGATACTTTAGAGGATACAGCTTTTATGCCTACTGAGTTAGAAGCGCTATTTGGGCCACCAGTGTTAGCCGGGGTACAAGCACTGACTAAAAATGAAGCCTTGCCTGACAAGCGTACTCAAATGTTGGATAGTCTGGATCGTATCCTGAAAGAAGTACCTGAAGTTGCTATGGTGAAAATGGCCGACCGGATTTGTAATCTGGCCCCGCCTCCATTTTACTGGAACGAAAGCAAGGCCGTGGCCTATCGGGAGGAGGCAGCGTTAATTTTAGATCGGCTGGGAGCTGCGGATGCTTATCTAGCCAGTCGCCTGGCTGCCAAGATTCAAGCTTATCCTGGGAGCTAGGGAGCTAGCGCTTGCTGACCTTAGGATCACTGCCAAAGCGCCAGGCGGTTAAGCCAGCGTTGTGAGTTGTTGGACGCTTGTAGCACTTCGTAGTGTTTTCGGGCCAGCTCCGTTTCACCAGCCAAGCGATGACTGAGCGTAAATAGGTAATTGCCTAAGGGCTGATTACTCTTCACGAAATAGGGTTGTAGCTCGATTAAGGACTGGAGTGCTCGCTCATGGTTGCCACGCAATAACTGATTCTCGATCAGTAGTAGCTCGATGCGCTGAGATAGGCCCAGCGGAGCATCCGTCCGTCCATATAGCAGCCGCTGAGTCTTGCGGTAGGCTGCGTCGCTACGACTAAGCAGGCGCCCCGCAGCGTATGCTCCTGCTTGATGGGAATGCCGTTGGTAGCGATCAGCTAAACGGAAGTTCGCCTGATAGCTATCTCTACTATTACGAGCCACCTGTTCCGCTGCGTAAATCTCCCGCATATCCTGCGGGAAACCCTGCAAAAGGCGAAGTAACTCTGCCTGCGGAAGGTAGCCTTCGATGAATAGGTATTCATTGCCAAAAGCATCGAGGATGACCGTGGTAGGTAGTTCGGCAATCTCCAGCTGATCAGCAGCCTGACTGAGTTGGTTGGCTTCGTATTTGATGCTGACGAAATTCTGCTGGATAAGCTGGATTTCATAAGAAGACCAGACCTCGAAATCCATAACTTCACAAGGCTCGCAAAAGCCGGGATCCATAAAATCGCAAGGAGCACAGTCTGCCCCATCATTGAAGTAGAGCAGCAAGAATTGTCCTTGTTCCAGGGCCACCTTCTTAGCGTCCTCATAATCGAGTGTCATCCAGGCTTCCTGGGCCGCTACGAAATGGGATAGGAAGAGCAGAAGGCAGACGAATCGGGTTTTCATGTAGGAGAAGAATTTATGCAACTAAATTAAGTACAGCCGAGGGCTTTTTGATCAGCGCTTTGCAAGAATGGGAATTATTCTAATCGATTATTGAAGGCCGGAAACCGACCAACGGTCAATTTGGACTTTAACGGAAGTCAATAGCTGCTTGTTTAATAAGTGTTCCTGAAGTATCTCCTTCAGGGTGGCCGTAGAACTTATTTCCCTATGTTAGTTAACGACCACTCAGCACTGGATAACTATCGACCAAAGAGGCTGCCTTATTGGTTGAGGGTGTTTCGCCCCAGGACGGTCCAAATTTCTCCAGATAAGAAGTACCGTTTCAAGAATTTGAATGGGCTGCCTAAAGAGTTACACTTTGCTTCTGGTCTTAGTCGATACGAAGCCAAAAATCTACTATTTGATATCTTTTGGAGGATGCTGCCTTGGTGGGTGACAGCCGGGCTAACTCATATTTTCCCCGGATATGACAATCTCTTTATCTTTTTTTTGCTGGTGAGCCTGATCCTAGTTTTTATATGGTCAAATGAACGCCATCGCTCCCCAGAAAATAGCCGCATAAGAATAGTAGTTGCTCGTACGGGTATTCAGCTAACAGGTACAGGAGAATTTTTGTGGCAGCACATTAAAGAATTGTCGATAGTGTCCTTTAGACGGAGACGCTATTTATTGCTGCAGTTATCGGATGGTACGGTGGTAGAGCACCGACTACATGCTGAATACAAATTGGTACGGGGAGGATCACATAAGAAGTGGGATGAGGTGGTAGATGCGCTACATGTTTACTGGCAGGAAAAAGGAAACGGCAGTAGCTTAGTTGACACTTTTGAACCGGTCGGGAAGACTAAAAAGAGACTTTCTAGAAGGAAGGGCCAGCAGCGAAAATCAAGATCAAAATCAAGCTTCCATTCCACGGGAAAAAAGAATCCGCATCGCTCAACCCACCTAATGAAAAATCACCGTGGTGGTGGACGCCAGCAGCGATAAGCACCAAAAGCACTGTACCATGACCTATTACCAGCCATCCAGCATTAGCAAAAGCTTGCGCATTAATTGGCGGGCTGCTCATGAAATCCCCTTAGTCAGCGAGTCACTACTAAAGCTGCGCGTTCCTAATCCACTACCCTACGGGGTGGTCTTTTCTTCAACCCCTCCGCTCAAGGTCAGAGAACCCTTCCACTACCTCTTTGGACCTGGCCTAGTACTGGCACTGGGGCTGGGAGGACTCTCTAATCAAGATAGTACTACTACTTATTTGTTTGGTCTAGTATGCTTATTGCTAGGCTTGATTGTAGCCGCTCATTGGTACCTACAAGAGCAAGGTAGTCTTTTCCCCAAACGTGCAGTAGTGATTTCCCGTACCGGGATTCAAATCCCCCCGACTGGAGAATTTTTGTGGAAAAATATCGATCAGGTCTTCCTGGAACGATATCTGTGGAATTCACCTTGCCTAATGATTCAACTTCGCAACGGTACACTGGTTAAGCATCGGCTCCGCAGACGCTACTATAGCCCTTCCTTAAGAGGAAAATACCGGAATTATGGGGCCTTGAGGCATACCCTTTACGAGTATTACTTGCTAAGCAGAAAGAAGAGAGATTTATCAATTGAACAACCTAGCTTATGGTCGGCTACTCTATAGGGTAAAAGTGATTGTGCATCGAATTTTTACGGTCTTAGTGGGCTTTCTTTTTTCGCTCTTACCTCTGACTTGTATTCAAGCTCAGGAGTCACGCCTGGGGTTCGTTGATTTGGATCGAGTAATGGAAGAAACCCAAATTGGTGAGCGTTTCGATGCTTTTTATTGCTATTATAAAGGACTGCTGTTTAAGATCGGTCAATACTCGCTGGAGTACTTAGAAAACCAACTGGAATGGATGGAGCAATATTATTGTGGCTGCGAACCGGCTTGTCATGAGCGTATTATCAAAGATCTTCAGCATAAACAGCAGTTGCTAATCAATCTGGAGGATACATTTCAAACTCTAGCGGAATGGGTGACTATTAGTTCCACGAGATTAACCAAGAATCTAGTTAGTAGTCAACTGGATTTGCTCATCCGGGAGTTTCAGTTGGAAACGATCGCACTTATTAGACCGGAAATTAGTAAGCTTCATCTTACAGACGCAACCGATCTGACAGAAGAGGTTATTGGGCTAATCAATCGGCAGCCCAATATTATTCAATGGATTAAAAAAGGACAAAATAGGCTAGCAAGGAAAATCCTAGACAGGACAGTATGTTTTAATTAAGGCTATATTCGACACCAATAGTAGCAGTCCTGAAAAATGCCTTTAAGCCATGACGAATTTACCCGCTTTAAGACTTACCAGCCCCGAGGCTGGAAGTTCTCCAGGCTGTCTGCTTCGGCGGAGAGTTTGGAAAAGAAAGCAGCTCCCGCTCCGAGAAATCACCTGTTCTCGGAACGGGAGCTCCTCGACCTTAACCAGGCAACACCTCCTCCGCTTGCTGCGCAAAAGGCTGAGCCGAAGGCCGTTCCTTGCTCAGCTGATACATGGCGTTGGCCAATGCTCCGATAGCAGGTGGTAAGCCGGGCTCACCCAGTCCGGTTGGGGCAATACCGTTGTCCACAAAAAAGACTTCAATGGCTCGGGGTGCTTCTTCGTGCCGGATCAAGCGGTAACGATCGAAGTTCTGCTGCTGTGGCCGACCTTCCTCAAAGGTAATGGCGGAATACATCGCATGACCTATGCCATCGATGACGCCACCCTCAATCTGATTACGAGCACCTTCGGGATTAATAACAATACCACAATCAACGGCATTCCAGACTTTGTCGATCACGGGGCGGTCGCCGTCCATGACCATATCCACGACCTGAGCAACGTAAGAGTTGTGGCAGTAATAAGCCGCTACTCCACGATGTACACCAGAACGCTCACTGCCCCAATTGGCTTTTTCTTTAACCAACTCCAATACACCAGCATAGCGCTCGGCATCGTAGTCGTTGTTTTCTCCCACGGGTTGATCTATCGCTCGCCTGAAGAGGTCAAGGCGGAATTCAATAGGATCTCTTCCCGCTGCCTCCGCTACTTCATCCAGGAAAGATTGCTCCGCACCAGCAATGAAGTTAGAACGCGGCGCGCGCCAGGCACCGCAAGAGATGTTTGAATCCTGGGTGTAGTTCTCAACTAGGTAGTTATCGACGGCACCCGCAGGAAAGCGATTTGCGAAAACAGGACTACCGTAGGTACCCGCTCCTTTAATATGGAAACCAGTCAAATTGCCCGCTTCGTCGAGCGCAGCGCGATAAATGACCTTATAGGCCGGCCGGTAAGTACCCTGGGTCATATCATCTTCGCGGGTGTAAACCAGCTTGATGGGCGCTCCTGCCTCTTTTGAGATAACGGCTGCCTCCACCCCAAAGTGGCCGTATAAGCGCCGACCGAAACCACCGCCCATGCGCGTCATCATGATGGAAACCTGGGATTCCTCCATGTCAAGTAGAGCCGCTACCGTTGGTCGTAGGTATTCCGGCGTTTGGATCGGTCCTTCAAGCTCAGCCTTATCGGCAGTCACGTTAGCGAAAAAATTCATCGGCTCCATCGTGTTGTGAGCCAGGAAGGGAGCCGTGAAGGTCCGCTCGATCACCTGATGCGCCGCAGCAAAGGCAGCCTCTGGGTTACCATCGCGACGTGGCGTCTCTTGGGCAGGAAGTTGTAGCAGCCGGTCAAAGTCTTCAGCATGCATAGCTGAGTTTTCTCCAGGACTATCCTGCTGCCATTCGATCTGTAGGGCTTTTTTGGCTTGCATGACCTGCCAGGTCGTAGCTCCTACTACCGTTACTAATTCGGTAAAGGCGTTGGTATCTGACCATTGTCGTTCCAGGTCCTCCCGATCGGTTTGAATGGTGAATACCTGATCCACTCCGGGCATGGCTTCCACTTCCGCTTGATTGATGATACTACCCACCCGTAAACCAAAAGCCGGAGGGTGTACGATCATAGCAATCTTCATGCCTTCCCGCATGACGTCCAAGCCGAAGAGCGGCTTGCCCGTCACGATATCTGGTCCATCTACGTTCTTAGTAGGCTTCCCGATGATTTTGTACTCCTCCCGCTCCTTTAGATCAATTTCTTCAGGCAGCTCCATGCTGCCTGCATTCGAAGCCACGGCACCGTAGCCGATGGATTGCCCGCTTACTTCGTGATGAATCACCCCTTCGGCAGTAGTTAACTCTTCTACAGGTACTTCCCATTGCTGGGCTGCGGCTTCAAGTAGGAGTCGCCGAGCTGAGGCACCTGCCATCCGTAGACCATCCCATCCTTGGCGGATAGACTGACTGCCGCCAGCAAGTTGACGAGTGAAGATTTCTGTATTTAGTGGAGCTTGCTCTACAATGACATCTTTCCAGGCCACGTCCAGCTCTTCCGCTACGATCATGGGCATGGCGGTTTTGACGTTTTGGCCAATTTCTGGATTGGGCGACTGGATGGTCACCAAACCATTATCACCAATTTTTAGAAAACCGTTGATATCGAACCAATTTTCGGGCATTTGCCTGACCTCTTCAGGTGTAGGCGTGCAGGACGCCAACCAGCTGAAGCCCAGCATTAATCCACCGCCGGTAGCAGTAGACACTTTGAGGAAAGACCTCCGGTTATAGCTTGTCTTTACGACCATTTTTATTTGACTTTGAGGGGTGAATTAACTCATTTTTTCAGCGGCCGTCTTGATCGCGGCGTGGATACGGGTGTAGGTGCCGCAGCGACAGATATTGCCATTCATGCGCGCTGAAATCTCCTCATCGTCAGGATTGGGATTGTCGGCCAGCATTGCTGCGGCATTCATGATCTGTCCTGCCTGACAGTAGCCACACTGGGCCACATCATGCTCTAGCCAGGCTTGCTGCACGGGGTGATCCCCGTCTTCAGAAAGGCCTTCGATAGTGGTGATTTTTCGTCCTTCTACGGCCGAGACGGGGAAGGAACAGGAACGCATAGCCACGCCATCAACGTGGATGGTACAAGCTCCGCACTGGCCGATTCCGCAGCCGTACTTAGTTCCTACTAGTTGAATGTGTTCTCGAAGCACCCACAGCATGGGGGTGTCGGCGGCGACCTCTACCTCGCGGGTCTGGCCGTTAATGGAAAGCTGATAAGCAGGCATATTCACTGGTTGATTTTGGGGGGGTAGTAGATGCCGGACTAAGATAGGCTTTTTTGAGGTTTTTGTTTTGTACTTCCGCAGGTGTTCAGTTGGAGGAGCTCTAGCACCGACTAGCGGCTCGTACGTCAGCTAGCCATACTCCTGAAGTGCGACTTCTGGACTTCTGGTCCTGGCGCTACCTCCGGGCTGCGGCTCCTGGCGCTACCTCCGGGCTGTGGCTCCTGGCGCTACCTCCGGGCTGTGGCTCCTGGCGCTACCTCTGGGCTGTGGCTCCTGGCGCTACCTCTGGGCTGTGGCTCCTGGCGCTACCTCCGGGCTGTGGCTCCTGGCGCTACCTCCGGGCTGTGGCTCCTGGCGCTACCTCCGGGCTGTGGCTCCTGGCGCTACCTCTGGGCTGTAGCTCCTGGCACTACCTCCGGGCTGCGGCTCCTGG
>JBCCDS010000059.1:0-37161 GCA_039030655.1 Bacteroidota bacterium | reverse complement strand
TGTACGCCACTAACGATGCCGAATCCGATGACTCCGTTGATGACGTCAACGATTTACAGGATGACGACGATGGCCGCTGGGACGAAATCCACAACCTTAGAAATATCTACGATGGTGACATGGTTGGTCTGGTGACTTCGAATGCCTACGAGGATTTCTGTGGCCGTGCCTACGGCTTTGACTATACCGATCCAGATAATATGTTTCAAGTCACTGAGGTAAATTGTATCCTGGGCAACTTCACCTTTGCCCACGAATTTGGTCACCTTCAGGGGCTGCGGCACGACAATGACGACGATACCGATCCTTTTGATTACGCCCACGGCTTCAATACCCTGGTCGATTTCAGGACGATCATGGCACTCAATGATGATGACAACCCGAGCCAGCGAATCAATATCTGGTCGGATCCCGATATCGTTTTTCCGGGTACTGCGACGGTTGCTGGCACCAGTGATTTCAATGACAATTCCCGGGCATTGAACTTCGGGGAATCTACGGTCATCGCCCACCGTCTGACCCCCAACAGTATCACGCTCAATGAAACCATCGGCGACGATGAATACGCCGACATGGTCACCTTTGAGCAGATCACTGCCCAAAACTTCACCGCCGAAAACGGCTCCATGGTCATATTACGAGCGGGGGATGAAGTACGACTGGTACCGGGCTTCCACGCAGAAAGTGGTAGCGACGGTCAATTCTTCATCGATGGGGTTTGTACACTAGCACCGCCCCGTCCTGGTCTTGTGACGAACGATCCAGCTCCTACTAGTAGGCCTGGTGATTTATCGACCACGGAGCCTACTGCTTCCCTTACTCGGACACCAACCTTAACGCTTTTCCCTAACCCTACCGCCAATCAAATTCAGCTGCGCTACGAACTGACGGAAGAGCAGGTCGTCAGTATTCAGGTGATCGATGCCCTCGGAGCATCCGTTGGTTTAGTTCAGGCAGAAACGCTTAGATCCCGCAACCCTATCTCTGATACCGGCCATGAGGATGAAAACCTTCGGGAAACGTTTTCACCTGCGGGAGTACAACAAAAAACCATCGATGTCAGTAGCTGGGCGCCGGGTGTTTACACCGTCATCATCCAGACAGCAAAGGGCCGGATGGTTGAGCAATTTATGGTGATCAGATAACAAGATCGTGGGTCGAGCGCTCCATTTCTCGTCTTGGAGCGCTCGACCAGCGAGTTTTCTCTACCTAAAACTAAGTGGTCGGATCACCGTTGATGCTAGAAAAGAACGCTGATTCATGACCTTATACATCATCATTCGCTACCTCCACTTCCTCGGTATTTTCGTGTGGGTAGGGGCGCTTACCGCCGAATGGGTGCTGCTGCAACCCGAATTGCCCCGCAAGACCGTTAAACGCCTGATGATGATCGACAGGCTATACGGACTGGCGGCCATCGTAGTGGTCGGTATGGGCCTACTGATGTGGTTCAAAGTGGGAAAACCAGCAGAGTTTTACAACACCAACGGGCTCTTCCACCTCAAGGTCGGCCTTGCTGGCGCTGTGGGTTTACTGAGCCTCTACCCTACCCGCTTCTTCGCCCGTCAGGCCAAAGGCGAAGACCAGGAAGCCATCGTCAATATTCCGCCCAGCGTGCGTCAATTCATCCTGGCAGAATTACTCATCATGATTATCATTCCCTTGTTAGCCGTGCTAATGGCTACTGGGCTTGGTTCGTAAATAGCAGATAAGTTATATGATGTTCAACAATCAGAGCTGCCCGAGGGTGGCCCTGTTTTATTATTTTCGCCCCTGATGTCAACGCTCCCTTACTTCTTCATCGCCATCGAAGGCAATATCGGCACCGGAAAGACGACCCTTTCCAAACTAATCAGCGAGCGCTTTGCGCGCCGCCTCATTCTCGAAGAGTTTAGTGACAACCCTTTTCTACCCTACTTCTACGACAATCCCGAACGCTACGCCTTTCCCGTGGAACTATTCTTCATGACCGAAAGGCACAAACAATTACAGACGGAGTTGGCCCAAACCCAGCTCTTCGATCAGAACGTTGTAGCCGACTATTTTTTCGTTAAAACACTCCTCTTCGCCAAAAACAATTTGGAAGCCGACGAGCATCGCTTGTTTACCCGCCTCTATCGGGTATTGACGGCTAGCTTCCCCCAACCCGATTTGCTGGTCTACCTCCACCGCCCCGTTGAAGTATTGCAGGCGCAAATTGCCAAACGTGGAAGGCCCTATGAACAGCAAATCAGCGATGAATACCTCAGCGACATTCAGCAGGCTTATCTGACTTATTTCAAGACCCAACAGGAAAGCCCCGTACTTGTACTAGAAATGGGAGATGCCGACTTCGTAGCCGACCGGCAGGTGTTGGACTGGATCATTGTACAACTACAAAAGGAATATCCCATCGGCTACCATCAGTTGGCTTATAGAGAGTAGTTCTTTTTGTACTTCCGCAGGTCTTACCCCGGAACGGGGTGACCCTCGCTGGCCGAATTCTTTGAGGCAGCGCCGAAAAGTTCGTCCTGCGAGTACACCTCTTAGTAGTCGCTAGCTGAAAAGTTCGTCCTGCGAGTATACCACTTAGTAGTTGCTAGCCGAATCCTTTGAGGCAGTGCTGAAACGTTCGTCCTGCGAGTAAGTAATCGTCCTGCGTGCAATACCACTTAGTCGCAGAACGAGCCCCTTGCTCCGCCGCGGGGAACTCGGCCAGCGACCGGAAGATCTGCGGAAGTACAAAACAACAACCTAGCTCAAATCATTAGAGATGAGCTTCAGAAACTCATTGCGAGTGGTCACCTTTTCGAAATCACCGGTAAAGGCACTCGTAGTAGTGGTACTATTCTGCTTCTGGACCCCACGCATCATCATACACATGTGGCTAGCTTCAATTACGACTGCTGCCCCGATAGGATTCAGGGTGTTTTGAATGGCATGAAGGATCTGATCCGTGAGTCGCTCCTGTACCTGTAGCCGCCGGGCAAAAACATCTACAATTCGGGGTAGTTTGCTTAGGCCAACGATGTAGCCATCGGGGATGTAGGCAATGTGTGCTTTTCCAAAAAAGGGCAGCATATGATGCTCGCAAAGGCTATAAAGCTCAATGTTTTTCACAATGACCATCTCGCTGTAGTCCTCCTGAAACATAGCCGAACGCAGAATCTCTTCTGCATCCTGATCGTAGCCTTGTGTTAAGAACTGCATGGCCTTGGCTGCACGTTCCGGGGTTTTGATCAAGCCTTCTCGATCGGGGTCTTCGCCTACCTGATTAAGTAATTCGTTGTAGTTATCCTTGAGGATTTTTGTGACCTCATCATCATATTCGTCCGCGTGGCGATAAGCCATAATACTATTTGATTATTCTTCACCGAAATATTCGGCGTAAATGTTTTCCGTTTCATGCAGGCGAACGCAGTGCAATTCGCAACCTTCCAGCTGTGGTTGTAAGCGTTGCCAAAATAGGATAACCAAATTTTCGGTAGTCGGTTGCATGCCGGCGGGAATCCATGCCACATCGAGGTTGAGATTGGAGTGATCTACCTCCGAAGTTATGTGCTTTTTGATGAGGTCACTGAGCACTTTGACATCCATTACAAAGCCCGTCTCCGGGTCAGGACGCCCTTTGACAGTAACGAAGAGTTCGTAATTGTGGCCGTGCCAATTTTTGTTGGAACACTTGCCGAAAACAGCGCGATTTTTAGCTTCATCCCAGGCCTCAACCCACAGCTTGTGAGCGGCATTAAAGCGTTCGCGACGAGTGATATAGACCATGGCTAATCAATTGGCCCGCAAAGGTACCCAAAAAAAATGTTGAATGCTATAATTACGCCCCCATTACTGCTGGTCCATCGACCTATTTTGGCTACCTTTGCCGCCGATTAAACCGCATTAAAAAGTATGAACCTACACGAATACCAGGGCAAGTCCATTCTAGAAGCAACTGGCGTCCCCATTCAGCGTGGCTACGTAGCCGAAAATCTGGAAGAGGCCCTAGCCGCCTACGATAAGTTGAATGCCGAGACTGATAGCCCAGTAGTCGTCGTTAAAGCCCAAATTCATGCCGGTGGGCGTGGAAAAGGTGGCGGTGTAAAATTGGCCAAAAACCGAGAAGAAGCACAAGAGCACGCCAGTAATATCCTGGGTATGATGCTGAAAACGCCTCAGACTCCTGGTGGTATTAACGGCCCCGGCAAGAAGGTTAATAAGATCCTGATTGCAGAAGATGCTTACGCTCCTGATTTCGACGCCTGTAAGGAATACTACATTTCCATCCTGATGGATCGCGCCAAGCGGCGCAACGTAATCATCCACTCTACTCAGGGTGGAATGGATATCGAAGAGGTAGCAGAAAAAACGCCTCATTTGGTTCATAAGACCTGGATCGACCCAGAACTCGGCATGCAGCCCTTCCAGGCGCGCGAAGTTGCCTTTAACCTGGGACTAAGCGGTCTGGCGTTCAAGAATATGACTAAGTTTATTGCCAAACTCTACCAGGCTTACCTGAAGAGTGACGCCAGCTTGATCGAAATCAACCCCTGTCTGCACAACGCTGCCGATGATATCATCGCCGTCGACTGTAAGTTCGCTTTAGATGACAATGCCCTCTACCGCCATAAGGACCTGGCAGAAATGCGGGATGTCTCTGAAGAAGACCCCACCGAAGTGGAAGCCAAAAGCTACGGCCTCAACTACGTTCAGCTCGATGGTAATGTAGGTTGTATGGTAAATGGAGCGGGTTTGGCCATGGCTACCATGGACATTATCAAACTCAGTGGAGGTGATCCCGCCAACTTCCTCGATGTGGGGGGTACCGCTGATGCCAAGCGCGTAGAGGAAGCTTTTCGGATCATCCTACGCGATGATAAAGTAAAAGCTATCCTAATTAACATTTTCGGCGGTATCGTGCGCTGCGACCGCGTTGCGCAGGGCGTCGTGGATGCTTATAAGAATATCGGCGAGATCAAGGTTCCCATCATCGTACGACTACAGGGCACCAATGCTGATTTGGCGAAGACGATTATCGACGAGTCGGGACTTAATGTGCGCTCAGCTATCGCCCTACAGGATGCAGCCGATGCAGTAAAGGAGGTACTGGCTTAATTCGCCTTCCGTTTTTTTTGTTTGAATCTTTAGAAAAGGAACAGCCCCACCCCTCTAAGATGGGCGGGGCTGTTTACGTACAATTTCAATCTTAGTTAGTAAGGCTGCTTAACAAAGCGTTTACTAGCAATCAGTTCGCCCTGCCCATCGACCAAAGACAGACTGTATACCCCAGCTACCAGGTCCTTCACATCAAGCTGGAAGACATCAGAAGAAAGATTGTCAAAATACTGTTCCATGACCAGGCGACCATCTAAACTTCTGACTTGGATCGTTGCCTGCGACAAGGTTTGCTCAATATTCGGCACAAAATGTACGTTCAGCTCGGATCCAGCAAGTGGATTAGGGAAGACACTCAAACCATTTTGGTGGTCCTGAGCCGCTCCTCTACGACCCCAGCCGTAAGGCCAACCCGTTCCGCCGCCGCGTTTTTTACAAGCATAAGGACTACTATCCGCACAGTTAATCCAAGAGCTTATTTCTACGCAATTAGAAGGGCGGCTACTCTGCCCTTGCCCACAAGTTGCCGTTACTGATACGTACATCGTTCCACAACTAGGATCATAAGGGATAATGGTACTCAATTGCCCTATGCCAAAAGTCTGAGTAGTAGTGGATGTGCCGCAGATAATCGACAATTCATACGAAGCCGCCGCGCAAACTTCGGTCCAGGCTACTTCTATACCACCATTAGTAGTTCCGTTACAATAGGCGGCTGGCCAAGCTAGCTCACAACAATCATAGTTGAAATAGGTGACCTCATCGCAGAACCCTTGCCAGTTAGAATAGTGTAGCGGTATTTGATCGCAGTCCTGGCTGACGTTAGAAAAATGTACGTAGGTAGGATTAGTGTCGGCAACTCCATCGCCATACCAATCAAATCCTACGTTTTGAATGGGGTTACCAGCCTGATCTACTACCCATACATAGCCTTCAAATCCACCTTGGTCACAGAGTGGTCCTGCCTGATTTTCTTGACAATAAGCGGTATTGGCGAATGCTGGATCCTCACAAGTGGCAAAATTGACAATCGGACAATCACCGTTACAATTAACGGCTACGTTCATGGTCGTATCACAGACATTTCCCATTGGATCACTGTAAGTAACGATAGCGGTCGCAACACCAGGACCGGTGTAAGTAATAAACAAATAATTACGGTTCACATTTGTTTGGACGGGCTGACCGTCATACAACCAATCAATATCCACAATATCGGTATCGGCCCGATCTCCATTTGCATCGTAGACACGGGCGCCGCCAATAATATCCCCACAGCCACAGAGATCACAAAGTGGCTCAATCGTAAATCCGCAGGGAGGGTCAAGGTTCATACAGTTAAGAAAACGTACCGTCTCGACGGGATTTGCTGCAGAAAGGGTGACTACCTGAACGCCGCTGACCGGATTGGTGCTTACAAAATCCGGACGAGGAGTTTCGGTGATGGTGTAAGTTCCATACGGTAGTAAGCGCAAGGTAATCTCACCAAATTGGTCGGTAGTTGTTACGATAGGTTCTTCTAAAGTCGGACCGCTAATCGTAAATTCAATTCCGGATCCGCCACCTTCATCGGCCTCTACTTCTCCATTACAGTTTTCATCAATAATCTTTTGAATATTAATCAAGCCCACTCCACAGCACTCTGTAGTTACATTCCTCAAAGACGCAACACCAGTCACTACAGTAATATCTGCCGACACGGCAAATCCCATTCTATCACTATTGGTATTAATTAGTTCGTATTCCAATAAGTAAGTGCCTGCCTCAAGAAAAGTAGGTGTTTCATCAATTGGCCAACTGTCGATAAAATTGTCAGTGTTACCTGAAAAGCCAAAGTTAGTTTCTGCGAAAAAGTTTGCACCTGAAGTTTGGTTTCCTGGGCGAATATTTCCTTCAACTCCACGAAGAAAAAGTCTTCCTTGGTCATCTCCTTTGATATCTCCAGAAATAACAACAGTAGCGTCTTCAGTCAAACAAAATAATCGTTGAAATCGCCATGGCTGGTTTCGATCATCATTGTCGTAACTAAACTGATTTCCAGTTACTACATTCAGAGCTCTTGAGTTAGGTAAACCGTTCCAAGTTCCTCCCCATCCGTTAAAAGTCGGCACGGCGTAAACTGTGGGAGGGCTTACTAAACTACTAGGTAAGGGGACACCGTCATCAGAAGCTGGAGGTGTATTAATCAATTGCCAAAAAGGATCGATACTAGGGCTATTACCACTTGAAATAGGTATACGGTTACCATTTTCATCAATCCCTGTATTTATTTCCAATACGCTTTGATCGCCTGCGCACAAATCTTCGCAGTTCAGAAAATCAGCAGCAACCAAATTATTTATTTCGTCAATAATAAGAGTTGCTATACCATTTACCGGGCTTGTGATCTCATAAGCAGGATACTGCGTAGCTACGACAGTGTACGTTCCATAGGGTATATCTGAGAGGGTGATGGTACCCGTTGGATTATCGAATAAATCGGCATAAAGACTACCATCATCATTAAATACCTGGAACTGAAAACCTCCGGCTAGCTCATCGTCACCATTGATAGTACCGTCACAGTCTAAATCGAACCAACTACTGATTACCAATTCTCCAGTCTGTACGCAACTACCCGCTATTTCAGCATTGGAAGCTACAAAATTGGAAGTACTGCCTGAGAGATTGAAGTTAAGCAAGGCAGCGTTGCTATTACTAGGACTACTATCATCTAATACGCTGATTCCTTGGTTATTACCACCGGGCATACCTTCATCACAGTTCCAGTAACCAACAAGACCGAATTCATCCCCATTCAAGCTACAATTCATTGTTTCTTGAATTTCCGTTACTGGTCTCGAATAATTCCATAACCGAACTTCATCAATGACACCTTGCCATTGGCTATTGCTTGGATTCTGACTATTAAAAGCACCTATTAAAATCGTACTATTTAAGTTATGTGTATCAGATTCGGTCAGAAAGAGTATCCCATCAAGATACACCTGATAGTTGTTACCACTTTTCGTGATAGCTAAATGGTGAAAATTCCCATCTCGAATATTGGATCCGTACGCTCGTTTACGACTTCCATCAAAAACTATTAGGTCACCGTCAGTGTCGCCAATATCTAATCGCTGCGTTGAGGTGCCCAGCATAGCGATCCTTGCAATCTCATAGTTGGAGGTTGACGTATTATCAGAGCGAAACCATGCCTCAAAGGTATAGGTACTTGCTCCTGAAATAGGGTTACTGACCAGTACTCGATCAGGGCTGGAAGTAAAATATAGTGCATTTCCTTGAGCAAGAATGACTGCACTCCAAAAAAAGAATACGGCTATTAAGGAATAACTCAAAAAATTGAGCTTTAATCTAGAAAAAGGTAAGGACATGAAAATGTATTTTATGGTATTGATTGATTCGTATCAGGATTTAAGTGATCAAAACCACAATAATCCTTGGAAAATTTTATAATTCCTATAGCATTCCTACCCTTCGCAAAACGAAAGAAGCGTAGTTATTAAATTCTACCACATTTTTTAGCGCAAAAAATGCAAAGCAAAAATTCTACTTATAGAAACTTAATCCCTACAACCCTATGAGAAGTATCAGTGGACAAATTTCACACCTATGATAAAAGCTATAATTATCAAATAAAAACTAGTCTACCCTAACTATTGCCAACACCTAGAAGGGTACTTTTACTTTATTTGCAGACAATGTACTTTTCAAGGTAAAAGGACAATAATTATAATAAAAAGTAGACTCATTCAAGTATTTTTCAAGTTTACTTTTCATTTACTTGAGCGCTCAATAAATATATAGCACTTCTGTTTTTTTAGCAAAAAACCAATCAATTATCCAGTGGAAACGGAAACTTATTTAATATTAGCTACCAGTCATTTAAAATTCAAACATCCCTCTTCATCCGATGTGCAAAGGCTTTTCTCGCCTTACTCACCTTAGGCGTGATAACCACGCTACAATAAGGATTGCGAGCCCCTACCCGATCGTAGTAGCCCTGGTGGTAATCCTCACCGATATAAAAAGCATCGAATTCATTTAACTCTGTGACGACAGGATCATCCCACAATGTAGGTGCAAACTCGGCTATGGCTTTTTCCGCTAACTCCTTTTGTCGGCCATCTACATAGAAAATCGCCGAACGATACTGTGGCCCGACGTCATTTCCTTGGCGATTGGGCGTAGTAGGGTCATGGATGGTAAAGAAGATTTCCAAGATGTCTACATAGCTGATTACACTGGGGTCATATTCTACCAGTACCGCTTCTGCATGGTCAGTCGTTTTTGAACAGACCGTTTCATAATCAGCCGTTTCCGCAGTACCGCCACTGTAGCCACTAAGTACTCGGCCCACGCCTTCAATCTTTTGGTAAATGGTCTCTACGCACCAAAAACAGCCTCCGGCCAGAATGGCTGTTTCCTGACTACTTGTATTCTTGATATCGCTAATGGCTTGCGCACTCATATTTAAAATTTGAAAGGTCGACCAGCTTACTGCCAGTCGACCTTTCATTAACAACTTAGTTGGTGGGTCGTTCGACTCGGGACTAGTTATTCCACTACTAGGTTGAATTCCACCCGACGGTTTTGCTCGCGGCCATCACGGTAACGATTGTCACCGATGGGCTGAGTTTCACCATAGCCCTCGAAAGACATCCGATCAGCGGCAACACCCTGGCCAACCAGGTAGTTGTAGACCGATTCTGCACGACGCTCGCTCAAACGCTGGTTAGATTCTGCATCACCAATGCTATCGGTGTGACCTCCAATACCTAAGCTATAAGCAGGGTAACGGTTCATGATGTCGACAATTTGATCCAGTACGCCACGAGAAGTAGCGGTCAAGTTCGCACTAGAGGTTTCAAAGTTGACATTCTGAATAGCAAATTCAATGGTAGTGATATCTTCTTCAGCAATTTCTGGGCAGCCGAGATTATCAACGGGTCCAGCTTCCGTAGGACAGCGATCATCAGGATTAGCTACACCGTCTCCATCTGTATCCGGACAGCCATTGAAGCGGCGAGGGCCTGCTTCGTCGGGGCAATCGTCATCACCATTGGCAATTCCATCGCCATCACTATCAGGACAGCCATAGAGCGCAGCACTACCGGCTTCGGTTGGGCAGCGGTCTTCATCATCAGCTACACCATCACCATCGGCATCAGCCATCGGAGGACAACCATTGTTACTCGCAATACCAGCAACATCAGGACATTCATCATCAGCGTCGGTTATACCGTCACCATCACGGTCAGGACAACCTCGCAGGGCTACCAAACCAGCAACATCGGGACAATCATCATCGCTATCCGCTACGCCGTCACCATCCGCATCCGGGCAGCCTTGTGTAGCAGCAGGTCCAGCTTCGGTTGGACAACGATCATCTTTATCGGCAATATTATCACCGTCAGCGTCAGGGCATCCTAGTAAGGCAACTGGGCCAGCATTATCCGGGCAGGCGTCAGCTTCGTTAGCGATACCGTCGCCATCACGGTCAGGGTTTTCTTTAGGTTCCCCCTCACGCAAGAAGATACCCGCACCGATTTGGAAGATATCCAGTCCTTCATCGTCACCCAGGGCCATCCGATATTCAAAACGAGGACTGAACCATACACTTCTACCTAAGCGGAAATTTAAGTTCAGACCGAGAGGCAGATAAGCCGTAGTTGCATCACTGGGGTTGGCGGAAAGCCCAATACCAGCAAATAACTGAGGGTCAAACCAGCTTTGTCCGGGAATCGGCTCTAAGCCGACGGTAAGATCTGCTCCAACGGAAGCGATTCCACGTCGACTCACCATACCAGAAGAAGAAACGAGCTGGCGTTCCGCTCGTGAAATATGCAATGGCACAGCGACGAAGAACGCGTCGCTCAAATAGCGCTGAAATTCAAATTGTAAGCCTCCCCCAAAATCGTCGAGAATCAAGTTATCTACTGACTCAAGTGGGTAGAAGTAGTTCGGCGCAATATAGCGAATGCCCACCCCCCACTTGTTAGGAGTGTCATTCTGAGCCGTCAGACTGCCAATGGACAACAGTAGAGCAGCTACAATAAGCAAGTTGAATTTTCGCATGAAAAGTTAGTATTTAAAGTGACAGGCAGGGTAAGTCTTCTGTGTTTGGATTAGAGTTGGTGTTAACAAAGCTCCGTTGACTTAACCAATAAAAACCCCAAACTAATAAAAAAAGCTGATATATTACTAAAACTAAAATATCCTGACGGGATACTTTTCCACATTAAATATAGGTTAGCTAAATGTAACTTAATCAGCCACTTAGCTTTCTTTTGAGACCAGGCCTTCTTCCTGTAGCTGCTTGAGCAGACGATCCAGTACTCCGTTGATGAACTCCTTAGATTTATCGGTACTGTAGGCCTTACTGATTTCTACGTATTCGTTGAGGCTAACACTGGCAGGGATGCCCGAAAAATTCAGGAATTCTCCTACGGCCATCTTAATGAGTACCATATCGATAACGGCTACCCGCTCAACGTCCCAGTTTTGTAATACCGGCTGAATACGAGCTAACAACTGCTCATCCGCCTCTAGGATAAAGTCTAGCAGACGCTCGCCGAAATCTTGAACCGCCTCTGCGGGTTGTTGCAATTGCTCGAAAGTTTGTTCATCGGCCGGCAGCGATTTAATGAGCTTTTTCATTGCGCCGATAATGAGGCTTTTATTTTCATCCCAAAGCGGGAAATGATCTTCCACCATAGTTTGGAAGATTTCCTCTGACTGTAACCACTTATATAGTACCAGACTAATGTCGATATGCTCCTGACTGCTAGTCTGTTCCTCAGCTAAATAAGCTGTATAGGCATCCGTTTTCAGAAAAGCACGGTAAAGTTTACTGATTTGTTCGGCATCGATAGTCCGCCCAATGCGATAACGGTCGTAGAGTCGCCGCAATTCAACGTTATTACTGAGAGAGGACAGTATCGGGTTGGTGGCTAATTTTGCCGTAAAGGCCTTATCAATCTCGCTGGGCAAATGCTTAGCCCTACGCCTCGCCTCATCCTGCTTCGCGTATTCTGCCGTACGTTGCAGGATCAACAGATTTTGCAGCAACAACTCAAAAGAGCGTTGTGCCAGTTGTTGGAACATTTTCTTGCAGGCCGCAGCATCCATGTCCTCCTGGCGTTGGGCGGCATAAAGTACCTGCATGATTTTGATCCGGACATTCCTCCGACTCAGCATAATTCAAGGATAGCGTTTGGACCGTAGAATACGGCTGCGCAAATCAACGAAAAAAATCCCGGAAGGGGAACATACTACCCACTGACTATTCTACTAATTTTCTCAAATCAGCTCCAGAAAGCTTTGCACTCCCTACTGGGCCTTAGCTGACGGCTAGGGCTTACGCTAGGATCATCTCCCTAGTGATAACGATATGACCGATACCAAACAATTAACTAGAAAATTAAGCCTGAGCCGTTGGCGTAAAATTCATTGGAGGGAAACTGGGTCCATCATTGCCTCCCTGCTGAGGCTCGTTGATCGGGCCAAATTGCTTCTCGTACTTCTTGACATTGTCCGCCAGGGCGCGTAGCAGTCGCTTGGCGTGATGCGGTGTAACGATCACCCGGCTCTTAACCTTGGCTTTTGGGGCATTGGGCACCAGGCGCACAAAATCCAGTACAAACTCGCTATTGCTATGCGCAATAATCACCAGATTACTGTATACCCCTTCTGCCATATCCTCACCCAATTCAATATTGAGCTGGTTCTTCCCGGCTGCCGCCGGCTTTTTCTTCTCGTCTGCCATAGTTAACTTATTGACAGCAGCTAGGCGAGCTAGCCTACTTTTTCTTTTTTTTCGATTTCACTGGCTTCTTGAAAGCACCAGGCATTTCGGCCTCAATAATATCTTTCACTTCTTCCAGTGTTAATTCTGCGGCTGCCTCTCGGGTGATGCGTTCTCCGTCAATTTTAGGAATCTTAATCGATTTCTTCTTAAAGCGGATAAATGGTCCCCAGCGACCCTGTTCGATATCAATCTTCTGGCTTTCCCAACGCTGGATATAGCGATTGGCCTCTTTTTCTTCCTTGGCCATCACTAACTCGATTGCGTCATTAGCGCTCAGATTTTCGAAATCGTATTTCTTATTGACATTGGCAAAAAGCCCATTCCACTTTACGAAAGGACCAAATCGCCCTTTCCCTTTGGTAATCGGTAATTCTTTGTAAGTAGCAATCGGAGCATCCGCTTTCTTTTTCTCAGCGATCAGCTCTTTAGCGCGATCCATACTTACCGATAGTGGATCCTCTCCTTTAGCCAGGCTGATATAGGTAGCTCCCCATTTCACGTAAGGGCCGTAACGTCCCTGACCTACGCTAGTTTCTTGTCCATCTACTTCTCCCAGCACCTTCGGCAATTCAAAGAGCGGCAGCGTTTGCTCCAAATCGATCTCTTCCATACTCACCCCTGCTGGAATATTGGCGTAGCGAGGCTTCTCCCCTTCTTCCAACTCATCTGGTGAGCCCAGCTGAATAACGGGACCATTACGGCTTAAGCGTACCAAAATTGTACGTCCCGTTTTGGGGTCCGCACCCAAAACTCGTTCTCCGGTTACCCGTTCAGCATTTTCCAGGGTTTCTTCTACTTCGTCATGAAAGGGGAAATAGAAATCCTTGAGCATTTGGCGCCAACTGATTTTGCCATCCGCGATGGAATCGAATTTATCTTCAATCTCCGCCGTGAAGCGATACTTCATGATGTCATCGAAATGCTCGTCCAGAAAATCAGAAACGGCCATCCCAATATCGGTGGCAAACAAGCGGTTCTTTACCGCCCCGGTCATTTCGGTCTTCGTCACTGTATGGATGTCTCCCCCTTTGAGGGTCAATACATCATAATGGCGCTCTACTCCATCCCGGCTCTCACGAACAACGTAACCACGCGCAGGATCCATTATTTTCCCAATCGTCGGGGCATAAGTAGAAGGACGGCCAATCCCCAACTCCTCTAGTTTACTAACCAGTTGGGCTTCGGTGAAGCGGCTGGGCGGACGGGTGAAGCGCTGCATAGCCGTCATTTCATCCAGATCGAGCAATTGCCCAACCTGTAGTGGGGGTAGGATTCCGCTATCGTCCTGAGCATCATCATCCTCATCTTTAGCCTCGAGGTAAACTTTCAGGAAGCCGTCAAACTTAAGTACCTCTCCCTGTGCCCGTAAGCTGGTCTCCTTCCGAGTAGACACTTCAATGTCTACGGTTGTTTTTTCCAGCTCCGCGTCGGACATCTGGCTGGCGATGGTTCTCTTCCAAATCAATTCGTACAGCCGACGCTCATCGCGGTCGCCACTCGTGATACTATGGCGATCAGCATAGGTAGGGCGAATAGCTTCGTGCGCCTCCTGAGCATCTTTTTTCTTGCTCTTGAAGCGGCGAGGCTTACTGTACTGCTGGCCGAAACTCTGCACAATTTCTTTTTCCAAAGCTGACAGAGCCGTCTCACTCAAATTTATACTATCGGTTCGCATATAGGTGATGTGCCCGGCCTCGTAGAGCCGTTGAGCCACTGACATCGTACGCTGCACATTCATATACAGCTTCCGACTGGCTTCCTGCTGTAGAGTGGAAGTCGTAAAAGGAGCTGCAGGACGACGCTTGGTCGGTTTCACCTCAATATTACGGATGGAAAAATCCGCAGCGATACAATCTTGTAGAAAGGCCTGCGCACCAGCTTTTTCATCAAACCGCTGTGGGCACTCTGCTTTCAGTTTCACCATCCGCCCCTGCTCATTGCGAACCAGGAAGATGGCATTCACCCGAAAGAAGGGTTTAGCCGTAAAGCCCATAATTTCCCGCTCTCGCTCTACAACCAGCTTGACCGTTACCGATTGAACACGCCCAGCACTCAGACCAAACTTGACTTTTTTCCAAAGCAGTTCAGACAGCTCAAAACCTACGAGTCGATCCAGTACTCGGCGGGCCTGTTGTGCGTTGACCAGGTTAACATCTACGGTACGCGGGTTCTGGATAGCTTGCTTAATAGCGGGAGGCGTGATCTCTCGGAAGACGATCCGCTTAGTAGCTTCTACGGGCAGGCCCAACACTTCACAAAGGTGCCAACTGATGGCTTCTCCTTCGCGGTCTTCATCCGTTGCCAGCCACACCTCATCCACCTTCTTTACGGCGGCCTTAAGATCACGTACTACCTTATGCTTGTCAGGAGTAACGACGTAATTAGGCTCAAAATCTTTCTCAATATTGACCGCACTGTCTCCCTTCCCCAAGTCACGTATGTGACCGAAGCTGGACTTTACGGTATAGTCTTTTCCCAGGATCTTTTCGATGGTCTTAGCCTTAGCTGGGGACTCTACGATCAAGAGATTTTTGGGCATAGAAGGATGTATTTATCGGGCTGCAAAGCTAGCGGTTTTATAATTGTATGGTACGTTCAGCCAATTTATTTAGACTTTCGCGGGTCCCACCGTCCGTGATTTCTCCCTGATTATCCATGATTTGATCAGCTTTCGAAAGCGGTAAAACACCAGGAATGATGTGCCCACCCATATGCAGTAAACTAGCCGAAAGCTGGTCGATACCTCGCAGGTTACCGGCTCGCCCCGTAGCGACGCCCACCAAAGCAGACCACTTCCCCTTAAAATTTTCAGCGTAGCGGTAGATACTGATCCCGTCAATAAATAGTTTCAAAATACCAGGGTAACTACCATTGTATTCCGGGGAAACAAAAATGAAGCGGTCCGCTCCGTTAATGTATCGCTCCTGAATTTGGCGCAACTCAGGGTGTTGCTGATCCGCGCTGTACATATCGGCACCAAAGTAGTTGCCAGACAGCTCGGCCAGATCCAGTAACTGTACCTCAGCACCTTGCTCTTGCAGATAGTTATGCAAATAACGGGCGACGTTTACAGTCCTGCTTCCAGGTCGGTTGGTGCCGGAAATAATCGTTGTCATGGAATTTTGGTTGGTTCAATTGTCGGATTAAGCGCGATATGGACTAACGATTAGAAGCCACACTTAGTTCGGATCAAATAGCTAAATCATCGCCAAGCACCTGCTACCCAGCGTAAACTTGCCTGCACCTTGAGTAGATCACTCAGTACTTTAGCCAGCTTCAATTCAGCTTCCAGTAGTTTGTTTTCCCGACTATTCAACAAGAATACCGAAGAAGCGCCCAAGCGAAAATCGATTTGCTCTGCTTCCAAAAGGCGGCGATAGTTTTCCACGTTTTGCTCTAGCAGATTGCGCTGACTTTCCAACAGGTTCAATTGCTCTAGGTATTGTAGTAGCTTATTTTCTAGCTCTCGTGATTTTTCCTGGCGATATAGGTCTGTTTCCTGTTGCTTAATGATATTCAGCTGTAAATCTCCCCGGGCTGCTCGAAAAAACAGTGGCATTTGAAAGCCAATCCCCCAGCTGTTGTCCTGCAGCAAAATATCAGAAAAGGTAGTTCCTTCTCCATTACTGGGTGCCGTAGAGGTAAAGTCCAGACCATTGGCCAAAAATTGATATTTCAAGTCCAGCTTAGGCAGGAGCTTTTGCCGCTTCAATCTTTCTTCCAGTCGCAAATCTTGTTGTTGGTAGCTCAGCTGTACCAAAGCTGGATGACTAGCAATTGCTGCCAGCGTCCAATCTTCTACCAGTAGTGGATGTAAGCGAGCAGCATTCATGGAAAGTGCACGAGCTTCAGGTCCAATATCAACCACCTGTCCTCCGGCCAGCCATAGCTGCTGTTCGACGGCCAATCTAGCTACTCGCTGCTGAGCATCAGCTGCCTGAATCTCAGCTCGTCGATTAACCAATTGTACGTAAGTTTCCAAGGTATCAATAGCCGCTAAATCCCCCGCTTCAAAACTAGCAACGGTTTGCCGCAAACGCGTTTCAGTCAATTCCAAACTCTCGCGCAAAATCTCCAGCTGCCGCTGAGTATACACCCAATTCAAATAAGCCAAACTGGCATCGTACAGCAGATCGTTACGGAGTAACAGGCCTAATTGCTCATTCCAGTCGGAGCGCAGGGTCGCACGCTGTAAACTCGTCCGACTATCATCAATGAGTAAACCCTGTAATAAGGGCAAGTTTAAACCAAAGAACGTTTGTCCAACCGCCGGCTGTTTATTCTCCGGGTTCAGCAAATCTCCATTAGCCCAGCGATAGCCTCCTTGTAATTCTAAACCAAAGTTGGTCGGCAGTCGAAAACCAGCCTCTCCCACTTGGTAGTAGGGCGTATTATCAAACTGCTTATCGCGATAATCCACATAGATTTCGGGATCAAAACCACCGCGGGCTTCTAACAGCATCGCATTCGCACGCTCCCCCAGCAAGCTAGCGCGAGTAGAGGTAGGGTGATTAGCACGAACTAAGGCTAAGTAGTCTTCAAACAATAAGACACTATCCTGGACGCCTTGTGCCAGCAATAATCCTCCGCTGAGAAATAGGGCGATAATTAAGAGCTGCCGCATCACTTAATGATTGATCTTACGGGTGCTTTTTCTATTTTGGTTCCTTTGCTCTCTTCTTCTTCTCCCTGATAATACTCTGGAGGAAAGCCATTCAACTGTCGCCAAATTTCATACCAGAGGGGTACATTATCTAGCAAAGCCAGACCGCGGGCTCCAGAACCAGGCCTTAAGGGCGTTGGCCAGGGCTCATCTGGGCGGGGCGCCACCAGGATGCGATATTCTCCTTTGCTGTTAGTAGTATTATCAATAGCTACTATATTACCATAGAAGGTGCCAAAAGAGTAATTGGGCCAACCAGAAAAGACAATAGCAGGCCAGCCATCAAAGATGAAGCGTACCTCCTGCCCCAAGCGCATTAGTGGTAAATCCACCGGTCGGATAAAAATTTCTACGGCCAGTTCTAGACTATCAGGTACGATACTTACGATCGGGTCTCCTTCTTTAACAGTCTCGCCAATCCCCGGTACAAAAGCCTCAGAGATGATCGCATCCTGAGGGGCCAAAATGTAATAAAACGCTTCCCGTCGGGCATAACTCTCAGCTTGTACTTCCAGCTTGTTCTGATCACCGACGGATGCTTGATAATCACTCAAAGCAGTAAAACGATCCGTACGAGCTTTATTGATCTTACTCTGGTAATCGCGCAGACTAGCAGCCTGTTCCAGCAAGACGATTTCGAGCTCGTTCTGCAGTTCGGCTAACTTGTTGCGCTCCTCAGTCAGTTTGGCTTGGGTTTCTTGCTGCTTTCGACGTTTTTCTTCAACATCGGCCTGCGAACGGGTACCTACCTGAGCCCGCAGGGAATCTGTCCGGGCCAATTGAATCTCAGCAATTGCCAATTGCTGTTCCGCGTTAGCGATCGCAGCTTCCTGAGTACTGATTTTAGCCAGAGTTTGGGTCTCTTTAGCAGCTAGTTGTTCCTGTTTCAGGTCCATCTGTCGCTGTAGGTTTTCTATCTCCAGCGCGAGAGTGGCAGCTTTATCCAGGTAATTTTGAGCACTGGCTTCCTTAGCATCGGCCTGAGCTTGGGTCCGAGGGACCAGTAAAGTATCCAGGTACTCCGGCTTAATCTCACTAAGTTGAGCAATGGTATCCCCACGTTGGATAGTTTGGCCTTCGCGGACGTACCAGGCGACTACCTGACCAGCGATATTGGTGTTGATTACCTGAGGCCGATCCTCGGGCAGTAGTGTCGTAATTCTACCATTCGCTTGCACGTTTTGCGTCCAGGGCAAAAAGCAGAATGCTAGGAAAATAATCAACGTTATCAATAGCCAACGGCGAAAAAGCAGATTAGCTCGAGGTAAAACGGCTACCTTGGGGCCTTTATATTCCCGCATTTCATCGGTTACCGGGCTTGGCTTAGAACTGATATTCAACATAGCTAAGAGCGTATTAAACGTTTTCAGGTTTGATCAAGCCGAGAGCGATTTGTACACGCTCGTCTTTGATCGCCTCATCGTAGGTGGTATTAATTTCAATACGCCCATTCTCGAGATAAACTACTCGATCACAGCGACTGGCAAAATAGGGGTCGCTACTAATAGCCATTACGGTCCAATTGTAATCCTCGCCCGTAATGAGGTCAGCCATTCGACGGCGGTCAGCCGGTGCTAGGCTAGTTCCAAAATCACCAAAGGCCAGAAAGCGAGGGCGTCCCAGTAAACTTCGAGCGATCAGTAGTTTAGTCCGCACACTAGCCGGAAGATTTCGCCCACCAGGAGTAATCTGAGTTTGATAACCTTGTGGTTGTACGGATATATAATCATCTAAGCCAACTTGCTCGACCGCCCATTGAACCTGGCGCAGATCAGGCTCCTGAGGCAGTAGCCAAAGGTTATCTAGAATACTTGCCTGAAAAAGGTCTTCATCACGCAAGTAATCGCCAATATGGCGGCGCAAATCCTGATAATCCAGATCACGGGCTGATACACCGTTGTAAGTGATGGTGCCCTGGTATTCTGTGTAAAGCAGACCCGCCATTTGAATGAGGGTTGATTTACCCGACCGATTGGGGCCTATCAAACAGACTCTTTCTCCCCCTGTTAACGAGAGGTTGATTTTTTGTAGCACCTTCCGGTCGGAATCCGGAAAACTGAAACTAAGTCCCTTAAATTCAAGCGTGAGTCCCTCTCCATTATCTAACTGGTCAAAACAAATACCACCACTTTCGGCTTCCAAATCCAGATCGGTAACGTAGCCAATCTTTTCTACCGCAGTGAGCACATCGTAGATCGTCTCCATGCTGAGGATCAGCTTCTCAGCTGAACCCATAATCAAGATAATAATGATCTCTGCCGCAACGAACTGGCCAATCGTGATCTGATTACTGATGACTAACCAGCTACCCAAGGCTAAAAGCGCCAGGGTTACCATCGTTTTAAACATTACGATAGCGCCGTACTGCCATAATAAAACTCGAAAGTGAGCAGCCCGCTGGTCTAAATAACTGTTTACCAGCTTCTCTGTTTTGCGCATGGGCAATTCCGATTGACCAGACAATTTGAAAGAGGTAACGGCTCTTCCGATTTCTTCCAACCAGTAGGCTACTTTGTATTTATACTTGCTTTCCATGAGGCTCGTCGACAGTCCGCTCGGCCCCGAGAAGTAAAATATAGCAATCAAGATCAGAATTAAAATCAGGCTAAACGCCACGAAAGCAGGATGGTATAATGAAATGAGCAGCAAGCCGAATAAGATCTGCAAGATCGCCGTACTGGTATCGGTCAATAGCTTAGGAATGCCCTTCTGCAAAGTCAGGGTATCAAAAAAACGGTTGACCAACTCTGGCGGGTAAGCATCCAGCAGTTGCTCGTACTTGATGCGGGGAAGCCGCCAGGCAAATTCAAAACTGGAACGGCTGAAAATCTTGCGCTGGATGCTCTCCGTAACGGTAAGCTGCATCACCTTCAGCAAGCCAATCAATAAGGTACCGATTGAGACGACCCCAATTAAAACATAGACTGCAGCGGTCATACTGCCGCCGACAATGAGGCCAATAATGGCCTGAACGCCCAGCGGAATCGACAGGGTGATCAACCCACTGAAAATGGCATACATATAAACGTATCCAATCTCCTTACGATCGAGGCGGAGCATGCGCAAAAAGCGCTTGATAGGCGTTAGTGTTTCTTGCAAGTTGTGGATTTTGAGTTTTCAACGAAGAATTGAAATTCGTTTGCAACAACCACCCGAACACTCATTTCTATGAGTTGGATGTGTCATTCTTATGTAATAGCGAGTAAGCAGTAAAAGAAATAAGGGGAGTCGTGGTTGCGTCAGCAACTTGTTATAAAATTTTCATTTTGTACTTCCGCCCGGTGTACACGTCGCTGGCCGAATCCCACTGTCCGAAGGATAGTGGTCGCCCTGCGACTTAGGTCACGGTTTAGTCGCTGGACAAACCGCCTCGCTTTGCTTGGCGGAATTTGGCCAGCGACCCTTACACCTGCGGAAGTGCAAAACAAAATGCCAATCCTTGTACTTTTACTGGCATGAAATTTATCGGCTCCCTTACTCTGCTCTCAATCCTAACGTTTTTCATCGCTTGTGGCCAACCTTCCTACCAACAGGGAGCTGCACTATACGATAAGCATTGCGCGGGCTGCCATATGGAAGAAGGACAGGGTTTAGGGGCCTTGTACCCCCCATTGGCCAATTCAGATTGGTTGAAAAACGATCCAATGGCGGCAGCTTGCGCCATTCGTTATGGCCTGGAAGGAGAAATCGTAGTCAACGACACGATCTACAACCAGCCGATGCTAGCCATTATCGATTTATCGGAGGTACAGATCGTCAACATTATCAATTATATCAACCAGGCCTGGGGAAATGACTACGGAACAATTACGGTCGGAGAGGTTAAAACTGCCCTGGAAGAATGTCGGAAGGACGGCTAGGGGAATAATCCACGGGGTTTGGAGCTAGGAATGGCCGGCAAAATGTGTACTTTGTCCACCGTTTTCCACCAATCCACTTTCCCGTCTCCTATGAAGTACGGACTTACCTTACTCTTATCCCTTGTTTGTCTGGCATTTGTAGCTGCTCAAGCTCCTTCAAATGATGATTGCGACAATGCCGTCAACCTGGGTGTTGCCCCGAACTGTGATGCAACAACCTTTTATTCAAATGTAGATGCGACGGCATCAGACATCGGCGATTTCAATATCCCAGCCTGTTTTGTAGGCGGCTCTGCTGATCGTGATGTCTGGTTCACCTTTATGGCCTCTGATACTATTGATGATTATACCATCAGAGTAATTGGCGCTGAAAACGGTGAAACGCCCGCTATGCTACAGCCTCAGATCGTCATTTACCGGGGTGCTTGTGTAGAAAATGGTCTAGCCGAACTACAGTTTTGTGCTACGGCCGAAGAAGGAAGCAATGAGGTGCGTATGGACCTCAGCCAGCTTACGCTGGGGGTGACCTACTTCATTCGGGTTAATGACTGGAGTGCAACGGCGGCGCCTAATGCTGGTGCCTTCAACATCTGTATAGAAGAAACACCTCCGATCAATACGATTGACGGTGGTGGCTCCACGGCTTGTTCCGGCTTCATCTACGATACCGGTGGCCCCGATGGCAACTATGAGGATGACGAAAACTTCGTTTATGAAATCTGTCCTTCTCAGCCTCATCAGTGTATTCAACTGGATCTGACCTTCTACAATATGCAGAATAATGCCGATGGCTTAATCATCTATGACGGAGATGCAGCCACCGGAACGGTTATAGCTGACATTGGAGGTGCTGGATTTGTCAATGATACAGAATCAGGTGGAGCAGTTTGCTTCACTGCTTATGCCTCGACCGGCTGTATGACCTTAGAGTTTCAGTCAGACGCCAGCATCAACTTTGAAGGTTTTGAGGGCTTCTGGCAATGTAGCACAACGCCTTGTGAATTGCCCCAGCCCGTTACGGTCGATGTGGGGGTAGCTGAAAGTGAACTGATCGATGCCCTTACTGGTCCACAGGCCCAGGTCTCTAACGTGACCCTGAACTGTTCCCCGACTAGTTATGGTGTCTTCAATGCCCTGGGAAGTGACCTAGGGCTGGAAGAAGGTGTTTTACTAACCACTGGTGGTGCTCAGGTAGCCATCGGTCCTAATGACTCTCCTTCTGACCAAGAAGAGGTCGATGAGCCCTTTAATGCTGGCGACCCCGACCTGGATAGCCTCAACGTAATTTTTGGTGGAGACCCCATCTTACGAGCCTCTGAAGATGCTTGTGTACTAGAATTCGATGTATTCGTCAATACAGAAGAGTTAGTATTTGAATATATTTTCGGCTCGGAAGAATATCCCGAGTTCACCGACTCAGATTTTAATGACATCTTCGCTTTCTTGATCAGCGGCGATGGAATTACCGGAGTGCCTGCCCTGAATAATCAAGAAAACATCGCTGTGCTGCCGAATGATGACGCCACACCAGTCCAAATTCTTTCGGTCAATAACGAACTCAATTGGGAATTCTATCGTAATAATGAAGTCGGGCTGAGTGTCCAATATGACGGCCTTACTTCCGGCTTTATGGGCACCAGTAAATCGCTGACCGCCCGATCCCCCGTTACGCCCTGTGAAACCTATCGCCTTAAGTTAGCCATTGCAGACCGGGGTGATAACAACTATGATTCTGGAGTATTCATTTCAGACCTCCGAGGTGGTTCGCCGGAGATTGCCATCCAGTTTAATAATGGTATTGACTACTTCCTGGAAGATTGTACGAGTATTCAGGATAGTGTTGTGTTCTTCTGGGATAACCCCCGGGACAACACGCTAGGATTTGCAGTGCAAATCAGTGGTTCTGCCACAAATGGGGATGATTATTTGCTTGATCTTCCCGACTCTTTATTTTTTGCTCCTGGCCCCACGCGTTTTGCCTTCCCCATCAGCCTTTTAACGGACATGGAAGTGGAAGGACCTGAGTCCATCATCATTTCTCTGCTTACTGACTTTGGTTGTGGAGAAGTGGTAGCCGCGGCCCTGGAAACGACCATGCAGGACGATATACAGCTGGAGATAATTGCGGAAGCCGACACCCTTACCTTCTGTGAAGGCATTGAGCTGGCCGTAAGCGCTACTGGTGTAGACGAATACTTCTGGCAACCACCAGCTATTTTCTCCGATCCTTTTGCCGCAGAGACGACCGTACTGCCCAATATGTCTCAGGAAATTTCGGTCATCGGTTCCGTTGGAATGTGTATGGATACCGCGAGCATTTTCCTGAATATGGTCGTCCCCGAACTGGAGATTATTCAAGGAGATACTATTCCGGCCTGTACCGGAGACACCCTGGTACTCAACCAAACGAACAACCTGATTGGTGCGGACCTACTCTGGGAACCCGACTTCTATATCGAAGGACCAGAAAACTTAGATAGTGTCGTTCTAGCACCTACCTTCTCTGATGAGATTTCAATAACAGCGACCTTAGGTGCCTGTACCCTTTCCGACACCATCTTTGTCGACTTCAATGCCGTGACTGCGGTTACCATTATCGAAGATACTGTCATCTGTCAAGGCACGACCATTGTTTTGGCTGACGCAGGTTTCAACAACGGACAAACCACTTTCCTCTGGGATCCTGCCGATGTCTTTGACGATCCCAACGATCCGGAATCTCCGGTATTTGTGGATTCCACTACTGTATTTAGCCTAGCAAGAAATAGTGCCAACGGTGTCTGTAATGACACTTTTATGGTGGAAGTGGAAGTTATTCCTGCTGACCTGGAAATTACTAATGGCGATACTGTCTCACTATGTCTCGGGGCCGAGCCCATCACTTTGTTTGCCGCTACTGACCCCGCAGGTACGGAGCCATTCTGGTACCCACAAGTAGATAACATCTCGGATAGCTTGGGTAATAGTTTTGAGATTAACCCACAGCAGACTACGCAGTATTTTGCTACCTACGAAGCTAATAGTTGTCCACGTACGGACTCTATCTGGGTCACCGTGGACTCTCTTCCGAATATGGAGATCATGGCTGATGAATTCAAGGATCCCTATTGTCCCGGCGATACCTTCTTCCTGATCTCTCCGATCTATGATGTATTTGACTTTCCCCGCATTACGCACTCCTGGAGTATGTCTCCTGGCCTGCAAACGCCGGATAGCCTTTACAACGGTTACGTCATTGCTCAGGATTCTTCCCTTTTCACCCGGATAAATACCAACGGAGCATGTAGGGATACCTCCACTATCCAAATCAATGTAATACCGCCACCTGATGTTGAAATCACTCCCGACACGACCATCTGTATTGGGGAAAGCGTACAGCTGAACTTTATGGTTTTGGACCCTAGCTTGGAGGGTACGCTGACCTGGACGCCGGAAACCGGCCTCTCTTGTACTTCTTGCCCTGATCCCGTAGCGACGCCTACCGGCAGTACGACCTATCAGGTAGAGCTGGAAACGGAGGAAGGGGAATGTCCCTTTACCTTCTCGGTCAATATCACCGTTCAAGGGCCGCCGATGCCGCTTTTGGCGGACGATCCCGTCATCTGTAGTGGCGATGATTTAGTGCTGCTACTCAATAACCCTGAGCCTGGTACTACTTACAGCATTAGTGGAGGTGGTGTCAATACCGACGATCCACTAAGCGTCCTCTCCCCTACTGAAAATACCACCTACACCTTTACGGCCATGAATGATTGTGGTATGTTCAGTCAGGATATTGAGGTTAGGGTGATCCAGCAAGCTACCCTTACCACCATGGCACCGACGGAAGCCTGTACGGGAGACCCCGTTACTTTATCTGCCGCTACAGTCGCTTCGCCAGGGACGCCGGAGGTATTCATCTGGACAGTAGATGGGACAACGGTAAGCACGGACCCTGACTACAACTTCATCGCTACCGAAAGTGTGGTCGTGAATCTGGAATACAGCACGCCTTGCCAGACGGAAACCGAAAGCTTTAACATCACCGTCTTCCCAGCTCCAAGTCTACAGACACCCGGTGATATTACTGTTTGCCAAGGAAGCTCGGTCATCCTCAATAGTGATGTGAGCCCGGTTACGACTTACAGCTGGTCCGGCAGTGACGGCTTTAGCTCCACGGATGCAGCACCAACGGTAATGCCAAGCAGCACGACTACCTACAGCGTGACGGCTACTACGCCTAACTGTACGGCCGTAGAGGAAAGCTTTACCATTACGGTAATCGAGCCGTATACGGTCGATGCCGGCGACAATCAGATTTATTGTGCTGGATCAGGTGGTTTGTCCCTTAGTGCTGCTGTTGATCCTGCTGGCACACCAGGCACTTACACCTGGACGGATCAAAACGGCGCTTTTGCGGGAGAGGGTGCAACGATTAATATTGACCCGACGGAAACGGCTACCTACACGGTGACCTTCGTGGACGACGCCAATTGCTTCACGGGGACTGATATGGTCATGGTTGAAGTAGTGGATGAGTTGCCCTTCTTAGATCTCATAGCAGAAGATGAAGATGGCAATTTATTGCTACCAAACGATAGCGTCTTTATTGGAGATCAGATCACTTTTACTGCCGGCAGAGCACCTGAAGGCTTCACTTACACTTACGAATGGACTGGTAATGGTGAGCCCGCAACGGGAACTGGTCAAAGCATTATCGTCACAGCCATTCGGGAGGGTGATCTCACCTATAGTGTAACCGCAACCAGTAACCTAGCGGGCTGCACGGTGTCGAATAGCTTCCTACTAAGGGTCTTCGAAGCCCAAAGCCTCTTCCCTGATCTTATCTCCCCCAATAACGACGGGCGCAATGATCTCTTCCGTCTGTTTTACAATGGAGAAGTCAACGATTATAATCTAACGGTCTACAACCGCTGGGGACAGGAAGTATTCAGTACTTCCGATCCAGATCAAGGTTGGGATGGAACAGTAGATGGTACGGCTCAGACGTTTGGCACCTATCTCTACATTGCTACCTTCAACCAAAATGGGATGAATATGCAGCTGGATGGGCAGTTTAGCTTGATTCGCTAAACAGACTTGAGAAACCCTCGCAGATGATTTTATCTGCGAGGGTTTCTTCTATCCCCAGATCGACCAAGCTTGCCAGACGGACAATACGAGGAAAAACCACCCCAGGATAGCATTGATATTCTTCGCTAAAAAGCTTGCCTTTTTGGAGACCCATAGGGCGCAATAAACGTAGCCAAAATTGACCAGTAAGGAACCACTGACCGCCCCGGCGATGAACATGGAACGGTAAGTCCAACTGGGTTGCAAGTAGTGATTGGCCAGTCCCCAAGTGCCCACGGCAAAGAGATAAGGTAAGGCCAGAAAATTCATGAAGGACATAAAAACGCCTCCGAAAAAGGAACGCTTCTTACTGACCGGCTGGGCTTCGGCCACCTGAATGGCAGACCCCTTGGTCAGAAAGAAAATAGCCAGGATCAGAAAGACCACTACCGCTACTTTCTTAAAATTATGAATGATGCTGGGGTTGTGCATCAGAAAGTTGGCGAACACAATCGCCACGGTGGCCTGCACCCCGATGGCAACGGCTGTACCAAGGACAAACTGCTGAGCGGCCACGAATCCTCGCTTCAAGCGAATGGAGACCGCAGTCATATTTAGCATCCCCGGTAAGAGGATGCCAAGTGCTGATGCGACTAGAGAATATGTAAAGGCTAACAGGGGACTCACGAAGGTGAAGGTAAGGGATGATAAGAAAATGCATCCCAGACTTCGACAAAATCTCCTCAGTCATGGATGAATAGCGCCTAAAGTCTTCCTTCTTCCTTACTAATCCGTACTTTACCAGCTCAATTTCAAGATGAGAATGATGGATCCTGTACAGATCAAATTTGGAACAGATGGCTGGCGTGCAATTATCGCTCGTGAGTACACCGTTGATAACGTCATGCGGGTTGCTGAAGGCACTGCTCAGTGGCTAAAATCATGGGGAGGACGTCAAGTAGTGATCGGTTATGACTGTCGCTTTGGCGGAAAGATGTTTACAGAAGCGACCGCTCGGGTGCTCGGTAAGCACGGCATCAAAAGCCTACTGGCTCCTAATTTTATCTCTACTCCAATGGTCAGTCTCGGTGTAGTCAAGACCCAATCGGACCTAGGTGTAGTCATCACCGCCAGTCACAATCCACCTTCCTATAATGGCTACAAACTGAAATCAAAACTGGGTGGCCCTTCCATACCTGCCGACGTTAGTGCAGTAGAGGCGCTTATACCTGCGGAAGTACCAACCGACCTCCCCAGTATGGAGGAACTAGCCGCCCAAGGTCTGGTCGCAACCCATGATTTCGAGCAAATCTATCTAGATCACGTTGCCGACAAGTTCGACCTAGAACTGATTCGCAACAGCGGTATCAAGATTGCCTACGATGCGATGTACGGAGCCGGTCAATCGGCCATGCGCAAGATTCTACCTGATGCGATCCACCTACACGCTGAATTAAATCCGGGATTCGATGGACAAGCCCCTGAACCCATTGGCCGCAACCTGCAAGAGTTGAGTGAAACCATTAAGGCTGATCCAGATATTCAACTAGGTATCGCTAATGATGGAGATGCTGACCGCATCGGCTTATTTGATGCTCAGGGCGAATTCGTAGACTCTCACCACATTTTACTCCTACTCCTGCTGTATTTAAAAGAATACAAAGGAGAAGAAACTGGAAAAGTCATCCTAACCTTCTCGGTAACGGATAAACTCAAACAACTGGCCGATCATTACGGCCTCGACTATGAAGTCACCAAAATCGGCTTTAAGTACATCGCCGAAATTATGGCGCAGGAAGACGTCATTGTCGGTGGCGAGGAAAGTGGCGGCCTAGCCGTCAAAGGTCATATCCCAGAACGCGACGGCATCTGGATTGGATTGATGATTGCAGAGTTCATGGCAAAAGCCGGTAAAACCCTCAGTGAATTAATCGATCTGGTCTACGAGCGGGTGGGTAGCTTTAACTGCAACCGAGATGATGTCCACGTCGACAACGACAAGAAGTGGGCCCTGGTCAAACAAGCGAAAGACGATCCATTTAAGCAATTTGGGGCCTATCAGGTTAGCGATGTCCAGCACCTGGATGGTAGCAAGTTTTACCTCGGTGGTGCTGATCGTTGGGTGATGCTGCGACCTTCTGGCACAGAACCCGTATTGCGCGTATACGCTCAAGCCGAAAACGCTGCGGAAGTCCGTAAGATCCTGGATGCAGCACGGGCAGAGATGGGGGTTTAGGTTGCTGCTGAGTGGTTCTATTCAAATTGTTAGTTTTAAGGTGAGGGCTACTTTGGCCTCTCCCCCGACCCCTCTCCGAAGGAGAGGGGAGCTATAAAATACCTTTGGCAGTCTTAATCCTGTTGGCAGCAACTGTAATCGAGCAAGCTGTCTGGAAAGCAATTCCCTCTCCTTCGGAGAGGGTTAGGGAGAGGCCAAAAATGTAACGATACCGTTGGCCCTGGCCAACATCTGCGTCATCTGCGCACTACACAAGTTGCGCAGCAGCGTTCTCCCACTAACCACCCACTTTTAGGGAACGGATCTTTTCTATTAGGAAGGTAAATGCCTGGGGCATTGTATGGTCAATGCGTCCGTGCATTCAGCCAATTGTGAGTAGCAGCATGTCAACGGATTTCTCTTATTAAGGAGGTAAATGCTTGGGGCAATACATACTCCGATATCTTCCTAGTTTTTATTCGTCTTCAACCGCTTGATTTGTCGTTCTAGATAGCGGAAGGCCATGGGGTGCACCTCGCGTAGCACATCATCATGCAGCAGAGTATAACGCATCTGCTCCACGTCTCTGCCACCGTAAAGGAGAAGCAAATCAGTGAATACATTGTAGGCTGCCTTGGTGCGGCCACTCCCTAGGTCAGCATTACCAACAGCAGCGTAGGCTTTGCAATTGACGAGTTGATCATTCTGATCGATATAATTACGACCACTGATCACCTGGCAACCAGCAGACCAGTTGGAGCGTCCTTCGCCCGACCAATGGATGTTGATGGTATTATTGGCCACCTTATCGACGCCCTTTGCCATGTTTTTGGCGCTGAGCGAATTGTGATTGGCATGGTCGCGAAATACCCGCACGCCTTTCTCATCCGCCGGACGTAAGCCACGGTATGTTTTATTGCGGTTACTGATCAGATGAAAACCATAGTCGTACAAATGCTGCCCTTCCGCCAAATAGGGTTCGTCCTGTCTCAGGCCACGTACTTTAGGGTCCGTTGATCCCCAAAAATATAAGGCTTGTCCACCAAACAGGAAGATAAAAAGGTCATCGTTTCCACGATCCGCCTTAGGGTTATGCGCATTGCGTCGGATACCAATCAGCTGAGCCTGCTGTTTAAAGTTCCATTCCGACAAAGGGAGGCTGGCACTTTTCTTCGCCTGCTCGTTCAGGGCTTTCACGCCGGGGCTAGGGTTGGTACGGTAGTGTTCCTTTACTCGATCCAGAATTGAAATCCATTCCTGATAGATCGCAGTTGGGCGCCCCTTTATACCACTAGCCCAAACGGATTGATGCTCATCCTCTAGGTATTTATCGATAAACTTCTGAGTTTTTGGCCCGACTACACCATCTGGTGTACCGATCTTGGTATTACCATCCTGATTGCGGACGTGCTCTTGAAAGAGGCGTACGGCAGCCTGGGTAGCGTAACCAAAGATGCCGTCTCCCTTGGCGTTAGGCAAAAAGCCTAGCTTTTTGAGTTCTAGTTGCAGTTTTTTGATGGGCTGCCCTGCTACCTTTTTCCAGTGGTTCCAGCGTTTTTTATCATCATCACGAAAACGTTCCTGCTCATCGGGCAGGTATTTGTGATAAATGGCGAAAAATGCTTTTTTGAAGGCAGCATCCGTAGCAACGTTGCTATCTACGCAGCCGATTCGGTAGATTGACATGGGTGTTGAGGGTGTTAATCAATTATTGCTGGATAAGATATACAATTTTGCTCGAAGTGCTAGTTTACTTCACCCGGCAACTGAGCATCAATTTTTCTCCTACTTTCGTACGCACATAGCCCGTCAGCTCATCCCCGATCTGGATCTGACCTACTCCTTCCGGTGTACCGGTAAAAATCAGATCTCCTTTCTGCAATCGGAAGTATTTGGAGATATAAACAATCAATTCTTCAAAAGGGAAGAGCAGGTCTTTCGTATTACCTAGCTGCACCTCTTCACCGTTTTTGCGCAATCCAAACTCAATGGCTGCCGGGTCGGAAAATTCATGCAGCGAGAGAAACTCCCCACTAATCGGTGCAGAGCTATCAAAACCTTTACTGATCTCCCAGGGGTGGCCTTTTGCCTTGAGCTTAGCCTGTAGATCGCGGGCCGTGAAATCAATCCCCAAACCAATCGCATCGATGTAATCTGCGGCAAATTGCGGATCGATATGCCGACCGTTTTTGGTTACCCTAATGACCAGCTCGATCTCGTGGTGAACGTTCTGCGTAAAGTCCGGAATATAAAAGGGCTTATTATTCACTAGCAAAGCCGTAGGCGGTTTCATAAAGATCATGGGCTGATCCGGCCGTTCCGCATTCATTTCGGCCGCGTGGGCTGCATAGTTACGCCCGATACAGAAGATTTTCATTCGCTCAATTTAGCGTGCAAAGGTAAGCACGTCTGCCTTGCGTCTTGATTAGCTACGCTGCTGCCTACGGCGGTCTTGAGTCTTACCTCTTTAGTTTAAACCCACCCGACAGCTCAGGACAGCCAAACCAGCCAGTTCCGATAACTTTTGCAAAAATTCCCTGCTTCCATGTCTATTCGGCTTTTATTTAGTACGCTATTGACGATTTTAGCGACTATGCCCAGTTTCGCTCAGCATCAGATTGTCCAGTCACCGCTTTCCATCAGCGTCAATCGCCTGGCAGCTCACGCCAGCTTGCACCGTTATGCCGACATCGAAGCTGCTAGAACCGGCGCAGCCCCGAGTCAGCGCCTTAGTCTGGATGGGACCTGGAAATTTCGATACAGTCCTGGTCCGGCGCAAACACCCCCTGATTTCGGCAGCGCAGAGTTTCGGTCAGCAACCACCGCAGACTGGGGCACGATTCAGGTACCCGGTAACTGGGAAATGCAGGGTTACGGTGCGCCCATTTACGTCAACTGGGAATACCCCTTTCGCCCCGTGGCCCCACCCTATGTGCCCACGGCAGCCGAGGGCAGCCGCCACGACCGCAACCCCATTGGCAACTACTGGCGGACTTTCAACCTAAGTAGCACGGAGGATCAACGCCTCATCCTCCACTTCGGCGCAGTGAGCAGCGCCTTCCACGTCTGGCTCAACGGCGAGTACGTCGGTTACAGCACCGGCAGTCGCACTCCCGCAGAATTCGATGTAAGTGAGCAAGTACAAGTCGGTAAAAATCAGCTAGCTGTCCAAGTCTACCGCTATAGTGCTGGCTCCTACCTGGAAGATCAGGATCACTGGCGACTCAGCGGGTTGCACCGCTCTGTTTATTTGGAACAACTACCGCTGGTGCACATTCAGGATTTATTCATCAAAGCCCAGCTGAATGAGGACCTGGTCGATGGCAGTCTGCGGATTGAACCCAAGTTCGAATTCCGCGATCCCGACCAACTACGTGGCTACCGAATGCGGGCCAGTCTCTACGATCCGGTGGGCCAAGCCGTCTTCCCGGAAGCCGCCGAGCTGGAGCTGCAAGCCATCGTCGATTACTACCAGAAAGGTCGCTACAATAATCCTTACAGCGACCACCGTTTCTACGGCCTGGACCTGACGGTACCCGCGCCTCGGCACTGGTCGGCGGAAACGCCCCAGCTCTACCGCCTGGTCGTGGAGGTGCTCAATCCGGAAGGTGAGGTCGTCGAGACCATCGGCGAAAACGTCGGCTTTCGCCGGCTGAAATGGGGGCCGGAAGGCTTCAAGGTCAATGGACAGGAGGTCATCCTCTACGGGGTCAATCGCCACGACCACTCGGCCCGTGGCGGCAAGATGGTCACCCGCGCTGAGATGGAACGGGACGTGATGCTGATGAAAACCCACAACCTTAACGCCGTTCGCACCAGCCACTACCCCAACGATCCTTACTTCTACGAGCTCTGCGATCGCTACGGACTCTACGTACTGGACGAGACCAATATCGAGACCCATAAGTTGGGTAGTCAAATCAGCGGCCAATCCGGCTACGCTCCGGCCATGCTGGACCGGGCCATCCGTATGGTGGAACGAGACAAAAACCACCCCTCCATCGTAGGCTGGAGTCTGGGCAACGAAGCCGGTACCGGTCCCAATCATCGCGCCATGGCCGCCTGGATCAAGGCCTACGACCCCAGCCGCTGGCTGCACAACGAAGGTGCCCAGGGCTACACTTCTGAAGGCTGGCCCGATATGGATTACGTTGATGTGCGCAGCCGCATGTATTCCAGCTTAGACCATATGCGGGAGATGCTCAATAACGGCGACTCGCGCCCCCTAATGTACTGTGAATACGCCCACAGTATGGGCAACAGCACTGGCCACCTGGACAGCTTTGCGCGCCTCTTTCGCGAGTACCCGGCCATGATCGGTGGCTTCATCTGGGACTGGATGGACCAGGGGCTCTACACCACCGACGAAGACGGCCGGGAGTACCTGGCCTACGGCGGCGATTTTGGGGAAGAAATACACGATGGCAACTTCCTGGCCAATGGTATTGTCTTTGCCGACCAGAGTCCGCAGCCGGCTTTATTGGAGGTCAAAAAAGTCTTCCAGCCGGTCAGCTTTAGCTGGGAGGATAATCAGCTCGTCCTTCATAATCAGTTTAATTTTTTAGACTTACGCGGGTCTCGCCTTTTGCTCTCTACCATTAGCCGTGATGATGGCCAGCAGCAAGCTCTTTCCGAGGTTTTAATCGAGGAATCGGTTCCTGCCGGAGCTAGCAGCAGGATTAACCGTCGAGTCGAACTCGAGCCCTCCGCAGAGTTCCTGCTGGTTGAACTCATCCTACACGATCAGCCCAACGACATATACCCCACTGGCCACGTCATAGCCTGGGAACAACTGGACCTGCACAACGGTCCCTCCCCACCTGATCCCCGGATCAGAGAACGACCTGACCTAGGGTATACCATGACCCTAGAAGAAAAAGCCAGTACTTACCTTTTCCAGTTGGGCGAGATCGAGGTGATTCTGGATACCACCAGCGGTGATTTACTGTCCTTCCAACGAGCAGGTCATGCCTACTTTGATGCCCCCCTCCGTCCCAATTTCTGGCGTGCCCTGACCGACAACGACGGCCCCAGTGGTCTTCCCCGGCAAGCCCAGCCCTGGAAGAAGGCCAAAGCACAGCTCATTGACCTACAGCACCAAACCGTCGGGGACGAGGGTATTATCAGCCTGGAGCGTTCCTACCTCGACGGGCAAGTAGTGGAAACGGTCGTTTATCGCCTTAAGCCCGGTGAAAAGTCCCTGTCTATTGAGTGCTCGCTGCGGCCGACCAACGACACTGTTCCCATGCCGCTACGATACGGCTATCAAACTGAGATCGCTGCTCCGGTCAGTGAAGTGAGTTACCACGGCCTGGGTCCTCACGAAAACTATTCAGATCGGCAGAACAGCGCCTGGATAGGTCGGCACCAACTTTCACCCCAAGCACTGATCACCCCCTACATCCGCCCCCAGGAAAATGGCAACCGGGGCGGGGTACGCCAGCTAGATATTTTCACCGAGGCCTCAAGGCCGTCACTAGTTTCCATTAGTCAGTTGGACTATCTACCTTTTAATTTCTCCTTCTGGCCCTATACCCAAACTGAACTAGAAGTTGCCCGACATGACTACGAGCTTCCCTACCGCAGCGACCGCTTCACCCTCAACCTGGACTACGGCCAAATCGGTGTTGGTGGTGATGATAGTTGGAGCCCACGGGCGGCGCCCTACCCTGAACATCGACTCCCTTGGGGTCATGGCACTGTACTGAAATATGGTTTTCTCTTGCAGTAATCTACCACCGGCCCACTCCATATACGTATCTAAAACCTCCCCTTTCCACTACAGATCTCTGGAGGACCGCTAAGCAAGATTTTGGAGGGTGTCCTAATTAAGCCCTTTCCCCCTAAAACCTTCCCAGATATCGCCCAAAATTCCCTATTTTTGCTAAGTAAAATTCAATTCTTGATTTTCCATTATAATTGGAATATTTACACCTTATTTTACGGCCTTTTGTAATCTCAATTGAAAAATGTCGCGACTAATACTCTCAACCCTATTTCGGGTGAGCCTTCCATTGCTATTGTTTGCCGGTATTCCGCTTGCTGCCCAAGACTTTAATGAGATTATCAAAGTAGTGGCTTCCGACCGTGAGGCTTTTGATCGATTCGGTTATTCGGTATCGATCAGTGGTGACTATGCCATAGTGGGAGCTTATCTTGAAGATGACGATGTAACTGGTACGAATACACTATCAGATGCTGGCTCTGCCTATATTTTTGAGCGGGATGGTAGTGGCTCCTGGCAGGAAGTGCAAAAGCTCGTAGCATCCGATCGAGCCGCTGGTGATGAATTCGGTTGGACGGTATCGATTAGTGGTGATTACGCTATCGTTGGGGCTAGGTTTGAATCTGAAGATGCAGCTGGCATGAATACGGTTTTTCTAGCTGGATCTGCTTATGTATTTGAACGGGATGGTAGTGGCTCCTGGCAGGAAGTGCAAAAGCTCGTAGCATCCGACCGGGCAGATTTTGATGGTTTCGGTCAATCGGTATCGATTAGTGGTGATTATGCCATTGTGGGGGCTTTTGGAGAATCTGAAGATGCAACTGGCACGAATACGGTTTTTCTAGCTGGATCTGCTTATGTATTTGAGCGAGATGGTAGCGGCTCCTGGCAGGAAGTGCAAAAGCTGGTGGCCTCTGACAGGCAAGCTTTTGATAGTTTCGGTTGGTCGGTATCGATCAGCAGCGACTATGCCGTTGTAGGGGCTTATTTTGAAGATGAGGATGCAACTGACATGAATACACTGTCTAATGCTGGCTCTGCCTATATTTTTGAGCGGGATGGTAGTGGCTCCTGGCAGGAAGTGCAAAAGCTCGTAGCCTCCGATCGGGCCGCTGATGATGAATTCGGTTGGTCAGTATCCATCAGCGGCGACTATGCCATCATAGGGGGTCATTTTGAAGATGACGATTCAGCTGGTATGAATACACTGTCTAATGCTGGCTCTGCCTATATTTTTGAGCGAGATGGTAGTGGCTCCTGGCAAGAAGCGCAAAAGCTCGTAGCCTCCGATCGGGCAGCTGATGATGAATTCGGTAACTCCGTGTCGATCAGTGGTGATTATGCTATTGTGGGGGCTCTTGGAGAATCTGAAGATGCAGCTGGCATGAATACAGCTTTTAATGCCGGATCTGCTTATGTATTTGAGCGGGATGGTAGTGGCTCCTGGCAGGATGTGCAAAAGCTGGTGGCCTCCGACCGGGCAGCTGGTGATCAATTCAGTTCTTCGGTATCGATTAGCGGGGGTTATGCTCTTATAGGGGCTTTTGGAGAATCTCAAGATGCAACTGGCATGAATACGGATTTTCAAGCTGGCTCTGCTTACGTATTCGGCCCCTCAACTTGTGATGATATCCCCGTGCTCACCCCACAAGACATTACCGTCGAATCCGATCAGCAGCTGGGCATTGTCTTCATGACGGCCCCCGGCTCCGTCCCGGCCGATAGCTTTTCCATCGAGAAGCAAGCTACGGTTGTTCCAGCCGATGCCACAGAATTTAGTACCATTGGCCAGGGCTTCAACTCTACCCGGGAAACGACCGATCCGGCCCAAATCAGTATGGAGTCCTTCTTCCTCGACGGAACCGTGGACCAAGGAATAGTTGAATATACTGTGACCCCCTACGCGGCCAGTGGCTGTGAGGGAGATCCGGTTACTTATCAAGTGACGGTCAACCCTTGCGATGGCCCGGAGTTGGTTCCCCAAAATATCACCGTCGAATCTGGACAACAGATTGGTATTGTTTTTAGTACTTCCGCAGGTTCTGCCGCTGCCGATAGCTTTACAGTAGTAAAGCAGGCGGTCTTCACCCCTCCCGATGCCACTACCTTTAGTACCATTGGACAAGGCTATGGCTCCACCTCCGAAACCACCGATCCGGCTTTCATCAGCATGGAGTCCTTCTTCCTGAACGGCACTATGGATCAGGGAGTAATAGAATATACGGTGACACCTTACGCCGCCGATGGCTGTGTGGGCGAGCCAGTGATCTATCAGGTGACCGTCAATCCATTTATCTGTGACTTAGTCGTCGACTGCTCAGCTATCACCGACGAGCAGCTGGACTGCCGCTCTGATCTACCGGCAGTAGATTTTGCGCTGCCCGTCGTTACGGACTCCTGTGGTGATGTCATTCGTTCGGCCCTCACGATTATCCCCGGCAACAGTGGCTGTCCGGAAGATACGGTATTCATTACGCGTACTTACTTCCTACAGGATCAGGAGGATAATATGGCTGAGTGTATGCAGACCTTTACGGTGGTCAGCGATACTGATCCTACGATTGTATGCCCTGCCGACGGCACGGTAGAATGTGGCGAGACGCCCGTGGTTAGCGCTGCTAATGCAGTTACTACTGATCAGTGTAGCAACCAAAGTGGTGCTACGTCAGTGGCCGGTCCGGTTGTTGTCGGCGATCCTAACGTAGCCGGTACAACTTACACTTATACTTACACTTATACTGACGCTTGTGG